>NZ_JACJSI010000280.1 GCF_014698065.1 Nostoc flagelliforme FACHB-838
GCATTGCGCTTAGAGAACTCAGCCAAAGCCTGAATCATTGCCTCGTCGCCTTTAATCTCAACCCCAGCCATCAGATCCAACAGCACAGCCCTAAGTCCGAGCCGATGACGCATTAACCACGCAGTAGAATGATTGCTCCAGTCAGTGCAAATTGCTAATCGCTCCCGTTCCGATTTATCGCGTTCGGCAACCACAGAGGGCGGTGGAACAAACTCCCGTCCCTGATCATCAGTGACCATTTCTCCAGGCGCTGCCAATATCGCCTCCAGTGCGACAATCTTCTTAATTAAGCGTCCAGAGTCATCTTTCTCAACCAGTTCCGGGGTTATACTTATCCCATAAGTGTCCTGAATACGGAACTTCTCACACTCCAAAACCTCCTCCGGCTTGAGATAATCCTTATGCTGCCTGCTGTTGTAAGCCCTTCTGTCAATATCTTTAGCATTGGCAACTTTACGGTAATGCTCCTCATCGATGGCGATACCCACCGCTTTCATCCACCGCGAAGTCGCTTCATCACCACCGTCGCTCAAAGGAATAATCGTATTCCCCATTTCCTCCAATAGCGATCGCAGATCAAAACGAAGATTATTAATCGACCAATTCCTTTGCGCTTCAATCTGACAGCTAGCATCCAACGCCCAGTCTTTCTCTGCCCCACGTTTCCCTGTCTCGCGGTTAATGCGAATTAGAAAAGCGGTCATCTCGTTTTTCTGGAGAATCTTTTCCTTGATGCGACGGGCATTAGTTTCGGCGTAACCAAAGGGAGGACGTGGGGCCACCCAAACATAGATGGGAACATCAGGACGATACCGCCATAACTGTTGAGCGCATTCTGTAGCCGACTGTGAAACAGCATGAAACACACCAAACACAGCATCAAAATGATAAGTGGAAATGTCAACCCCTGTAGCGAGACTGGGAGTAATTAAAAAAGCGTCAATATCCTTAATGGCAATGTTAATCTCCCTGATGAAAATCACATTTTCCTCACTACCACTGTTTTCCGAATGAATAGCCCACACCCGTAACTTGCGGTCTTCGGCTGATTCGGGTGTTTCGTCGCTATCATCTATCAATGTCCCGTCATTCAAAGCGCGTTCCAATTTCTTGATAAACCGCTTACTGTCGCTGACCATCATCAACTTTTTACCCAGCATCAACTGAGCGTGGAACTCG
This sequence comes from Nostoc flagelliforme FACHB-838, assembly GCF_014698065.1. Taxonomy (GTDB): domain Bacteria; phylum Cyanobacteriota; class Cyanobacteriia; order Cyanobacteriales; family Nostocaceae; genus Nostoc; species Nostoc flagelliforme_B. The sequence continues at coordinate 1,180 of NZ_JACJSI010000280.1, forward strand.
GCAACGATTGCGCTACTGTTTTTCCCCTCGTACCAATAAGTTTGACGACCACCTGAACGATATTCGTTTTTGATGATGTAGGGTTTTTCATCCGCCGATCGCATTCGCATGAAGAACTCAATGGTCAAATCATCCAGGTGAGCATCTGCCAACACTACCAGCTTGGCATTGTAAACCAGATACTCCAGCACTTCCAGAATAGCCCCCCGGTGTTCCTTGCAGGTTTTGGACTTGAGCAAGTGAGCAAGATACGGGCAGGCTTCATCTATAAATAAGATGTCATAAGCCTGTAAATCATTCGCCATCTTATACAATGAGTCTACAGTGATACTCAGTGCTTTAGCTTTAGCCCAATCGCCGCAAGAAATCGCAGAGTACATTGCTGTTTGCAAGCGATCGCTGAGATTTTTGAGCAAAGTAACCCGATGCCCGTTGTTCAAAAAGCTCAAGTCTGGGTTATCTTTTCTAATCATGGCCAAGATTTCGGTCTTGCCAGTCCCCATGTCAGAAGCCAAACCAACTAACCCCGACTGAGGCAGGGAGCGGATGACTGTGGAAAGATAGCGGGTATTAACGACAATATTAGGTTTGAATTTGTGAAGTCCCCTGGCACGATTTACGAAAAATCTTTGGTTTAACTCGCTGATTCTCAAGGCATCAGCAATCATCGTGGACACTGCTTTGTCTGCCTTTTTACCCAAAGCTACAACCCAATCGTCAATTCCTTTTTCGGGGCCAGGGAGTAGCGCCACTTCGCATTGGCAGGCAAGTTGGAGAATGACTTGACAGGTGCGACGAGTAGCAGCAAAAACCTGCTGTTTGGTTTTGGGTTTGGTTTCGTAGTCGAAGAGAATGATGAATTTACGCTTGTGTTGAGCCACTGGGACTAAATCGGGGTGCAGGTATTCCAAGTCTTCCTTGCCCACGCGACCGTTCCAGATTCCAGGGAGTGCGATGGCTACATACCCCAAAGTTAGGAGACAAGCAGCCTTCTTCTCGCCCTCCGTGAGGCATACAGGGATTTCGGGGTGTGCCATGACCCAAGCCCAAAACCCTAATGCTTCACCAACTTCTGTAACAGTAATATGTTCTGGCGTCGGCACGTCATAGCGTAGGGCTATTACTCGCCAAATGTGCAGAGGGACTCTCAGATATGTAACTCGGTTGGGAGTTTTGGGTGGTGATTCATATTTAACGGGCTTTTGGGTTTGTTCTTGAGTTGTCTTGTCCCATTCCAAACGAGGACAATCAGGTTTCATCCGTCCCCAGTCCATCGGTAGCCAATTATTGAGCGGGTCGAGTCCATTAACCCACCATGCGCCCGACTCTACGTGGGCATATCTTTTCAAATACCCATCACGCAATCGCCCATCGTTGCGTCTGGCAGTTTGGGGCAGAGCGTATAAAAGGTATTCGTATACTTCCGAACCATTTAAAGAGCGGACATTTAGGGCAGTGAGTTTGGGGTCAACGGCGGAATTAACTACCCATTCATGCCAGTGGTTGGGAGCTAATTCACTGTTCGGATTCTGATGTATATCAATTGTGTGGCTCAAATGAACAGCATCATTTTGGTTCGAGGAGTCACGTAAATTTAGATAATGCTTTGGTAATTCATAATGAGAATTGATGAAGGGATTTTTAAGTACAGTTTTGGAATCAGTTTGGTTTTTGAAAACTTCTTTTGAGGTTGGTTCAGAAATATTGGGTATTTTAGGTAAGCCATAATTAGGATCTAATAACCGACGACGTTTTGCTTCTCCCATGATCTGACTCCTTTTTGAGGGAATAAGATAGTACAAACAAACTAAGAATTTGTGATTGTAGATGACTTAGAAAAAATCAATTGCACGAAAATTGATGCTGTCAGCCAGTGAATCTGATATAGAATCAGGGTTGACAGCTTTTTTGAAGTGCTATTGTTTATCTGCTCAGATTGAAAAAATCAGAATTATCTGCTTCTGGCTGTATGTGGTCGGAATGTGAGATTAATACGTGTGCTAACCACTTTGTTAGTCTTGGGAACTTGATGCAGATGTGTGGACTGACAGCCTGGGTGCATCACAAGCAAACTGCCGTGTTCCAGCCAGAAGTCTGTTGGTTTGCCATTTCTCGGTTTGATTTGGAATTTGCGACATGACCCCAAGCTGACTGATGCAATCACTGGGTTGAATCCCATCGATGGCTCGTTGTCGGAATGCCAGCCAATTGAATCGGTACCACTGCGGTACTGATTGCCAATGACTATGCGGAACTTGTAGCTAGTCAATTTAGTAATAGAGTCGCGTAACTTAGCCAGATTGTCTGTCCAAGTCACTGGTTTCAAAAACACGCACTTTGAGTAAAGGTAATCACATCCGGCATCACCATAAATGCACTCCAGGCGGGGAACGGGCATTGTTTTACCCGCGATCCTGATTTGATTCTGCTGCCACTCCAGTTTCAAGCAGTGTTGGTAGAGCGAGTTAGCTTGTTCAAGACTTAAGAAATCGGGGTAGTAGGTAATAGGTAAAACTGGGGTTGATTCAGCGAATAAATTTAGCTGTTGCATAAAACGAAGATTGTAATTTTTGATGGTTCGAGTGATGGAGCGAAAACTGATACCATAAAGCCAGCACTGATCACATATACAACCAGGCATTCGCCTCTGGCGTTGGCGCAGCCATCGCCTTTGACTAAGGAGTGCGAACGCTTTCATTTTTTGACCAACACCCGTGGCTTCTTGGTAGCAAAAGCCCCCGCAATTCTTAGCGCAGCAGTCGGGTTTGGGTGAGCAAAAAACTCCTCAATTGCCTTGGTGAGACCATCTGCAACAATTGGGTCATGGCAGGCGTAAACGTAAACTGGCTGCTGAGTGCCGTTAACCAGCCGCATTTCCTGACGCTCTCCCAGTTGTGGGTAAAAGGTGCGAACCCAAGTACCGAGATGACCGCGATAATGCGAACCGTTAAGGGGGACTTTCTTACCCAGTTCGTTCTCTGCAAAATTGACCACACCCATCCATTTCTGTTGGCTACCGGAAAGTGCTTGTTGATTGTGTTGGGCTAGGAGATTAGCAGCGAAGTCTTGAAAATGCTGTTCCATGTATGGATTGAGTCTGCCACCTGTAAGTTGGGCTAAAGTTCTCATCGCCTCGACTAAAGTTTGTAGGCGTTGTTCAACAGGTGGGAGGGCAGAGGCAGGTACAGGAGTTTGGGCAGTAACACTTGGAACAGCTGCAACCAAATCTAAAATGATGGTTCTAACTTGCGCTGCTACTTGAGATTGCTGCAAGATCATTGCGATCCTTAACGCACCCAAAGCCGAAAAAACCCTAACTTGGGAAGTTCTAGATGGTAGACAGAGTGTCTGTCGAGCATCACGTAAGTCAATGCCTGTAAAGGTTTTAGTTTCTTGGGTTTGGAATTCAGATTGATTTACTCTTGTTAGTTCTTTGACTGCGGACTCTGTAACTGAAAAATATTCCGCTATTTGTGCAGTAGTTGCCCAGCCGCTACCATTCCATACAGCGAACACTATTGCCTTTGCTTTGCTGAGAACAACTTCTGCGCGTGAATTATCTAGGTTAGAAAGTGCAGAAGTTCTTAATGATGGAGACTCGACTAAAACACTTTGATTTAAAGGTAAATTCATGTTGCTCGACTCCTAAGTAAATCTCAAAACTTTAAACATTCACACGCACCAAACTTTTTTCACCAATCAGTGAGAAGCGATTCGATATAGTTCGTGATTGAGTTAAGGTTGGCGACACCAATTCGACGACGTAAAACCAAGAGTTATTCACAAGCCCAACCCCCAAAATCAGCCGTTGCTTTGTTCCTTTATCGTGAGAACAGAGCATCACTCTTTCGCCCAGAACGAAAGCAGGTTTTTGCACTTTGATGGCTTCTAACTCTCCAGTCCCGATGATTTGGTTTTGTGTGGCGTGGAGTATTTCTTTTCCACAATCAATTGAATAAATCCAACATTCGTGTTTCCATTGCATACCGCAGCAATAGCCGAATGTTCTTGTGGTTCTCAGATAAACTCTTTCCAGTAAATTCACCTCAACGGGTGGAATTTTTTTGCCCCAGGGTGGGGAGAGATACCAACTTGTTTTCAGCGCGTTAATGTGGTCAATCATGCTTTTCTCCCCAATAAGTAATTAATGGCTTCGGAGTCAATAGAGGCAATACGCTTTTTTAAATGTTGTGGGGGATTGTCAAAAAAGTTTTTAAGATGCCATCTACGGACTTGATAACGCTTAGAAGAACGGCGACTAGTTTTCAGCCAACCACGGCGCACCCAACCAGAAACGGTGGTGGAATGCACACACAGAACACGGGCGATTTCAGCACTACTATAGTTATCGAGAAAGGGGCTTGTAGAATAACCCAAAGCCCAAAGTTTAGTAGCGATAGCAATTGGAGTACGGAAATAGCCATGTCTTTTTAAGATTGAGGCTATTTGTTTAGGGTTATAAAGTTCAGCCTTAGCTTCAATGATTGCGAGTTCCTCATCAGTCCATTTTGTATGCATCTGATTACCTCCTATATTTATGCAGCTTTAGTAGAAGATTGTTCTGCTACAATTCGAGCGCTAATAGATTCAAAATCCACTTGAAAGATGTTCATATCTGTGGACATTTCCCCAGTGTTGTAGCGGTCTACTATGTGCTGCTTAATTGCGGATTGATTCAGCCCATCAGGGATATCGATGTGCGCTTCACTTGTGATTTTTTCAACTACTGTAACGATGACTTTCATGGTTAATTCCTATTTGATTAATTCAGGATTCAGAAATAAAACTTCTTCTGAATCCTAAATTTCGATTTACACTGCTCCAGTCTTTACCAGTTGTAAATGTTGCATCCATGCACTGATTGCTGTTAACTCATCAGCACCGCTAGCAACAGCATCAACAACAAGATGTTGATACGAAGACTCAGCATGATTGGGATATTCACACTTGTTTGAAGCCCAAGCCAAACACATGGTTTTGATTAGTTCATTAATTTGGTTAATATCAAGTAAACTTGGGCGGTCAACATCCTGGAATTGCAACCACTCTTTGACCAAATCAAGCGGATAATCAAGCAAGGTGCGAATATTTTTAACTCGCAAATCCTGTGGGTGTACTGGTTGAGAAACTACGCTAAGTTTTGGTGGAGTCAGTGGGGGTTCGGGAGGGTTGCATAAACCTAGTTTAATTTCAGTAATCATGTTTCACCTCGGTTAAGTTTCATTGATTAGTGTTCTGTGTATAATGGGAATTCTGTAGCGGGAGAAAAACTTCCGTGCGTTCACTTGAATAAGCGGCACTCATTCAGGTGAACGCTTTTTTACTAGAGAGAAGATTCTTGATTGCGGTCTAACTCCCATTGCAGATAAGTCAACGCAGTGCTAGCATCAGCAATGTTTAAATCCGGTTGATATCCCTTGTCTAGTAGTTGTTTGTAGTCTGGGTGCGTAGCAATTTTAGATACCAGAGTCTGGGCTTGTTCAAGTAATTGGTAGAGATTGGGGCTAGACAAATCAAAGCCGAGTCTGGAACATAAATCCTGAGCTTTCACACCGAATGTTCCTGGCTCAATCTCCGTGGCTAACTCTTCAAGCAGAGATTGAAAATTAGGATGTTCATCGTTGATTTCAACCTCAAATAAATCTGCACACGTTGTAATAGTGCTTACCCAATTGGGTAAAGTTTGTGGAATGGTTTTCGCGTAAAGTTTCATGATTGCGTCCCCTGGAATTAATAACTTAAAAATCCTCGGCAATTTCCAACAAAAAACCGCGTCCCGTGTTCTGTACTTGCACCAGTTCCTTATCCAGCAGAGTTTGAATAACTGAATCCGAGAATTGGAATTGCAAACGGTGCAGAGGAACACAATCACCAAAAGAATTAAAAATGCAAAATTAAAAATGCAAAATTAATTTCTTCTTCAATTTTGAATTTTGAATTAATAATTTTGAATTTGAGCAAAGCGAATGATTAGCCCTACGGTCAAACTTGTCTGTAGAATTAGCCATTGTTTGCACCTTGAGTTAATACGGTTAACTGTCGGTTGAGAATGCTTATTTGCTGTTGATAAAAGTCGATCTCTGCGTTAATTTGCTGGAATAATTTTTCTGGTGTGAGCGGTTGGATTTGATCCTCTTTCAAGTACGATATTTCATCAGAGTTTTTATTAGGCATCAGCGCATAACGCCAGCCACCACCGAATTGTTCAGCCAATTCTGTACCAGAGGGGTAGTAATAAAGCCCCAGAATGATGCCTTGGTTTGTGCGCTGTTCCAAATCAAAGCGAGGGTAGCCAAGCGTGTTGGGGGATTGAGATTGTGGGTCTCATAGATTTAATTGGGGATTGGTGAATAAATAATTAGGGAAAAGGGGAAAGGGCAAAGGGCAAAGGGGAATGGCACTAAGAAAAGCTATAAGCTATGCAGGATAAGGACTAGAATCTGTAATTAAACAAGCCATATCTGAGCTAAAAATCAAATATAAAAAGCGATTATTTGACCCATTAATAACGTTGTGGGTGTTTTTATCGCAAGTGTTGGATACTGATA
>NZ_JACJSI010000281.1 GCF_014698065.1 Nostoc flagelliforme FACHB-838
TTCATTTCCGGGTCAGAGATTGTATTGGGCAGTTCTGATTCAGTTGCGCCTGGGGCGATGATGGTCACTCGGATGTTGCTACCGACTTCTTGCCTAAGTCCTTCCGAAATCACCCGCACGGCGTGCTTGGTGGCGCAGTAAATTGTGGCAGTAGGCCCGACCCATCGATCAGCGATTGATGTAATGTTGACAAAATGGCCAGAGTTTTGAGCTTGAAAAATGGGTAACGCCGCTGCAATCCCATACAACACCCCTTTGAGGTTCACGTCAATCATTTTGTCCCATTCTTCCACCTTTAACTGTTCGATCAAAGACAACGGCATTAAGCCCGCATTATTGACCAGAACGTCTACGCGCCCGAATTGTGTTTGTGCAAATTGGAGAAACTCGATTAATTGTTCCTTTTGTGTAACATCCAGAGCAGTAAAGCGAACCGCTCCACCAGCAGCTTGAATCTCAGCAGCGATCGTCTGGAGATTTTCGATGCGGCGAGCACCTAAGACAACCTTGGCTCCTTTAGCGGCTAAGAACCGAGCGGTAGCTTCACCGATACCGCTACTGGCTCCCGCTATTAGTTAACGGTTTCTGATTGTGTAGTGTGCCAATTAGAAGCCAGAGAGCGGATTTTTTGAAGTTCATTGTTGAAACTCTTGGTCACTCCAGATGAAGCGATTATTGGGTGTAAAAGTGACTTGAATTGTCAGTTTTAGGTTTTGAATCAACACAGCAAAAGGGCGATCTGTTGGAGTCATCACCCGCAGTTCGGTAATTTGGTATTGCTCAATCCATTGGAGTAAAGGCGTGTTGAAGTCCTGGCTTTGAGCGTATGTTACTGCCCAGCCGAGCGATCGCAATTCGGCAGCAAAGTGACGCATGGCTGACCAGACCAATACCAGTTTTTGCAAGTGATAAGGAAGTTGCCCTGCATGAGCAAGAGATTCGATAAAAATCACAGGAGTCTGTTGGTGTTTTTGTAGGCAACTTTCTAGCGCTGACTGCCTAGCCCAAAGTTGATCTCCGAGAACCCAAACGCCAATAGTCATGCCCTTGCTTCCTCTCAATCTGTGCGTTGGCAACGTGATGACAAAATGCTACTCAATCAAGTGTAACGCTATTGTTACAAAAACTTTCTCAATGAAAAAGCTTATGAAAACCCAAAACTCGTGCTAGTGCTAATGTACTATTGTGGTGAGAAATTTCTCAAATATCCAGATTGAATTATATACTCTATCGATGTGAATAACTCGGTAGAGTATTTTTGTGAGAATCACTGCCCTTTGTAAAAGGGTTTTCTACAGCCTGCAATTGTTGCAAGAGGTCTTGTGGACTGTAGAAGACATAATTGCAACAGTAAGATGAAGCGTCAAGTGTGTATTACAATATCTAAAATTCTTAATTCTGGTTTGTAGAGGTAAGCATTTGTTCAGGAATAACCAGAGGCAACTCCTTACCTGGATACAACCACTTGTTTGTTTCTCGCTTACTTTGAAAAATCTTTAATTATATTTTAATATTTTGTTGGCTGATGCTCTCAAACCCTCACAGCGTCTTATCCCTATGGATGCAAATTAACTATCTTTATTTAAGTATCTCTAGGTATAAGCCATAAATTTATAGAATTCGCAGGATTTGAAACGGAAACTTATTTTTGTTGATGTAGTTTCGAAATAAGACTTATATTATCTGTTGAACAATGCCAAGTAGTTACTTTACATCAATAGAAGAAAGAGAAAAAATATTTTGCACAGAACTGGTTAAGTACGGTGTGGAGTATGAAAAAGCGGTTATAGCAGCTAAAATTATAACTTCTGGCCAAGGGGATGAGCTTTTATCGCCCTCAGAGATAAAAATCGTTAAAGATGCTTGTAAAAAGTGGTCAGAACAGAATCAACGCTTAAAGCGTTTGAAAGCTGTTGTAAATCTAATTTAGTTTAAATGTTGATCTACCAAAAAACAATCATTAGCTTTCGCTTTCAAAAGAGTCATAAGCTAATTGGCATTTAAGTTGCATAAAAGCTCCCTCTGTACTGCGAGAGCAGAACTCGTAGGGTAGCCCTTAATACAAGCGAATTATTCTGGAAAAATGAATGACGATGAGCTTATAGCAGCTTAAAATATTCCTTCAGATAGGGAACAGAATGATTTTAAGGGGCTGTTTCTCTTTAATATTTTTATTTTCACAAACAATTATCGAATTTGCCTGACTTAAGCTATATCAATAAAAATTGATTTAATCTATAGTTATTTATGTGTTCTCAAAGTAGTGGCTCGGCTTACAGTATACATTCGCCAGAATGACGACTGTAAGGGGGGGATAAGTGCGAAAAGTCCCAGCTAGCTAGCTGCCTTGGCGTTTTTTCCGCTTGGGCTTGATTGGCATTGGACTGCCGGATAGAGGGGTTGTGAACTTTTCAAATCTCTCGTATCTTTTTCAAAAATCAAATACTAGTCCTATATTTTGTCTATACCTTCAAGGAGAAATAGTAATGCATACGAGCGTTCGCACCCCAACCACTGATATGGAAGTTACCAGCATCCGCTTAGAGCGAGAACTCAAAGATAAGCTTAGAGAAATAGCTGGTAATCAGGGATATCAAGCTTTGATTCGAGATGTCCTTTGGAATTATGTTCAGCAAAAATCAGGTGAATGGAAGCCTCGATTTTCCCGAACCGACATACGAGCTAGCATCGCTGCCACTGCTCAACAAGAAGAACGCTGTGTACTCACAGGTCAACTAATTCAATCCCAAGAACCGATGTTGCTAGGGCTGACCAGGAATGGGGATATGGTTCCTTTGAGTGTCGAGAGTTTGGCTGGATAGTCTTATATTCAGGCAATGCAGTTGAGTTATTTTTGCTAAATAGTTGGGCTGCATTGAGAATTCAACTCTATTTTTTCCATTTGAATAAGAACCTGCTTGGTATAATTTTAAGCCTCTAAATGTGATAATACGTAAACATTAGAGGTAGGGCTTTGACCAAACAATTCGCACTCTTGCTAACGCCCGTTCCGCTAACGCAATTTTTATTAGGGCGAAAAAGCGAATTCACAATTGCGAATTGGGTTGACAATCCCCAGTTGCTGCTGCCGGGAAGTGAGATTTAAGGCATATATATCTAGCTGCACAACTGTTTCTCATGTTGGATGAAATATTTGTTGCTATCTTATACTTGGGATATATGCACAAGGGCGTATAAGAATTGTCTTAGCTTACACAGCTAATTATCTGCGGATCTTTATTAAAACTAATTAAAGCTAAATGCTCCTGATTGGCTAGTATTTCTGTTGCGATTAAAAAACCTGAAATAGTCCAAGTTTGATATCTGCGAGCTTCCTTTCCAATTAATCGACCGTGCCTGCCATCGTAGTATTCTGGCCATTGGTCTTGACTGAGGCGGTTTTGAGCTAATTCAATAGCTTTGTGAGCAAGTGAATCTCTACCGCTTTTCAAAGCAGCGGCTACCAGTAGCCAAAGTAAAACAGGCCAATGTCCACCATTGTGGTAAGACCAAGCGATGTTTTTTGGGTCTGAGCCAGTGACAATCTTCCACTCCAAACCTTCTAGAGCCGGAAAACAAATTTTCATCGGCATATAGCCAACTAAGTCCTAGTGACATCACACTCATCTCTAATGACTTGCGAAGCATTGTCACTGCCATTCAACTCAGCCGGGCTACGATTCGCAACATTCGTCAAAACCTATTTTTTGCTTTCATTTACAACGTTGCCGGCATTCCAATTGCCGCCGGTATTCTGTTCCCTATTTTTGGTTGGTTGCTTAACCCGATCATTGCAGGTGCAGCAATGGCATACCAAACTGGATGTAAGTGTTGCCAAACAATGATGAATAAAATGCCAGGAATGATGAACAATATGCCGGGAATGATGAACAATCAAGACAGTCCATCAAAATAGAGCTTGATATATTCCCCGGCGAGAAACACATTTTTAAAATGCTAGAAAAAACTAAGAGTCCTTAGAAAAGCCTCGCCGAAACAGACCAATGAATTAATTGCTAAGGAAATCATCTTATGGTTTAGCTTAAGTTCCTTAGCTAAACCATAAGATTTTCATATTTATCAACATCTGCGATCGCCTCAACGTTCTTCCAGCCAGGAGGAAGATAGTCGTAGCTCTTAACCCCACCAATCAGTTCGGGAATGGTCAAGTATTTAGTAGTAGATTTGACTGGAATAAAATACTGCCATTGTCAGTACACAAGGATTTAACTGTAGACTGTTCCCTTGCCAGGACGCTGGTTTGGGTCGCTGTACCGTTGTTACTGCTGGTTTGTGACGTGATTGACTCGGTAGCAGTACGAGTGTAAGATTTTTCAACAAGTATAGTAGTAGTTAAGGTATCGGGCTGACCGATACCATTACTTAATTGTGCAAGTTTAGAATCATTTTGTGTCTTATTTGTGGACATTTGGTCAGTCACTAGCCCAACTTCTCCACCACACAATTCCGGCAGCGATGCCTGCGGCAACGTCAAGGACGAACGCCTTGTCACTTCCCGTCTAACGATGTACCTATGGCAGAAATCCCCAGTCTTCAAGGGAACACAACAAGGTAATATCTGCACACGATAAGCCGTTGTTTCCGTGCCCAGTGGATTTATGTTTGTTTGGCCAAATTTTGATAACCATTGGTTAACACGCATTCAGGCAAGGGTGTTGTATTGGTCTTGGTTTATTGCGTCTAATCCTTGTATAGTGCAGCTTTAAAAGTTTTTCGCTCTTTTTGCATAAAGTACAAAACTTGAACTGAAGAGTATTATATAGCGAACGAATTATATGTAAAACATGGACAAGATTTTAAAAGTCCTTTATTTAATTCCCCCTTTAGAGAAACGCTGCTCTGGTCATGCCCCAGGGCAGTTTTTTTTATAGGTGGGCTTCTTTGACTCTTGCAGCCGTTGTCAGCAATTGCAATTTTCCTGTGGTGCGTTGTTTACTCGCCACAAGCAGCCAGATTGCGCGGAGAGTCCGTAAAATCCTTAACCTCATGGTGTATCCATTTTGAACCTCGCTTTCAGCAGATCAGCCATGACCTTTGACTACTTTACTTAGTTCCAGGTAATTAAGCAAATCAGGCGATCGCATCTGTAATGAGAGAAGATGATATATAACCGAGCATAATTTTGTATAGAGAAATTTTATTTTAGAGTTAGTTTATGAACGAATCTACTTTTTATATTGAAGTTATTTCTGAGGGAAAGTATACAGAGAAGATAGAAAAATACGTATTATCTCTAGTATTAGAAGTAAGGGCTGCTAAAGAAGACACAGCTTTAAATGAAGTTATGCGCTTGAGAGAACGGTGCATTAACCATTTACTGAAATTTGGTTTGAAGCAAAACGAAATTTTCGATGGTGGAACAAATTTGACACGCCCTTGGTATAAGAAAAAAGTTGGTCAAGAAGCATCAGTACAAATCATTCTTCAGACAGAGAATATAGATATTTTATCTCAGGCATTAAATTCAATAGAAGAAGTTAAAAGTAGTCAACGCGAAGTTATACAAATGAATATGCGTCAGCCAATCTTTAGTGCTGACGAAGCTGCCGTACAACAGGCTTTACAACTGGCAATTAGGCAAGCAAAAGCAAAAGCTACGGTTTTAGCCACAGAAGCAAATGTTGAGCTTGCTGGCATTTTTTATATAGAAGAATTATCGACAGTTAAACGCAATTCAGGTGTCTATGGCGATGAAGACTGGTTCGGTGATTCTATGCGTTTTGGTACTGCCTACGGCGCTGCACCTGGTGGAGAAGTAGATCCTGAGATCACTATAGAATCTCCTCAACGGATTTTATGGATTCGTTACAAGGTACGCTTTAGAATTGTTAATACAAAAGTAATTTAGATGTGCCTCAAACAGTAAGACGCTAGAATACCGCATTTTGGCATGGTATGTATGAGAATGAACATTAATCTTGAACTTGATCTCAGAAGCGCTTGGTTACACTGGGCACTTGCTTCTGGCTACTATTAACTACAAAAATCATCCACAGGAATATCCCGCCAAATATCGGAAATCTGCCAACTTGATTTCCCCACGGATTGGACTTTTGCGTTATCGCGCACTGGAATGTAGTTCGGTTCTATTGGTTCTGGAATTTTCGCAATTTTAAATATCCACTACTGCTGAAGCTTTTGGATCAATTCCATCGCTTTTTGATATGAATTTTTATTTCCTTGTTTTTGAAAGAGGTTAGCTGCTTTTTGTAAGTCTGCAAGCGCTCCTTGTTTGTCTCCTAAGTCAGAGCGGATAAATCCCCGGTTGCCGTAGGCATCGGCATAATTGGGATTAATCTTGATGGCTTAGTTGTAATCGGCGATAGCTCCTTGTTTGTCTCCAGATGCAGAGCGGGTATTTCCCCGGTTGTAGTAGGCATCGACATAGTTGGGATTAATCTTGATGGCTTGGTTGTAATCGGCGAACGCCCCTTGTTTGTCTCCCAAGTCAGAGAGAGCGGACAACTCCCCGGTTGTAGTAGGCCAAAGCGAAATTAGGATTAATCCTGATGGCTTGGTTGTAATCGGTGATAGCTCCTTGTTTGTCTCCAGATGCAGAGCGGGCATTCCCCCTGTTGTAGTAGGCATTGGCATAGTTGGGATTAATCTTGATAGCTTGGTTGTAATCGGCGACAGCTCCTTGTTTGTCTCCAGATGCAGAGCGGACAATTCCCCGGTTGTAGTAGGCATCGACATAGTTAGGTATTGAAGAAAACTTGCTCCTGATTGCCGTGTACTAAATCATCAGTTACATCTAAGTCCAAAATAATTTTTCGTGGTTCTTTTGAGTAAGATTTTAGAAATATATTTACAAATAGGCTTTCAATTTCTTCTGAAGAATGTCCAATTTTATGATAACGACTGTCAGATCCTTGTTCTACATCTTGGGGATAATATTCCAGCCTATTTAATGTACTCTTCCCTGCTAATGTTGCAGGCTTATCTTGTACTCCAATTCTTTTTCCTAATGATAGAGTAAACATCGGATAATGGCGTAATTCTTCATGGTCATTTAAGTCTTTGTATCCCATGACCAACCCGTAGATTCGTTGTTTAATTAAGTTTTCTATTGAATGATCAATTCGATAAGGCTTTCGGTAATCTTGGAAACATAGTGCAAACTGTGATGTGATTCGCAGTTTTCTATCTATTTCAGCAATTAAGCTTAAACCTGCATCAGATGTTACTTGCCCACCCTGGAAATTAACTACGACTGGAGGTGACTTTGGCTGTTCAAATCTGAACTGTTTTGGTATACGATCTGTTGAAGCTGGGGTCATGCTCTACAAGTGCTGAAACGCTTTCTATATATACATTTCCCAGCTTTTGATCCCCTTTTTTCAGCTTTTGTGAGAAATCCGCGTTAAGCCTTCTCCAAAGGATACGCTAGCGCGAACGGCTATCGCTGGATAAATAGCGCACTTCACCTTAGCGATCACAAGAAGGTGGACGGGTACGCCATCGCACATGATTGTTCCTGTGTGAAGTTATTCGGGGTGATAATCGTAAGTTACAACACAAGAAAGCTGCAACGACTTAGGCGACCACACTTTGATCTACTTATTAGAAATTTAAGTTATAAGCTAGTGTCGCAGATAAACCCTTAGCTATCAGGTGTTTCAGGTTGACTGCATGTGGTGGGAAAGCACTTTTTTTTCCATCCGCTCTAAGCTTTGCTCTATCAACGTCAAATTTTCTTGT
>NZ_JACJSI010000282.1 GCF_014698065.1 Nostoc flagelliforme FACHB-838
TGATTCGACTACAGGTGAGATCAGTGAGAATTCTTTGAGTTGCATTCAACATCAGTGCATTCAGGGAATAACCCTCACCTTACCTGATTTTGGGCTTAACCGAACCGTATTGAGCGGCTTCCCGCAGGGTAGGACGATTTTTACCAATAGCGAGTAACTGCATAATTGTCTAGCACTGCATCCACGCTAATGATCGGGATCTTTTCTGTGAGTGCTTGGGCAACTAAAAGCCGATCAAAAGGATCTTTATGATGGAATCGCAGAGTCACAATCGCGGCTGTATGAGAAACTTTAATCGGTAATATTTCCAACTCGTTAACATGGATTTGATGCTCCATCCATGTTTCAAAATTTCCAGGAATTTGATACTTACCAATACTAACTTTAATGGCAATTTCCCAATAGGAAGCAGGACTGAGTAAGATATCATTCAGGGGATCGACAACCAAATCACAGGCGACTTGACTGAGGGCACAATCGTTGAGTACAAACCAGAGGAATGCCTGAGTATCGAGCAGAAGCTTCACGGTATGTAATCGTGAAAGTCTTCCAAGTGGGTTTCATCTTTGGAAAGAATGATTAGGGTTCCGATTGCACTAGCTGGCTGGAGTTCGCCAATCAATCTGGCAATAGTGCGTAGGCGTAGCCCGTCGTAAACATCGCCGGAAAAAATCTGCACTTCTTCACCAGGTTGCAGACTTGCAATCAGTTCGGGTAAATGAAGTTGAGCTTCTGTTAATGGAATCCGTGTCATTGTTTTGTGCTTCTATGCCTTAGCCGAAAACTTTGGCAAAGCCATCGCTCTTGCTTAATTTTAGCTTAGAACTTACGCACGGGTAATGGAAGAACCACAGAGGACGCAGAGGACACGGAGAAATGAGAGTTTGGGAGGGTTTTTGTGTAAATCCTATAGATGACAGTGAATCGAGATGATTTTATCATCCGCTTGCATCATACTAAGTCCAGCCTCTATTCCCATGATTGAAATTCATCAATGGCGCTACGAATTAAGGAAGTTATTTGAGCGCGACGAGTTTCAAAGTTGGCAGCGATGTAAATCAGCAAGATGCCAACTAGCAAGCCAACAACCCATTTTAAGAAAGAGTACTGCAAACTGAAAATTACCGATTGATAAATTGTAGTGATTAAAAAAGTGGCTGTACCAATGTAGAGAAAAGCCCGGACTCGTAAAGCTAATCCGGCAAAAATGGCGATGAGGCTGAAAATTCCAGGTATCCAGGCTGCATCTTGATGAAATAAAATTGCCCATCCACAAATTAAACCACTGCCTAACACTCTCAGAATATGGCGAGCTGCTTTGTATTCTGGTAGCCTCAGTTGAGTATCTACTTGAGCAATATAAAGTAGTGATAATCCAATTGCTGTTACATACCACAAAGAATCAGTGAGATGCAATTCATTAAACCAACGGTAAATTGCCCAATCAACTAACGCTACACTGATATATGTAAAACGGATGTTTTCACCCACTTTTGCGATGAAGATGTAAAATCCAGCTGCGAGTAGTAAGGTAATTGGGTAAGTTTGCAGTCTGGTTTCCCATAAAATTATCAGTGGTGTGATGTAAGCAGCTTGTTGCCAAGGTCTTTTAGACCAACCCCAGCTTTCCCAAGGTAGGATGTATAAAAAATAGGCTACCACACAGGCGATCGCACCATTCCAAGGAACTAATGGCCCAGCCCAAAATTTTCCGACTGCTGTCTCGCGCCAATAAACCCTCATGGCGGCTACCTCTAATAAGCCGATGTAAACCCACATCTCGACTATTGTGATTCCTCCTAAAATACTGGGGGAAGTACGCAAATTTCGTCCCTGAAAGATGGCATAACGAATCAAAAATACTCCAGTTGCCAATCCCACTAAACGGTTAACTCCAATGGGAAGAGGAATGGCAGCCATTAATAAACAGCTACTCCAAGCCCAATGAATATGGGCAATTCCTTTGAGTTCTTGGGGAGTTAGGCGTAAGTAGCTGACTAGCCAAGGCGACAGAAGGCGGTAGGCATACATAATACTGGCACCAAGGGCAGACATGGCAATTAATCCATCACCTAATCTTCCTCCTGAAGCTTGTAACATTTGATAGAACAAAAGTTCATAAGCAGAAATGGATACGCCAATGATTCCTAGGTACAGCAGGGGTTTAAAGTTCTCGCGCCGTCGCCCCACGCCAATGATAATTAAAGCTACACCCAAGGAATACAACCCTGTCCAGTCGGTGAAGGTGTCCAAACGCAGCAATACGCTGAATAGACCATAAATTAATGGCAAAATGTGAAGGCTGCTAGGAAGCCTTTCTAATTGATGTCGTCGCCGCCACCATTCGCCGATCAGTTGAGCAATTAAACCCAAGGCGATATTTGCGATCGCTATTTTAACAGTTGAGCGTTCCCCCAACCCTAGCGCCTGGGTAATCAACAATTCTAAACACCAGCCGATGCCATAAAATGCCCAATTTGTTGGTTCGCGCCAACTACGATAAACAATGGCTGTCAAGGTGATTGCAGTGGCAGATAAGTACAAAAATCCAGAATTAATAAACCCTGAGTAAATCAATATTGAGTGCAGTGTCAAGGTGAACAACTCAAAACCACACAAGGCGATCGCCCATTTATCACTAGCGGCTGCATATATAACTCCTAATTCGTTACCGCGTCGGCTCAAAACAGTCCGTGCTACGCATAAACTTAAGGTTGCGATCGCTCCTGCGACAAACCAACCTGCCACCGCTAGGTGGGGTAAACCAGGCACACCTATCCACAGCAACGCCCCAATGAAAGTCAGAGCAAATCCTTCTGTAATTACCGCAGATGGTTGGTTTCGCAAATAGTGCGTATTTACGAACATCAATCCAGTACCTATAGCTAAACCGATTAATCTGGTTTCTGGTAGCTGGAAAATCAGTAATTGGGCAACTATCACTGTCAAAACACTCAAGTAACGGCTAGTAGTCCGACGCTTTATAATTGTGGCATTGGCAACAGCCGTGAGAGTTAAAGGTGTAACTAGCCATAAGGCTCCCCAATAAGCTTGCCTATCAGCTATGCCATACCAAGATGATTCTGCGTTTATCCACAAGAGGAAAAAACTAGCGGCGGCTAGTGCTAAACCGATGTCCCATGCACTATGTCGCCATAATCCATTGCTCAGGCTAAATCCCCATTCTGCAACCATCAGAGCCAATAAAAGACTTGCCCAAGCTTGTTGACTCAGGCTTGGTAAGAACCAATTGATGGTAGAGCAAAATGTCAGCACCCCCATGATGTGAGTTAAATATATGAGTGGAAGCGAAGGGGAGCGGCGTTGAGTGACGAATGCGAGAGTGGTAGTAGAAAATAGCAGATTTAGCGATCGCAATGTGGGATTTATAAGAGCGATCATTGTTAAAAAAGTTCCAAAGAAGAGGGTGAGTAGTTCGCCAAATGTAGCCAATTCTCGCTTTTGGCTACGATGCAGCCCATCTGTGAGCGCCACCATTAAAATTACGTAGGGAAACAACGCCACACCCAGCAAAGCCCAAGGTTCATTTTGAGAATTAGTGAGTTGAGTGGCAGTTGCGATCACCAATTTCTGTAAGTTATCAGGTACTAATCGCCAACCTAACCAAATCGTCTGTAAACCGATCACAAAAACTGCTGCGAAGTCTAACTTTAAACTGTACCGCTGCAAGCGACTTCCCACAAACCACAAACCCAAACCACTTATAGCTATTGCTTGCCAAGGATAATTTACTACCGATACCAACCAACCTAGGAAGAGTAGAATGCCACCAAGTCTTTCCCAGAGTAACAGCGATGACGGAGATGAAGAAGATATTAATGTTACTCCTCCTGCTTCCCCTGCCGCCTGCCCCCTGCCCCCTCCCTGCTGTGCTAACCAAGTTACTAACCAGCCGCAAATGCCAATAGCTAACCCCAACTGCGTCACATCTACTTTGGCAACAAAAATCGCCCGCATTAGCAGCACTATCAATGCATAAATAATTACAGCTGTAGATAAAGTAATATTTGGCTTCTGGCGTAGGCGTAGCCCGTCGTAGACATCGCTTCCATCTGCCTCGTTTCCAGAATTAAATCGTTGAGAAAGATTGTGATAAACGCTAATGATAGTTGTGCCAATCATTGCCATATAAACGGCAACTAGGGGAAATCCTCTTAATTGCCAACCCCAATGCAGATAACTCAGCCCTAAAATATTTACTACAGGCAATTTCCCAGTATGTAAATTGGTAAAAATAGCCCGATTTTTGGAAAGTAAAACAGTTATAGCAGTGAGAGTGGGACAGGCGATCGCAACTACAATCCAATCCACAGGATTTTGCCACAACCGAAAGCTATCCATCGCCCAAAAGTTCACTGGCACTAACAAAAGGGTGACAATCAGCAAAGTCTGAGCCGTTAATCTGAGGTTGCTTTGCCTAGTTGCCCAAAAACTTAACCCCCAGAAACTCAAAGTATAAGCAAATAAAACTCCATACTGTCCAGAAGCGGGAAACCTTTCCCACTGGCTCGCAGCTAGTACCCCAGAGGATACCACTACTAAAAATACTCCTAGAAAAAGCAGCCAACGGACACTCAGTTCTGCCCCCAAAGACTGCAACATTGTGCTGATAAAGTTGGGTTTAGCTGGTTTTTGTTCCGGTTGTCTACGGCTACTAGATTGTAAAGCTTCTACAGGCAACTGCTGCACGGGGTCGGAAGTTGCAAATACTACCTTTGTTTTAGCTTTAGCCTGGGGTTGCAACGCCAGCGTACACACCAAAAACTCTTGACATAACTGCCTAACTTGGGTATCCGATATCAAACCTAAGCGCAGCCATATATCTAATCCTTCTAATAACTGAGGATGGGAGGACGGCAGTCTAATTTCAATTTTTAGCGGGCGCTCAAGAGGCGATGACATAAGCGGCAGCAGTATAACTATATACTTAATTATGAATTTAATTAAAGTATATTTTGGTTCTAATTGTGCCAGTTCTTACGCTAATTGATATTAATTTTTAACAAAACAGAATTCTGGGTGCTGAATTCTGACTTCTTCTCAAGTTTCCCACAAAATTCAAAATTTGATGGTATTTAATAAGTAGCGGGACTAAATCCTAAAACCTCCACTTAAATATTGCTGAATTCTAAGTTTTTTAATTAGGTTTTGTTATTTTCCAGAGAAAGCGGTTTACCTGCTGTAATTTTGAATTATAAACTTTTTCAATTCCAGTTTTCAAGAAGTCAGACGGCTTGTGCAAGAACAAAAATATGTCAGTAAAACCATTAGTAATCTCTGGTAACTTATTTATTTCGACAATTTGAAATCGCACTTTTGGCTCAACTAAATAAGTAAGTATTTCGATTTGTGGAAGTAGGTTATCTTCATCACTAATGATAAGCGGTTTATTGCCTTGATTAATAATGTTAGCAATTTTAGAATATTCTTGGTTGTCTCGAGGAAATTGGTTCCACCAAATAGGGGCTTGATAGTGAACGATACAAGATATAACTTCGCCCATAATTACCATAAGCGCTATAAGTGACCAGAGCTTTTTTTGCCAATACTTAATAGAGGTAGACCTGATCTTAGCGGTAAATAGGTAAGTAACAGCTAACTGTATACCTAAAACGGAGGGAAGCGTATATCGATTAGTGACTAATCGCTTTTGAAACATGAAATCCGTTAATAGTAAGGGAAGCATTACAGAACCAATCAAGGTTAAAACAAATAACCAAACTTCTTTATAAGCTTTTCGACAGAGAAAATAAATTGAGTAGCTCATTAGAGCTAAAATAATTAAAATAAAAGGAATTAAGGCAATTTTAAGTTTTCCTGGGTCGCTAGGGCTAACACCCAAATCAAAAAAGGCACGACTAAAAACACCAACCCACCTTGCAGATAACGCAAAGAATGATTCTTTAATATTCGCCCAAGCTAATGCTTCTGGTTGAGGGTTAGTAATAATAATCCAAATCCAAGGTACAAAAGCTATAAAGCCTGTAAGCGCTGAAATCAGGTAATAAATAGATGTTTTACTCAATCGGAAGCGTTCGATTATAAGTACATAAATTCCCTGTGAAAAAGCAACCAATGTAAAAAACAAATGAGTATAAAACCCTAGTACCAATGTTGCTGTATAAATGCACCAACTAACTTTTGTTTTGAGGCGCATGGCTCGCAGCAGTGCTATGCTCGATATTAAGATGGCTACTATCCATAAACTGTATGTTCGTGCTTCTTGTGCATACACGACATGAATAGGTGAAACGGCTACCAATCCGACCGCTATCCACCCTATTAATGAAGACTCAAATAATTCTTGACATAACCAATAAAGACAAGGAAAGGTGAGCAGACTCATGAATACTGAAAAACTTCTTGTCACTGCTATAGAATTGCCAAATAATTCTACCCAAAAGCGGCTCATCAAGATGTATACTGGCAAAATCTGCGAGTCTTCTATAATAACCCCCTTAATCGTATCAATTACGTCTTTTTCATCATTAGGATACTGATATTTAAGTAAATCTTCTCTGCTGAGAATACGACCATTACTTAACTGCTTTCTCATTTCTAACTGCGTGTAGCCAGATATGCGTAACGATGAAAAAACTTCATCACCCCAATAAAGCTTTTTGTCAATATTGACAAAGCGAAAAAACACACCCATTACTAATAAAATTATCATTAACAAACGTAACCAAGATTTAGAAATAATCCAGTTCTGTGACAATTCATTTCTCATGTAGTTTTCAATCTTCTTGAGTTATTAATAAAGGGTGGTATAATTTTATTATTTCTTTATGTTGCCAAATCAGACTATCAATATGCATTTTAATTGTTAGTTTAAATCTTACTTCTCACACGTATTGCACGAGGCTGAAATTCTTTTATGTTGAGCAACTGAGAAATTCAGGTTAACTCAAACATTGTAAATTGGGTATCTTGTCACCCACCGTCCGTCTAACCAAGAATCATTTGTAAAAGGGATTAATAATTTTTTAGTAACCCGTTGTTAATGGTCAAAATAAATTAGTATCTTTGAATACACGAATTGACTAAAACTAAAATTTACATAACCTATAAATTAAACACAAGGGAGTTTTTATTATTGATAAAAATTACCCGTTAACAGAGAAGCAAAATATTTTAATTAACAATTTTTTATGTTTATAAAATGATTTTCAAGTATTTTGCAGTTGTTGGCTAAATAATTGCATAGTAAATACAGTTGTTTCATTGTCATCGTACAGTATAAATTAATCAAGACATGAAATACTGGTGTAGAAAATAAAAAAATTCATAAAGTTTACATGAAAACACTATAAATACGTCTACGAGTACTAAAACATACAAATATGCTACTTATAGAATCGCCGCAAGCTCCAACAAAAAGGTACTTACAGCAACAATTTAGGCAAATTGGCTCGATGCTAACCAGGTGCGGAAAGGTAGCGATGTCCCATACACAGCAGAATAAAGGAAAAAAGTCATCGTTGATTCAGTAGTTTGCACCCAAAACAGTAGTGATGGATGTTACCGAAACCCCTAAGTATGTTTATAAACGTTCTATAGTGGCAAACAAAAGCAACATACTCAGGACTTACGCAACTGGCACAATGCGAGCGCCAATTACTAGTACATAAGTATTATTTGAATCTGATTCCGAATGCCTTGTATTTGTAATAAAAGCTGGTGTATTGGAAGCAA
>NZ_JACJSI010000283.1 GCF_014698065.1 Nostoc flagelliforme FACHB-838
CTTGTTGGTGCAGTGTTGGATGATTATCTTTGAGGCTCAAAATGTAATCAGAATTAGCCGCGATAATTTTTTGGGCAATCGATTTTTGTGAACGCAAAAGCATCAATGGTAATGATGCAGCCAGAGATGTCTAATATGTCCAATAGTGCTGGAATTGCAGTGATTTCATTTGATTTAGAACTGACCTTTGTTTGTCCCAAAACTAAACGATGTTCACTCGACCAGGCACTAACTGTGTGCAAGGCTTTTAGTTTTGATTCTCGGTCATAAGAGCCTCTATGAGTTTTGCCATCTATGGCTAGGTCTTCAGGACTAGCTTGATAAAATCGCTGCCAAGATTCTGTGCTAATAGGTGTTTTTTCTGGTGTTTGGAGACTTGTGATTTTTCCTTGGCGAACCAGATTCTCAAATATAGCTTTTTTGAGTTCAATTAACTGATTATTTTCTGCGCCAAGTATAACCTCTGTTTCTCCAACATGGATGATATTTAAACCTTTGCCGTCCCAACTAACAGTTGTTCCAGTAACAATATTGACTACAGGAGAAATAGCCGGAAGACTTATACTTGGTTGCTCAACCATTAATCTATAAGCACTAGCAGTTTGTTTGTCACGGAAGATTAGACATCTTTCTGGTTCAGCAAGTGGTGTAGCATTTAAATCAATATAGATTTGCTCTTGAATAATTAAGGTGTAGATATCGTCAGATTTAGCTCCTGTTGAGCAATTGAGTAATTCTGCTAAAGTGATTCCTGGTTGAGATGACACAATTGCAAGTAATGATTGAGCGATCGCTTCTTCCACGACTAGAAATTCTGAGCGATAATAATCTTCTAAAAATTGCAGATTACGTTGCAGAACCCAATTTATTTCCCGATCTAAGCGAATGCGGTAATAAAGCCCAAACTGGTTAGCATAGTCTTCTCCTGGCGGACAATGCCATTGATTATCTTCTTCAGAGTAAAAGTAACGATTGGGGTTTTTCTCTGCTAGTTTTTTCAAATCATGCTCAGTTTTACATTCTTCCCAACCAGCCGAATTGGTTCGGATGACAAAGAAATCTGGGGTGTGTAAAACGCCTAATCTACGTCCGTTACTTGCTTGATAGTCAAGTTTAATTTGCGGTGGTTGATCGTAGAATTCTAGAACATCTTTATCGTGTTCTAACTGATAGATAATTGGCAGTTCAACCCGATGAGACTCAAATTGAATCGTCACTCCCATCTTGCGACTAGGGTAGCGTCCCGAAACATTCTTACTACCGCCACCAACGCGACGGGATGGCTCAGATGAGCGAACTTTCTCAATAATTTTTTGCCCTGCCTCGGATATTTGAAGGCGAGCAACCCATTGTTCAAATTGCTCTTTCATATACTCCTTACTAAGCACTTTGCACTTTATTTTATGAATCTATCAAAATAAGACCATAAAGTTAGGAACTTGCTTGCCTGATGCTATACTACTTAACTTTATAACACTTATATTGTGCAAAAGTCTACTTATAGTAGATGGATTTAATGGCGATACTGGTTCAGTATTGTTTTGTGACGCAGAAACACTCCAATATTGAGTACCGCTTTGGCAAAGCCATTAGGCGGCGAAGGCGAGAGCTAGATTTATCCCAAGAAGAACTGGCTGAAAAGTCAGGACTTCATCGCAACTACATCTCAGGAATCGAAACCGGAGAGCGTAACCCTTCGTTAAAAAACATTGTTAAGTTAGCCGCAGCTTTGGAGATATCTGTCTCCGACCTCTTTGTTAATTACGGCATCGAGGTTAAGAGTGAATCGGAAACTAATTCCTAAAATTTAGCTGTTAAAACTAAAGTACCAGCGTTTAGGTTAATCCCAGAGGGATGACTATTTACTCAGAACATTGGAACCTCAAACCTCCAGAAATCCCGCAACGGAGTCGGTTATTCTCTCTTGAACCTGTGGCGGTGGGAACTCCCTACGCAGAAAGTCTTAGTAGCTATCTCCATCGTTTGGCGCAGGCGCATTGTTTAACGTCTCAAAAGCTCGTTATGGGAGAAATTGCGCCACTTATCCTCAAAGATGAAGATAAATCTGAGCTATTGGCAAAAAATCTAAGTCACCTATTGGGGAATAGCGACGCTAAACCGACTATCAACGGAATGCGAGAAATGACAGGAAAGTTAGTCACTGTCTTAGAAGAGTTAACAATGCGTCAGGATTTACGCTTTTTGTCCCTTTTAAGCTGGAAAGGAATGATTTATGACAAGGGGTTATTTCGGAACTATCGCGCTTGGTGTCCTTGTTGTTGGGAAGAGTGGATGCAGGAGAACAAAACTATCTATGAACCATTATCATGGTCATTTAAGGATGTAGAACTTTGTTTGATTCACAAACAGCGATTAATAGAAGAATGTCCTCATTGTGGTGTCCGTTTACCTGTAATGGCTAGGTTTTCAACTGCGGGATTTTGTTCTCGTTGTTACGGGTGGTTAGGACAGGAAATTAAAGGCGAAGAAGAAATAGAGAAATATCGAGTTAATATTCAAGGAATTAGCGAATTAATTGCACTTACTCCCCAATTAGGTTATAAACCCATCCCAATCGAGTTAACACGAAAATTACAATTGATTTTGTTAGTGTTTGAACAAGCAATTGAAAAGGATGTGAAGTTATTGGGATATTTAGGAGGAATCATGGAATCGTTGAGGATAGCCTCAACAACAAATCAAAATCAACCTTATCATTTGGTAAAGTTGATTATTCCTGTGTGTGAGAAGGCGAAGATTAGTATATCCCAGTTGTTTGGGTCAGATTTTAAGGAATTGGGCCAGATATTGTTCGGGAATTTTAATCTGGAATTAAAGTTGTAAATTTTCTGGTTTTAGCGTTAGTAAAGCAATGGCACAAAGCTTAATGCTCACACAAGATGCTATCTCAGGACGCAGATAACCTTTGCTACTCAACTGACCAACTTGCGGCGTTCGGGCGCAGAAGCTTGTTAGATTATGTATTAATACTGATTTGAGAATCACCTGCTTTGAGAACTGTTTTATTCTTCCTCTCCAAGCTCACCAAGAACGTCTTGCGATCGCATTCGGGTAGATATTCGCAAGCTCATTAAATTTACTTAAACTTATGCAACCCTATAAATTCAGCTACCCTGAACATGAGCGTATCCATCGCAGATTATATACCCTGGTAGGCCCAGGTGCGGCAGCCTTTTATAAAGATGCTTGCCGTCTCATAGAAATGGATAACCCGCTGGAATCTACAACCCATATCGTGGGACATCTATTGCGAGAAACTGAGAGTTCTCTCCGCAGTGTTTTGAGGTCGATCTTAGTTCAGACCGAGAGTAAAAAAAAATCCAATAATGACACTCAAAAGAACGAAATTGTAGCAATATTGAAAGCCCTAGAAATCCCTGAAACATTTGCTGCTGGCGAGATTTGGTTTAAGCTGGCAGGCAAAGAAAATGAAGATGCGTTACATAAGCGTGCTCATCGTAACGATTTAGCTCCACCCAGGAACATTGATGAGAATTTTGAAAGTTTTTGGAGACAAATCAATGAATTTTTGGATGCAGTTCTTGATAAGTTTGAAACTCGTGCATCTATAATTCGAGGGAACCTAGATAAGTTATTTATCAAAATTGAACCGAGTAACCAGGATATTGATTATCTGCGGCTTAAAATACCTAATAGCGCCTTCGCGCTTGGATACTTTTTTGAACACCTGGAATTCCCTACATGGCTCAAACCACTCCGAAAAGCAGGCTTTTTTGCTAATCCGCCAGGGATGGAAACTGACGCCTATTCTGGGAGCTTCTCATTTCCTGCTTGGCCACAGTCTCGGTACTTGATAAAAGTTGCTTCTCACGAGCCTGAAACTGTTTTAAAAATTAGCAAACAACTTTTAGATTTGGGCAGCAATAACATTAGCATCTATGAAGACTTGTCAGAAGCTGCTTTGGAAATGCCGCCTAACTTAGCAGCCCTTTGGGTTAAGCAGGCGATTGGGTGGCTTAAACAACAAACCTATCTTGACGTTCAGCTACCAGATACATTTGGTAAAATAATTGTTTACCTTACCCTTGGAAATCAAGCCGACACAGCCATTGAGTTAACGCGTGAACTTCTTGCAGTTCTCCCTAACAATTTAGATACTGTATCACTTGGACGACCTGTCATTCGTGTCGATGAACATTATTACAACAAAATACTCAGTGAATATCTACCAATATTATCAGAGCATCAGCCTAATGCAGTTTTGACACTACTTTGTGATTTACTGGAGCGTTATTTAAGCCTTTCATCTTTTCTTGTTAGGGAAGGTCAAATTAATGAAGATCACTCATATTACTGGAGTCCTAGGTTAAACAGAAGTCTAGACAATTCGTATGGTATCAAGAGCTATTTAATAGCATCCATTTTGGATGTTATAAAGCGTATTCTAGAGCTAGATAAAACTAAAGCAAGGGATTTGCTACAAAAACTCCAGAGCTACCACTGGCGAATCTTTGATCGCGTTGCTATCTATTTACTGCAACAATTCCCGGAACAAGCATCAGATATAATCGTTGCCCGCTTGACAGAACGCGATCGCTTTGAATGGCTTGGAAATAGATTTAATTACTCACACGAACATGCTCGACTATTGCAGCAGCAATTCAAGAACCTTCCAGGTGAAGCTCAAAACCAGATATTTCAGTGGCTAGCTGAAGGGCCATTCGCACTGGAAGTAGAAGAAGAGAAACGGGATAGCTATATTAAGCATTGGCAACGGGACTGGTTATCAATCATTCGTGATTATATTTCCCCAGAGTTAAGACAACTTTACGATCAGCTTGTTGAGGAAATCGGCGCACCCATATCTCTTGATTCTGTAGACTTTGGTTATAGCTATACCGTGCAGATTGGTTCTGATAGCCCTAGAACAGGGGCTGAATTGGTTCAGATGGCTCAAGATAACATTCATGGGCTAATAACTTATTTGCGAGAATGGGAGCCATCTGAAAACTTGCGTGAAAAATCTAGGAATGATTTGGCCTGGGAACTAGCTGAACAGGTAATTACTCCCAACCCCGAAAGCTTTGTTAGTCAAATTGAAAGTTTCAAAGAACTCGATCCAGTGTTTATGGTCTGGCTGCTTCGAGGACTAAAAAAAGCCTTGGAAAATCCGCCCAGCGAACAACCACTTTTCTCGTGGCAGCCTGTGATTAATTTCTGTACATGGATGCACGAAAACTTGCATGAAATAAGTAATAACAGTACCTCAAGCGGATATTCCGATTGGAGTCGAATTTGTGATGCGATCATCAAGTTGATTAAAGCTGGACTTTTAGCAAACGAATCAAACAAAATACCCTTAACTCATGGCAGTCAAGTTTGGAAACTCTTGGAATCCACGATCAATGACCCACAGGTTACACCAGGTTTTACCCCTCAGTATCAGGGTAGCAATATGAGTGCATACGAAGCCTCTTATAATACAGTGAGGGGCAAAGCAATGCAAGCAGTTGTTGATTATACCTTGTGGATTAGACGAGACGCTAACGGGAACCCAACATCTCAAGATTTCAATGACTTACCTCAAGTCCAGCAGATTTTGGAGCAGCACCTCGATCCGCAGCAAGATCCGTCGTCTGCCATCCGTGCGGTTTACGGTAATCGGTTTCCCCATTTATATAATCTAGCTTCAGAGTGGGCATTGGACAATATCGATCAAATTTTCCCTGAATCTCCAGAGTTGCAATGGATGTTTGAAGCTGCTTGGGAAGCATATATTCACAATGAAGTCTTTCTTGATATTTTCAGCGTTTTAAGAAAAAAATATAATCATGCTATAGAGCAATTATCTGTCAGAAATCCTACCTCTCGTCAACAGTCAGAAGCAGGTCAAGCTTTTTCTGGTCACTTGGTCTGTCTATTTTTGTGGAAAGAAATAGATATAACTGAATCTGATGGCTTACTGCAAAAATTCTTTGCTAATGCTAGCGCGGATCTTCATCAAGAATTTATGCGACAAATTAGCTGGAAACTACTCTACGGCAACCTTAAGCTAAACGAAGAATTGCGCCAGCGTCTCCAAAAACTTATAGAGTGGCGTATTGCTGAAGCTAACAACTCTACTTTTCCACTTGAGCAAGCATCCGATCTTAAGTACTTTAGTTGGTGGTTCGCCTCCGGTCAGTTTGATAATCAATGGGCGATCGCAAAGCTATTGGATGTCCTTAAGATACTCAAAACAGTGCACCATACCAGTAATTTTTTTGAATCCCTTGAAAGGTTAGCGTCTACTCTGCCACAGGATGTTGTTCGGTGCTTGTGTGTTATGGCTGATAGCAATAAAGCAAGAGAATGGTTTTTAACTTATCCTGCCCACTGCCATAACATACTGAAAGCAGTTCTACAAAGCAAAGACGAAGCTGTTCAGAGGTTAGCTAGGGATCTCATTAATCGGCTATTGCCACGTAACTTAGGAGATTATCGGGACTTGCTTTCTTAAACCATAAAACTTTACCAAGGAGAATGGATATCAGTTTTGGCATATCTAAGAAGCTAGGGCAAAGTTGTTCCTAAACTGCGATCGCCACAGCAAATCTAGGAAAATTTTCCTGGATGCGATGATTTTAATTTCAGGAAAATCATCTTCGATAAATTGATTAGCCAAGCTCAAGCTACTAGACTCTGGGCGATCGCCAGAGTCGAGCTAAAACTACAAGATTGCGAAATCCGGGCGGTACTGGCAGAGTATGGGATTACCTCTACAAAGTTTATTCCTGCTGTTCAATATAGAGAAATCATGAACCGCCTCTCACAATGCGCTAAAACTGAGTTTTAATTGTCGTCGGTAGTGATCGCAAAAATGATCATATTAATTTATAGGAATGCGATCATAGAGCAAAACGATGCTTTTCTTGATGAGAGCGATCAGAAGTAAAAAATCACTACATTAAGCGAACTACAAGAATGCCAATATCCATGAAATTTTTCTGAAGCTTTAAAACTTTGATTCCGTGGATGTCCGTGGACACTTTTAAGTAAATTACAAAGACAGAGGAAGACTTTGTTAAGTCAATTGTCTCGGAATATGTAGAGCGAATTGCCGATACAGAACCAGCACGGAATGCTTTACGGACTATTGTTACAGAGGCGGTAGAAGATGTGGCACCAGACCAACTATCGCCTGAGACGGTTAAAGCTTACAAAGTGTTGAATCAGGAAGCAGCGCTTGGTAGTGAGGGCGAAGCAGCAGCACCCGGTAATGACCGTGAACCTTTTGATCCCCAAACAATCTACCAAGAAACTGCGATTGAAGAGGACTCTGTTTCATTTGGAGGATCTCTCAGCCGTATATTTTCGCCACTAAGATCGTTGTCTTACTGGAAGATGAAAGCACTGGCACGTCAGTTTGGGGAGGGTGGAGGCTTTCAGTTCCTTTGGTCAAGGCAAGGGTAACAAAATACAAACTAGAAGACGTTCTCTAGCGCGTGTAGCAGAATTTAACATTGGCAGGAATTCTCCCTCAATAGTCGCACCCCTGAGACACTGTTGAAGATACCATTGCATAGGAATGTAACCCCCTATCCCACATTAACAACATTCCTGATTTCACCGAGCGTAATAATTTCAACGCTCGG
>NZ_JACJSI010000284.1 GCF_014698065.1 Nostoc flagelliforme FACHB-838
TTTAGGTAAGGCTGGTAGTATTGCCTACATAGATGCTATTGAACAAATTACTGCAAGGACTAAAATTGAAGCTTTAGATCGTTCAATTGAGACTCTCAAACAGGGTTTAAAAGATTTAGTCGAAGAAACTTCCAAATATAATAAAGAATAACAGTGGTTCGCGATGGAATGTCGCGAACCACTCTTTCTTTTCCACATCCCGTGAAAAGTCAGCACCAAAAATGGTTTGCCTATAGGTATACAAATTGTCGCTGCAAAATATCAAGATTTACTAGTGTTGCAAGCAGCTAAAGCTTATGAAAGTATTTCTTTTTTCATCATGCCCTTAGCAGTTGAAAAACCGTTCCTTCATGATGAGGTTTTGAATTAAGAATTGATAGCCGAGCGCGAGTTGAATAATGAGAAAGAGTGTAAAAGCTTATCGAAATTTAATTAATAGCTCATTCAGGGCTTCTATATCAATTAAAAAAGCATCGTGACCATAAATTGATTTCAGCAAACCTAGTTGAGCATTAGGAATTAAATCTGCTAATTCTTGTTGTTCTATCGGCGGATAAAGAATGTCAGAATCAATAGCAACAACTAAAGCTGGTTGTTTGATGCTTTGCAAAACAGATTTATAGTCTTGACCTTGAGCGATATCATGACTATCCATCGCTTGGGTGAGAGTGATGTAAGTATTGGGATCAAATCTCTCTACTAGCTTTTGACCATGATGTTGTAAGTAGCTAGCGATCGCAAATTGGTCAGCAGAAGCATCATACTGTCGTCCAAAACGATCTGTAAAGGTCTGCCAAGAACGGTAAGCACTCATCGCCATCATCCGCGCTACAGCTAATCCTTGGTTTGGTGGCTGTTCTGGTGTGTAGTCACCCCCAAGCCAATTGGGATCGGCATAAATAGCTTGTCTTTGAGCTTCACTTAACCCAATACACCAAGCTGAATGTCTACCGGAAGTGGCGATAGGTGCGATCGCTTCCACGATTTCTGGATATAACAACGCCCATTCTAATACCTGCATCCCACCGAGTGACCCGCCAATAACTAGCTGTAAAGATTTAATTCCCAGGTATTTAATCAGTGCAGCTTGTAAGTTAACCATATCCCGAATCGTAATCGCTGGAAATGAGCCGCCATAACGGATTCCTGTTTGGGGATTGATGCTAGTTGCTCCCGTAGTGCCATAACAACTTCCCAATATATTGCTGCACACAATAAAATTGTGATCGCTATCCAGTGCTTTTTTTGAACCTAACAAACCTTCCCACCAGTCATCCGCATCAGCCGAACCAGTTAAAGCATGACAAATGAGCATCCCATTATCGCCTTCTAAGTTTAACTTTCCCCAAGTCCGATAAGCGACCTGAACCCCAGTTAAAACTTCACCTCTTTCTAACTCAAATGGCATCGGCAAATGATAATACTGAGTTTGTGGTGAAATGAAGTGCTGATAATTCATCTAGAACAGGGAATAGGGAATAGGGGAACTGACGAGGAATAAAAGAATAATGACCAATGACCAATGACAAATGACTAATGACTAATGAATTGAAATGCTTGCTCAAAATCTTCTTTGATATCGTCGATGTGTTCGATACCCACTGATACACGCACCAAATCAGGTGTTACACCGGCGGAAATTTGTTCCGTATCACTTAGCTGTTGATGGGTTGTGGAAGCAGGATGAATCACGAGGGTTTTAGCATCACCAACGTTTGCTAGATGACTTGCTAATTTGACATGATTAATAAAGGTTTTACCCGCTTCTAATCCGCCCTTGATACCAAAATTTAAGACACCGCCAAACCCGTGTCTGAGATATTTTTTGGCTCGTTCATGATAAGGGTGATGCGGAAGTCCTGGATAATTGACCCATGCTACTTGTGGTTGCTTTTCTAACCACTGGGCTAATTCTAAAGCGTTGCTCACATGGCGGTCTACACGCAGAGAAAGAGTTTCTAATCCCTGTAATAACAGAAAGGCGTTAAATGGACTCAATGAGGGGCCAAAATCCCTTAACCCTTCTACTCTGGCACGGATAATGAAGGCAATATTACCAAATTGACTACCGACACCAAATACTTCTTGAAAAATCAGCCCGTGATAACCGGGGGATGGTTCAGTAAAAACGGGAAATTTGCCATTACCCCAGTCAAATTTACCAGAATCGACAATTACGCCGCCGATAGAAGTGCCGTGACCACCAATCCACTTAGTTGCAGATTCCACTACGATATCTGCACCGTGTTCAATTGGTCGAGCCAGATATCCGCCAGCCCCAAAGGTATTATCGACAATCAGGGGAATCCCATTTTCATGAGCAATTTGGGCTAAGGCAGCCAAGTCAGGAATATTGAATTGGGGATTGCCAATGGTTTCCACATACAATGCTTTTGTGCGATCGTCGATCGCCTGACGAAATTTTTCTACCTCGTCTCCTTCAACAAGTTTGACATTTATACCTAAACGTGGTAATGCAACTTTAAATTGGTTATACGTTCCCCCATATAAAAAACTGGTGGAAACAATATTATCCCCAGCTTGTGCGATCGTACTTAAAGCCAAGAACTGCGCCGCCTGACCGCTAGAGGTAGCTAACGCTGCTACACCCCCCTCTAAAGCAGCAATTCGCTTTTCAAATACATCCGTTGTCGGATTCATGATCCGCGTGTAAATGTTGCCAAACTCTTGCAACGCAAACAACCGCGCCCCATGATCCGCATCGTCGAAAACGTATGACGTTGTTTGATAAATCGGTACAGCGCGGGCATTAGTTCCTACATCTGGTTCTTGTCCCGCATGGACTTGCAATGTTTCAAAGCGATATTTTTCAGACATAGAGAATTATTGGTAGTAAAAATATTTTGACAAACAGTCATAAATCTATCGGCTTTTAGTATATTATTATTCCTGCGTTAAGTCACCATCTGCTGAGTTATCGTTCTGAGGAGCATCTCATCTTTGCAAATATACCGGTCTCTTAGAAATAGCGGTTCATCTTGCAGACAAAGGTTGGCATAGCGTCCCACAGGAAAGTTCGTCTACGCGGACTCCAAGAATCTTAAACCCACCTCCGTGGGTTTTGTCTGTATAGCCGTGAATTCCATTCGCCAGGACAGGCTTTTTTGGCGAAGGTATTGTTGGAAGTCTCTTAACTTGGCAGATGGAACAGAGGGCGCAGTTTAATACCAACAGCAGTTCCAAACAAAGCGCAAATAATCCAAACCCAACCATGTAGGCTAGTGGAAGCTATAGCACTGAAAAAAGCACTGACATTACACCCAAAGGCAGTAAAAGCACCATAACCCATGAGCAATCCACCAATCACTGTGGCAATAACTTTTGATGAGGTAATTTGAGTTTGTAGTGTGAGTTTCCCTGCTAGGGCGGCGGCTAATAATGCTCCTAATATAATTCCTAGATTCATGACGGATGTTACATCTGCAAGTACACTATTTAATAATGCTGTATCACCATCCCAAAATTTACTTGTAGAGGGATTCCAGCCAAAAAATGTAGCGATTTTAGCTGTCCACAAAGCAAATCCCCAGGTAATGCGCCAAGGTTCTCCAGAAATAAGCAGTGTTAACCAATTAAGTACAGCTAAGGCTATTCCTCCTGTAAATAGTGGCCAAGGTCCAGAAAAAAATCGAGAGTAAGTTGGTGAGGGATGTTCTCTTGATGATGGTTTTCCCTGTTTACTCCAAAACCAAAGTAACCCTGTTAACAACAGCAATATCCCTAACTGTAAGACTACTGCACCTGTCCAACCGAGAGTTTCACTTAAGACAATTGGTTCAGTCTTTGGTAAACCAGCCCAAAGATGTCTGGTTAAACTAGCCCAGAATGCACCTAGACAAAATGTAGTTAGGGTGATGAGCATAGTGTAACTACCACCGCCAATAGTGTAGAGTGTACCGCAACCACAAGCTCCACCTAATTGCATCCCTACCCCAAAGATAAATGCTCCGATCGCTCCTGATATTCCCACAGGTGCGATCGCTCCTGCTACTTCTTGACCAAAAGCCTTACCAGCAGCTAACACTGGCGCAAATAGCACAGTAGCGATCGCTAACATCACCAACTGAGCATATATCCCCCGCACATCCCTGTTCACCAGCAGCTTACGGTAAGCAGAAGCAAAGCCAAAGCTAGAATGATAAAGGCTCACGCCCAACAAACCACCAATAATAAATAACGCACTTTGTCGCCAGCCATATTTACTTAACAAAACTACTCCACCTGTAAAAATAGCTAATGCGATCGCCATCACTAATTTTTGTGGACGGGGAGGTAATAAGCGGGATTCTGATGAATGTATATTCTCAACGCCACTACTCATAATTCAATTCAAAATTTAAAATTAGTCTTGTCAGATATAGCTTGCTGTTATCAAGTTAAGCAGCAAAACCCAACACCTGTTTAAGTGTTGGGTCTGGTATAATTGCCTACAAAGAGCAATCATTAACAAAAATTGAAGAACCTTGACTGGTCTAAAGAGACACAACCCTTTACTGTTTGTCTAACCTTCTGTCTGCTACCTTCTTCTAATTTAAGCTCCAGAGCGGTCTTTTTCTTGGTCTGCTGGTTGACCATCTTTACTCCGTTTACAAGCAACCAAACTATCTTGATCTAGATTATTATCAGCTTGACTAGCTTGGTATGTATCTACTAAGCCAAAAGTAGTTAGTAAAACGGCAAAAAATAGCATTGCGAATTTCATCATTTTATCCTCTAGGTTGAAAAAATATAGATCCTTTCTGAATCTATGCCCTATGCCTATTTTCGTACTAACCTAGCTTACCTGCTCTGGGCCAGTAGCAACAGGTAGGTCTGATTGAGTGCTGTACTCAGTCCAAGAACCTTCATAAACCCTAACTTTGGGATAGCCCAACAAATGTTTGAACACTACATATTGTAGAGTTGCTTCTCGTCCTGTGCTGCAAGTAACGATGATGTCATCAGCAGGAGTAATTTTCTTGTCAGCTAGGATTTTCTTGATTTCATCTAAAGATTTGAGCTTGTGAGGATTTTCTGCATCTGTAAAGGTTGGCCAAGGGATATTTCGCGCACCAGGAATATGTCCGTTCCGTAACCAAAGATTTTCCTTACCTTGGAATAAATCTGCGGGTCTAGGGTCGATGAAGGTAACGCCTTTGTTACCAATAAGTTTTTTTACCTCATTTAAAGAGACACGCACAGTAGGATTATCCTTAACTGTAAATTTAGCTACTTTATATTGAGGAAATTCCTTAGTTACTGTTTGGGATGCTGCTTCGTAACCTTTGTAGCCACCATCTAATACGGCTATGTCCCTTACTCCAGAACGTTCCAGCAAATAAGCTACCATCGTTGCACCTAAGACATCTCTGCCATCAGAGTAAACGAGTACACGGCTATTATTTGTGACTCCTGAATCGGCAAATATTTGTCCTAATCTTTGATTGTCCCAGTACTGTACTGGTAGACCTTCTTTAGGTCCACGAAAGGCCGTATCAGCAATATTTACTGCTCTAGGCAGGTGTCCATCTATATAGTCGAGAGGTAAATTACGAACATCCAAAATTCTAAGGTTTGGATTTTTGGCATTCTCTACCACCCAATTAGGCGAAACGAACTGAATCTAAGCGCTAGGTGTAGCTGAGAATGCTGGCACATGCAGCATGGGAGTAATTAACAAAAAAGCACAAATTGCTACTCCTAAAGCAAATAATTTGCTGTTTTTGAACTTTGCCCAAGAAAATTTCCGTGTCTTCATCATTTTTTTGAATATCCACATATACTGACTGAAAAGTGCCAGATTGAAGTCACATCTAGTACAATATAAATTGCTCGATTTGCAGAATTTACTAAAAATCGAGCGATAAACAGTATTTTATATTTATGTATGCCAGTATTTCATATACACAAGCAAAATACAAGTGCTGGAAATGCTAAAACAAGAGTTATGAGGGAAAGATGGAAAACCAAACAACCATACTGAAAAATCAACTTTCTCCCCTACACCCTTAGTCTTCAAGAATTTTATAATTCCCCAGGGTTGGGCCGCCAGCGTAAAACGTAGGTTTCTAAAGCGCGAACACCACAATCGAGGAAAACACTAATGACTGCTAAGACTACCAGTATTACCCAAGCTTGATCAACGTTCAAAATTCCCTGTGCTGACATCAACAGATAGCCTAAACCCTGAGTTGAACCAAACCTGATATGAGAATGCGATCGCGCATTTAATTTAATGGATAGATAAAATCGGCAACTGTTTCACGTTCGATCCAACCTTGTTTACGGTACAATTCTCGTTGATGTGATTCTTTTGCTTTTCTAATGGTGAAATTCATTTTTACCAACCATAAACAAGCAATTTGGGAATCTCATCTGGAGTATGGGCAATCAAATCAGCACCATGAGTTTTTAACTCTTCCTCAGTTCCGTAGCCGTAGGTGATACCAATTGTAGTCACGTGATTGTGCTTGGCTCCGATCATATCGTGTTTGCGATCGCCTACCATCACCACACAAGAAGGTGAAAGCTTTTCTGTGACTAAGATGTGATAAATCAAGTCAGCTTTTACACTCCGCGTGCCATCAAGTTCACTACCATAAACCCTATCAAAAAGCGATGACAAGCCAAAATGTTCAATGATCTGTGTAGCATAAATATGTGGTTTAGAAGTCGCAATAAAAGTTTTATAACCAGCAAAACGAATAGCGTCTAAGGTTTCTGAAATCTGGGGATAAAGGGAGTTTTCAAATAATCCGATCGTGGCAAAGCGGCTGCGATAAAGTGAAATGGCTTGTTCCAAAACTGTGTTATCCGAAGTCTTCAGCAACAGCGAAAAACTGTCTTTGATTGGAGGGCCAATACACCAATGTAATTCATCAGCATCGGGTGGTCTATAACCCAGTTCAGATAAAGCATATTGAATACAGCGAGTAATACCTGGCTTGGGATCTGTCAAAGTGCCATCTAAATCAAACAGAATAGCGTAAGTAGACATATTTCATAATTCGTAATTCGTAATTAATAACACTTTTAATTACCCTCTGTGCCTCTGCGCGACGGACACTTTGCTCAAATCGGGAAACCCACCTACGGAAGTGTCCTCTTCTGCATGAAATCAAAAATTAAATAGTTTACAAATTAATCACTAATTAACTCTTATTTTTGAGCAATTTTATGGGCTATGTTTACGTACAAAGCTTTCTCCACTCAACAGTGTAATTCCTAATGTGACAATACCAATCCCTAAGCTTTGGATTAGGTTTAAAGTTTCGCTAATTGTTGCCCATGCGACTAATGCTGTTAACGCTGGACTGCTTGCGCCGATGATAGAAGCCTTAGTTGCGCCAATCATGCGAATTCCCACATTATTGAAAGTGTGTCCGATGAAACTAACTAAACCAGAAAAAATGCTGCCAATCCACAGGGGTATCCAATCAAGTTGGGTGTTGGGAAGTGGCCAGAAAAGTAAGCTTACAGCAGAGAGTAGTAAAGTGCAGGTAAAACTAATCCAGGTGAAGGGAACTGGATGGAATTTTTCTAAACATTTTTGGGCTAGGACTTTATAAAACGCATAAACAACTCCAGAACCA
>NZ_JACJSI010000285.1 GCF_014698065.1 Nostoc flagelliforme FACHB-838
TATTCTGCACGTCCCAATTCTCGCTTGAGGTTTGTTTCGTAGAATTCTGGTAACATTATCATTAAATAGAGCTTGTTGCGAATGAAGGCTCTTTTTCTTTTACCACAAATTGCCACACTCTTTGTAATATAAGCATTCTAAACCATTTTGTCCCCCCGCAAGCTAAGTTTCTTAATTGCGAATGGGCAAAAAAGCGTTAGCGGAGCGGGGTGTTAGCAAGAGTGCGAATTGGTATTAGCTCCTTTGTCTAAGCTTAAAACGGGTTATATCGTACAAAAAAATACAGCCCATTCTCTTGCAATGTATTACCTTGAGTATCAACCGAAATTAAAGGAATACCCCACTCAATACCAGCAGTAAAATTA
Source organism: Nostoc flagelliforme FACHB-838 (assembly GCF_014698065.1). Classification (GTDB taxonomy): domain Bacteria; phylum Cyanobacteriota; class Cyanobacteriia; order Cyanobacteriales; family Nostocaceae; genus Nostoc; species Nostoc flagelliforme_B. The sequence goes on from NZ_JACJSI010000285.1 coordinate 366, forward strand.
TTGCCCTGCAACCAACGCAAACCCAAACCAACAGAAGCTAGAACGTTACTGTCAGTATTATTTTCATCTATATTCGACGAATTATTCCAAGCAGTGCCAACGTCAACAAAGGGGGTAACTTGCATAACTCCATCCCATTGTGGTATACGCAAAATCGGTAGCCGTAACTCAACAGAAGCAAGAGCGCCATTATCTGCTAACAGTAAATCTTGACGATACCCTCGTACACTATTGATACCGCCTAAACCAAATTGTTCCGAAGCTAGAAGTCTTGTAGAAGCCAGTTGTATATCGCCACGAATGAACAACAAAGTATCAGGAGCTAACAAACGTACCCATTGTGCTTGTCCTCGCCAAGCGAAAAAGCGGCTGTCAGGTTCGGTATTGTTGATTGTGGCATTAAATGCACCAGTTCCCAGACTAAATTGAGAACGAGCCGCAATTACTTCTTGGCTATTACGAGTGGTCCATTCCTGAAGAAATCGCAACGCAGATATTCTGGTGCGTCCTTGTTCGTCAGCCCCTGGTGAAAGTCCAGACAGGGGAACGTTCTGCTGTTCAAATAAAGAAGAGGAAATATCACTTTCTCTGCGAGAAGCAGTGATCCCCAGAGCGAATTCTTGGTTGGGAGTTTGTACTATCGGCTGACGGAATGTGAGGTCGTAATATTGAGAAGCTGATTCAATATCTAGGATATCGAAGGAACGTTCAATGACATTGGCTGATGAATTGCCATAGCTGAAGGTGAGCGTGCCATTGCGAGGATTGAGAGGCAAGCTGTAGCTGGCATCTACGGTATTACTACCGTCAGTATTACTATATGTTAACGATATACTATCTCCAAATCCTAGCAAGTTGGCTTCGTTAACTTGCAGTTGCCGTCGGAAGCTACCAACACTAGGGGAGCGACCATTGTCAAATACTGTTTCTACATTAAATGTATCTGCCTCTGTTACTTTGATAGCCAACAAATTAGAGCCAGGACGTGAGCCAGCAGATAATTCAGCAGACAAGTTTTCAATTAAAGGATTGAGTTGCAATAATTGCAGGGATTCTAGCAGGCGTTTTTGATTTAAAGGAGTGGATGCCCCTAAAGCTATACGGCTACGGATATAATTTGGGTTGAGTCGCTTAGTTCCAGTTATTTGAATATCTTCTAATTTACCTTCAATTATCTGTATTTGGACAACACCATCAGTAAGAGTTTGTTCAGGAATATAAGCTCCAGAGGTAACGTACCCCTCTTGAATATAAAGTTCAGTAATTTTGGAACGAGTCTCTGATAATTGTGCAAATGTTATCGGTTTGTTGATAAACTCAGCAAGTATCTGATTGAATTTTTTGGGGCTGAATACTGTACTACCAATCACTTCAAACTGCTTAACACTGAAAATTTGTGATGTTTCGGGAAGTGTTTCATTTGGTGTAGGTAGTGGTTGGGAAGGTTGGAGTAGTTCGGATGGAGGCGGAAGTTGCGATGGCGAAGAGGGTGTTGGTGGTGTTCTAGGTGAAGGTGGTTGGACATCCTGCGGTGGGGGAAGTTGTGGGAGCGAGGGAGAATTGTTTTGGAGTAATTGTACGCCTTCTACTGGCTGCGCTCTGCTGGGTGTAGTTGTTAGGCTACTGAGCAAAATAAGCAAGCAGGATGCCGCAAAAAGTTGAGTAACTTTAACTACCATTGCATTGAGTTGAGTTTTGCCTGAAAATACAACTTATTCTGGCGAAGAAGCAATCAATTGGCTGCCCATTGCCAAACTACAACACCAATACTGCCAATTTTGAGCTATTCCTGACATAGAACCCACCATGTTCCTCGTGGTATTTTGTCAGTTTTCTAAGTTGTAATGCTGTAAAATTGGCTCTTTAGCAATATCTTGTAAACCAATGGCATTTAATAGGTCAACCCAATCTTTATTGATAGCTGTATTCTGAGGATTAGCGCGGCGCAGTTCACCTAAATTAGTTACGGCATCATACCATATATTATTGGCCTTATAGGCAATATACTCCCTTAGTTGTGCTGCCTTCAACTGGCTAGTAAGAGCCTGAGTTAGCAACTGTTTTTCCACAAACCCATCTACATAAAAATTATCAGGTGTCTTTTGTGGATCGCTACAATAAATATGAAAATACCAATGATATTTTTTACCTGTTTTTAATAAATATTGCGCTTGTGCTGGGAGAGTAATGCTGATAACCCCTGAGTTTCCAGAAAGAGTAAGAGGTGTCCGATAGGCATTCTCCACATTTTTACCAGAGACCGCTTGTAACACGAATTCTGCGGAACGTGTAGTTTCAGGTAGTTCAGGAACATAAAACCAAAAAGTTGGATTTTCTGCAACTGTTGATGCTAAGACTGATTTTTCTCCATTACCCGGTATTAAAGCAGTAAGACGTGTTAAAGAACTAGGACACTCAGGATTCCGCCCAGCTCCTGCTCTGCGCCGACCAGTAGGTGCGCCGTTTCTGGGTAATGTCGGTTGCTGGAAGGATTGGAAATCCGAATTTTTTACAGGGTTTTCAATCGAATTAGTTAGTTGTGCCTGCACTGATTGCAAATGACTTGTTGCACTAAGAATTAGCCAAGAAATTGTGCAAGTTCTTTGAATTCTTTGGATTAGCAATTTTTTTCTAATCATGATTAAAATTTGATTTTCTTCTTTTATCAAGATGAGAATGTCTAGACCATGAAATTACAATTACTTGGGTAGTTAACACTGCTAATGCTGGGGGAATAAACGGCACCCATCCAGCTAGTATAAAAATGCCAAAACATAACCCAAATAGCGTTAAAAGTATTGCTATCACCGCTAGTCCCAAGTGCAGAGGTTTGGAATAATACCACCCTATAATACCTCCTAATAATGACCATACCCATATCCAAAATGTCTCTATCCATCCAGACCACCACCACAACAAGGGTCTGCCGTCTAAAACTGCACTGAGAATTTGACTAAGCATCTGTGCTTGTACGAACACTCCCGGTATCTGCTTTTGCTTTTGCTTTGCACTAGAACTGAATGGTGTTTTCCAATAATCGTTGGTGTTGGTAGGGGCAGAAAGACCAATAAGAATAACACGATCTCTAAGTGATTGAATTGATTCTAATGGTATTTTTTCATCTAACACATCTCTTAAACTAATTTGCTCGGCAATTTTTTCAACAGAAGGGAGAGAACTATAATTTAACAATATTTGATAACCAGATGCATCAACTTTTTGATAACCGCTAGTATGTTCCTTTAATTGCTTAAACACAACATTATCAATTTGTAAATAACCTTCTTTTGTAACGCTTGAGCTTTTTCCTTCTTTATCCAAATAATGAAGTGCTAATTGGAAATTAAAAGCATATTCTGTGGTACATAGAGATGTTGGAGGAGGAGTCAAATGTAAAAGTTGACGACGAGCAATAACTTCATCATCTGCCACAAAATCACTAAAACTTAACCGTTCCTTTGAAACTCCATCAGGTGACGGAATCCCATCACTATCACCATCATCATCAGTTGTACCAACTTTGCACACAAAAAATAGACGATTATCCTGGCTAAAACGAGTGGCTAAATTTGGATATTTGGGATTTACAACCCCATCACGGTAAATATCTAAACCGATAGTTCGCGGTTGGTACTTATTTAATTTATCTAATAATTGAGCAAGGGCTTGGTCAGATAACGACCATCGCATTTGCATACCTTTGTTGATTTGGTACTGAATATCTGCTTCATCAATAGTAATAATCAAAATTCGTTCATCAGGTTTTTCAGTCACAAACTGCGATCGCGACTGCATAAAATGGTCAAAAGCCTGTAACTCCGAGGTTTGCAGATAACCCCAATACCTTACCCCTATAACCAAGCTTGTTATTAAAAAGCTTGTAACCAATATTTTAAAAAGGCTCTTAGCAGTGAAAATCTTTCGCTGCATCTGCCAAGTCATTGTTGCTGACAAAGGATTTTGACAAATTACCGGCAACCAAGTTGCACAAGGATATTCATCTTCTATTCCTTCAAGCCTTTTTCGCGCCTCCCGTAGTGCAGAGTATAAAGATTGACCATTAGAAAATTCTGTTAAAAAATGCTTTAAAAATTCTTGTGCTACTAAGTCAGGAACTGGTTCGCGCATGACAATGACTTGAGGGATGTGTAAATCCTCTAATGCTTCTGCTAAACCTAGACCATCGCAAGAATTGAAAATTGCTAAATGTAATCCACTTTCAATTGCTTTTTTAAGTCCATGCTTTAATTTATCTAGACTAATTGTTGTGGTTTGATTGATTTGCAAAACTCCTCTTTCTTTACTATAACTATGCCCTGCAAAAAATAAAATATTCCAACCTTTATTCCAAAGTTCGTTACTTAATTTTTTCCGTTGTGGTTCTACTAAAAACTTTATTTGAGCTTGAGTTGATAATTTCTCTAAAAATTGCCGATCTTTACTAATATCAATTCCTTGGCTATTACCAAAAATAGCTAATATTTTAACTTTTTTTTCTTTATTATATATTTTCTTTGGTCGTTGCAGCTCTATAGGGCTAAGTGCTACTTCTGCATTGGGGTAGTCTTCAAAAAAGTTCCATAAATGCCAAGGTATACGTCGCAATAAATAATCGCCACTTGCAATCATAAAGCAAATTTCTTCATTTGGATTTAATTGCGTGCGTAACTTTTGCTCAATTTTGCGAAACTCCTCAGAGTTGAGCCAGAGATTAATTCTAAATGATAATTCTTCACATAAATCGTTAAATTCAACTTCCGAAAAATTTGTGACATCAGTCTCTTCAATTTCCAGACGTACAGACCAACCATAATAGTGGTAAAGAGCCGAGTATAGTATTTGCCAATTTCGATAAAGTTGGGGAATTTCTGGTGCTGCTGGTAAACTACCACGAAATTCCATCGCCCGATGATCATTTGTCAACCCAAGTTGAACTGTGACATCGGGAAAGCCTTTGTAGAGGTCTCCCTTACCCAAATTTAAAACAACTAACTTACTCATTGCATTCCGACAAAAAAATGTCAGATGAAAAAAGCCTCTTTGATTGTGAAATCGCCATTAGACACTTGTATATTAAAGCCTTCTCCAGAATACCCTCTAAATCGTTTTAATTGAATAAAATTATCATTGCTTCGTGATACAACTTCTTGCATATTTTCTCCTAATTCTGACAGTAAATTCAGCCTCAAGTTAGATGGCAAATAAGTTTTTCCCTCTAATGGATGTAATTGTACTAGTATTTCTACTTGATCTTTAGAATAAGGTGCGATCGCCATTAACAGCACGACAGATTGATTTCCAACTTGTAATCCCAAATCTATTATTTTTGCTCGTGCTACATTGCCTTCACGTTTTGATGAAATACTTCTTAAGGCAAACTTTTTATCATTTATATTGCTGAAAAGTTCTTCTAGAGCCATCCAACTATTTTCAAACAGATTTTCGAACCATTGGTTTAAGCTAACTCCTTTTTTGAGTACTTCGGATTGTTTAATTTGATGTAAATACGAGACTAAATTTTCAAGCGACTCCAAATCGCTTAAAAATATCTCACCATTATTAGTTACTCTTCTGACAAATCCTAGTATTGTAGCTGTCTTTAAAGATTCGTCCAATTGCACAGCTATATAGCCAATTCTATTTTCATAAACTTCTGGGGGAATGAAAACCGTTTGTGAGGAAGCTAACACTGGACGACACTCTAATTTCCCTAAATCTTTGACTTGAAGATCCGCAACATCCATTAAGCCTTGCATTAGGGGATTGTAGCTGAGACTAGCTTCCCACTCAGTCTCCCAACCTATGCAATGCAAATAAAACTTTACTACTGTCACTGCAAGAGTATTAGCATATACCTGTTGCCTCTTGTCAGGATTGCTATGTTTCCGAGAAAATTTTTCTGCTTGAGTGCGACATTTTAAGCCTAAAGGTATAGTAAAAGTTAAAGATTCTGATACGCTCTGCATGATTTGTTACTCTTTAATTTAAATTGCAAAATCCTGACAGTAAGTTTTAATTTTATTTGCAAATTTATTTAAACTTCGATAATAAAAGCAACTGACTGTAGGTATTTTTATATTGTATTCTGCGGCTATTTCTTTCCATGATCTGCCTAAAATTCGTTTTTGAGCCAAAACTTGAAAGTTTACTTGTGGATATTCTTTTAGGTGTTCTTTTTTGAAAATATCCTCTGGGTCTAATTTTATACATTCCATCAAAATTTCTGTAATGTCTTGTGCTTCTTCAGGAATGGCTAGATTATCTAGGTGAGCATCAGTGATGTGTGTAACGTTTTCTTGACCAAAAAATTTCTGAACTGCATCTTTGAAAAATCGCTGCTGCAAAAGAAAATTAACCCATACCATTACTGAACCGCGCTCCGAATTATATTTATCAAGATTTTGACAAACATATAGTAGAAGCTCTTGTACTGCTTCATTATAAATTTCTTCATAAATATTTACTGAAAATTGCCTCCTTTGCGGATGGCAAAGCCGACCTGATTGCACAACCGTATTAACTAGCTTTGTCAGAGCTAATTGTCGTGGTTGAGACATGTGCGGGTATTGCTGCGCTGTTGAAGCTAGTTGTTGAAGCAAAACATCTATTTCATCAAACGAGGTTTGATTCATTTAGCACTCCAAAAGTTTGCTTTCCCTCTATATTTATTTCTGGCAACAGAGGGCGAATTTTATGCAAAAGAGCTTTTATTGTTACAAAAGGTTACATTTACCTAGCTTGAAGTTTTGTAACAAAGTCCAAATTTTGCATAAAAGCCCACCTAAAAAAGCTGATAGATAAATAGAAGTACTTCAATACTTGTCTAATACTTCACGAACTACTTTGCTCATTTTTCCAACTAATAGAAATTAAATTGCGTTGCTGAATCAAAATATGAATCATGCGATCGCCTCAAGCTTGCGGGCGCTACGCGTCCGCAACGCCATTGAACCATACTTAAGATAATTTATTACTAATCGCATAGATAGTTTAAGCATTTATTCGGGCTTGGAGTAACAAAATGTTTGACAATATAAACAAGCAAAATAATGCCTGAAACGACTATTTTCTCTTTCAACTCTAGTCATGTAAGTTTTACTGACAAGGTAAACGTTCACAGGAGTTATCCTGCTACTGTAAAAAATAAGTACACGTAAATGGTAGATTAAGAGGCATGAATGAAAACTGCCTCGCCTACGGAATCGAAATTTCCGACTTA
>NZ_JACJSI010000286.1 GCF_014698065.1 Nostoc flagelliforme FACHB-838
TCAAATTGCTACGGTATGCTTTAGTCATTTGCTCACAAGGTGCTGGTTTCTACAAATCTCAGCATAAGCTTTGTGAGCTTTCTTACAACATTACCCTACTTTTAAAACATCCTCTAAGAAGTAGCACCCGCAACCGCAAGCCAAGCGACTTCAGTTCGCGGTTTTAGTGTCGGGATATGATAAGGATAAATAATTGTCGGCTCATGGTTTCCTACTTCCCCTCCCTTCCGTGTCCTTTGACAGAAGTTTCTGCTATCTATGCGGCAAACAGAATCAGATGAATAAGGTTTTGCACATTCATTAGAAGAAACAAATCCACTAGATAAGTCTAAAACTATCCCTGTGCTAAAACATAAAAATTTAATACTACCACCATCTAAAACTTCTAATTTCTCGCCATCACAAATCAAGCTTCCTACTTCAAAACGCTTATCACCTGGAGACATTACTCTTCCACTTGGCTTGCAGCGAACCTGATTCCTTTTATTTCTTACTAACGGCACATTTGCCAGTATTGGTATATCTTTTATAAGTAGAAAGCTCAAACAAAGCCCCACTAAAATTTTTGTACTCTTTTTCACAAGTCTAAAAACAAATAGTACGTTTATATATGCTTAGTTTCTCATAAAATTAGAAGAAAATCTGTATCAATATAAATTTATTTAGAAAATACTACTTTTTAAGTATGCGATCTAATAATTTTTGCCTCCAGTTAAAAACCTCTGGTAAAGTAGATTGAGCTAACATACAGCCTTCTATATAGATTCTAGCTGTGTCTGTGTCTCCCAAAGCTTCTTCGACTTGAGACAGCAAGCAGAAAGCATCCGTTCTTCCATCTAATCGAATTGATTTTTCTAAATGTTTTTTAGCTTCAATTAACTTATTTTGCTTAAATCTTGCCCAGCCTAAATCCTTATACAAAGCTGCTTCGATTTCCGGATCTTTAGTTTTTTGTAACCCTTGCAAAGCTAAAATGATTGCCGCATCATGTTCATTATTATTGTTTTTCAATCTTGACAAAGCAGTAATAGCAAGTACTGCATAGTTACTCTTTTGAATAGCTAATTGATATTCTTTCTCTGCTAAATCGTATTTTTGCTGATCTTCATAAAAATTTCCTAACCCGTAATGCGATTCCCAACTGTTAGGTCTAAGCTTAAAGGCTTTTTTATAGTTCTCTGTTACACACTTTGTATCTAATAATCTTTGGCAAACTAGTGCTAAGTTATTATATGCAGCAGCATCATTTTGGTTGTATCTAATTACTTGCTCATAATACTTTCTAGCAATCTTAGGTTCATTTATATTGCGGGAAGCTAGATTAAAATAATAATTAGAAATAGCTAAAGATAACCCTTGATACGAAGTGATAGCAATTGGTACAGCTAAAATACCTAAACTAATTATGAATCGCTTCGATGTAAGTATTCGATTAAACTTTAACTTAAACGGTAGGTCTTCTAAACGCTGTAAAAGTATTTGTGTAGATGGTGGACGTTTTCCTGGAGCCGGAGCCATCAAATCATCTAGCAAATCTGCAAAGGGTTTTTCAATATGTCGTGCTTTATTCCTCCAGATAAGTCTTGTTGTTTGCTGATCTGTTAGTAAATTGGTTACATGAATTCCAGTTACTAAATATGCTAACGTTCGCCCTAAAGCATAAAAATCTGATTGTGGTACTGCTTGACCGTTAATTTGTTCCAAGGGGGTGAAACCAGCCGTTACAAGTACTGTAATTTCATGCTGACCAAGCCCCATATCATTCCCCCCACTACCGCTAACTTTTGCTAGATAGCTACGGGTTACTTCTCGAACTGCACCAAAATCAATTAATCCTAGCTGACCATCAGGTTGAACAATTATATTTGAAGGTTTAATATCTCTATGGAAAAAACCACTACGATGGACTTCATCAAGAATTTTTACTATCTGTATAAGCCAATTCAGAGCTAAAGCTTGAGATATTTTCCCGTTAGCTTTTACCCACTGTTCTAAATTAAGTCCTTCAAATTTCTGCATTACTAAGCAATGCAGTTCAGTAGAGCTATTATTGGGTGTAACAGTAAATAAATCGTCTACAACTCTAGGAATACCAGGATGATTAAATAATTGCAATGTAAGTGTTTCTCGCTCCAACAAGCTGATTTCCTTAGGTCTTTGCGATCGCAACACCTTCATTACTTTTCGAGTACCTTTATCATCCACTGCTTCAAAAATTTCTGTACTGTAACGGTAGTCCAAAGGACGTAATGGCTTAAGCAAACGAAATCGATGTGCAATCAACAATTCTGTACCACAATTAACACATCTTTCGCTTTTGTCATTATTTTTACGATGTGTACACTTAGGACTAATACAATAGCTCACACATTTAGGTCATTAAAATAATTAAGCCGATTTAAAATCATAAACTACATTTTGAACTGATTTTAAAGTATAGGTGCAAATATACTTTATAACTTGAGGCTCTAATCTCAGTAGTACTTCTTTATTATCATCCTTTTCTTGCTCAATCAGAGAACGTGCATACAAAGACTCTATGGCTTCAAATATTTCTGAGGTCGTTACCTCACCCTGTTGCCTCTCTTTAATTTCTTTAAGAAATTCGCTCAATACAATTGAATTTGCAGACTCTTGATGTAGTTTTTCCGTTAAATGAAACATAATCTGTTTCTCTAAAATAGTTAGACGGCCTTTCTCTTCAAATAATTCATCCAAGCTCTCTTGGAATACATCTGTCATCAACACAGTTTTAAATTTCAAAAAATCCTTCACACTACCAGCAAAAAAATTTTGAATCTTTTCAGCTAACATTTTTAATGATAAGGGATTTCCCCGATAAGTTTGAACTAAATCTCCCCATTTATCCTCATTAGTTAACCCGTGCAAACGAAAAATTTCTAAACCTTCCTTTCCCAACCCTTCAAGTTTTACTGTCCTAACTGGTTGCCCTTTTTTTTGCAGACGATTAAAATCGATAAATGGTTCACGACTAGTCAGTAAAAAACAGCTTTGATGCTGTTCCTCTACAACCCTATTAAAGAACGTCCCATACTCTGCATACTCCTTACCATAAGCATTTGAGTTGGTATTTCTATCTCCCTGTAATAAGGACTCCGCTGAGTCAAGAATCACTAAACAACGACGTGAGCGCAGGTAATCAAATAACTTTGATGTCCTAGCTTGGATGGATTCTGGCAAATCTAGCTCCTGGTTTTCTGAATAAGCAAAAATTCTAAGCAAGTCAGCAACTAAATCTGTAAGCAACGGTCTATACGAAACTGACTTCCAAATGAAACTATTAAATTCATACGACCCCATACGCAAAGCTTGAACTAATTTAGCAACTAAAGCACTTTTCCCGATTCCAGCCGCTCCTACAATTGCTACACAGCGCTCTTGAGCTATCAATTCTTTCAACATCGCTAGTTCAGAAGCCCGACCATAAAAATTGGATACGTCAGGCAGATTTCCTACGAGTGTAGGCAGACCAGCAGTAGCTTCATTCCATTTAGCTGGTTCATTGTCAGCTACTAATATCTGTTTTTCTACAATGCCCCGCAGTCGTTTCTTAGTGACTTTTTCTCCATTCCCTAATATTCCTGTTAATAGTACCCACAGCTTAGGTGCTACACGCCTCTGCAAAAGATTAATGTCATAGAGACTCTTTTCTGCTATATCCTTGTAATCCAGATCAAGCCAAGCTGATCTAAGCACAATTTTTTCTGGCTCTTCTAGCCACCTGCCTTGTTTTGCAAACACTAAGTCATCTATGGCTTGGATAGCTTCTTTAGTATTCACCTTTTATTAAGCTCCTTTGAGTACGGACGTGCTGTTTTTTATCAATTTCACTAAATCAGAAGTATATACTTTTTAACTGATGAGCTTTAAAAAAGCTGCATAGTCTACTATTCCTTACTTGTACAACAGCTTCCTTTTTCATAAAATGCAAAGTTACTGACTTTGAAGCAGGAAGCGGGTAGGACGGAACTAAAAACTCTTTATGTGGATTTTAAGCCCTGCATTCTCTACCTCACTTAACTTGCAAGCTGCTGTATATTTCAAACTTCACGAATCATAACAATTGAGTCGCTATTATATTACGATACTGATATATTCTAGTTCAAGTACGTACTAAACTAAAAAAAGTTTGGAGAGACTGTCAAAACTAGTATAATTGCGGGAGAACTAAAAGCAATGCTCAAAACCACATAAATCTAGACAGGTGCTGCTCGATATATCAGATCACTTTTGAGCTTTTGAATTTGACTGTAACAGAGCCAGCCATTGCTCTATTTATATCATGCCTAAAGTATGAAGGTTTCAGAGCCATGATAACCAAGCTAATGAGGGGAAACATGAAAGTAAAAGCATCAAAAAATTTAAAGCACAAAGCGCCACTAAGGAGTAGGCGCTTTGTCTGTTTGTAAAACTCATCGTTAAAAAGAGCGGGGTTGATCTCGAAGGTACAAAATCAGTGGCTATTATAGTTTGGCGACTTGATGTCCACTAAAACTGTCCGAGAGTTTTTACCACGCTGCAAGATCCATTATAGGTTCTACCGTTTGGAAAGTCTATTTCTTACGGCGTTTTTGGCTGTCAAAATTCTCACTTTTAGCTAAAGTTTAAGTTTAATGAAGTAAAATTGCGAACTTTGTAGTCTAAAACAGTAGCAGCGTGAATAACCCCCTCTGAACTTGAAAACCGAGTTATCAGGGAAAATCAATATCATGACAAATAGCTATTCTCCCAAAAGCGCAGTGTTAGAGCGCATAGGGTCGAATGTAGCGTTTTCTGCGGCTTCGTGTCGCAGAAGCGTCTACGTATGGCAGCTTTATGCTGTGGTGCTGGAGAAATTCAGGAATATCTTAGCTAAAGTAAGAGTTTGGCAGCTTGAAAACTGGCTGCGTTTAAACGAAGGCTACGGAAACATCGCTTCCTTGGAAAGCACCAATATCACTTTGAGATTAGACACATTTCTCTCTAAGGGATTCCGAGGAGAGAACCGATGAATTCAGCGACAACTGAATATCCAAACAATCTCACGCCTTGTGAATACCATGAGTTGTTAGCTGGTAGCGCCATTCATCCGGCGTTGATTAAGCGCAACTTTTTCCATGTAGAGGGAGAATCAGTTTATGATTTCCTGTTCATATCTGATAAACTGCCACGCAAGAATGCGGGTCGGGTCACGGATGGATACATTAAAATGTATCAGCACCTATTACTAGGTGGGACGTGGATTCAGTCACTTGACCCATTCAAAAATTGGCAACCGATGGAATGGGGAAGAATTAAGCCTAACTTCCCGCGCTTTGATTGGCAAACAGGTAAACCAGTTAAATACGAGTCACCCCCCAAAACCCCCAACCGCGTTACTTACTTTGATGTCGCTAACCCCATCTGGGACAAAGTTGCAAAGCGTTATTTAATTAAGCGCTATCATTCACTTTTAACATTGCGCTTACTGGATCAACTCAATCCACTAATATTTTGGGAGTGGGTAAAGCAACATCCAGAGATTCCAGTTATCTTATGCGAGGGCGAAAAAAAAGCGGCCTGCTTGCTTAGTTTAGGGTTTGTAGCGATCGCACTCCCAGGAATTTGGAACGGGCGCGTAGGCAAACAAGATTTCGATGAACGGTTGCATCCAGATTTAATGCCCTTGGCACAACCGGGACGCAAGTTCATTATATTATTTGACCACGAAACAAAAGCTAAAACCAGGTGGTCGGTGTTTCAAGCCACTGTTCGCACTGCAAAAGCAATCGAATCGGCTGGTTGTGAATGTGAAGTTGCGCTGTTGCCGGGGCCAGAAAAAGGTGTTGATGATTTTGTAGTTAGTCGCAGTGAAGATGCCAATGCTCTGCTGACTGCAATTATAGACGATGCCAAATCACTAAAAGATTACCAGCGCTCGTATCGGGCTAAGAAATGGGGACTTAGCAAATACAAACCGGATGTCACTATTAATGTCAAATATCTCTCTGAGGCTTTGTGCATTCCTGAACTTGAAGAAAAATGCAATTTGCCTGAGCTTTATGAGCTTGAAAAGGAACAACTTTTCACGCCATCTATAAAAGGACATCCTCCAAAGAAGGAGTCTACCGATTCTGGCGGAGTTGATTCAGACAAATCGAAGAAATCCCCTACCTTCAATTTCCCAAAATCAGGACTAGTCGTACTCTGGAGCGACATGGGTACTGGCAAAACTGAACTTATGCGCTGGTGGCGTGACCAAAATCCTGATGCGCGGTTCCTCAACAATGGACATCGGGTTAACTTGTTGAAAAATCTTGCCGAACGTTTGCGGACGGCAATGTATTCAGACTTGGGTTACACAGGTTTAGCCCAGGCCCAAGCCCTTAGTATTACTATTGACAGCTTGCATAAGCTGAATACTCAATCTCTCACCTACGGCTGCATATTTATAGATGAAGCCTGCCAATACCTCACCCACTTACTGCACAGTAATACTTGCAAACAGCACCGTGCAGCAATACTTGAAGTACTGGAATATATAGTATACAACGCGCCACTGGTCGTCATCGCTGATGCACACATGGATGATTTAACGGTAAACTTCTTTCTTGCAATGCGACCACTCGGTGAAGTCCCGTACATTATCAAAAACGAGTGGCGAAACGGTTCACGCACAATTTATTGGTACGAGGGGGATAATTCAAGCGCTCTAGTCGCCCAAATCTCGGCAGCGCTGATGCAAGGTCTGAAAGTCATGGTTGCAAGTGACAGTAAGCGTTTCATCAAAAAACTCGACAAATCCTTTACAATCAACTACGAAGAATCTAACTCCGAAAAATCACATACACCAAAAAAATGCCGTATCTGGTCTGTTCACTCTGACAATTCTGGCAGCGATGAGAATGTCGCTTTCATCAAAGATATCACCAACGCCGTCAAAAACTTTGATGCCTTGTTCACTTCCCCTAGCCTGGGGACTGGTGTCGATATTTCTGAGTATCATTTTGACTTAGTGTTTGGCGTGTTTCACGGCGTTTCCCAAACCGCTACTGAATGCGCCCAACAACTTTACCGCTATCGCCCAAAAGTCCCGTTTCATATTTGGGTGGCCCCGCGTCCTCCTTTCGGTTACAAGGATACCAATGCTACCAAGATTAAAGAGCGTTTGCTCCAAACCAATGAAATGACCGCTTTTCTGTTGCGAATTGACAGAGAAACGGGTAAGCGGGGAGCCGAGAAAGATTGGGCGCTTGAGGCTTACTGCCAAATTATGGCTAACCGCCACTATTCTCTCAATAATCTCCGCGATGACTTGCGATCGCTCCTCACCGAAATGGGCAATACATTTATATGTATGGGCAGTGAAGATGATGAGCAATCTCTCGAAAGTCTTAAAGCAGCAGCACAAGCTTTGGATCATGCCCACAATTCGGCTGTTGCCAAGGCGAACAATATTACTTTGAGCGAGTACCGTGCCCGTCAGAGCAAAGATTACCTTGACCCTAATGAAATTTTTGAATGCGAAAAATTCCGCATTTCTGATTCTTACGGCATCGAAGTAACCGAATCACTCGTAGA
>NZ_JACJSI010000287.1 GCF_014698065.1 Nostoc flagelliforme FACHB-838
GATACTAAGTTCCCAGCAGATGATTTTTGCGTCATATATCATATTTTATAACGCCGTGTCTACCAATCTACATTCTGATTTTTTCTTTCTACCCCGATTTACCGAGCGGATACACTTTTAAGAACAATTTATTTAGAAAGGCAGCTATGCTGAAGGCAGAAGGCTCAGTTGAAATACTGCTTTCTGCTTGCTCTCTGCCTGTGACCAAAGCGAACTTGCGGTTTAAGACCCCCACCAAATTGAAAATTTGGTGGGCCCAATTAAATACGTATGGTTTTAAATCCTCTTCTAAATTGAACCTTGTGCTTTATGCCAGGGTTAGCGCGTCTCAAACCCTATTGACAGATGGATTTTAACTCATGTGTTGAGTTTGGGAGAGCCGCTGCCAACACAGAAACCATGTACTGATCATTCATAGCTGCTCTGCGTGACTTTTGCCGAATACTGTGACGAAAAGATGTTTCTCGTTCTAAGGCATTGAGTGCAATGCGACGCAGTAAAGCAAAATTTTGTAGACTATGTAGAGAACGAATCCCAATTCATCTTCACCGAAGTTAACATCTAATGTCCAATGAACAGAGTTTTCAATCCCCCAATGCTGTCGAATCACGCTGCCAATGAAAGTTAGCATCACTGGTGAGACTAGAGATGTAAAATTGAACTTCTTGAGTAGTTTTATTCCAATGCTGAATCGAACGTACTACCATTACTACTGTTGTCAGACCAGCCCACAAATCTTGTTCATGAAGTGCAGGAAGTTGTGACACTGGCACGGTGTAAATCTGACGATTTTCGATGCGGTGATGCCCTTTTTCTAGTCGTTGACTCAGATTCACATCAACATCTTTAAACCCTAGAGATTGTGCTATGTCAAACCAATTTTTCACTTGTTGGTGTAGCGTAAGGTGATTATCTTTCAGGCTCAAAATATAATCAGCATTTGCTGTGGTGATTTTTTGGGCAATCAATTTTTGAGAACGCAAAAGCATCAATGGTGATGATGCAACCAGATATATCTAACATTTCTAACAGTGCTATGATAGAATCACGATTTCAACATATCCTCAATTCAGATTTTTGTAACTGCGAATTGCGAACTTGTACTGAACGCAGCCGAAGTATTGCGAATTGTGAACTGTACTTGACCAATGCCCCAAATCCTCGCCATGCAGAGATACCCGGTAGTAGCCGCAAGCTAGGCGATGTGTCCGACAAGCCGCAAAGCGTCTAAGAACTGTACAGGAAAACCCGATGAGTGGCACTTCTCGATTTATACAGGTGACGATGATTTAATTGGCAGACAGTGCAGCAAGCCGTTGAAATGCCGATGGCACAGGAAGATTTGCCAACTGCTGGCGGATTACTTCGACACATTCCGCCGAACTGAATAAGGAGGTATCAACTTCCATGTCATAAATACCAGGGATGTGAACTTCGCTCTGCCATAACTCAATCGGATGTGGCACTGGGGAGCCGAGAACAGTATCCATGTTCTGGCCTGTATTCCATCGTCTTTCCATAATTACCTCAATTGGGCAACGAACACCCACGAACAAAACGGGTAATCCATCTAAACGCCGAGCGCAATTGACCAGAATACCCCGCTTGATGGCGTATGCGTCATGATGTCCGACATCAACAACGACATTGATCCCCAAACGGCTGTGAGCAGCAATAGATTCATACATCGCACTGTACAAAATGGGAATCAAAGGTTCAATATCTTGGCGTTCTCCCCCTGGTCGCAGACCAATTCCCGGCAAAAATCTTGCAGGAGTCATCTGCATAAACCCATCGACCCCCAAGTTCATCCATAGACCATTAAATGATTCTTGAATGGCTGTGGCAATACTCGACTTGCCTGAGCGTGGAGTACCATTGAGGATGATAATCTGCCCCAGATCATGCGTCTGTTCCATGATTTCTCCGAGCATAGTTGATAAAAATGTAAATAAATTACTAACTCCGGTCTGTGAGCGATTCAACTTGGTAAAATTCAGATTTTTGGGGATAAAGCAGATTTAAATGGGACGCTCACAAGGTTCACCATACTGTCGATAACCAACTCGCTTGAAGGCAGAAATCATCCGCTCGTTACCCACCCAAGTATCACAAAACACTCTGAAAACGCCTACTTCTTGTAATGTACGTGTTCCTTGTGACAAAAGATCGTTTGCAAAACCCTGTCCTCGGTACTCTGGAAGTACGCCAATATCGTAGATAGTTCCTTCCTCTTTGCCATCCTTGGCGCATCCTGTAAAAATAACTGGAAGCACAAACCCTACAATGTCGCCATCGCCATTTTGATTAATTCCAAACTGCCACCAGTCATCTTGATACCAGAAGCCATCTTTGGCCGAATTGAGATATTTCTCAATCTCTTGATACGGGGAAGTTGCTGAAATTTTCCGTTGATGACTGGCATCGGTTGATGAAGCCATGACACGCATTACAACGCTGATTAATGAATTGTCGCCCATTGCCTCAACCCGCTTAAAAGCTAATCGTGCTGGAACTTCAATTAACGGTTTTGGCTCTTCCCAGACAAAGGGAACTTTGAAATAAGTTTGTTGACTCATAAGTTATAGCAACAGATATCTGTAAGCTGCACCTCTTATGCTACACAATACTACATAATTAGTGTGACAGATGGTAATTGAGCTTTCATTTATTCTTTCTACAAAGTTTAATTACTCGCCAACCCCGATAGGCTGCCGGACATTTAAGTTGCATAACGCCAGGGCTGAAACCCCTACAAGAAGCGAATCAGTCTGGAAAAATGGATAACGACTAGCTCACCAACCGCCCCCGATAGAACTCCTGCTGCAACCCCGACAGAACCGCCAGCACCCCAAGCTCCGACCAGTCCCCCAAATCCTCGCCATGCAGAGATACTTGGTAGTAGCCACACTCCAAGCGATGCCTACGGCAACGCGAAGCGGGAACGCACTTCACAGGATAACCCAGTGCGTGACATTTCTCGATCAGCGACAATATCAAAGGTGGATATGTAGTAGGATGGTTTGTCAAGCCATTTTGGACAAGGGTTAATTGTAGTTGATCAGCCCCAACTTCCCCGCCCCAAAGCTCTTGCAGTATCTCCTCACCAACTTGATATCGATGACAGAAATCCCCAGTCTTTTCAAAGCAGCATAGGGTTATATCTTGCGGATTTTCTTTCTGTTTTCTCACCCACAATTGAATTAGTTGCTGGCGAGAATCCAGAGTCTTCCTGAACTCCCTGGTGTATTCTTCCTGTGCGGCGGTATCCTGGGCTGATGCCTTCCAACACTTGAGCAGTTCTGGAGTTGGCGCGAACAAAGGCAGGTGTTTGCCTTTCCAATTTTTGGGAGGGTACAGCGAGATTGAGATGGCCTCGCCTCGATTTCGCCACGATAATATGAGGTGAAGACTGTCATAATCGCACCCGCTCCAAGTCATAGTCAGTCACCCGTGCGATGGAATCTTTAGAGGTAAGAACCTCGCCACCTTTTTCTGATATAGCAGGGGACATCCACTCGATGCTGTAGAACCAAGAATCATTAATCAGTTGAATGCCCTGTACAATACGAACCGGTGGGCCATCGCCATGAAACCGAAACTCGACTAACTCACCCAGACGAAAAACGGGTTTTTCTTGGGGCAGCGAACGCAAGTTACCTGTACCAATAAGTTCACTACCCCAAACAGTAATATTGTCATTGCAAGTATTGATTTCGTATTTCCAGCCTTGCGACGACCATTCGACACCACAGCAGTAACCAAATGCTTTGACTCTCTTGACGTACACCCGTTCAAGTAAGCTTACTAGCAACGGCGGGATTCGTTGACCCCAAGGTGGGGAGATGTACCAACACTGTTCTAAGTTTTGAACAAGATTAGTCATACTTTTGCTCCTTTTAAAATACTTTGTGCTGATATGAATAATTGAGTTGCAAAACTGAAAGGTACGGAACAGCCGATAATTGACCCCGCCGTAGCAGTTTCGTTGGGGAATAATGCAGATATGGTATTTTAACCAAGTAGTGCTAATGTACTATAGAACTAGTAATATAGTATTTTATTAAGCACTAGTTAGCCTAACTTTCTAATGCTTCACTCTGCTTTCAAGTGAGAAAGATAATTCATGTAGATATGGATGCATTTTATGCATCGGTAGAACAGAGGGACAACCCTAGCTACCGAGGTAAACCGTTAGTAGTCGGTGGCAGTCCCAATCAGCGAGGCGTAGTTGCAGCAGCTAGTTATGAAGCCAGAAAATTCGGTATTCACTCTGCGATGCCGTCAGTAACAGCTTTTGCAAAATGCCCTGGGCTTATCTTTGTCAGACCAAGATTCGACGTTTACCGAGAGATTTCCACTTCAATCCACGCTATCTTTAAACGCTACAGTGATTTAGTGGAAGGGGTATCGCTAGATGAAGCATACCTGGATGTGACTGAGAATAGGCAAAACATCCCCTACGCTTCTACGATCGCAAGACATATCAAAACTGCGATTTTCCAGGAAACTCAGTTAACGGCAACTGCGGGCGTGTCGATTAACAAGTTTCTTGCAAAAATGGCATCAGGTCAAAATAAACCCAACGGACTGACGGTTATTTTACCGGAGGATGCGATCGCCTTTGTAGAGCAACTGCCGATTGAAAAGTTTCACGGGATTGGAGAGGTCACGGCGGCGAAGATGCATTCACTAGGGATTCATAGTGGTGCAGATTTGAAAGAGCGAACTCTTTCTGAGTTAACACACCATTTTGGTAAAGCAGGTAATTATTACTATAAGATTGCCAGAGCAGAAGATGATCGCCCAGTTGAAGCAAATCGAGTTCGCAAGTCCGTTGGTGCAGAAACCTCATTTGCACAGGATTTAAGCGATGTAGGTCAGATGTTGCAGGAACTTGAACAGATTGCCCAGATAGTGGAGCAACGGTTAGAGCAACATGAAACGCGAGGCCGCACATTAACTCTGAAAGTCAAGTTTTCTGACTATCATCAGATAACCCGCAGTAAGACAATGCTTGCTCCCATCAGTGAACTCTCTACGATTTTTGAGATAGCCAAAGCACTATTTGAGTCAATTGATTTGGAAAACCGCAGTATTAGGTTGTTGGGAATTTCGCTGTCTAACCTTGATAACGCTAAACAAACCCAAGTGATTCAACTGCCACTATTTAAGAATGCAGGGATTATATTTTAGCTTAGGTATAGCTTACACTTGTGTGTCTGAACTATCTCTCAATTCTTGTTGTAATTGGGATAGTTGATTTTTTAATGCTTCACCAGTGTAAATATGGCTGAAATTCTTTCACTCTACATTTGACGATTTTGGACTATGAGTCATACTATAAAAAGGCTCATGATTTCAGCAATCACTAACTATATTTCCAAGCAGCCATTTAGAGGCCATTTATAAAGTAAAAATAAAATTCCTGTAGGGGAGCCAGTGCGTTACAGAGGTTTCCTCCTTTGTAGGAACTGGGTTGTGTTACGCGCAAGTTTCGATAAAATTTGTCACAAAAAACATGACATAAGCACCTAACGCACCAGGTTATATAGTGGTGCATGATAGCAAAGTCGTAACACACCCAGGGCAAACGCATCTAAATATTGACGAGCCTGAATCAGGATGAAATACACCAAGACTCAAACTACATAAGGCTTTGAGGAAATTAAATCTCACTCAACATGAAAATGATAATCATTGCGAGGGGGAGTTAGAGGCAGCCGACAGCTGCCTAAATTTTCACGGTCAGTTCTCCACTTAATAGCGTAGGTTTTCTCACAGTCTGATTCTCAATAGTTTTAGATTAATGACTAGGAATCACGAGAAGATCAGGGCAAATGAAAAACTCAATTTATGCGATCGCCAGCGTGTTGGGCGGTTACGCCATCGCTAACTGATTAAAGTGACTTTTACAGATGGCGTGAAAAGTCAGGACGACTGCCTGTCAAGGAACATGGTATTCTTGCAGGAACTCCAAAAAAGAATTTCATTCTGATTCTCCTTTCTATGAAGCTGAAACCAAAAATCACGATTGCTGACCATTTTGCGGTGATACAAGATCCACGAATAGATCGCACTAAACGGCACAATTTAATTGATATTATGACAATCGCAATAATAGCAGTGATTTGTGGGGCGGATGGCTGGGTGGCAGTAGAAACTTATGGTTGTGCAAAATACTCGTTTTTAAAAACATTTTTAGAATTACCAAATGGCATTCTGTCCCACGATACATTTGCGCGAGTTTTTGCACAGATAAATCCCCAACAATTCGAGTCATGTTTTATTGATTGGATGAAATCAATACAAAAGATAACTAATGGTGAAGTTATCGCCATTGACGGGAAAACCTTACGTGGTTCTTACGACAAAAGTAATGAGCAAAGTGCAATTCAAATAGTAAGCGCCTGGGCAACTACAAGTAAATTAGTATTGGGACAAGTTAAAGTTGATGAAAAATCAAATGAAATTACAGCAATTGCCGAACTATTAAAAGTTTTAGAACTGTCTGGATGTATTGTCACAATTGACGCAATCGGTTGCCAAAAAGAGATTGTAAGATTAATTACACAGCAAGATGCAGATTATGTAATTACGTTAAAAAAGAATCAAGGAAATCTTTACGATGAAGTTGAAAAATTATTCCAGTCAGGGATAAGCACAGATTTTGAGGGGATTCAACATAGTATATATAAAACAGATGAAATTGGGCATGGTCGTCATGAAATCCGCCACTATGTGATGTTATCTCAGATTCAGTCTCGGCTTAACCCAGATTCAGTTTGGTCAAACTTTAACAGTGTTGGTATGGTAGAATCTGTCCGTTTACTAGACGGTAAAACAACAGTTGAAACTCGTTATTTTATTAGTAGCCTTGAAGATAATGCTGAACAGTTTGGTAATTCTATTCGCAGTCATTGGGGAGTTGAGAATTCATTACATTGGGTATTGGATGTCGCTTTGAGGGAAGACGACTGTCGGATTAGAAAAGATAATGCTCCACAGAATTTTGCTATTCTTAGACATATCGCAGTCAATCTTTTAACTCAAGAGAAGCGTGTCAAACGCGGAATCAAAAATAAACAGTTTCTCGCGGCGATGGATAACAAATATTTACTAAGTATTTTAGCGCTAGCTTAAAATAGTACATCAAAACTTCAGTTGAATGCTTTACATAAAAGTTTTATTTATTCTCTAAGTAAATATATTTTTATGTAGCTCATAATTGAATTATTTTAGTATTGATCATTAGTCATTCAGTTGAAGATAAGCCAATTTACATTTTCAAAAATATTTGATTTATTTTATTTATCATTCTATCAAGTTTTACAATTATCTATGTCATTTTGGAATCTCCCTTAGTTTTTATTAGTAAATAAGATGCGTTTGCCCTGGTAACACACCCTACTTAAGATTTACTTTATAAATGTTCTCTTACAATACGAAGACTAAATTATTTAGCAGTTACAGCCAAGAGGGTTGCCAGCTGAAGGGCAAGGGACACACC
>NZ_JACJSI010000288.1 GCF_014698065.1 Nostoc flagelliforme FACHB-838
TAACTTTTGAGCGTGAGAATAACTTAGGCAAAGGAATTGCTTTCAACAAAACCGTTACAGTTTCTTCAATTTCTAATCCAGAATATATCCCAGCTAATACCACTGATTTAGCTAAGAAGATTTATGCAGCCCGTCGCGCCGGATTAGAAATTACAGAAATTGTAGATTTAAACTTCGGGAGAAGGAAATGAGTGAAGAGAATAATAAAAATGGGTCTGTATCGACTTTAGAGGATTTGCTTAAAATAGATGATACTAATAAAACTAATGGTAATAAAGCACCAGAACCAGAAAGTTTATTAGTACCGACTAAGCACACATTTGTTACTTCTCCTTGGTCAAGACTAGCAATAATTGCTGTCCCTTTTGGAGTCGGATTTTTAGCGATATTTTTGATGCTCAATGGTGTTTTCAATCCCGCACCAGCACCAAAGATTGGTCTGAAAACGCAGGAAATACCCACCACTGAACAAGCCCAAGGAAGTGATGATGGAGACGGTGATGCGCGTGCAAAACTAGCTCTGTCAGATCAAGAAGATGAGTTAGGTCGCATTAACAAAAATAAAAAAGACCAACTAGCGCCAGTACCAGTTTCAGTAAACCAAAAGGTTGTGCCATCTAACCCACCATCTCCACAGCCTGCGCCACGGACTGTTCAAAATACACAACCACGTCGCGTAACTCAGACTGCACCACAACAGATTAGAGTTTATACCCCTCCAACACGCACGAGTTTTTCTCCAAGATCCTCTATATCTGCACGGACACTCACACCCTTAGATCCCCTTGAACAATTAAACAAACTCCGCGGCATCGGTTCTTACGGCAAAATCGCATACGCCGAAACTAGCACCAGCAAACAATTTTCATTAGATTCGGATCTTTCTCAAACTCAAGCAATTCAAAATCAACCGAATGAACAAAATGAACAAACAAATACAAATAATTTTGACCAAACCACGCCGCAAAACTCAAGCGACTCGATTGAAAAGCTCCGCCCCAGGTGGCAAGCAACTTCTAAGGTTAACAAGATTACTTTAGCTAACAATTATTTACCTCAAGAAAGCCAAATTCTCCAAGGTAAACAAACTCGTTATTTGACAGTTGGCTCATTTGCTACAGGTGTGATTGTTACCCCATTAGTTCAAACCACAGTTAATGGTTCAGGAAAAACACAAACACCAATCTCTAATAACACTAAGTCTATTGCTAAACTGCAAGAGGATTTACGCGATAACTATGGGCAAGTGGCAATCCCAAAAGGCACAATGCTAGCAGTTGAGTTAGCTTCGGTTGATGGCGGCAGTTACGCTGTCGCTTATGTCAGAGCGCTCATTAAAGATAATACAGAATATCCTATTTCTGCGGGTACGATTTCCGTGACTGGGGAAAGTGGTAGACCCTTGATAGCTCGAAGATTTCAAGACAGGGGCGGCGAGATTGCACGAAGTGACTTGTTTGGCGGTGCTGTGTCTGCATTAGGGAAGGTTGGGGAGATTATTAACCAACCAGATAGTGAAGAAGAAATTCTTGATGAATCTACAGGCAGGATTCGCAGACGTAGTAGTGGGAATCAGCGCAATCTCACTGGTGCGTTAATGTCAGGTTTTTTTGGTAACATCAGCCAAAATCTTAGTCAACGCAATCAACGTGCTACTGAAGAAATTACTTCTCGCCCTAATATTTGGTTTATTCCACAGGGAACCAAAGTTACCTTTAATGTAAATCGCTCTTTAGAGTTGCCATGAAAAGCATAATTAACACAGTTACAAGCGGCACTCTAGCGTTGGCTCTCGCCGCGACTCCACTATCCACAATTGCTGCACCAGTCGTTCGCACCATCAAACAAACTCAAGCTAGTGGGACGCAGGCCAAACTACAAACTATCAACGTCTGGAATGGTCACGGTGTAGCAATTTCTTTCTATGAAATTGGCGAGACAATTAAAAAAGTCTGGTTAGATGATCCATCGCAAATTCTGCTTGACACAGATGGTTGCTTAGAGGGACTGGATCAGAATTGCTCTAGCCCCGGCGCTGGACTGATTCATCTGCGACGGATCAAAAGAGTAAACATTCCCGGAATACCGCAAACATCTACCACTTTGTTAACAGTAATTACGCAGTCATCCTCTGGGGAGCGTAAAGCTTACAGTTTTCGGCTAGCAACAAGTAATGGCACTCCTAAATATAGTCAGGTAACGATCCAGAATGATGTCGCACGAGGACAAACAGCCCCGAAACCTCAATTGCAATCATTAGTTAAAACACAGCAAACAATTAACCAAATTCGAGGCGGTATTGTTGTTGCTATTAAAAGTGGATGGATTCTTCAGCAAGATGAACTACACCAGCGCTTGCAAAAGTTAATCGGTTATTTACAAGCAGGTGATGACATCTCTACTGCTGCTAATAAGGCTTCTGTCTCTCAAGACTTAGCTAATAAATTAATTGCTTTAAGTAATAGTTCTGATAACTTAGGACAAGGTAATGGCTTATGAAATCATCTTTTCGCTTCAATGATAACGCCTTACGTTACCTAATCTTTTTTAGTTTATTAGGTAGCTTATTGATTCATAGTTTCATTAAGTACGGGCTACTCAATCAAACCATTGGGTTAATCATGCCCAAAGCCTCTGCACAAGTACCCGTTATCAATTCACCTAATGGGTTTACTCCTGATTGGTCGCGTTTCAAATTCAGCGACATGATTATTTCTGAAAGTGGGAGTGTTACCTATCCAGGCACAAGAGGTACAGAAACTAGAACTTGGACGGCAGGACAAAGCATTAGCGAGTTTATGGAACTGGGAGATTTTGAAACACCCCAATTAGCAATAGAAAATTTAAATCTCTCAACCATAGCTTCAGCACAAGGAATCAATTTAAGTGAATTAACATTAGATGATTTTCAATTAGCTCAATGGCAAACTTTACCATCTTTAACCGAAGCGATTCCTGGTTTAGGTAATAGAAATGTTACAAGTGTTAAACCTGTCAGCGATTTCTTGAGAAGATTTGGAATTACTGGGGGCACAATAGGTAACGCCAGCCGAAATTCTCGTTTACGTGACGTTCCATTAGGAAGAGTAATAAATTTAAAAAATTACTCACTAACATCTATTTCCGACATTCAAAATACATCTATTAATAGATTTGAGAATTGGCAAGACTCCAAAATTAATGGAGTACCTGGATTGTCCACTCTCACCTGGAATAACCTACCAGGACTGCGAACACTTGACCTTTCATTTGTTGCCAAAGTTGATCTGCCATTGGGAGATATTGAAGCTAACCGTACCCGCTCTATATCTGGTAGCTATCAAGATGGCTTTAACGTTTCCTGTCTACAAAACAATTGCGCTCATGCGGAAATGTCAGGCATTGGTGAGACTACTGGAACACAGTGGATATCTGGAAAATTCCAAAAGGTTAATGGTGGATTTGGCATTTTAAAAGCTCTTAATGATGGTCAAGAGCCTACTGGTCGAAACCCCTTTGGCTCCAGCTTTAAGCAAGTAGTTTGGAATATTTATGAAGGCAGTGGAAAGGTGGAGACTGCTATGTTTTTCCGCATCTGCAAAACTATACCCTTCATTGGTCGCACTTGCAGCCCCTACTTCATAGGGCCTGTGCCTTTTATTGAGTACCGAGAGAAAGATCCTATCGTTCTTGGTCAACCTAATTCTCTACCTTAAATATGAGCAAATCTTTCAAAATAAATAGCGCTAACCCTCAAGAATTTCGATTTGAGCAATTACAAAATCCTTCAGACGCAATTGGGAAGTACACTTACTCTCTTTTTACCCCCAATGGACTAACAGTTTTGTCCTTACTTGGTGCTTATATTTTGCTCAGGGTGTTTTTTGGCGATGGTAACAAAAAGAAAATCGCTACTTCTTATTGGGGTGGAGCTAAAGAAACTGCTACTGCTCAGAAAAAAGCCATCTTGCAAATCGCCAATCCCCAATGTGATAGTGCGGCACTTTACATTGGTAAGCATCAGGGAAAAGGTGCTAATACTACTTTTTATATTCCTGATGTGCAAAGAGGTACAGCTGTCATCGGCGCTCCCGGTAGCGGTAAAACATTCAGCGCCATTAACCCGATGATTTACTCGGCAATTGATCAGGAATTTCCATGTATAGTTTATGACTTTAAATACCCTTCTCAAGCGAAAGTTGCTGCTTATGCTAAATACAAGGGCTATGATGTTCACATCTTTGCACCGGGATTCCCTGAATCTGAAGTCTGCAATCCTTTAGATTTTCTTCGGGATAGTAGTGATGCCGAATCGTCCCGACAAATTTCCACTGTGATCAATAAGAATTTCCGACTTTTAGGCAATTCAACTGAGGATGGTTTCTTTGGCCCATCCGGTGATCAGCTGACTCAAGCAATATTGATGTTAGCTAAAGAGTTCGGTCAATTCGCAGATGTTATGACTTGCGCGGCGATCCTCTCTAGTGAGCAAATGGTCAAACGCCTCATGGCTGCTTCTCTCAATCCTTGGGTAAAAATTGCTTTTGGTCAACTGTTCAGTTCCGCAGCTAGTGAAAAAACCGTTGCCGGGATTGTTGCAACTGCCAGTATTATGTTTACTCGCTTTATGGCGAAAAACACCTTGGGCTGTTTCATCGGTAAGACAACTTTACCTTTGGAAATTAAAGGTAAGCAGATGATTATCTTTGGGTTGGACAGAGAACGTCGAGATGCGTAGGGCCCCTCATGACCAGCATTTTACACATGACCATCGCCCGAAATATTGCTTCTAAAAGGAAAGATCCACTGATCGTTGCACTGGATGAATTACCTTCAATATACCTACCTGATTTATATAGATGGCTGAATGAATCTCGTTCTGAGGGCTTCTGCGGTCTTATCGGCTTCCAAAATATGGGGCAGCTTGAGAAGAACTACGGTAAAGATATAGCTAAGGCGATCCTGGGGGCTTGCAGCACTAAGTTTATATTCAATCCTGGTGAGAACGAGTCAGCTCAATTATTCTCCAACTTCTTGGGTGATGAAGAGATTAAGTACAAGCAAAAAAGCCGTTCTACTGGGGGTAAAAATAATAGCACTAGTATTAGTAACCAAGAAAAAACTAGAAAGCTTTTTGAATCGGCTCAGTTTCTCAAACTAATTGCTGGCAAATGTGTTTTTATTAATCCGGCTTATGCCAATAAAAAGGAGGGGTCTGTTCCTTTACTCAAAACTATCAAAATTAATGATTCACTCAAAAATATTGATAAATACAATCAGCTTAAATGGGCAAGAATTGTCAGTTTATTAGCTAGAAAGAGTACACAGAAATTTCCCTCACAGCAAGATTTAGCTTTGCGAGTTAAGCAAGTTGATTCACGCTTTCCGCTTCCCGAAAACCCTCAAGCTATTTCTAATAATTCTGGACTAACATTCAAAGAAGTCGGCAGCATGATTAATCAAAACAAATCTGACAGTGGAATTTGATTATTATGAAAATGACTATTGAAGAATTAAAGATTAGCAATTTTGAGCTAATTCAAACACTATCTCAAGAAAAGATGTTAGCGAATGGTAGTTTGATTGATATTAGTCTGCCTCCCCAACAAATTATTCAGGAGTTTAAGACTTTATCTAAAACTAGACGAAAGCTGAGGAATTTGGGCATATATACTATCATCAGCTTAAAAAACACTTACATCCAACTAAATCAAGAATCTTGTCTGAAAATTGTTAACCGATATATTCACGGTATCGGCTGGCATGATTTGCAGTATATCTGTTTTTTAGATATTCAAAAGGGCAATATTTATATTCATATTATTTTTAATCGCATTACACCCCAAGGTAAGCTCATCGATATCAAATGCTTGGGGGCTAACTGGCAACAATATGAGGTTCTGCGCCAATCTTGTTCTCTCATCATCGACAACCCTGTTCATAACAAATATTTGCAAAGGCGATTCTGCAACTGTTGCGGTTAGGGGTTAAGCAAAAATAAATTGAACAAACCTTTTTTGGGGTATCGAAGGTTTGTTCAATTTATTCCAGCGAAGATGCTTAGACAAGAATGTAGAAAAGAAACAAAAAGCGAAAAAGAATGAATTTTAATCCGTTTACCCTTTACCCTTTACCCTTTACTCTGCTACACCCAAATAAATATGTTTGATGAACGACATTTGCAACTCACTTCCGCTTACGCTAGAGCTAGTCAGCATTTTATTAGAGCTTTTATTTATCCTTTAGGAGAGTTTATTTATAACTCAATCGAATCAGCTATTGATTTAAAATGTCGAATTGAAATAGGAGAAGAAACTTATTTTCTTACTCCTGATAAGGATGGTGGTTGGAAATGGTCTAAAGGTAACTTTGAAGGTGTAATAGATGAGGAAATAGAACAAGTAGAAGAGACGATGGCATATTTATTGCCGAAACTTCTCCCCGGTAGTAATGATATAACACCGTCAAATTTTCCTCCTGCTCCTGATTTACCTCCAGTTTTACCTAACCCCAATTCCCCCTTAATTCTTCCGCCTTCTGCCACATCTGTTGAGTTTTTAACTATACCATTCGATTCTCAAAATCCCCAAGAATATCTACCTATTCAAGACCAACAAAATCTAGATTTAAATCCTTCTATCCAGAGAAATGTTTTTTTAACAGGTGAAGATGAACTTAAAGATACATTATCACAATCATATAAAGGGAATGTTGATAATCCCTCTGAGCTTGTAGATGAGGATTTGATTAATCAAACCAGCGCCAACAATAAAGTTGATAACCAGAGCCACCAGGATGAAGTGATTAGTTCTTATGACATTGCAGATGATAATTTAACAACAAAGATTGTCATCGACCACACAATTCCTATAACTAGTGAAAAACTCGATCCACAAAATAATCAACATATCCCTCATCACCCAGAACATATTGATCCGCAACATTGGCACGAGCTAGTAGTAGGCAGTGCGATCGCACCAGAAATTGCACATCTCAACTTCTCTAGTCTTCATTTTAGCTATGTCGGTGGCGAACATGAAGCTTGGGAACGGCTGATGATCAGCGACAAACTCTCGCGTACAAATACAGGTAGCCTCTCTACTAGGTTTTTAGAACTCTATTCCCACTTAGATGCAGGTGGCTGGTGGTGTAATTCCGGAGTAGATCCGCGCACATTTGCTAATCTTACCCCTGGTGAGCAACCTCAAATTAAAGAATGGGGATGCTATAAGCCAAACCGCCCCAGACCCAAAACCGTAAAAAAAGATGGGTTCACTGTTGCGGTTGAAGGCAAATTCATTAAATATGAGCATCCACCATCAGTTGATTTGAGTATTTTCTTGCTAGATGTCCCAGGCGTGATTGCCCAAAATATTTACTCAAAAGCTGGAGTAAACCCCACCGATAGCGATCGCTTGAGTGGTTTTTGGTATTGTGTGTGCAAACACAATATCCCACTCATCATTACAGAGGGCGCGAAGAAGGCGGCTAGTCTGTTAAGCCAAGGTCACGCAGCCAT
>NZ_JACJSI010000289.1 GCF_014698065.1 Nostoc flagelliforme FACHB-838
TTCTGATTGCTTTATATGCTGCCCCATTTTCTCCACCAGTTGTTTGATGCTGGCTGGAGTCTTTTCCCAATCTGAGTCGGAAATTTCAATTCCGTAGGCGAGGCAGTTTTCATCCATGCCTCTTAATCTACCATCTCAGTAACCCATTTTTGACTGTAGCGTTTCTTATCCTGTGAACGGTTACACTTTTGTAACTATTGGGCGTTTCTGCGAATAACTTGTGAATCTCCCTGACAACTTAGTAAACACTGCACTGTCAAATTATCAGGGAAGATTCTTTTATGTACTTTTGTAAAGAATTGGCTGGCTCTGCATAAAACTAGTGAGCCGCAACGTATTAAGTATATGGTTACTAACTTGATGTGAACTAATTATGTTTTATTTCATCTTCATAGGTTATAACATTTCACAATTCGCAATGACGCTCGCGGACTCGCTAACGCAATTAAAAAACTAAGATACAGCAAGGCTTTGAGGGTTAACATCAAGATAACAGTTTCCCGTCTTGT
Organism: Nostoc flagelliforme FACHB-838; assembly: GCF_014698065.1. Classification (GTDB taxonomy): domain Bacteria; phylum Cyanobacteriota; class Cyanobacteriia; order Cyanobacteriales; family Nostocaceae; genus Nostoc; species Nostoc flagelliforme_B. The sequence continues at coordinate 510 of NZ_JACJSI010000289.1, forward strand.
CCATGTGCAGTGGGCTGGACTGGCATCTGCGTTGCTGCGTTGCTGCGTCTCCTGTTTGCGATCGCCTACCGAACAGTTACACCATTGCTCTAACAGTTATGCAATATTTACTAAAGACTGCTATCAATAAAATTGGTAATTATAAGCGTTGTAATTCGTGATTAAATTTCTTAATTACGAATTATGCCTTGCAATACTAGTGTCTTTGCAAATGACTAACAACAGATAACTCATAAAAGCTAATAGTGGAGAAATGATGGCAAATTCAACTTTTAACCTTTCCACCATCAACGGCACTAACGGCTTTGCCATCAACGGTATTGATTCAGGTGACGGTTTAGGCTACTCTGTCAGCAGTGCGGGAGATATCAACGGCGACGGTTTTGACGACCTGAGTATCGGTAAATACGATCCTAATCCGTTTTTCCCGTTTTTGTTGGACTACCTCAGCATCAAACCAAGCCAAAGCTACGTGGTGTTTGGCAGCAAAGGGGGTTTTAGTGCTCAACTCAACGTCTCTACCCTCAACGGCACTAACGGCTTTGTCATCAACGCCATCAATCCAGGTGACTTCTTAGGCTCTTCTGTCAGCAGTGCGGGAGATATCAACGGCGACGGTCTTGACGACCTGATTCTTGGGGCATTTCGTGCCAACGGCGAATCAGGGCAGAGTTACGTAGTGTTTGGCAGCAAGAGTGGTTTTGATGCTCAACTCAACGTCTCTAACCTCAACGGCACTAATGGCTTTGCTATCAACGGCACCAATAATAACTTGAGTGATCAATTAGGCGGCTCTGTTAGCAGTGCGGGAGACATCAACAGCGATGGTATTGACGACCTGATTATCGGGGCAATACGTGCCCCCAACGGCAACAGGTCAGGGCAGAGCTACGTGGTGTTTGGCAGCAAGAGCAGTTTTGATGCGAGCTTTGACATTCCCACTCTCAACGGCACTAACGGCTTTGCCATCAACGGCATTGATTCAGGTGACTTCTCAGGCGGCTCTGTTAGCAGTGCGGGAGATGTCAACGGCGACGGTCTTGACGACCTGATTCTTGGGGCATTTCGTGCCTCCTCCAACGACAACAGGTCGTCAGGGCAGAGCTACGTGGTGTTTGGCAGCAAGAGCGGTTTTGATGCGAGCTTTGACCTCTCCACCCTCAACGGCACTAGCGGCTTTGCTATTAACGGCATCAATGTAGATGACAACTCAGGCTTCTCTGTCAGCAATGCGGGAGATGTCAACGGCGACGGTCTTGATGATCTGATTATCGGGACAAGAGATGCCTCTGAGAGCTACGTGGTGTTTGGCAGCAAAGGCGGTTTTGATGCGAGCTTTGACCTCTCTACCCTCAACGGCACTAACGGCTTTACCATCAACGGAATCGGTGCATATGACCGTTCAGGCAGTTCTGTCAGCAATGCGGGAGATGTCAACGGCGACGGTCTTGATGACCTGATTATTGGGGCAAGAAATGCCTCTGAGAGCTACGTGGTGTTTGGCAGCAAAGGCGGTTTTGATGCGAGCTTTGACCTCTCTACCCTCAACGGCACTAACGGCTTTGCCATCAACGGAAATGACAGATCAGGCTTCTCTGTCAGCAATGCGGGAGATGTCAACGGCGACGGTTTTGATGACCTGATTATCGGCGCACCAAGTGCCGCCGCCAACGGTATCAGTGAATCAGGGCAGAGCTACGTGGTGTTTGGGGGGAAGAATATCGGCAGTGGCAGCACTATTAACTTAACGGGAACTGCCTCAGCAGACACTCTCATCGGTACAATTGGAAACAACATCATTGACGGCAAAGCTGGTAAGGATACCCTGACAGGCAACGGTGGTTAAGATAAGTTTATTCTTCGCCTAGGCGATGGTAATGATACTATCACCGATTTTGATGGTATTGGGAAAGGTACAAACCCATCGGTAGCACTCATTGCCAATGCTGACACCTTGCAATTTACAGGTTCGGGCTTAACTGCCAGCAATCTGCAATTAACCCCTCAGGGCAACAACTTAGAAGTCACCTTTGAAAATGCATCTAACACCAAAGTCACTCTGCAAAACTTCAAATTAGAAAACCTAGATAACCTGCCAGCAAGTTCTTCAAGACCTGCACTCGGCAATATCCTCTTTGATGGGCAAACTAGCACTGCGGAAAGCTTTGATGTGATTGATGCCAATTCTACTCAAACTAGCATTTTCAACAAAAATACTGTCACCTTCCTCAATGACTTAAACAATAACATCACAGGTTTTAACAACTCCAATGATGTGATTAATGGTCAAGGGGGTAATGACAAAATTGATGGCTTGAGTGGCAATGACCTGCTGCGGGGCGGTGCTGGTGATGATACTCTCATTGGTGGTGCTGGCAATGATATCCTTGTTGGTGGTGCGGGTGCTGACAAATTCCTTTATAACACCAATGCTAACTTTGCCTTGAGTACTGTTGGTGTAGATACCATTAGTGACTTTAACAGTTCCCAAGGTGACAAGATAATTTTAGATAAGACTACCTTTAATGCGATCACTTCTACAAAAGGAACAGGTTTTAGTAACGCCAATGATTTTAAAATCACTTCTAATGCGGGGACTAGCACAGCGAAAATTGTCTACGATGCTGTGAATGGGCAATTATTCTACAATCAAAATGGCAGCGTAGCTGGTTTTGGCAGTGGTGGTTTATTTGCTACTCTAACTGGTGCGCCAACTCTCACGGCATCTGATTTTGTGTTGCAAGCATAATTTGCCCTGAAACATCTGGTGAAAAAGAATGTAAAGACATAGCAGTGCTACGTCTCTACATCGAACAGCAATAACATCGCTTTACTTAGATAAGACTTTTTGCATAAGTCGGGAAAAGGGGAAGTTGAGGTACCCTCTGGGGATAAGGGGAAAAGGTTCTATATTGTCCCCTTGCCCCCGCCCCTTATCCTTTTCTCCCTCTTGCAAAAAGCACTTTTGCAAGAGGTCTACTGAGGTTAGCCCATCTGAGGTCTGCCCCCATGAGGTTAGCCTCACCAAGGTCAGCGCCCATTAGGTTAGCCTTGCTGAGGTCAGTAATTATACCTGATTTTTTAAGTTTCCACTCATTCCAAGCTTGCACACCTTTCTTCAGCCAAGCATTATGCTCCTCATTAAGCATTGCAGAAATAAACAAACCTCCCTCAACCTCTTGCCATTGGTAGGCCCTGGGGCAATAGAACGGGTTTGTAAAACTCTATAATCATCCCCACATTGGGAGAATCAAGTTTTTTGGCTCATCCGAAATTCGTTGAGGCAAGAACATTTAGCTTGGTCAGCGCAAAGTGCGATCGCGTGTAGTGAGAAACCTTTCAGTAATAATCGCTTCAATTCGTCTTAGGTTAGTATCTTTCTTATACGTTTTGGCACGGCTATGCCAAATACGCTAAATATAAAGGTAAAACAACTGCCAATGCTCGATTACGTCAGTGCAGGAATTGCATTTTACATCACAATGCTTCCCGTACAAGAGTGGATATTGGAATTCCGGCTTGGTTATCTCGGTCGCTACTGGAGCCTGATAAGCGTTGTTGGCTTATTAATTAGCTTTTTGCTCTGTCTGCTGATATTTGTGCCATTGATCATTAACATGGCATTAGATCCGTTCAGATATCCACATCGTTTGGTCATGAGTGCGATCGCTGCGGTGATTTTTGGTGCAATACTCTGGTTGGGGCAGTGGCTAATTCTCCGCCAGACTGAGATGACACCAAGAGTGTTTGCGCTGATCAATACAGTAGTTGGAATTTTTGTCTTCTCTGTGCTGGTGTGGTTCAATCAAAAAAGTTTGCAATGGAGTGGTGGCCCGATTGAAGGCTGGAAAACCGGACTCATCTTCCTAGCGGGTGGCACAGTTACTGGAGCGGCGACGGGTAAGGCATTAGATTTTTACTGTGGACGAGTTGAGCAGCGATTAATCAAACTTGAGAGGGAGAGGGTAGAGCAAGAAACCCAAGAACGAGAAAGGCTAAAAAGAGAAAGAATTGAGAAGGAGAAATTAGAGCAAGAACGTTTAGAAGCAGAGATGGCAGAACGGAAAAGAATAAGCTAATCGTCATTCATTTTTCCAGACTGATTCACTTGTAGTAAGGGCTTCAGCCCTGGTGTTATGCAACTTAAATGCTCATTAGCTTACAGCGAGAGGCGGCTCAAGAGGAAGAACGCCTGTGGTACGAGCAGCATGGGAAAGACTATGCAGATTATGAATATGACGAGGAAGAGGAGGAAGAATAACTTTGTGCTGACATGAACATAAGTAAGCGATGCCTGCGGCGGGCTACGCCTACGCTGATGAATTAGCTCTCACTGATGGAATGGCACGCTTGATTTATGTGAAACCTCTTTGCTGGCAGGGTTGCAGCTTCGTGTGTTTTGGGCAATTGGATACCAGTACGTCAAGGATTTCAACATCTTCTTAATTCCCCGCACTATAGAAGGGTGTTGGGGGTAGGGTTGCAGCTGAGTGTGTTAAGAAAATCGAATTTTAGTGCATCAAATAGAACAACATCTTTTTCCTTCCCTACACACTACACCCTGTACCCTTTTTCCTTCTCCACACCCTTTGATCTAGGAATACCAGAGATTTACGCTTAACAAGCGTGCCATTCCCCTTACCACCCTGAAGCCTAATTCCCCTTTTTACCGTTGCCAACTTCATTTGACGGTTACAAATCAAAATCAAGGCTGAATGTTTCCCCTGAAGAATCTTCTTCTTTCTCCTGTGCAAATGGAGTTGAAGTCATTGAAGGAAGTTGGTTTGACTCAGTATTAATCGGAGTGTTGGCTAAAAGTTGTGCAGGTAATCCAGCCTTGATGAAAACAAAATAGCAATCAACTATAAAGTAAATCGTGTCCAGGTAACTTTTATCTAGTTTTTGGGATTCTGCAAAAATGCGCTCTCGGTAATTATCTTTGAGGCGAACTTTTTCCGGTGCTAAGTCTTTTTTATCTGCCATTGTTATAACTTCACTTAAAAGATGTACCAGATGTAGTAGTTGGGTTCTTGGCAAAAATAGTTTTTGCCATCTCTAAAAGCCCAGAGACATTGGCTTCCACCGGATTGTCTAGGATTTTGAAGCCGTTTTTCTCCAACAGCTTCTTAAATCCTGGTAAGAGGCAGCCTCCACCAATCGCCCAGATTTCATCCCCCTGGTGCTTGGCATCAAGTGTCAGATTCACCACTTTCTTCAAGTATTTTTCATACCAATCTTTTAAACTTGCGCTGTATATATCTTTGATATCGATGTCACGGCTGTATCGGGTATGCCCCATTTCCAAACAAAATCGGATAATGGAAGGATCTCCGATTTTTCCGCCATTTAAATGTTTCATTTTTTGGGAGATATCATCGATGAGAACTTCTACACCGATGGGGTAAGCAGTGTGAACTTCTCGCTGACCCCGGTTGTAACGAGAATACAGGGTCGTACCATTGCCAAAGTCTAAAATGGTTAATTTTTTGGGTAGTGGATGCCCAAACAATGCACCCATACCCTCTAGTACAACTTTTAGCACTTCTACTTTCACATCTGATTGTTTGCCAGCTAGTATCGGCTGATATTCTCCATTTAGTACTTTTTGTAGTTCTGATGCTAGAGCAACATCATGTAAACTGACAACTAATTTTAAGTGCCAAGCCTTACGGTGTGGTAGATGTGCCAATGCACCCAATAAAGTCAACAACGCATTATTGACTTTATTTTCATTATTGTCTGTGTTGCGGTCAAAATAATTTCCTGTCCGGTAAGCTGACTCTCCAACAGTGTAAGCACTACCGTTAAAAACTACACGCCCTGGCACATCTTCCATCTCGGCATTGGTTATATAGCTGGGGACACGAACTACTTCAAAGCCATCGACTAAAAGTTTAAGGCTTCCGTAACCGTTATCGAAACCCGCAGAAAAAATTTTTTGTAAGGTGTGAATGTTTGACATCTGCTCCAAGTAATACACTTTAATTTGTGAAAATTATCTATTCAGATAATTTGAGAGGGGAAGGGAGAGAAAAATAAAATAATTACCCCTTTTTGATCCAGACCTAAGAGTTTATCATAACCCCTTGGGGGCTAAGTGGGGTATAAAATGTCAACCAGTCAGATGCACCCCATTTAGCACCTATGTACACCCTATATAGGAGTCAAAATATCATCAAAGTCCTAAACTACTGTTGGGGTATATATAACCCCCATATAGCCACCATTAAGAATTTTTGAAATCTTTTTTATCAACGTAGTAGAAATTAATTTAGATGGTTGACTTTTTGATTTACGCTCGCTTTACTGTCAATATTGCTGTTACCAATTTATTTACCTGCAAGATGTCTAGCTAAAGCTCTGATCCACTTGGAATTTACCTACGAGAAATTGGTCGCTTCAAGAGGCTATTGTCTAAAACTTGAGATTTTCTACGTAAGAGAAGTAAGGTCTATGCTGGCACTTGAGCAGCAAAAAAATTTTCTCGTGCAACGGCTAAAGCGTTCTCCAAATGGGTCTGAACTTTCTGCTGAGGTGAATAAAACAGAAGCAGAATTAACCCAAATCCTTGAACAAGGCCAACTGGCTAAACATTTAATAATTACTGCCAGCCTCCGATGAGTGGTTGCAGTCGCTAAAAAGTACCGTTGGAGTAATCTAGAATTTTTGGATCTGATTCAAGAGGGATCAATAAGCTTACTTTCATGCGGTAGAAAAATTTGAGCCGAATCGGGGCTACAAATTCTCTACTTATGCATACTGGCAGATTCGGCAGGCAATTACCAGAGCAGTTGCAGAACAATCTCACACTATTCGTCTATCCCATGACTAAGTAATTACTAATTCGTAATTCGTAATTCGTAATTGGTAATTAATGGACTGAGTAACTCAATTCATTGATGGAGATAAAAAACATAATTCCTTTTTTCAGAGTAGGCGACTTTCCTACGGAAAGCTACTTGAACAGTCTTGGGATGAAA
>NZ_JACJSI010000029.1 GCF_014698065.1 Nostoc flagelliforme FACHB-838
ACAAGAAAATTTGACGTTGATAGAGCAAAGCTTAGAGCGGATGGAAAAAAAAGTGCTTTCCCACCACATGCAGTCAACCTGAAACACCTGATAGCTAAGGGTTTATCTGCGACTGCATCTTTATTTTCACCTGTTATAGTTGCATATCAGTGGGTTAATAAAGCTAGTAATATTCTCAACAATAAAATAGCTCTTGATGCTGCTGGAGTCAAACAAAGTTATCAGCAACTGTTAACAGAAATGTCCTCTCAATTGCAGAAAGCTGGTACACTGACTACCGCCATCGATAACTTTATAAAAACCACCCATAACTACTGGTCTGGACTTTTTCATTGTTATGAAATTGAAGGTTTTCCCCGAACTAATAATGACTTAGAACATGCTTTTGGTATGCTACGTCATCATCAACGTCGTTGTACCGGTCGTAAGGTTGCCCCCTCATCTCTCGTTATTCGTGGTTCTGTCAAACTTGCCTGTGCGTAGGCGTAGCCCGTCGTAGACATCGCTACTAAGCTTCATTCTTTTACCGCATCTGATTTAGCACAAGTTGATATTCATACTTGGCTCGAATTACGCTCTCAATTACAAAAACACCACCCATTGCCAGAATTGAACAGTATCGATTTCGCAGAGACCCCAAGGCTTACTTGGCTAATCTAGAGAGTCGTTTTCTCTAGTGAATTTTACCACACTAGAATTTAACTAAACTAGAAGTTGATAAAAACTTAAACTTAAAATCTCAAGGTGGCACAATTGATAATGCTCTTCAGGATTTGCAAAAATTTTTACCTCTTGAAACTCAGCAAAACTCAGGTTTAGTAAAAATACCTAATAATATTAATAAGTTGAATGATTATCAAATTGCTGAAATTATTGCTGATTATTTAGAATCTCATGTATTAATTCAAGAAATATATAGAGAATATCAGCCTGATCAATGTTTTCATTATGATGATTTTGATAAAATCTTATTAAAGAATCGTTATGTAAGTAGTAGTAGAGATCCCAAGGACTACCGTAGTAGATTTTTATCATGGTTTTGTTTTGCTGGTTTACTAGAAATAAGACAAGATGAGTGGATATATAGACCTATTAATTCTAGGAAAGGAAAGCACAAAGGAAACGTTTCGGACTGCGAATTTAGAAATAAACGAAGAAAAGATAAGTCTAAAGGAAAATATCGGCAGTTAAACGCATTAGATTTACTCGAACAAAGCTTAAATAGATCACAATTATAGGATTTTTCTTTTGCGTCTTAGCGCGAAACACAAAAAGAGGATAAAGCAAAAGCTTATCCACAAAAAATCAATTAATCAATCGAATTTCCAATGCCCAAGAATTAATATAGTCAACTTTTATCTTCAGTCGGTATAAAATGCAAAAAATTTAAACAGATGCAAAACCAGTAAACTGCCGGACATAAGGTGATCTAAAACCTAAAACAATATCTGTTGTCGGCACACCTAATTTTACTAACTGATTAGCTATTCCTTCTTCAGTAAAATCGCGCTGAATCCAAATCTTTCCACCCTTTATACTAATATGAATTGGGCATCCATACAGCCTTTCTTCATCATTCCATCCCACATATACTAATAAGTAGCGATCGCGTTCTGTATCAAAAACAATTTCAGTATTTTCTAAATTTTCCTGGGGTTGCTCATTTGCATATTTATATATAATTCTTTTTACTAATTCCTGATAATTTAATTTTTCCATAATACTATCTCCTGTTTCTGAACATGAAAAACCAATAATTTGATTTCATACCGTTCTAATACACTTTGAATAAATGAATCTATAAAAAACTCTTGATAGATGTCTTTAGATATTGCTAAATATAATACTCGCTCAGAGTCCTTTTGCTCTAATGCTACCCTGTAGTTCAAAAATTGACCAACAGCTGTATGAAACTCTGAGATTGCTGACACCCCAATAAAACTTTTTACCTCTACTGCTATTTTTTGCTCGCCTTTATCAGCCGAAATTAACTTTTGCGCTCCTAAATCTATTTTAATTCTAATTTGTTCAGAGAGGTTAAAAAACAAGGGATCATGTGTAATTTTCCAGCCATCTTTTTCTAAGGCTACTTTTACAGTATTATGAAAAATATCTTTTGCTGACATATAAAAAATAATAATCTAAATCATATCTTACCTAACTTTTTAAGTAAGCTGTTGCGCTTTGCGCTCTCTGCATCTACTTTGCGGGTTATGCTTGCAGTATGCACGAAACACAAAAAAAGGGATAAGCCCAAAAGCCTATCCCTCAAAAAATCAACTAATCAATGTATCAAGTTCCACTTGTCCAAGAGTTGATGTACTCAATTTGATCGGGTGTTAGGCTATCAATCGTGATACCAATAGCTTGTAATTTCAACCGAGCAATTTCTTGATCAACTTCAACAGGAATTGAGTGCAAACCAGGTTGCAACTTACCTTTATTCTTCACCAGGAATTCACAAGCCAAAGCTTGGTTCGCAAAACTCATATCCATTACAGCGCTGGGGTGTCCTTCAGCCGCAGCTAGGTTAATCAAGCGTCCTTGTCCAAGAACGACTACTGATTTACCATTTTTCAACTTGTACTCTTCGGTGAAAGGACGGACTTCTTTGATTTCTTTAGCTTGTGCAGCCAAGTATTTCAAATCAAGTTCTAAATCAAAGTGACCGGAGTTACAAACGATCGCACCGTCTTTCATGACATCGAAGTGTTCACCACGAACGACGTGCTTGTTACCAGTCACAGTGATAAATATATCACCTTCAGGTGCGGCTTTAGCCATTGGCAGGACGCGGAAGCCATCCATTACGGCTTCAATTGCCTTGATGGGGTCGATTTCGGTGACGATGACGTTAGCACCCATCCCACGGGCGCGGAGGGCTGTACCTTTACCACACCAGCCATAACCGACGACAACAACGTTCTTTCCAGCCAACAAAATATTTGTGGCGCGGATAATGCCATCTAGGGTTGATTGCCCAGTACCATAGCGATTATCAAAGAAGTGTTTGGTATCAGCGTCGTTGACGTTGACTGCGGGGAAGGTGAGAACGCCTTCTCTAAACATGGCGCGTAGCCGCACAATACCGGTGGTGGTTTCTTCGGTGCTACCAATCAAATCAGCAATTTGGTGTTGGCGTTCTTGTACCAAAGTTGCAACCACATCGCTACCGTCATCAACAATAATGTTGGGGCGATGATCTAAAGCTATTTGAACGTGGCGGTTATAAGTTTCGTTATCTTCGCCTTTTTGAGCAAAGACGGGAATTTCATGATCGGCGACGAGACTAGCTGCTACGTCATCTTGAGTTGATAAGGGGTTACTAGCAATTAAAAGCGCGTCTGCACCACCGGCTTTCAGAGCGATCGCCAAATGTGCTGTTTCTGTTGTAATGTGGGCGCAAGCTACAAGGCGTAAACCAGCGAAGGGTTTCTCGATCGCAAAGCGATCGCGGATTTGCTTCAAAACTGGCATTTCGCGTCCAGCCCATTCAATGCGCTGTCTACCCAAGGCAGCTAGGCCGAGGTCTTTAACCTCGTGCTTTAATCGGGGAGAAGTTGCGGTCATCAAAAGTTACCTCAAAAAATAAAAAAAGCTACGTAAATTTTACGCACTCTACTAGGTTATTCTACTACTGGCGATTTTTGCTTGTATGAAAGCAAATCACTAGTCAATAGTCCTCAAAACTAGCTTGACGTTTGATCAGCATAATGTCAACTTCATCCCCAGGTTCTTTCTTTTTGTTTTATCTTTGGAAAAAGTAAGACTGTTAAGCTTTATTTGCTGATTTTAATTACATCGTCATCTATCTAAAGATATAAAACAAATAAAAAAACATCAAAATTTCATCATCTCTAAGCAAAACCTCAACTTTAGATAGGTACATCTACCCAAAGTAATTAAGCAGCATAGTTAAAGTAATGATTAATAGATTTTACTCAAGGAGGTGTTTGAGTGCGCTTTCAATTTTTGGCGATCGCTAGTTCAATGGCCATAGCTGTTGTATCAGTGCCAAAAGCCACAGCCCAGATTCCTGTGTTACCACAACTGCTACCGTCTCCCAGCAGTGTAAGTAATGATGCAAATAATCGACTTGTTACAGGCTGGATTTATTTAGATGGTCGTCGGTTATTTCAGATAGCGGCATCAAGAAGCAACTTTCCTGAGCGTTCAGAAGATATCCAAAAGAAGTTGGAGAGAATTGCCCAAAATTACTTTCAGTCGCCACCAAATACAGCAGTTAACGTAAATATTCCCAAAGTAAACCAATTACCAGTAATTTATGTCAACGGTCAATATCTCATGACCGTTACTTCTGAGGATGCTAAACTCAGAGAGGTAGATACATGGACATCGGCAAATCAAATTGCCGAATCTTTACAAGAAGACTTGCAACAAGCAAAGCAAGAAAGACAAACTCAATTTTTAATCGACCAAGGTAAAATTGCTGCGGGCATTGGATTGGTAATGATGCTCATGAGTTTAGGGGTATATAGCTGGCAGCAGCGTTCCAAAAAGGATTTAGTACACTCCATCGCCTCTCAACCCAACATAGGCCCCTTAAACTCCCAAGTTTCACCAGCAGCAGCTCAACCAATTGCAACACAACTGAATCAACAGCAACAGCGACATCTCCAAGAAGTTAAGAGACGACTATTCCAGCTAAGTCAAGCAGGAATTTGGGGAGGTGGAAGCTTCTTTATTTTGGGTCTATTTCCCTACACACGACCATTTCAGGTAATAATTCTCAATGCCGTCCAATTTCCTTTGCGATTAGGTGTTGTGTTCTTGGGAACTTATGTAGCAATTCGTCTCATCTATGCCCTCATTGACCGCTTCACCACCACTCTAATTAGCAGTGGTGCTTTATTGACTCCAGAAAGTTCTGAACGGCTGAGACTGAGAGTTTCTACATTTTCGGGCGTGACTAAAAGCATTGCTACTGGTATCTGCGTGGGAGTAGGGTTTTTGCTAGCATTGGTGTCGTTGGGGATAGATATCGTTCCCTTGCTAGCGGGTGCGAGTTTAGTTGGTGTTGCCGTGTCTTTGGCCTCGCAAAACTTAATTAAAGATGCAATTAACGGTTTCCTGATTATTCTAGAAGACCAGTACGCTTTAGGTGATGTAATTAACGTAGGAGACGTAGGAGGCTTAGTAGAAAATCTGAACCTGCGGATGACCCAATTGCGGGATTCCGAAGGGCGCTTAATCACGATTCCCAATAGTGAAATTAAAGTTGTTGCCAATCTTTCTAGTCGTTGGTCACGAGCCGATTTAACGATCCCCATTGCCTACCAAGCCGATGTTGAAAAGGCTTTGAAGTTGATTGAAAATATTGGCTTTGAGATGGATAAAGATCCGCGATGGGAGCGTCAAATTTTGGAACCGCCACAAGTTTTGGGAATAGATCAATTTGGCGATCGCGGTTTAATTATTCGTGTATGGATTAAAACACAGCCCCTCAAACAATGGGATGTAGCACGGGAGTATCGCCGTCGTCTGAAAGTTGCTCTAGACCAAGCCGGAATTTCTATTTCTGTGCCTCAACAAGCGATTTGGGTCAATGATGAGCAATTGTTAAATTTCCAGAGTAATGGCAGTAATAGCAAAGCCAATTAGAAATTTGGATTCATTACCGCCTTTTTCAGTTGATTAGAGACTTGCAAAAAATAATTTGGGATAATCTATTTTTTGCAAGCCCCTTAGTTTTGAGGGTTTGTAGTAAGGACTTAAGTCTTTACTACAAATATGATTACCCAACAAACTATTGACACAAATAAACTTATGTGCATAAAAGGCTGATATCCACAACATCCTCTAAACTCTGATACCATTTTGTGTAATTTCCTGCTTGCTAAAAAAATTAGTTGAATAGAAATTAAGTACTTAGATAAGGTTTAGATAAGGAAGAGTGAAATGGGACTGAGCGACGGACTTTTGAATCCGACCAAAAAGGCTATGGTCATAGAGGACTGTTGCAACATGATCGAAGTACAGCTTGCATCCAAGTCAGGCATGAGTGGTATTGCTTTGAAAACTGCCTTCGCCGCCCTGAAAGGGGTTAAGCCAGGGTATATCCCCTATGTAGTCGAGCAGCTTTTGCCGCAATGCTTTACAGCACTTGACCCCATGTGGAGTGAAGGCGTAGCAAAAGGCGACCCAGTTGGATACCTAAGTGCAAATCGCTCTCATACAGCAGACGCACTACTGGGCGTTACCGATGCGAGAGTCAAAAATTCAAAGCGCCAAATCGTGCGAGGAACCTATGAAAAACTTCGCGGTTCAGCCAAAAAGCACGTAGAAGAGGCAGTGCCAGATTTAGCCAAAGTCATAGATAATTACACTAAGGCTTAAGCGAAAGAACTAGAGACGCGATTAATCGCGCCTTTTAGAAACGTGGTAAGCGTAGAAGCTTCCTCGGTTTGTTGTCAGACATTGCTTGCAATAATTCTAGAAGGTGCGATGCCTACGGCGGTAAACTACGTTTTTTATGCAACATCAAATTTTACAGCTTGATGATTTGTAACCAGCGTCTAAGTATTAGTAACTAAATTAACCTCGTTGTAACCTCGTTAATCTCGTTCCCAGTCTTCGACTGGGAACAAGGCAAAATAGTTTACTTTATCATCCCAATAGAAGAGAAGGGGGTTATAGAAGAAAGAGATGGCGATCGCCTAAGATAATTAGGGAAAATGCGTAGACGCAAGGCGGCCTGTCGCCAGACATCGCCTGAAAACTTCACCAACTCCAAATCAAGTCCCGCCAGTTGGATAGCTGCTTCTTTGAACTGTTCTCTGAGATTGATTAAGGCTTTTTGAATGGTATAATATTGCACAGCTTTGTTAATGAATCGACTGCGATCGCCTAAACAAATAAATTTTAAACTAGCTTTGATTTTTCCATTCTTTATAAGCTGTTAGCCAGTACAAAGACTGTTTAGGGCCTAGTTGTTTTTGTATATCCTCTGCTGAGTTATAAGGACGTTTAGATTCTATTTTCTTAGCATATTTTTCTCCTCTCCCACGAATTTTAGTAAGAATAGATTCTGGGTTATTCAAAAACTCTACAAAATTTTTAATATCTTCTGAATCAATTACTTGGTCGTTTAGTTTTGATTGTAAAGCAAATTGTTCAATAAGCTTTTCAACTTCGTGTTTTTTGTGAGCTATAAGAAATACCCATATTTGTTCTAACCCACTTTTTATAGCCGATTCATATATTGGTAAACCTGTCATCAAAAAAAATTTATCTTCTTCATCAGACAAAGAAACAATTGGAAGTGCTAGATTATATTTTAAATCGTTCAAACTTTGACTAAGTTTCGATAATTCTTTTTTATCAAAATTATGTAATCCCACTTGTGGCGTTTTTATTTGACTTAGAAAAATTTTTCCTGGGCCACTTTCAATATTTTTATACATTTTTAATTTCCCCTTCTACTTTCATCTTGATCAATTCTGCTAATAATTTCTTCTGTTAAATTTGATAATTGTTCAACAGCCTCCTTTTCACTGTTCGTTCTCTTAGACTCAGATTTTTGTTCTACAAAAACTCGCAGAGGCAGCCTTTTTTCTGAGGCATCAGAAAAGCTCTTTGTTCTTTTAATTTCAGGCAATAGCTTTGTGCCTAATTGTGCTCTTTCCAGTAGCTGTTTAGCAAAATTGTTAATCTTTATTTTGCTAGCAGATGCTTTACCTTTGCCACGTGATGGCTCTGTCATCATAGGTACGATACCTAAAACTCTAGCTTGCTACCGCTAACTTGGCAAAGTCGCTCTAAAGTATCAGGACTATCAAAAACCTCGGTAATTAAATTCTGACTTTGTTCCCAACTAACACCAGGAAAAGCCCTGGTCATAATCATCTCTGGTCATAATCATCTCTTGTAGTAGCGTGATTCCTTGTGAAAATTGCGAACCATCTTGTAGTTGCACAGGAACCATCGGCAAAACTTTGGGGTCTGCACCAAAGCGATTTGTTAACCTTCCTAAAGCGTTAGAAAAAATCAACACTAAGGGAATTGTATAAACAACATGACAATTTAGCTGGTTTAACTGTTCACCACGTTCAACAAAGAGATATTCTGGCTGGTAATGACCGGAAGGTTTCAAAGAATTATCAACTCGGTCGAGATTATCTACAATTACTACTAGTCCTTTTTTACCTTGCTGCTTCAGTTTTTCTATAGCAGGCTTGAGCAATTCTTTGTTAATTGATTCTAAAATGCCATTGGTACGCGGTTCTAAATATTGCCGTAACTGACCGCGAAGTTTAGAACTGTCTTTAGTTTTGGCGGTAATCTTGGCAATACCTACAGATAATTCAGCCTCAACCCCAATATCTAGCGGCGTTTGCAAAAACTCTGAAATTTCGGTAAATAGATTTTTAAAGTATCCTGGTTTGAGATTGATTTTGATTGCTTCAAGACTTTGACTGACTTCACGAGCTACTGCCAGTAAAATATCTGTAACATCAATATCAGCCATATCTAGGCTTTGGCTAGACTCGAAATAAACCACATGAAATTCCTGCTTCTCTAACTCTGCCTTTAGCCGCAGTAACTCAGTGGATTTGCCACAGCCGATATGTCCGGTAAATAATTGACAAGTAGGTTGCTCAGGTGAAAGACGGGTGATAGTTCGCCCAAGTTCTTCAATAATCTTGGCACCACGCACTTTAGAGAAATCAATATAATATTGTCTATCTTCCGGTTTGCTGACAACCAGAGTTTTACTGGGGTTGCAAGCTTGAAAAAACCTGAGTAAATCTAGTTTCATCACAATTCACCCGAAATTAAGCTGGCACTCTTGCCTATTTCAGTGATTATACAAACGATAAAGCGGCTATTTCGGAAAAAAGTCTTTAAGCTGGCTGATTAAGGACTTCGATAAAAAACGTGAGTTTGACAGACCTTTAGTTCAAGTCTGTTCCTCTCCGAGTCGGAGAGGGACAGGTTTTGCGTAGTAAAACCAGGGAGAGGTCTTTTGGGTGGACATGATATAACCAGTCGAACTCACGTTAAAAAAATATCCAAATAGTCAACTTAACGCAAATGGGCGGTTTTCCTCGTTCCCAGTCAGAGACTGGAAATGACATTCATTGAGTCTCTGACTCAATGCCAGACTGGAGGCAGAGCCTCAACGAGGGGCATTCCCATGCAGAGCATGAAAACGAGATAGACGAAAGAACAATGGAAAATCCAAGTTTTTTTGACTTACGTGTACAACGCAACTAGCAAACGTCTACAATTTCAACTTCTCACCGCGAATCGAATAATCTAACAACTCCATCGGGTGAATAACTGAAATTTTCTTACCTTGCAAGTGCAAATGCTTTGTAATTTGCAAAGTACACCCCGGATTAGCAGAAGCAATTAACTCAGCACCAGTATTTAATAAATTCTGCACTTTTTGTCGCCCCAATTCTTCAGCAACTTCCGGTTGCAGCATATTATAAACCCCAGCGCTGCCACAACATAAAGCCGCGTCTATTGGTTCTCTCAACTTCACCCCTGGAATTTGTCGCAATACCTGACGCGGTTGCACGCTAATCTTTTGCCCATGCAATAAATGACAAGCATCTTGATAAACTAAATTCAAAGGTTTATCAGTCACTGGTGAAAGTTTCGCTGTTAAGCCAACAGTTGCCAAAAACTCTTGAGCATCTTTAACTTTAGCTGCAAAATCCTTTGCCTTTTCCCGATATTCTGGGTCACTTTCTAAAATGTGACCGTATTCTTTTAAAGTATGACCGCAACCAGCAGCATTGATAATTACGAAATCTACATCCTCGTTGGCAAAACTATCAATCATCTGCCTTGCTAATGCTTTTGCCTGCTCTGTTTGTCCTTGGTGTTCGGGAAGCGCTGCACAACAACCTTGAGATTTGGGAATCACAACTTCACAACCATTCGCTGTTAAAACCCGCACGGTTGCTTCATTCACTGGGGAGAAAAACAGCCGTTGCACACATCCCAAAATCATCCCAACTCGGTAGCGCTTCTCACCTTGGGCACGAATAATAGTAGGCAAACTATCCTGAAAAGATTTGAGAGTAATTTCTGGCAGAATTGATTCCATTGCTGCCAAACGGGGCGATATTTTATTCAATAAACCCGTAGCGCGAAAGAACTTAGCAAACCCCAACTTTTGATAAACCAACAACGGAACTAATAAAATCCGTAAAAGATTGGGATAGGGAAATAAAGAAAATATCAGCTGACGAAAAAATTGATCTGGTAAACTGCGAGGATAATTTCGTTCAACTTGGTGACGAGTTGCAGAAATTAACTTGTCATACTGCACACCAGAAGGACAAGTACTCACACAAGCAAGACACCCTAAACAAGAATCAAAATGTTCTACAGTTGCCGTATTTAGAGCAATCTCACCCTCATTAATTGCATCCATTAAATAGATGCGTCCTCTAGGAGAATCCATCTCCTTACCAAGCACTCGATAACTCGGACAAGTCGAAAGACAAAATCCACAATGGACACAACTATCAATCAACTTTGGGTCAGGCGGATGACTCTCATCAAACCCCTTCAAATTCTTTAAACTAGCCGTATTATTAACAGAATTTTCGGAAACTTGCATATTTCTATCTTTCCCCTCTCTACCTCAGCGTTCTCTGTGCCTCTGCGGTTCGTTTTCTTAAAATTAAATCCCACCCACAAACCGCCCAGGACTTAAAATATTTTTACTATCAAACTGTTCCTTAATACGGCGCATCAACGGCAAAGCATTGCCAGTGTAACCCCAAACATCTATTTGTTCTTTAACCGCCACTGGTGCTGACAGAATTGTTAAAAAACCACTACTTGCTTGAGTGCGATCGCGCACTATTAAAACTTGCTTTTTACTCTCTAATTGTAACAAACCCAAACCACTACTTATATGAATTAAACCCAACTCCACTTGAGTCAAAATATCCACAGCAGCAGTAGGTAACACTCCTATTTTGCAGGTAATTACAGATTCTGTATTAGTATGTATTAGTTCTTGCAATCTCTGCCATAGATTAGCTTCATCATCATCGGCAAAAATTGCTCCATTTAAACCTAACTTTTGCCCTACTTCTAAAACTCGGTTTGACTGTTCTTTAACACTCTCACTAATACTTTGAAAGCGAGCAATTAATCCCAGTCCTTTACCCAAACCTAAGCTAGACACCAATTTAGCTGATAGCAAATCAGCCTGAACTGGTGTTAACGCCGAACCTCGAAGGATATCAGCTGCTTGAGCTACAGCCTCAGCTTTACCAGTTAATATTACCGTCCCCGATGCTTCTGGTAGCGGATACAAGCGAAAAGTTAGTTGACTAATAAAGCCTAATGTGCCATATGACCCAGTAAATAACTTCATCAAGTCATATCCGGCGACATTTTTAACTACTCTTCCCCCAGCTTTGGCGATTTCTCCATCAGCACGCACAAAGGTAATACCTAGTAACTGGTCGCGCACACTACCATAACGTTGCCGTAGAGAACCTGTATCACCTGTGGCAACAATACCGCCGATGGTTGCCGACTCTGGCGCTGTGGGATCAAGGGCGAGAAATTGCCGCGACTTTGCCAAAAGTGCTTGCAAATCGGAGAATTTCATCCCAGCTTCTACTGTGACAGTTAAATCACCAACCGCGTGTTCAATCAGTTGGTTCATGCGTTCTGTACTGACTACAACATCAATGCCCTTAGCTAAACCACCCCAGCTAAGTTTACTGCCACTACCACAGGGGAGGACGCGCCAGTTATTTGTGTGAGCGGTGGCAATGACCGCGGCTAGCTGTTCTTGGGTGCGAGGATAGACAATACAACTGGGTGAATTTCCAGAAGCGTAGATGCCTTGCGGCTTCTCGTTAGAGATCGCCTGCTGAATACGTTTTTGCTGATCGAGTTCGATATTTTCCCAAAGACAAACAGCATTTTCTTCGCCGACAATAGATGCAAAATCAGAAGCGCAGACGGCTTGCGGTCTGTCATTAGACATTGCTTTCATTGAGTTTATTTTTTTACGCCCTACATCTAATTTACTGGCTAACCTGACTAAAAAGCGCATTGCTACTAATATACGGTGACTTTAGCAATGCCTACGGCAAACTGCGCCAGCGCTAGCTTGTAATCAGCGCCAAATAAAAGTAACGTGAGTTCAACAGCGATCGCTACTCTTTTACAATAAAAAATACTATTTAACTTTAATAATGATACAAATACGCTAGTAAAGGCTTGTCTTTGCCATGCCCTTACGATAAATCTATATGTGTCAGGATTTTCGTGAATTGGTATAAGTAATGGGGAATTATATACTCTGATTTCGGACTCATCGACCACGGGTAGAGTTAGGAGCAATACTTCTCGGATTTTGCACTTTTAACTCGGAATCGGGTTTGGGGAAAAGGTTAAATGGGAAGGGGACAATACAGAATCTTTTCCTTTGCCCCTTATCCCCAGAGGGGGCCCCACCTTTTCCCGACTTCTGCAAGAATTCTATTCTCCTTCATCTCCCCTACCCCTTTCTGTCTCTAGGAAGAATCCAGCAACAGTAACTTTATGTATAGTAGTTTACTTATTCATAGCGTTTTATTAAATTAACCTTAATGTACTGAAAACTTATTGATTTGCTGTGCTTAAGTTTTCAGCTACAAAAGTGGGTAGCCATCCAGCCCGCTGCTAATAGGTGCAAAATTGTGTTCTATCTTTAGGAGAAATAAGGCAATGGGGCCGATGTTTATTGCTGCCAACGATTGGCCACATATAGCGTTTAGATTATCTTTGGCGCTCCTGGTTGGTTGCTTGATTGGATTTAACCGTCAGCAAGGAGGAAGGGCAGCAGGGATGAGAACATTTATGCTTGTGAGTATGGGAGCAGCACTATTCGTGATGATTCCTTTGCAGGCTGAGGGTGAAAGTGCTTATGCTACTACCGATGCACTGAGTCGCACAATTCAAGGTGTCGCTACCGGAATTGGATTTCTCGGAGCCGGATTGATTTTACAAGAGTCTCCAAGAAAATCTGCAACGCCAAAAGTAAAAGGTTTAACTACAGCCGCCTGTATCTGGACTGCTGCCGGCTTGGGAGCTGCAATTGGTTGTGGTTTGTGGCAAATGGGATTATTGGGAGGCTTATTGACTCTGATTACCCTCAGTGGGGTAAAGCGGCTCAATCGCGCATTTGTCTTTATGACGAGTCATGGTAAACATGGGACTACTAAGGATTTCACTACCTCTGATGAAGATGATGATTGACCGTAGTTAACGTTCCAATTGAAAACTATACTTGCTATTGTCCAAAATTAGGCCAAATAGATCGGATTCCCGCCTACTATTTGTTTGAAAAATAATTTGTTATTTCTTAGCTGATTTTAATGAGTCTATCAGGGTTTATTCAGAGCGATCGCTGATTATAGTCATTAATGTAGGGAATCCCGTACTGGAGTTGATTGTCCAGTTAACCCGAAAATAGAAAATAATAGATATATGGACAAACGGTATTTTTTACAGGCTAGTGCAGTAATAGTCGGCACAGCATTGCTATCAAGGTATATCAATTGGGGGTCAGAAGCGATGACAACTTCTAAGAGTGGATTTGAAGTTACCAAACCAGAGTCAGAGTGGCGCACCATTTTAACTCCAGAACAGTTTAATGTATTGCGTAAACATGGGACTGAACGCCCTCACACCAGTCCACTAGATAAGGAATACGACCAAGGCACTTATTTTTGTGCTGCGTGTGAGCTACCACTGTTTACATCTGATACCAAATTTAACAGTGGCACTGGCTGGCCCAGCTTTTTTAATCCAATTGAAGGTGCGATCGCTACTACTGTAGACAGGTCGTTGTTTATGAGCAGAACTGAAGTGCATTGTAGTCGCTGTGGTGGTCATTTGGGTCACGTTTTTGATGATGGCCCCGCACCCACTGGTAAACGCTACTGCATGAACGGTGTTTCGCTGAAGTTTGTTCCTGCTTGATAAGTTGCGTAGGCGCAGCCCATCGTAGACATCGCACCCATTAACCTAAATCGTCCTATTTGTTTGGCTCTTTTTTCTCCTTTTTGTCTTTGGGATCTTTTTTAGGTTTTTTAACTTCTTTATTACTTTTTCTTTCCTTAGACATCAGTGTTCTCCAACTAGGCTAGGTTAATCAGTGAAAGCTTCCACATTTTGCTGTCTAGGAATCAGGAAATGGTTTACCTGATATTGTTTACAAGGCAAAAAAGAAAGTATCAGACAGAAATGCTGCTAACTACCATGATACGGTGTTGTTTGATTTTCTTCTGATAGCCTTATCTATTTGAACCACAATTTCCTATTGAGGCGCATAGCTAGCTGTGCGCCCCAATACTGATAAGGTGAAAATATTATTAACGCAACAGTGTGTAGTTGAATAATTCAAGTCAGATATCAAGCTTTAGATGCTCCCTTACAGTGACTCTGAACCACATTTCTTGGAATTCACTGGCAGCATCTACTGTGACAATAGTAACTATCACTGTTTCTGATTGCCCTGCCTTGACTTCAGACACTCAGGATTTAATTACCCAGTCGCCACAAAATAGTCAATTACTCCGTACCCTTTTAACATCTTCTGATTCAGGTTATTCAAATTATTAAAGTGTGTTGCGATCGCTTGCTCTTCACACTGAGGATTTAGAGCGTGTATTGATTGGCTTTTCTTTAGCCTTAGGCTCAACAAGATATGTCATTGCACTAAGTCCAACCATTCCCCCACCAATGGCATACATAATATTTTTATTCAAGTATTGGGAGCCAACGTAGCCAAAGGCAATTGCCGCAACTGTTGTGACAATCATTTGAGGTAGTTTCATAAATATACCGTCCTTTGCTCAACTTGCTGTAATTGCAGATATTTCATGCTTCAGCCTTGCCACGATAAATTAACAGGCAAAGAAGGTGGATTCTTTGCATTTATATCAGTGGTCATAATATTAAACTTCGGACTGAGCTTGTACTACGTTCTAAAGGCAGGTAATCAAACATCCTTGGGTAGAAATTGCCTCAACTTCCCTAAGGGACTTTCAGTTAAAAAAACATCCTATCCCTAACGCTCCAAATTGGCGTAAGCGTCCCGCAGGGTACATAGGGGCGCAAGGCTTTGCACCCCTACAAATCTACAAATAATTTGGGATAATTTATTTTTTGCAAGTTCCCAACATTAAAACCGATGATTGCCCCCACTCATTTATAATGTCGCTACAAGATCCTTTAAGCGATCGCGTCCATCCCGGAAAACTGGCCATCCATCCCCCACCAGCACTGCTTCTACCCGACTTAGTTGAGCCAACCTGCGAACAGAAGCAACAGCCTCCTCTCGATTCAGCAGCTTGTCATCTGGTAAAATCGTTAAGCTACCTGCTTTACGTGCCCGTACTAAATCCCCTGTAATTAAAGTTGTCTCCTCTAATAACAGAGCCAATTCACCGGGAGTTTTAGAACCTTGGAGTTCAATCACCTCCAGTCCTGGGACAAATTCTTCACCATCAGATAGCCAGCGATCGCAAGGTATAGGAAAAGTGTCTTTTTCTGCCACAGGGCCAGCTATTTTAGCATAAGTTTGATCGGCAATTTCTTTACTTGCCCTAATATGCTCAGAATTAGTCAGCACAATCCAAAGCACACCGCCAAGGGATTTTATATGATTCCAATCATGGTTTGATAAGGCTACTGGGTCAATCAAGATGTTGCCATCTGGGCGAATCCAGGCAATCCCATTGAAATCAATATTTCTTGCCGGATTGAAATTAGACCAGCTATAGAGATCGGGACGGTGCAAAGATTTCATGATGATTCTGGATCGGTACTTCAACAATTGACTATTAATCTCAATAATTAAGTATATAGATAATAAGGGTATTGGGTATTGGGCATTGGGTTATTTTCCTCATCTCCGTACTCTGGATCTGGAATTTGAGTATACTACGATAAATTTATCGGTATTATAGTTTTTATCAGGTTTACAGAAATTCCCAGATAACGGCAATCAAGATCAACGGAGGTATAGGGGTAAGTGAGATTGAACGCCAAAAAATATCAGCGAAGGCAGAACAGTTTACAGAGCAGGTGATTCGAGAAATGACGCGGGTGGCACTGCAATACGACGCGGTAAATTTGGCACAGGGATTCCCTAATTGTCCGTGTCCCTTAGAGTTGAAACAGGCAATATATCAGGCAATAGAGGCAGATGTTAATCAGTATGCCATTACTTGGGGCGATCGCTGATTTCGTCATGCGATCGTTAACAAAGTCCGTTGGTATCTCGGCTTAGATATTAATCCCGAAACCCAAATCACTGTTACCTGTGGTTTTACAGAAGCAATGGCATCTGTAGTGCTAACGACAATCGATCCTGGTGATGAAGTAATTGTATTTGAGCCATATACAGTATTTTACAAATTCTAGATCAAGGGTAATTCCCTATTTCGTTCCCAAACGAGCCTATTACGTACTTGCAGATATTTCCAAATTTGGCTATAAAACAAATGTTGAATTTACTTACCATCTGATTAAAGATATTGGTGTTGCTGTAGTTCCCGGTTCCGGTTTTTTCAGCCAACCAGAAAAGGGACATTCGTTAATCAGATTTTGCTTCAGCAAAACACCTGAGACATTAAAAACAGCTAGCGATCGCTTACTCAAATTACAATCAAATTTATAACCGACATTATAATATTTCTTTTTTATCCTCTCTTATGGAAGTTGTAAAAATTACTTTTTTGTGAAGCCCTTTTGTTTGAGGTCAGTTTAAATTCCATTAAAAATTACGAATTTATCAGATCATCTATCTTCAAATTAATATAAGTTAATAAAACCTAGATTAATATAATTTTACAAATACTTGATTTAAGCATTTATTTGTTAAAAAACATAACATCATTTTCGAGTTAAATTTAACTTTAACTTTTGATCCCCAATATAAATTTGACTTGCAAAATGAAACTCCACTCCGAAATGAGGCATTCTAAGCCTTAATGTACAGTATTCCCCAGAGAAACAACACTAAACTACTGTATAATTAGTTAAAATTTCCGGTAATTATATCGGGATAGTAGGCTTAAAATTTCTGGATTAAAAACCCCATTGACTCTTTAAAAGTATAGGACTAATGTGATGAGTAGTCCTTCCGAGGACACTATATTTATGCATCAAAAAATCAGGAGGTATTTCCGATGATGATGATGACTGAAACCATGACTCCAGAAATGCAGACTTGCATGGATGTTTGTATGAACTGTCATAAAATGTGCATGGAAACCATGACTTATTGCATGAGTAAAGGTGGTCAGCACATGGACAAGAGCATGATGAGTATGATGAGTATGATGCGCGATTGCTCTGAAATGTGCATGATGTGCATGAACATGATGATGAGCGGTTCTGAGTTCATGGAACGCACTTGTATGCTTTGCGCGGAAATGTGCGATCGCACTGCAATGGCATGTGAGATGATGAGCGATGACGCAAAAATGATGGAATGTGCTGCCGCTTGCCGCAAGTGTGCAGAGTCTTGCAGAAGTATGCAGATGATGCCTGCATAATTTCTCTAACTAGCAGAAGTTTCTCTGCAACCTAATATTCAAGCGCTCAGACTCTTCGGTCTGGGCGCTTGAAGTAAAGACTTAAAGGTAATATCTCTGCGCTCACTCCATCAAAATCAACCGCAGAGGATCTAAACGCACATACCAAGGAAAAGGTTTATCTTTCATCGTTGCCCATTTTTCTTTGAAGACTTCAGCTTGCAGATGGTAATCTTGAGAATTCTTGCTAGGCGAATTTAATTTGAGAAATAATGTCATCCGATGGGGCGTTTCACTTGTTCGTACTACCCAACAGGGAAAGGTATTTTCTTGTGATGAGTCGTTGGTAAAAATGAACTGATGGGCACGAATGCCGATGTGAGATAATTCGCTCTTAACTGGTTCAATTACTTGCAGAGTACAACCCCAATCAATCGCTTCTACCTGTTGCGATGACTGGAGAACAGCACGGGAGAAGTTTTTACATCCGGTAAGTTGGGCGACACTAACGGTAGTAGGATGCTGGAAAATATCATATTTGCTGCCATGATGAACGGCTCTACCATGCTCCAATACCAGCAGATTCGGGCAAATCCGATAAGCTTCTTCCATATTATGAGTGACAAATAGAGTCACACCTTTGTAGCCAGCTAGAGTTTCTGTCATTTGCTGCTCTAATTGGCTACGCAGATGGGTGTCAAGTGCGGAAAACGGTTCATCCAAAAGCAGCGCTTCCGGTTGACTTGCTAATGCTCTTGCTAAGGCTACCCGTTGTTGCTGGCCCCCTGAGAGTTGGTGCGGATAGCGATCGCCTAATCCCTGCAACTGCATTGCTATTAGTTGCTGTTCTACTTGTACTCTAATACTCCCAGCAGATAGTTTTTTGGGCAAGCCGAAAGCAATATTTTGCGCCACACTTAGATGCGGAAACAGAGCGTAATTCTGCACTAAAAAACTGATGCGGCGATCGCGGCTGGGTAAATTAATTCCTTGTTTTGAGTCAAACAGTACTCTGTCATTTAAAACTATGCGTCCACTAGAAGGCGTTTCTATCCCTGCAAGACAGCGCAAAATCATACTTTTACCTGCTCCAGAACCCCCCAATAGTCCCAAAGGTTGCTCATCAGTAGTGAAAGCAACTTTTAAATCAAAGCTAGGAAGTATTTTTTCAATATTGACAAACAATCCCCCAGATTCAAAACTAGAGTCGAACGTATAAAGATTTTCTCCCCCTGCCTCCCCTGCCTCCCCTGCTCCCTCTGCTCCCTCTGCTCTCCTCCCCTTCTCCCTCAATTCTTGCCAAAAGTTGACTGCAATAATTCCAGAGAGAGAAATCACCATAATTGCGAGCGCCCAAAACCACGCTTCGTCCATTGCTCCCGCTTCCACAGCAAAATAAATCGCCATTGGGATTGTTTGCGTTTGTCCGGGAATATTACCAGCCAACATCAGCGTCGCCCCAAATTCTCCCAAAGCACGGGCAAAAGCGAGCATTGTGGCGGCTGCAATACCGGGTAACGCTAGGGGGAAACTGATGCGCCAAAAGATTGTAGCTTCAGTTGCACCAAGGGTTCTGGCTACTCGCAGCAGATTACCGTCTATTTGTTCAAAGGCTCCTAGTGCAGTTTTATACATCAAAGGAAAAGAAACTACTGTGGCTGCGATCGCTGCACCATACCAAGTAAAAACGATGGTGAAGTCAAAAGTCTCCATGAGTTTCCCTACAGGGCCATTTTTCCCAAAAAATAGCAGCAACAAGAAACCGACAACTGTGGGAGGCAAAATCAGTGGCGCAATAAAGATACTCTCAATCAACGATTTACCCTTGCCACGATATCCCAGCATCCAGTAGGCAGCAGCGATACCCCAAAAGAAGGTGATAAATGTGGCAAGTAACGAAGTTTTGAGTGATATCCAAAGGGGCGATAAATCCAATGGCATAGTTGCGTAAGGAAGAATTAGCTCAACTAATCCCTAATTTACCAACTTTAATCTCGAAAAGTTGGTAAAACTTGGTCAATTAGATTACGAACGATGAAGAAAATCCGAAAAACAGAATATTCATATTGGAGAAACAATATGTAATGACTCACGCAGCTAGCAGATGTATTTTCTGTTATGGAATCTAGAGCAAAGACAAATTCGCTCCAATACTGCTCGGTTAAAGGGAAAAGGAGCGGAAGGCTCGATATATAAGGTTTTTTCCCTTTAACCCTTTCCCTTTCCCCCAAAACCCGACAAGTATTGAAATCCGCTTTGGAGAACCTATACGAAAAAAGTATGACACTTGCGTCAGTCCTAAGAAAAATAGCAATAGGAGTTTATTTATGGCTATCTACGGCACTTCTGGCAATGACAATCTAATCGGTACTGAATTGGCTGATATCTCCATTTTTGGTTATGCAGGCAACGATAATATTAATGGCAAAGGCGGAGACGACATAATCGATGCTGGAGAGGGAAATGATTTAGTTTCCGGTGGCAACGGTAAGGACACTATCCTAGGTCGCGCAGGCAAAGATACTCTCTACGGAGACGATGGCAATGATGTTATTTATGGTGAAGCGGGCGATGACTTTATGTGGGGTGGAGCAGGCACTGATATTTTAATTGGTGGAACAGGCAATGATACTTACCTCATTTCTGCACAAACCGGGGATACGGCTGACACCATTACTGAAAATACAAACGAGGGTACTGACACTGTTTTATCTTATACTAACTACACTCTAGGGGCTAACCTAGAGAATTTGACATTATTGTATGCCAATACTGCTTCCTCTGGCACTGGTAACAGCCTCAACAATAAGATTATAGGAAATGATTACTCAAATGTTCTCAGTGGTTTGGGAGGAAACGATAACCTTGAGGGCAAAGGTGGCAACGATTATATCTTCGGTGGTGATGGTGATGACAACCTTCTCGGTGGGGCTGGTAATGATTTCCTTTATGGCGGAAAGGGTAATGACGCGCTCTTCGGTGACGAAATCACTAATGGTAGTGGTACTCCCGCAGGTAATGACTACTTGAGTGGTGAAGATGGTAACGATCTGCTCTACGGGGGACGTGGAAATGACACAATGCTTGGTGGTGCAGGCAATGATTTCCTCAATGGCTATGGCGGTGGTAGTGACGAAATCGATAGGTATACTGGCGGTACTGGGGCGGATACATTCAGTCTTGGTTACAACGGTTCTTTTACCAATATTGACTATTTGGGCAGTGGATATGCCATAATCACAGATTTCAAGCGATCGGAAGGTGACAAAATTAGGATCGGTGGTAGTATCAATAACTACAATTTTACAAAAAGTAACTTCGGTGGCACGGCAGCTTTAGATACCCTCATCTACAGAAATGGCGATTTAATTGCTGTTGTGCAAGATACTACAAACGTATCTACCGCTTTAGACTTTGTTGTCTAAGTGAGTCTGACTTTTTACGTCTAGATGGTGTGAAAAGTCATATCCCCGGCTTCTTACCAGAAGTCGGGGATATTAGCGATCGCTAGTTTTCACAAATCAGATAGGATTCTTGTAGGGCTACTAGCTACAAACTTTCACCCAATAGTTTCTTAACTAGTCCAGTTGAGCGCTGTAGGCACTAAAACCGTAAGCCAAAGTTTCTTTTAAATTACCTGAAGGCTTGAGACTTCTGTTAATAGCATTAGCAAAGGGCACTGGAATTCCTTTAATAGTTTCCGGCAAAATTGCATATTCTTGTGTCGGTTCGACAATGTATTCTGGACACTTCGTTTTCATGCCAGCAGTCGTTAACATTTCATTGATTTCAGCAGCAGAATATTGCTTGAGATAAACTGGATTTCTCACAAATGGGTTCAGTCTTCTGATAAAATTGTGGATAATATGAGAAGGACAAGACTTATTGTGAAAGGAATGATTAAAAACAAAAATCCCACCAGGTTTTAGCACACGAGATATATCAGCCAGCAAATTCCTTAATTGTGCATCTGGGATATGCATAAAAACGCAGTTAGAAATTACCAAATCTATAGAATTATCTTCTAAAGGCAATATTTCAGCAGAAGTACAAATCAAGTTAAATTCAGCTTCTGGGAAAAAATTATATTCTTGCTTAACCTTGACTAACCGCCGCAATAAAGGTTCAGAAATATCAACGCCATAATATTTTTCGCATCTCAGATTTTTCGCTTTAGAGAGATGCAAAGGTGCGCGACCGTAACCAGAACCAATTTCCAAAATCGAACCAACAGATTTATTCAACGGAAATTTGTTCCAAGTACCGCCAGGCGTACCAGTTAGCAAAGTGTAATCTTCTTTAATGGGCGATGTCTCTGCAATTTTTTCAATTTTTTGGGAACCATAATATGTTTTACCAATAGCGTCCCATGTTTTTTTATGTTGAGTATTATTTAATTGTTCATAATCGCTAGGAAAATAAATACCATCTCGTAATTCAAAGTCATTTAAACTGAATTTTACATTTGCTAATTGAGACATTATGATTATTCCTCATGAATAGTTAAGTCTGTTTTCTGTTATACTCCTAACTCAGCATTAACCGCAAGTGATTTTTAGTGAGCTGCTTACCCTAAGCTTTCTTTAAAGTCTATAACTATTTTAAATTCGATGGAATGTGCTAGCACGCCTGTTGCATCCAAGTGAAAACCGTTATAATCACAACCCATTGCCTGATGAGAACACAAGTTCGTATACATTAGTTGAGGGACTGCAACAATCGGAGGGTGAGATGCTAGAAAGATCACAACAAAAACGGGTGGTAGTTGTAGGTGCTGGTTGGGCTGGTTTAGGAGCAACCTACCATTTGGCAAAACAAGGTTATGATGTGACACTTCTCGAAGCAGGCCCCTATCCCGGTGGGTTGGTGGCAGGTTGGCAAACAGCAGCCGGAAAATCTGTTGAAGCTGGTATTCATGGCTTCTGGTATCCTTACAAAAATATTTTTTCCCTCATCAATGAATTAGAAATTAATCCTTTTACTACTTGGACTCGTTCTTCGCAATATTCGCCAGCAGGTTTGGAAGTTGAATCACCAATTTTTCAAGATTTACCACGACTTCCCTCGCCACTGGGAACTTTTCTCTACACTCAGTTTAAGCGGCTGCCACTAATTGACCGACTCAGCGCCCTGCCTTTACTTTATGCGGTTGTTGATTTTGACAACTCTGATGCAGCTTGGCGGCGCTATGACTTTGTAACTGCCCGTGAATTGTTCAAAGATTTTAACGTTTCTGCACGGCTTTACCGGGATGCTTTTGAACCGATGTTATTAGTGGGCTTGTTTGCCCCTGGTGAACAATGTTCAGCCGCCGCAACTTTAGGGATGCTTTACTTTTTTATTCTGGCTCATCAACCCGATTTTGATGTGGTTTGGTGTCGGGGAACTGTTGGAGAAAAGATATTTCGTCCTTGGGTGGAACGTATTGAAAAAGCTGGTGCACGAGTGTTGCCAAAGCGTCGGGTTACAGACTTAATTGTTGATAGTAATCAAGTCAAGGGTGTGGTTTGCGGTGATGAGGTTTTTAATGCAGATGCCGTGATTTTTGCGGTTGGAATCACAGGGATGAAAAAAATTGTCTCAACTAGCTCTAGTTTACAAAGCCGTGAAGAATTCCGTAATTTGAGTAATTTAGGAGCAATTGATGTTTTAGCAACGCGACTATGGTTTGACCGCAAAATTGATATTCCTCGTCCTTCCAATGCTTGTTTTGGATTCGACACTAGTACAGGTTGGACGTTTTTTGATTTAAATGCTCTACATGATGAATATCGAGATGAGCCGGGAACAGTGATTGAAGTTGATTTTTATCACGCCAATCAGTTCCTCAGTTTGAGCGATGAGGAGATTTTATCAATAGTTCAGGGTTATTTAGCAACTTGTGTACCAGCGTTTCGAGAGGCAAAGATTATTGATAGCAGTGTAATTCGGCTACCTCAAGCGGTGACTCACTTTGCACCCGGCAGTTATCGTTATATGTTGCCCGCCAAGACAAGTTTTGAGAATGTGTTTATGAGTGGGGATTGGATTGTGAACCGTCATGGTTCTTGGTCGCAGGAAAAGGCTTATGTTACTGGTTTAGAGGCGGCGAATTTGGTGGTGTCTTATTTGGGAGAAGGTCAGCCATCTGAGATTTTAGCTGTAGAAGAGGATGAAGTGCATATCCAAGTGGCGCGATCGCTCAACCAAACTTTGCGTGACTTGGGCAAATCTACCCTACCTAATTTTTGGTTGCCCTAATCCGTAGGACGCGAAGAGTTAATCAATAATTGTAATCTAAATTCGGTAAGCTAAAGAAAGCGATCGCGATACCATCTTTATAATGTAAATCAAATCACATAAGCTTATGGAGCCAGACTCTTTACAAACCGAGGTGATTCTG
The DNA here is from genome assembly GCF_014698065.1 of Nostoc flagelliforme FACHB-838. GTDB lineage: Bacteria > Cyanobacteriota > Cyanobacteriia > Cyanobacteriales > Nostocaceae > Nostoc > Nostoc flagelliforme_B. The sequence goes on from NZ_JACJSI010000029.1 coordinate 23,920, forward strand.
ACGCATCCGCGTGAGTCCCTCGGTAAAGTGCAACTTGATTGGACACCCCAACCCGGAAACTATCTCGATTTTGAAGGTAAAACCTACGCGGTTTTAGAACGCCGCCATCGATATCAACTTAAAGGTGGGCGCTACCGCTTGCATAATATTGCCATTTATGTACAATCTGCTAAACGACCATCTGAGAAAAGTTTGGTAGCGGGACGTTGGGTAATTGGCGATGCTACCTGCTGTTACAATGCTCATTCAGAACTCATTCGCTGTGCAGTTAACCCAGATGGGCCTTGCGAATCTTGCCGCTTTTATGAAAAGTTAGAAGTTACAAGTTAGGAGTCAAAAAGTTCAAACATGATTTTGTAGCCAAGTCAGGAGGATGACCTCCTAACTTAGGCATCTACTTAACTGCGTGATAACTGTCTATAGATATCAAATAAACCGTATGAAATGTCTGAACTCTCTGGACACAAAACCTGATGTGACTCTGGGAGTTTGTACCAAGGAATAGTTGGGTAAAGATGGTGAAGATAGTGATACCCAGTATTATGAGTTAAAAGATTAATTATCGAGTTAAGGTTTGATCTTGTACCGGATACAGTATTAAAGTGTTCATGTACCTCAGACCAACATGAATAACAAGAATAACACCATAGTAGGGGAACAAACCAGTATAACAGTAAGATTTGGATATGTCCTGATAAAAAGAAGCTGAGAACGACAACGAACCAAAACAGAACTATCTTAAAGCTGCTTTTGAACGGACGCCAGTCTAACTCTTTCATGTGAAGGTAGGAGTCTTCAAAGAAGAGATAGACACCAAATCCCATTATAGGTTTAATAAATAAGACAAATAACAAATTTTTGTTTGGTTTGTATAATCCCAACATTTCATAATATTTAGGTATGTAATCTTTATCGCTCCCAAAATAATTATGATGAGGAAGGTGGTGCTTACGATAAGTAGCTACTGTTCTAAAAACAGGAAAAGCATAGAGGAACTCTAACTTTTCATTCCAAATTTTTCTCTGAAATAAATTGTTGTGTGTTGCTTCATGTACTAATCCTTCTCCGATAGCAAATTGAAAAAGGCCGATCGCCCATACTGAAATTAAATAGACAAATATATTATTTATCCAAATGCTAAAAGCAGCAATCATAAAAATTGCCATCCAGTCTCTCAGCAAAGCTAGGAAAGCTTTAATATCGTTTCGTTCAATAAAGTCAATTGGTTTACTTTGATACATCTGTGCGTTATTTAACAAATCAAACTACTAAACTGCTGAAGGCTAAGACAAGGGCGGTTAAGAAAGAGCATACAGAGCATACTATTATATACTGCTAGATTGTGTTGAACTCTAGTAAACTGCCGTAAAGAATAAGGATACCATTCAAAATTGTTACTGATTTCAATTGACTAACTTTGCGTCAACTTCCCGCACCAAAAACTTCTCCCACTGTTAAGCGGCTACCATTAACAAAATCCCATCCCGACTGGGGACGTTTACCAGCTAGCTGAACCTCTCGCAACAGCAATAAACCTTCCCCAGTTTGGACGATCGCACCAATTCCTTTAACAATGCTGACTACAACCCCCGGTTTGTCTGATGTATTTGACAAATCAGACAACTTATGGGCTAGCTCTTGTAATTCTGGTGGTAGATCGCGTAGACGCGGAGCGGCTTGTCGCCAGACATCGCTTATACAACCAAGGGGAGCAGAAGCGGTGATTTTAAACAGGTTGTCACGAAAGGTAGCCGTGCAGTTAGGGTAAAAGCCTCTAATTTGATTGTGTAATTGGATCGCGCTTTTTGACCAATCCAAACCATAATCTTGTTTTTGAATCAGAGGTGCATAAGTAGCTTCCAAATTATCTTGGGGAATTGGTTGAATTTCCTGGCGTTCCAACTTCAGTAGAGTTTCTACCAACAAATCCCCACCAATCGCAGCTAGTCTTTCGGCTAAATCTTGGGCATTATCCAGTAATCCAATGGGTGTAGTAGCAATTTGTAGCATTGCGCCAGTATCCATCCCCACATCCATTAACATGGTCGTGATCCCCGTTTCCTTCTCACCGTTATACAAGCACCACTGAATCGGCGCTGCACCCCGATATTTCGGTAAAATTGAGCCATGCACATTAATGCAGGCTAATTTTGGCATATTCAAGATTTTTGACGATAAAATCTGTCCATAAGCGACAACAACAAACACATCTGCATTTAATTGTTTGAGTTGGGTTAACGTTTCAGTGTCTTTTTTTACCCGCTCCGGTTGCCATACAGGTAAATTATGAGCAGTAGCGATCGCTTTTACAGGTGTTGGAGTCAGTTTATTTCCCCGTTCCCGGCGTTTATCTGGTTGAGTGACAACTGCCAACACCTCAAATTCTGCATGATTTAATAACTTTTCCAAAGTGGGTACAGCAAACTGGGGTGTACCAAAAAATACAATTTTCATTAATAAATTACTTGTAAGTCGTTAGTCATTAGTCATTAGTTAATCGTAAGTGCGCTCTTAATAACTGACAATATTTCAGCAGCATGTCTAAATATAATTCATCAAACCAGCATTTAGCAGGTTCCTATATTCTGGACGGCAGTTGCAAAACATAGTTGATTTGCTATAAATAATATTGGCTTTTGGTGGTACAATGTTTTCGTATTGATGAAACCTAAAGCCTGCTTAATTAACTTAATAGTTAACTTGACAAGTGTAACAGCTACGAGCATCTGCATCTGCCTCTAGTGAACCTAATCACCTAGTGGTTTTTCGTTACGAGTCGCTAGAGCATCTACCGAGTAAGTTTTATTGTGTTCCTGAAAAGCTATTGCATCTTCTAGCTATTTTTCTAGTCTAGATAGCAATTTATAACTTTGGGTTGCTGATAGCAATATATTCTGAGTATGATGTATTATGCGTCCGCTTTCCCAGGTTTTTAATTAACGCCTCACGTTTACGATAATGAGGTTTTGCGCTGTTATATTTAGTGTGTAACCTGGATTATTTACAGCATACTAGCGATCGCTAGTACGATCCCCGATAACCGAGTTATTTCACCATTGCTTGCCAGCGTCATTACCCAAGCTATACCTTGAATAAACCTTGACCAAGAATTTTTTTTGGTGTGGTTGGGTATAGGAATAGCAACACTATATATCCTGTAGTAATTACTGAGTTCTCAGCATATTTACTATACTCTCATATTTTTGCCAAAAAATATTCAGTACCTGAGTAATAAAAGGTGTAGACAATGATACTTAATTTTTGTAAAACTCTGCAAACTTTGTACAAAATATCTAGTCAAAGTTTTTAGTTTCTTGTTATACATATAATTACCGCCTGCCCTATTGCTGCATAGGTATTGCTCCTCACATAGCAACCGCCCCCTCTAGAGAGTCTACGAAATGCTTAAACCCCTTTTGCTGTCAGGATGTTTCCGCACGCAACCATTTCTCAATTATGTTGTCGTTGTGATACTGATTGCACCCTTACTTGGGGCATCAGGTCACTCGAACCCAGTAAGATCCGAAGTAGCTAAATTTACTTCTACAACTGGAGAGTCTGACCCTGTATCAAAGGAAATAGCTGTAGTTGGGGAACCTGAGATAGCTGAAATATTAACAGCAGATCAAATTAACTCTTTAACAGAAAAATTTGACTCTGTGCCAACACAAAATACTGCTGTTCAGGAACCGCAAGTATTACCAGCGAATAAATTTGAGTCTTTGCCTCAAATAGATAGTTCTGTATCAAGCAGCAATTTAACTGTTTCTGATTCTTTGGCAGCAGTAGAACTTGCACCATTAACAGATGTTCCTATTAGTCAGCTTAATTTAATTCGAAAACTTAAAGCTGCTAATGTCAAATCTTTGAAAACAGAAGAAAATTTTCTCTCTAGAGAAAAATCTTTTACTGGATCATTGATAGCAACTCAAGTAGCACCAACTCTTAGAGAATCGCAATCAACCACGACGGCGGAAATACCTGTTGCGGAAATAGGTGATGAGTCCCAAGCAGAACAAATAGATCCTATAAACAGTCCTCATCCGATTCCTTGGAAATGGATTACAGCTACTCAAGAGGCAATTGCTTCTCAGGGTGGTTCTGGAGTGCGTCACTATCGCAGCGTACCTGTGGTTTCTCCAGATGGTAAATATGCTGTTTATAGCCGGGTGCAATTAGAAGTAAAACCCGAAATGTATAACAGCCGTGTCACCAGCGTTCTGTTTGTCCAAGATATGCACACTAAGAAATTGTGGGTGATGGCTTCAACAACTCCAGTTACCGATCCTTTATTAAAAGTAAAGGCTGTAAAGGCGGAGTCTTCAGAAGAAACTGATACGAGCGGTAAGATTGGGGTATTAGTTCCAGTTAGCTGGTCACAAAAAGGCGATCGCTTCTTAGCACGCAAGTTTGAAGGTCTATTTAATACAGGTGATTCTACAGATAGTGCAGTGATTTGGGATCGGCAAAAAAATCACGCTAACATAGTTGCTCCTGCAAGTGAGGAAGAACAGCATGAGAAAATTGCCGTATTGTTAGGCTGGAGTAAAAGCCAACCGGATCATGTCCTCTTCCGTGCAGGCGAATTGGGCGAGGAAAACTGGCCATTAATGCAAGTTACTAATGATGGCAAGACTATCACTACAACAGGTGATGATCAGCCGATTACTTTTGGTAAAAAGGTTACAGAAATTTGGGCAGGGCCACAAGTAGCCTACCGATAGTTTATTAAAAATCTTATATACTTCCGTTGTTGCTAGTGGCGACAACGGGATTTTTTTATCTGAATTCGCAGACGAAGTTACTTAAGGGTAGAAAACTCGTTCAAACGGTTGGTTAGGATAGCGTCGATAAACATCAAATAGAGAATCTGAAACCTGCTCAATTTTTCGAATTAGTTGCTCTCTGGTTGTCACAAGTTAAATGCCTCAATACCAACACGACTTCATTTCTCACGTTAACAGGCTTCGAGAGGCGATTACATCGTCAGAGTTTAGGCAAAGGCGATTGCTCCCACGCTTGCAATAAGTCTCTCAAGAAAATAATTCTCGAATCACTCAAGTCATGAAGCGTATCGTAGAATTCGCCCATAACTATCAACTAAAATTAGTATGCTTTAGCCACAATTAAAGACGATTTCACTATATTATAAGTAAAAATACTTAAAACCAACTCTATAGAGACTAGTCACCCCTTTCCCATTCAGGTATAGCGCCTTTGACGCGGCGGATGGGTAAGTTGGCAATTAAAGCTGTGGTTCGTTGGTTGCTTTCTAAAGAAAACTCTAAGCCCTCTGTCTCAACTTCGACATAGCGACAGACTACATCTAAGATTTCTTTCCGCATTTTTTCCAACGTTTGAGGGTCTATGTCAGCGCGATCATGGGCAATCACCAATTGCAGGCGACGTTTTACTTGAGTTCGACTGCTATCAGAGCCGCGAGAAAAAAGTCGTTCTAGAAGTTCAATCATTACGAATAGGTCTGGCGCGGAGACTGGAAAAGTAAGTTAAACAATCTTTGTCCTGAACAACCTTCGTATACGGGCGAAGATGCTGTCTTGGGACGGGTCGATCTCCAGAAATTCGACACTTTCCCCTTCTAATCTACGAGCAATGTTCTCAAAGGCTGTGGCAGCTAAAGAGGGATTTTCCGCTAACACTAAGGGTTCGCCGCGATTGGTAGATACAATAACACGCTCGTCGTCAGGGATTACCCCGATCAGGGGAATGGCGAGAAGTTCCTGAACATCTTGCACTGACATCATATCATTTGCCTGCACCATTGCGGGTCTGATGCGGTTAATTATTAAATGAACACGCTTGATACCTTGTGCTTCTAGTAACCCTACTACGCGGTCAGCGTCACGAACTGAGGAAATTTCTGGTGTGCTGACAATTAGTGCTTCTTTTGCTGGGCCGATCGCATTTTTAAAGCCATTCTCAATACCGGCGGGGCTATCGATGATCACGTACTGATATTTTTGCGCCAGTGCATTCACCAATAACTTCATCTGTTCAGGCGTGACTGCATCTTTAGAGCGATTTTGGGCTGCCGGCAAAAGTACGAGATTAGGTTGGCGCTTATCTTTGACCAAGGCTTGTTCTAAGCGGCATTCTCTGGCTAAGACTTCCACCGCAGTATAGACGATGCGGTTTTCTAGCCCTAGGAGCAAATCTAAATTTCTCAGACCAAAATCTGCATCAACTAAGGCAACTTGACGCCCTATTTTGGCTAAAGCCATGCCCAAATTTGCTGAAACGGTGGTTTTACCCACTCCTCCTTTGCCGGAGGTAATCACAATAATGCGAGTCATGATAGAAATGCGGTCAATAAGGGTTCAGGAAATATAAAACAGTAAATTGCAGTATAAAGTATGAAGTATCGTATCAAGTATGAAGAAATATCTGTTCTCCCTCATGAGGGGTGAGGCATAAATATTTGTTTTATTTCATCCTTACTTATATACTTCATTCTTTAAGTAAATATTTATGGATCTTGATTGCTCTTAGTAAATTGGTTTCTAGAAAAATCAGTAGCCCTAGAGATGCGAATTCCTTGGGGCGTAATATGTGCCACCTCTGGAGAGAACTGCATTGGCGGTTTTTCTGGTGCCCTAGCTACAGCATCTGCGATTCGTAGTTGGGTTGGTTCCATTTGCAAGGCCATAATCAGACACTCACGATTGCCTCCAGCACCAGCATGAGCAATTCCACGTAGGCGACCCCAAATAATAATATCTCCATCTGCAATTACAATACCACCTGGATTTAAATCTCCCAAGAGAATTACTGTCCCAGGATGACGAATTTCAACTCCAGAGCGGACTGTCATTTCTAAATAGAGGGCATCTGCCTGGGGTATGGCTGTAGCTGCTGGCTCGGAACTCAGGGAAGTTACGGGCTGTAATTGTTCTACAGAATACCCAGATGTTACGGCAGCGATCGCAGTTTGCCGACGACTAGTCGAGACTGATATCAGCCGCAGTTGCACTTCACTCAAAGCTTCGGCAAGTTCTTGGAGTTGTCTAGCATCTACTAAGCGGTCTTGTGCCATTAGATGCACAGGTGTATTAGATATCCGGAAGCGATCGCCTGCATTCAGACGTTGCCTTATTTGTTGCCAAATATCAGACCAACTAAGTTCTGAGGCAGATACTTGAGATTCCGGGGGCAAAATTAATAAAAGTCGTCCCTCCTTACTTCTTAACTGGACTTGAGTATTATCATTTAAACGATGCCCTGGTAATGCTAACTCATCAGGATTTGAGTCAGTAAGGATAAAATCTAATGGAGCATCAGTATTTGACTCTACATCTGGGTTAGTAGGATTTGACTCTACATCCCCAAGAACAGTATTCGATTTTAAATAAAGCAGGACAGAATTTAACTCCGCATCCGGGAGGATAGAATCTGACTCTACATCAGAAACAGTAGGATTTACCTCTACCTCAGAAAGGATAGAGTTTGATTCTGCATTAGGAAGTGCAGAATTTGACTTTAGATTGGGAATTGCAGAATCAGAAGTCATGCAGTACTAGCCAAAAGACAAAGGACACACAGATTTTGGATTTTAAATTTGGGATTTTGGATTATTACCTACAAGGGTTGAAAACGGGTGACAAGACGTTAGTCTGGCATGAACATGAACCAAAAGATTATTTTTTAATCTAAAAGCTTAAATTGGCACCGTCAACCTTTGATAAACTGTCACCAAGGCGTCAGCATCGCCGACATTACCGGGAAACAGTACCACAGGTAAATCAGGAAACTGAGGATGATCAGATGACGTTAACACCATTGAACAACCAGCTAAAATTTGACCGAGTAAACGGGCTGAAGTTAAAGCTAGTCCAGTACTCAAAACATCATTAGAAGTAATGCCACCCTTGCTGATTAAGAATCCGATATCAGATGGTAAACCGCGCACAATATCCATCAATAAACCTGAAACTTTTTCTCCAAACTCCAATCGTGTCTCGACATCTTTAAAATTCAGTTCCTGACGGCTAGTATAAACCACTGGTGTTTTGCCAGCCTCGTGTGCCGCCCGTGTACTTTCTTGGATTTCAGTTAGTAATGCCCCAGATTGATTTGCATCATCAAGTAATAGCGCTACATTGACTTCGATTCCTACAGTTCCTTCTAGTTGCAATAGCGCCTCTAATTGCTGGGTAGTCTTTTTCACATGGGAACCAACAATCACCGCACCTGGTTTGCCTTGGCGCACGTACTGCGCCATATTCTCGGCGGCAATAGGTTGGGGTGGTAAAGCGGCTAAAGCCGTTAAAATACTTGCTGCACTGCGAAACAGAAAGCGTTTCCCTTGACTTGCCGCGGCTAATATGTCTACTGCAAAGTGGTTGAGATCATCTTGAGTTTCACCATCTACGACAGCACACTGATTCCCATTAAGTTTTAACAAGCGTTCCAAACTACCAGCGCGAATATCGGCCAGGACAAACCTTTTTACAGCTTCGGCACTAATTCGACCTTGAGTCTTTTCTTCGACGTACTTGGGTAAGTAACTGTGATGGTAGCTGAAGACTGAATCATGAGCAAACTCAGTTTCATGGACTGGGGTGGTTACATCGCCAACAATCAAATAATGAACACTATCGCGGGTGATGCGTCCGCCCTCAAAAAATGCTGGTACGAGAAAATGAGCATCAAAGGGGCCAAGTTCTTGGGCGATCGCATCAGTTTCAATGGGATAATGCCCCCGCAATGTAGAATCAGAACGGCTGACTATTAGAAAATAGTCAACTCCTTCAGCATTCAAAGCGATTTTTAGGTTCTGGCAAACTTCTTTGGTGACAGATGCAGCTGACTCTGGCGTTAGCGATCTAGTATTAGTCAGCACAAAGAAAATCGGCGAATCATCCTGTAACCCTGTGCGTAGAGTATCCACATCCCAGTGCATTAGCAGCAAGCAACTGTGGACTGTTTGAGAACCTGTAGGGTCATCATCCAGGACAATTATTTTTGGTTTGTTACTCATTTAAGTCAACGGGGCGATTGTTTTCTGGGAAAGTATTGGGGAATTAGAAGTCATTACTACACAAAGCTTAGTCCACGGAGGTGGACTAATTAAAATCAAAGGTTTTCTAACCTGCGGAGGCGGGTAAAGTCTCGTGTAGCAGCCTTTACAAACATTCACTTAGCCTTTCTGCAATTTTCTGATTTCTGCTTGCACATCGATCGCAATTTGCAATGATTGATTCAGCAGTTGAGCATATTCGCCTGCTTGACTACTAACTTGTAAAGCTTGCAGACTGGCTAGATTATTGACAAATAACTCTTGATTATTAGCAAGCAATTTTTTATTATCTCGCAAAATTCGTTCCGTTTTCAAAGCGCGGACTAAATCTTCTCTAATTAGTTGGAGGGCGGCAGTTACTTGATCTCGGTCATGGAAACTGCTTTCTACGTTGCCTGATGCTGCCAATTGGTCATTAATATCGATGGCGCTAACCAGGTCATGATATTTATCAACTTCATCTAAAAGTATTGTCAGTCCTTCGGGACAGGTTAATTGTCGCCAGAGCCATCGCCCCACTAATATCGGCATTGGCACTAAAATTAGTAAAAGAATTCCTAGTCTAATTGAAGAACCAATTGTTGGCAGAATAATAAACGCGTAAACAAAGCCAACAATTATTGGCGTTAGCGCCAGCGTCACCAGCATTTCATTGATCAAGAACCCTAATCGCTTTTTGCTATCTCGCAAAACCGAGGGACGAAAAACGTCTTCTGGATCGAACCCAGTCAAACGTCTTAGTTCCCCCTTACTAATTTCCAAGCCTATTAAGTCCGGCTGCACGGCTGGATAACTCCTATGGAAGCCCAAGTTGCGTATTTATTTTAATCGGGTTTGGTCGATAAGCAATGGATGGTTACGTATAGTTATGATAAAAAGCAAACTGTGCAACACGATTAGGGACTTCCAAATAAAAAATATCCTATTGCTTTTAGGGCAGGGAGCAGGGAGCAGGGGGAGAAAAAGTAGTTTTGATTCCAAAAAGATGTCATATCATGTTCGGGAAATAACTTACGATTAAGCTCCGATTTTAATCCACCAATGAAAACTAGTTAACCCTTGAATTAAATCTTGCTGTTGGAGTAAAGATTGACACCGATGAAATAAAATTTCCTCTAGCTCATTCTAGTGGTTCCGATGCCAAACCATTGCTCAACCTGACTGAGATTTTTGGCGATTTATCGCAGTCGCCTTTTGCTGATGCAGTTGCGAACCATTTACACAGATTGTATGAGTTTGGAGCTAAAGAAACATTAGTCAAATTCTTACAGAAAACTTAACCAGAGGTGAAAGCCGCAACCTGTCAAAAAATTTCTCTCTAACCTATTGTCTCTGTGTTCTCTGTGCCTCTGCGGTTCGGTAAATTAAACCACAAAGGCACAGACGTTGCAGAGAGAAAATATATAGAGCGTATAACTTGGGAGGGGCGATTGACTGACATCGTAGTTGGCTTAGACTTGGGTACAGGAGGAGTACGAGCGATCGCAGTTAATCTGCAAGGGCAAATTATCGCTCAGTCAACCAGAAGCTATCCCCTTTTAACTCCACAACCCGGTTGGACTGAACAGAACTCATCGGATTGGATCGAAGGAAGTTTAGATGCTCTCTCCGATGTTACTCAACAGCTAAACGGACATCAACCGCTAGCCCTCGGTTTGTCTGGACAAATGCATGGTATGGTTCCTCTCGATGCGGATGGCGAAGCAATTAGACCAGCAATTTTGTGGAATGACCAGCGCACAGGTAAAGCTGTTGCTGAGATTGAAGCCGCTATTCCCCGACAGGAGTTGATCCAGCGCACTGGAAATCCGGCAATTACAGGATTTCAACTGCCGAAGCTTTTATGGTTGCGGACTGAAGAACCACAAGCATACACTCGGTTATGGCAGATTCTTTTGCCCAAAGATTATCTGGGATATGTGTTAACGGGCGAAGCAGTAACGGAACTATCTGATGCCTCTGGTGTCGGCTGTCTGAATCTGGCGAATCGGCAATGGGATACAGATATTCTCCATACTCTTGATATCAATCCAGCATTGTTCCCTCCGGTAATCGAATCTACCGCGATCGCTGGACGGTTAAAATCAGAGATAGCTGCCCGTGTGGGATTACCTGTGGCATTACCTGTGGTCACAGGTGGAGGTGATAATGCCGCAGCAGCCATCGGTTTGGGCATCTCATCAAGCAACCTGAGCCGGGGTAGTTTGAGTATTGGTACATCAGGAGTGATCTTTGCACCGTGCAATCATCCAATTCCCGATCCCGAAGGTCGGGTACATTTGTTCTGCCATGTGGATGGTGGCTATCATCTCTTGGGAGTGACGCTAGCAGCAGGTGGTTCTCTACGTTGGTATCGAGATACATTTGCATCGCATATATCTTACACCGAACTGATGGATATGGCAGAGCGATCGCAGCCTGGTGCGCGTGGTGTTCTATTTCTACCCCACCTCGCAGGAGAACGCAGTCCTCACCTCGATCCAGATACTCGCGGTGCTTTCGTGAATTTGTCATTAGCTCATACATCAGCAGATATAATTCGTGCTGTGCTGGAGGGAGTTGCATTTAGCTTGCAGTCAGCATTGGAGGTAATTAGTGCGATCGCTCCCCTCGATCAACTCTTAGCAACGGGTGGAGGCACACGTTCTCACATCTGGTTACAAATTTTGGCAGATATTTTGCAAACAAAACTCATAGCTCCCAAAGCCGAAGAAGGAGCGGCTTACGGAGCAGCTATTTTGGCAATGGTGGGGATTGGTGTCTACCCCAATTTAGAAACTGCACTCAAGATTTTACCGCAGGATAGTAATGTAGTACAGCCGCAGGCAAATCCTCTGTATGAAGCAGGGTATAAGCGCTACAAACTACTTTACGATACTTTGAAAGCTGTTCGTTGATCTTGGACTTTGGACAAAAATTTCTATGTCAGGCATTGCAATTAGCCGACCAATGGTCGGCAAAAACTTTTGAAGATTCTCATAAACTAATCCTTTATTATGAGCCAATACCGAGGCTATTAAGAAGAGCGGCAATTTGCACACCACCATACCTATTAACTAATGGATTTATTTGACCAGCATCTTGCAAAAATAACTGAAGAAGAAGCACCACTAGCGGCTCGGATGCGTCCACGGACACTGGATGAATTTATTGGTCAAGATCATATTATCGGGCAAGGAAGGCTACTGCGGCGTGCTATCAGCTTGGATCAACTGTCTTCTTTAATCTTTTCTGGGCCCCCAGGGACTGGCAAAACTACTTTAGCCCGTGTTATTGCCAACACAACCCGCGCTCACTTCATCGCTATCAATGCTGTACTCTCAGGAGTTAAAGAAATTCGAGCAGCAATTGAAATAGCCCTTCAACAGCGCAAGTTCCATAATCAACGAACTATTCTTTTTGTCGATGAAGTCCATCGTTTTAACAAATCTCAGCAGGATGCTCTATTGCCTTGGGTAGAGAATGGTACAATCATTCTCATTGGTGCTACCACAGAAAATCCTTTTTTTGAAGTCAATAAAGCGCTTGTCAGCCGTTCGCGGATTTTTCAACTTCAGCAATTAACTGATAAAGATTTATACAAAATTGTTGAGCAAACACTAGCTGATTCTGAACGCGGTTATGGCAAGTTAACAGTACAAATTGACATAGATGCTTTAACTCATCTAGTTAATGTTGCCAATGGTGATGCTCGTTCATTATTGAATGCTTTGCAACTGGCTGTAGAGACTACAAACCCCGATGCTACAGGTGTTATTCATATTCCCCTAGCAGTGGCAGAAGAATCAATTCAGCAGCGTGCTGTTTTATACGATAAAGAAGGGGATGCCCATTTTGATACAATCAGTGCTTTTATCAAGAGCTTACGAGGTTCTGACCCAGATGCAGCACTCTACTGGCTGGCCAAAATGGTTTATGCAGGTGAAGACCCGCGTTTCATTTTCCGTCGGATGTTAATTCTTGCCAGCGAAGATGTCGGATTAGCTGACCCACAAGCAGTTGTCGTTACAAATGCCTGTGCCGAAGCCTTTGATCGCGTGGGAATGCCGGAAGGACGTTATCATTTGGCGCAGGCAGTACTTTATTTAGCAACTGCACCAAAGTCCAACAGCCTTATGGGCTTTTTTGATGCTTTAGCCGCAGTAGAAATTGAAAATGTTGCAGAAGTTCCCACTCATCTTAAAGATGCCAATCGGGATAAAAAAGGTTTTGGACATGGGGCTGGTTATCTCTATCCTCACGCTTACCGAGATCATTGGGTAGCACAGCAATATTTGCCCAAGAGCTTGCAAGGTCAATTATTTTATCAACCATCAAGCCAAGGTTATGAACACCAAATTGCAACACAAGTGGCACGTCGCCGGGAAGCTCAACTTGCTGCAATAGTAGAAGGTATTGGTGTTGCACCAATGGAAGTCATGACTTATGGAACTGTTGACCGAGCAGATGAGCGCTGGTTGCAACGCACACTTTCTCAGGTAAGTACACAATTAGCATCTGTGCGCGATCGCATTTTCACTTTCGCCCAATTACAACGTCATCACTTAGTATTGGATTTAAATGCCACCACTGGTTTACTTACTTGGGAAGCAATCCGGCAAGTTCCTGAAGGTGGAGTTTATGCCTGTGTTCGCAATAGCTTTGATGCCAATGCTTTAAATGAACAAGCTGCGGCACTTCCTGAAACAATGCGACCAATAGTTTTTACTGCATCTGTGGCACAGATACCTGTGATGCTGGCATCTCTTGCACCAAATGTACAGTTCGACTCTATGATCGGACGTAATGTACTAGTTTCGGAACCAGATAAGGGACTTGCTGCCCAATTTTTAGGTCAATTGCTCCCGCACTCAGTCAAGCTTATTTTAGCTGAGACAGTACCTCGTCATACCCAAAGGTTTTATCACTTACTGCCCAATCAAAATTTAGATGCCCAATTGTATGAGCGATTAGTTTTAGCGGAAGAAGCTATTTATACAGATACGTCTGACCCCATGCTTAACTGGGATGCTGACGATTTGCGTGACGCTTTTGCCTCAAATGTACGCTCCATACAAGTGGTTGTTGAACAATATTTGACACCAATCCATATCTCTAATCATTTTATCAAACGTTTATTTACTGCTAATCTTAATCGCCCAAGTTATGCTGATCGTCTGGCTGCAAATTTAACAAGTGAGGAAATAGACATTATTAAAAATTTATTTACTCGTTACTTACTCGACCAATCCGTTAATTGGTCAAGCACTGTAGCATTTTTATATATTAGCGGATGAACATTCTCTGGTCATCAAATCACAGTAATTTATAATGATGATTTAAATGATGCAATTATTCTTAATACGCCTTGCCAAAAACAGATAACTGAAGTTGAGGTAATGTTCGCTCATTACCTTCACTATATTTGTAAATGATTTGAGCAAATTAAAAGGATTGTACAGAACTATGCCAATTAAAAAACATATTGAACTGAATATTGAAAGTTTCCTAAATTCCAGCGAGGTTAAAATTTTATCCATCCCCGAAAAGGTTTTTACCATCCATAGTTTCCTTTACGGATAATAACTTTTAAAAATTATTCACTATGTAGAACGTTGAAACACTACTGAAAGATTATTAGCTGGCATTTGGTAAATCTGTTTCAAGGTGAGATTTTGTGCCTTAGCTACTGCTACAACATCATCCAAGTTACGCACACCCCACTCTGGGTTTTCGGCGCGTAAATATTCGTCAAAAGCTACATTACTCGGTACTGTATGTTCTCCACTTTGTTTGAAGGGGCCATACAAATAGAGGATACCTCCTGCTTTGAGGATACGACCTGCCCCTGCCATTAACCCCAGACAGGCTGACCAAGGTGAAATGTGAATCATATTGATGTTGACGATAGCAACAATTGGCTCATTAGAGAGCCAATCAAATGCATCATTCTCCACTGTCCAAACTGGTTCTCTTACATCTAGATATTGCGGTGCATAAACGTTATCACATACATTGTGTTCAGTCCATGCAATAATGCTGGCTCTTAATTGTGGATTTACCTCTGTTGGTAGCCACAGATAATCCCTGAGTCTGGATGCAAAAAAGACTGCATGTTCACCAGTTCCACTTGCTATCTCTAAAATAGTGCCATTCTCCGGCAACACTTGTAAAAGTACTTCTAGAATTGGTTCACGGTTACGCTCAGTTGCTGGTGCATATTGTCGTGCGTCTTGTGGTGCCATCTGTATCCTTACATTTTAAAATTAATATCAATATCAAACATTGCATCTTTATTTCATCTCAAATTAAGAAGTCTACATACTTGTTTTCAACCTCGATAATTTGCTCTTTGAGTTTACTTACCTCGATTTTTACCTCTAATCAAAAGTTATTAGGACTTATGCACTGTACAAATCCATCGTGATATGAATTACCTAAAATAGGAAGTTTTCAGGCTTTTCTTAATTATCCTGCGATGCCTACGGCGGTAAACTACGTAAATAGACGATGCTGTGCCCTTACGAAAGATATGGTTTTTAACCTTAATTCATATTTGATATTACTTGTCAATGCGTAAGTCCTAACTCAAGCCAGAGGTAGATTATCACATTTTTATATTAGTGGGATAGGTTTCATCATTCTGAACGTAGGGCTTTTACTGGGTCGATCTGGCTGGCCCGCACGGCGGGAAGCAAACTAGCTCCCACCCCTACCGCTAGGGCTGATCCTAGTGCTAGCACTGCAATTCTGCTATCAAACTCATAGGGCAAGCTAAAGGTATCCGTAACCACAATTGTCAATCCATGCACCACTCCCAGCCCCGTTGCTCCTCCTATTAGACTTAAAAGCATCGCCTCTAGAATAAATTGCAGCATGATTTCCCTTTGGGTTGCACCCACCGCCCGTCTCAAACCTATTTCAGCGGTTCGTTCTGTTACTGAGGCAATCATAATATTTGCAATCCCAACACCGCCAACTAATAGCGCGATCACTCCTACTGCTGTTAAACCTTGGGAAGCCATCTCTTGAGTTTTCTGTTGCTGTAAAATATCTGATACATTATTCCAAAATTTAAATTTGTAACCTGGAAATCTTTGTAGCAGCAATTCCTCTGCTTGCTGGCTTAACTCTTCCACATCTTCAAGGGAGTAAGGGCGCATTTGGATACTCCCAATGTCGCGGCTACCGGTCAAAGCGTTGTAAATAGACATCGGCACATACAGTTGACCCGCCGGAGGTGCATTTTCATTTAGACTAGTCGCTACCACCCCTATGACGATATAGGGTCTTTGCCCAGCATAAATCAGCTGCCCCACAGGTTCCTGCTTTTGGAAAAGTTGTTCTGCCAGCAATTGATCGATTACTATCACCGGACGGTAGTTAGCAAAATCTTCAGATGTGAAAAACCGTCCTGAAACCAATGATTTTCCTGAAGTCAGCAAGAAATCTTGGGAAACAGGTGACATGGGTGGACTAAATTCCTTGTCCCGAAATACAGTTGGCGTAGAACCAGCCCAATTAAAAGAACTGATCGCCTGCAAGCCTACCATTCGCTGTCGTAAGAATTCCATGTCTTCCAACTTGAGTTGGGTAGTTTGACCGCCAGAATCCCAGTTTGGATAAACTGAAACTTGAGGTGCACCTCGTTTTGCTAATTGTTGAGCGATCGCGGCCCGGCTAATATTACCAACCTGAAGTGTAGCGCTGACAGCAGCCACACCCATAAACACCCCTAGAGTAGTCAGAGCAGAACGCAACGGGTTCCTACCCAAGGAGTGAAAGGTAATATTTAATAAGTCAAAAGCTGAAAGAGCCATAATAGTCGCTTTGCTCTAGTTTGAAAATGGGTGGGTGTAAGGGTGTGGGATGAATGTCACGAAAATAAGCAGGGGGAGTAAAGTCGAAATATTAATTTATTAATTACTTTTCACTTGCCTTAACTGGCAGCCCTGGCTTGAGTTGCGACTCAACGGGTGGCAGTATGACCTTTTCACCAGGATGCAAACCAGAGGTTACTTCTACAGCCATTAACCCCTCCAATCCCAGATTAATGGTACGTTTTTGGGCTTGATTTTGGCTATCCCGAACCCATACAAAGGGACGCGCTTCCGATCGCACTATAGCCTCCGTCTTCAAAACTACTACGTTCTGCCGTTGCTGCAACACAACCTCGACATTTACCCTACTACCAGGGAGCAGTGCGCGAGTAGGGGTATCAAGCCGAATGGTTGCCGGTACTGTTGGTTGATCTGATTGTTTTGGGCTACTACCGCCTTGTTTTTGGTCTTCAATGGTGAGTGCTTGAGGATACAAGCTTTGCACGCGTCCAGAGAACATCTTTGCATTAAGCCCAATCGCATTAATGCGGGCAAGTTGATTGACCCGGACTTGAGCAGCATTGAGGGTAGAAAGCTGGAGTTTCACTAGGATTTTTCCTGGATCACCCAAAGTTAACAGATTGGTACGCAACTCGACCCCATCACCATCCTCTACATTCACACCCAAGACTACGCCATTCAATGGTGCAGTCACAATATTATCCTGGAGTTGCTGCTGAATAAGTTGGCGCTCCAATTGCAAAGTCTGGATTTTGAGAGCGGTTGTACGTGCCTCTGCTTGAGTATCTCGCAGGCTAGCCCGAGCAACGCGCACTGCGTCTTCTTGCGTTTGAGCTTGTTGTTGGGCAATAGCTCCCTCTCGCACCAGGGGAGCAAGCCTCTGGAGTTGTTTTTCTTCGGCTGTTAATCGTTCTTGGGCTTCAAGAATTTTCTGGCGACTACGTGCTAGGTTGATTTGCTCTTGTTGAATTTGCAACTGCTGATTGGTAAGAGCAATTTTTCGCTCAGGGTAGCGCAGGGTCAGCAATACTTGACCAAGTTTTACCCTCTCACCAGGTTTGACCATGACTCGTTCTACTGCACCCTCTTTTGGGGATTTCAAGATTCGCTGTTCTCGTAACTCAACAGTACCGCTCTCATTGATTGTAGTTTCAACATTACCTCGCTCCACAGTTAGCAAGCGTACTGCTACTGGTTCAGGAGGTTGGTTCAGAGCGAAGAAGTAGGTTAGCCAACCGCCAGCGCTGGCTAGAGCCAAAACTCCTGACCAGGCTAGCCATCGACTTGGGATATTAAATTTACCTTTTTCATATTTCCAGTTCATGACAACTCGATCCAGTGAGTTTGCAGTTCATTACAAGCGATCGCAGCCCAAGGTTTTCACCGCATAATTTCGGAGAATCTTACAGGCAGAGATCAAACACGACGAGGCGGCTGTTTTCCAAAACACAGAGGAAATTTGAACTGAGATAATTTCGTAGTCCAGAGTAATAATCAAGCCACCAGAAGGCTGGCCATGCAATGATCATAAAACTTGCTCCCGCTTGGCGCATTCGTTCAAGTTCCCGGATGGCCATCTCGTCATCTAGTGGCGCTCCCCAGTACTGACCGTCATGTTCTAAAAAGGGCAGAGCATCGAATTTTGGCAGCATCTGACAACCCCATTGATTTTCATCGACCAAAATCAAACGTTTCCCGGCGGGAATCACAGATGTAATTTCCCGCATCGCAATTTGTAGCCGCTCTGACCAACTCAAATTAAGTTCAGGTATCAGTTCAGATGTCAACTCACTACGGCGCATATTTATATACAACAGGCGCTCTGCTAGCCACTGACGATAAGATGCATCCTCTGCACGCGGTGACTGTAACAAATAAGCGATCGCATCAGTACGTTCTGCGATCGCAGCCAGCGATCCTGTTCCGCCAGAGCCGAAGTTAAGCTGGGAATCCTGTTCAGCGTGAGACCGGAATTGAGCCAGCGTTTTAGGTATAAAGAAAAGATCGAATTGCGCTGCTATCCGCAAGTATAGGTTCAAGTCTATCAAGTACTTGGAGTGGGGCGTGTCGTATCCCCCAACTGCTGCCAGTGCATCAGCGCGAAACATGACAGCTGCACAAAAGAGCAAAATCCATTTTCGCCCGTCAACAATTTGGTGAATAAAATCTAATCCGTCGATGAACCCCTCTAGAAAGTTACTTGAAAATCTTCTGCTTTTGTCCTCTAAGAAAGCACCATTATTGTCAATCACTTCAATTTGGGCAACTGAAAGACCAGCATCTGGATGGTTATCTAAGGCTAAGACGGATTCGCTAACAAAGTTAGGTAGTAGCATATCATCGTCCGGCAAGAAGCTGAGATAGCAACTAGAGTTAAGCTCAATAGCTCGTTGCCAATTGCGAAATAATCCAATATTAGTTTCATTACGCACGTAAGTGATGCGCGGATCTGCAAACGAGCGAACGACTGCCTCTGTATCATCGGTAGAAGCATTATCTAATACCAGAGCTTGGAAATCTGAATAGTCTTGTGATAAAACGCTTTGAAGGCTAACTTTTAATAAATCCGAGCGATTGTAGGTTGGAATCGCAATAGTCACTTTGGTTTCATATTTCATATCCTTACTACTCACCCTCTGTTTGGTAATAACGCCCGCATAATAAATTTAAAGACAAGCTTTTAAGTTATTAAATCCAGTTTTCACGACCAGAGATCGAACACAATCAGGCGGCTATTGTGCAAAACACAGCGGAAATTTGAATTGAGATAATTGCGTAGCTGTGAGTAGTAATCTAGCCACCAGAAGGCGGGAAATCCAATGACTATGAAGCTTGCTCCTGCTTGTCGCATTCGTTCGAGTTCCTGAATGGCAGTTTGGTCGTCAGGTGGAGCGCCCCAGTAATTACCGTCGCGTTCCAAGAAGGGAAGGAAATTAGATTGAGGTAGAATCTCGGAACTCCACTGATTGTCGTCAACCAAAATAAAGCACTTTCCTGCTGGAATCGTGGCTGCGATCTCCTCAATGGCAATCTGTTGTCGTTCTGACCAGCTAAGATTGAGTGCGGGTACCAGTTGAGATGTAAACTCGCTGCGACGCATACTAATATGCAATAGGCGCTCTGTTAGCCACTGACGATAAGATGCATCCTCTGCACGCGGTGACTGTAACAAAAAAGCGATCGCATCATTACGTTCTGCCATTACAGCCAGCGCCCCTGTTCCACTAAGGGAGTGAAAGCTGACCTGGGAATCCTGTTCAACGTGAAACCGGACTTGAGCCAGTTCTTTAGCAATAAAGAAGAAATCGAATTGCACCGCCATCCGCAAGTATAGGTTCAAGTCTAGCAAGTACTTAGAGTGCGTGATGTCGAATCCCCCAACCGCCCTGAGTGCAGAAGCGCGAAACATCACTGCACTGGTACGCAAAATCCATTTCCGTCCATCAACAATTTGGTGGATGAACTCTAGACCGTCGATCAGCCCTTGTGGCAAGTTGTCTGAAAATTCTGTGCCTGTTACCTGTAGTAGAACACCATTAGTGTCGATAAATTCAGCTTGGGCAGCCGAGAGACCAGCATGAGGATGGTTGTCTAATGCTAGGACAGACTCGTGAATGAAGTTGGACAGCAGTACATCATCATCCGATAAGATGCTGAGATAGGAACTAGTGTTTAGCTCAACACTCCGCTGCCAATTGCCAAATATGCCAATATTGACTTCGTTGCGTACATAAACAATTCGCGAATCCGCGAATGAGTGTACAACTGCCTCTGTATCATCGTCAGAAGCATTATCCAATACAAGCACCTGGAAATCTGGATAGTCCTGTGCTAGCACGCTTTCAAGGCTAACCTTTAGTAACTCCGAGCGATTGTAGGTTGGGATTGCGATCGTAACTTTGGTTTCAGGTTTCATATCGTTTCTGCTCACTCCCTGTTTTATTAATAACGGCCAGGCAGTATCAAGCTAAAGTGTGTAAATCAAAGACAACCAAGCGTTCATTTTCCAAAAGACAACGAAACTTAGCACGCAAATAGCGAACGAATTCAGCATAGTAGTCAAGCCACCAGAAGGCAGGCCAGGCAAACACGATGAAACTTGCGCCTTCATGGTGCAGTCGCTCAAATTCCTTAATTGCTATGGCATCTCCACTAGGAGGCCCCCAATACACACCCTCTTTTTCTAGAAAAGGGATCGCTTGGCAATTTTCAAGTAGCTGATGATGACCCAGTTCGTCCATGTCAACCAAAATATAATTCTGCCCTTGTGCAATCAAGGAACCTAACTCTTTACCTAACTTGACCATCCGTTGAAGATATTTGTGACAAGAATCTTCCTTATATTCAAATACATCATTAACTTTAATGCCTTGTTTGTGTAAATATTCCCGTAGAACTTTCTCTTCATAATAATAGTGGCTAAGTCGCCAGTTATAAGTACGCTTGTTTGTGCCATTATGACCATGAATGCGGTATAGCGAATGATACTCATTAATCCGCCTGATACTGCCAGAAAAAGGAGCCAAGAACCCGAGGTATGACTCTGCATTTAATCGATAGTTAGTCTCAGGCATAGGTAAGATTTTCTCTAAATAGCTGCGTAACCAAACGTTACCGCTAGTAGGTGGAAAAGTATGACCTTCTAAACCATATTTAAGCTGGTCGTTGTATAAATTACCTTCTAGTAAAATACCTTCACAATCAATTTTTTCTAGTAAGTTGCTATCAACATCAATGACCCGCAAGGGCCAATGAACCTTAACTGCATCTGGATCGTCATGCAATATTTTAACTGCTCTTTCAATAGCACTCGGTAGCAAAACATCATCTGAATCCAAGAAGCATATAACCTCACCACAACTAATAGCAAAACCAGCATTAAATGCAGATGCTTGTCCACCATTATCTTTTAAGACAGGAACAATTTTTTCTCCATAACTGGTGATGATTTGTTGTGAGTTATCGGTTGAGCCATCATCAACTACGATGACTTCTGTAGGCTGATAGCTTTGATTTAGGGCACTTTCAATTGCCTCGGACAAAAAAGAGCCATAGTTATAATTGGTAATGATGATACTGGCTAGAGTTTTTTGCATATACTTTTCCCTTTATCCTAATTCAAACACAATTACATAATCGTTTTTTAATAAGTAAGGAAACTTTTGACGCAAATAGTCATGAAATCCAGTAAAGTACTCTAGCCACCAAAAAGCCGTCCAAAAGAAGACAATTGCATATACCCCAGTTTGGTGCAATCGCTCAAATTCTTGAATTGCCATATTATCATCTGTGGGAATTCCCCAATAATGTCCATTGCATTCAGTAAAGGGAATAGTCTGAAAACCTTCAATGATTTTGTTGCCATTTAGGCAATCCTCATCGACTAAGATGAAAGGTTTGTCTGCTGAGATTACAGCCTTCAGTTCCTCCCTCAACTCATACAGATGACCAATGCGATTACGCTCTTCCACAAAATATAAATCTGCGGTCATTTGAGCCAGATTCCACTTTTTCTGAATCTCATCTAATTCCTTGGCAGCTTGTTGAATATCCCATCTTTTAAAGAAATAATCGAGGTTATCGCGTTCTGGAGGAAAAGGATGCCAGAAATGAATAACAGACTTCGGTTCAAACACAACTGGGATGTTTGAATTATACAAAGCCATACTAGAATCAATCCAATCTAAATAGACGACATCATCAAAAGGCATCACTCGATCGAAAACACTTCGGCGGTAAAGTTGACAATGAACCTCTCCAGATAACTCTAGTTTTCGGCGATGAGAACCTTGATCAAGCTGTTGATCGCCTGTAGCTGGCAGAATTTCCAACTTGATCCCATCCGTCGTTTGTACTGAATGAACCTGTCCTAAGTTTGGGTCCCAGTGAATTTTAGTTGCACCCAAACCGCCCTCGATAATACGGGGAATGGCCACATCAGCTGGATGTTCTTCGCAAGCCTGGATGAGATAAGACAGCCAATCCTCTTCTACGAGAACATCATTCTCGATGAAACACAAGAAATCATCATTAGGGTTAGATTCCTGAATTACCAGATTTCTTGATTGATTAGGCATCAAATAATAATCCTTATAAATGACTTTGACATTGCTACGCCCCGCAAGCACCTGTTCAATTTGCTGCCAGTAAACTTCAGGAGTGTTGCAATTTATCATAATTAAATTAAAAGGAATATGCGTGTAGTCAAAAATTCGCTGCAAAGATTCCGCAGCTAATGAGAACTGTTCGCGAGGAAAAAATCCAATGGTGACTGTTGGCATATTGATATTTCTAAATTGAATCATGATGATTAATTCATAGCTGCTTCTAGCAGCGAGGACAGAACTTTATGGGAGTCAAAATAATCTTCCGCAATCTTCCGTGCGGCATGACGATGTTTTTCATAGTTAGAATTGATCGTGTGGACACCGTTCATCGCCTCGCAGAGGTCTTGGAAGATTAAAAGTCCTTCTCCGATCGGTAGCCAATCGCTTAAGCCTGTGTCTTGAACTAGAATTGGCCTGCCGGAGGCTAGGTAACAGACGCTGCGATCGCTAAACCAGCCACCTTTGGTAGCAACATAACCCTGTTTTGCTACTCCAAACTCAGCACGGGATGCTTGAACAAATTTCTGGTAAGACTCTGGTGTAAAGGACGCAAGCCATCCGGGAATCACCTCCCAGCCATACTGCAATAGTTCATCAGGAAAGCCGCCGCTTAATGCAATCCGAAACTGCTGTTTGGTGAGTTGCGGTATATCAATAAACTTTAAGAACTCTTTATCTTTGTTGCCGTAGGTGATTCCTTCGGATACTACCTCCCGATAACTGTGCCACTGCATAATCGAACTGAACCCGATGGTGTCATTGTCTTCAATTACTGGCCAGTAAGGCAGTGCTACTGGAGGTAATGTTTTTAGCCAATGCCTACCGTTTGTGGGGATAAGACAGTCTTCAACATCTATGCGTTGTCCAATCGTGAACAGGCGATCGCAACGTTCAATCGTTTGTACTAATTCCGAATTACCGCTAGCAATATTAATCTGCGTAAAACCGGGATCTGCATCAATATAGATGTGGCGCTGCGGCCATCCATACTCATCTCTCCAAACAGAAAGTGGTGAGCCACGGACAATCATTAAATCAGCCTGAGAGCAGATATCTTTAAACTCGTCAATCTCCATTCCGACTGAATGCTCGTCAGTTCGGTAAATCCACTTGTTCTTAAAACCAAGCGGTTCTAAGCAGTTTTTAATATAATTTGTCGGATAGTCTAACTCCGTCGTGATTTGCTCGGTTTCCCAGTTGTAAACCCACGACATCGATCCACATTCTTCTAAATAGAAAATATCATGTCCAAGGGCACGCAGACCCAGAAGGTATTGCAGGTCAGACCAGGCGTTGCCCCCTATGGGAAATCGACCGATAGCACTAGCAAAAATTATAATCATCCTATTTTAAATTTATTAAATGTTTTGATTTAGATCAGGACTAGTCAGACTGGAAATGGAGATAGATGAGTTCTATTCGTAGTTAAAACTGTTTCCAGTAATTTAGGTAGCACCACTTTGTAACTAAAAAATTGCTCGGCTAATTCCACTGCTGCTTGACAGTGAGCCTGATAATTTGTGTTGACGCGCTCGATACAGCTTACGGCTGACTGCAAGCATGAAAATGCCAGCACACCTTGCCCCGTCGGCAGCCAATCGCTAAATCCAGTATCTTGTAAAATGACGGGACGACCAGCAGCGAGATAGCAGACAGTGCGATCGCTAAACCAACCGCTACGAGTTTTGACATAAGCCTGTTTGGCAACGCTAAACTCACCACGAGAGCCAGTTAGGTAAGTTATGTAGGTTGACAGATTAGCGCTAATTTCCTTACCATCTCGAATTAACCAGCCTGCTGCCTGTAAAGATTTTGCAACCTCTGCTATTTCTGCATCCTTGCCGGCAAGAGCAAGTTCGAGTTTTTGCGAACAGTAGCTAGGGAGTTCCAGCAGACGCATAAATTCCTGATCTTTCTGTCCATAATGCTCACCTTTGTAAGTCACACCTCCATAAGCATTCCAATTGGCAATTGTCGTAAATGGTAAATCTACGCGTTCTTCGCAACTATCTTTAGGAATAAGTATCGGGTTCCATATCTCTGGTACAACAGGCGGTACAGTGGGGAGCCATTTAATGCCATCACTCGGTATGCCGCAATTGGGTTGCCCAATATTAACGCCATAACTAAAGTAGGCGTGATATTCATTGCGACCCTCGGCAGCGAATGTCCCAATCTGCGTAAAGAATGGGTCCATATCGATTAATACTCGATGTTTGCATAAAAGAAACTCAGGCAACCAGCAAACTCCACCGATATTTAATAGCAGATCCGCCGTTTTGAGCATCTGCTTTATTTCTTGCCAATCTGCACCGTAGACAGTTCCTGTATCACGATTTACATAGCACACTGTCGCATTTACACCATAAGTGTTTATTAGTGTCTGGACTGCGTGCAAACCAAAGCCAGGATCATCATTGTAATTGTGGTTGATTGGGTTATAGCAGGACTCAGGCCAGCCGCTTTCCTCCAAGTATAGAACTTCATGTCCCAGATTATGTAGCCCTAACACATAGTGAAAGTAGGCTAAGAGATTGCCAGCTACTGGATGTCGAATCATATATCCGCAAACAACAATGCGTGCCATGCTTATAACCCCGCTCGCTCCATGAGACTGCCAATCACTTTCTCTGCGGCAAAGTACTCTGAGGCAATTTCGCGGGCTGCCCGGCAATTGCCTTCGTAGTCGCTTTCGATCGCGTCCACTGCCGCCAAAATATCTTCCATAGTTTTGAATGCAAATAATCCCTTCCCTGTGGGCAAGAACTTGCTAAACCCTGTTTCTTGGGTAATTACAGGACGGCCTGCGGCCAGAT
The DNA here is from genome assembly GCF_014698065.1 of Nostoc flagelliforme FACHB-838. Lineage (GTDB taxonomy): Bacteria > Cyanobacteriota > Cyanobacteriia > Cyanobacteriales > Nostocaceae > Nostoc > Nostoc flagelliforme_B. The sequence continues at coordinate 49,700 of NZ_JACJSI010000029.1, forward strand.
AGCAGGCAGAGCGATCGCTAAACCAGCCACTATGCAGTCGCGTGTATTGATCCTTAGCTACGGTGAATTCACCGCGCGATCGCTGGATATAATTGCGGTAAGAATTCAGATTTTGGGAGAGTTCCATTGAGTCTACCTGGCTCCAACCGTGTTTTTGTAGCAGGTATCGCACATCCTGGCTGACATCAGCCGCCGCAATCTCAAATTGCACTGAGCGCTGGTGCGGCAGATCGATAAATTTTTCAAACTCGCGTGCCTTTCGCCAGTAATAGGTTTCACCTTGATATGTAATATCTTTACCTCCCTTGTTGTCCCAGGTGGTAATGGTGTTGTAAGCTATACCTGGCGTTTTATCTGACGTTTGCCACAAGTCTGTTGCGATCGCTTGACGAGTCGGTAACCACTCAAAGCGGGAAGTTGGTACTCCACAATCAGGCGCACCCAGATTTTCCCCAAAGCTAAAGTGTGTATCATGGGCTTCCAGGTCAGCAATTAAGGTTTCGTCTCCCTGAACAACCCGAATTTGAGATCCAACTGGATCAGATTCAACATAGATGCGGCGACGACAAGCTAAATGCTCCTCACGGATTTCTTGAGCGCCAGTTACATTCAAGAATGCGTCTGCTTCCTTATATAGGTTGAGGATTTGGGTTTCGCTCATCCCATAACACTCGCCCCCTGGATAGTGGCCGCGAAATGCCCAACGCTCTTTAAAGCCATAGTCCTCCAAAATTGGTGCGACTCGCTTAATGTTATCGGTAGCGTCTGGAGATAGATCGTTAATTAGGGGGTTGTAAATCCAGCGTCCTGAATCTTCGATGTAGTAGGGATCATAGCCGAGTTGACGCAGCCCAAGCATATAGTGGAGAAATTGATAAGTTACTCCTGCTAGGGGATACCAAAACAAAATCCCGAAGACAATAATTTTCCCCTTAGTAGGGGGTTCATAATTCATGCTTCCTACCTCCTGCCTCTAACTGCCGAACGATCCGGGCAGGATTGCCAGCTACAACGGTATACGGTGGAACATCCTCGCTAACAACAGATCGCGCACCGACGATCGCCCCTTCACCGATTGTCACCCCCGGCAAAATACAGGAATCAAATCCAATCCAGACGTTATCTTGAATCCAAATTGGTTGGGCTGGGACATCAGCGTTAGAGAATTGAGAAAGTTGACACGATGCTCGTTCTAAAATTTTTCGTCGCTTGGCAATGTCGAATGGTAAGCGGTAAGTATCCATGAGGACAACTTGCCAGGAGATCAAAGCATAATTGCCAATCTTTAGTTCGGCATCGCAGACGATGCGGGCACCGTGAATCAATGCATATTCCCCCACCTCTACCTGAGCGCGGGAACCTATGTCAAACATAGTATCTTTATATACAGCAGAACCTTTACCTAATCGTAGCCCTACTGCTAATTGGCTGCGGTAAAGTTTAAAGCTGAGGCTAGTCTCAATATAAGTGTCGTCTCCTAAAACAACATTGTCGGGAATTGTTCCCGGATACCAGTCCCAAGGCAATGTTCGTGTGGCTTCCATTAGGTTTCTACCTCCCCAATCACCTGGGCTGGATTGCCCATCACCCTGCTACGTGGTGGTATATTCCGTGTCACCAATGCCCCAGCCTCAATCCAAGCTCCAGCACCGATGCGAACTCCTTTGAGGATCGTGACATTGGGGCCAACCCAAACATCATCTTCAATGATTACCGACTGGCACATCACAGGAGGGCGGAGCCGTCCTTTTCCCAGAGGAGAGCAGGCGATCGCATCTGCAATTCTTTCTGCTGGTGCGATCGGATGAAAGTCAGTGTCAGCGATCGTGGTATTCCATCCCAAAACCACATAGTTGCCGATGCAAATTTCCTGTTCGCAAAGCAGGATGACACTAGTCAAATAACAATAATTTCCAATCTCAACCCTAGCAGCTTTGCCCAGCGCAAAATGCACATAATCCAACGTGCAGTTTTCTCCAACGAGCAACGCGGGGTTGATGCGGCTCTGAAAGCGAGCAAAACAGCGCTCATCATGGTTGATAACACTGTTGAGTCCCACCTGGACATTGCATGGAAGAGTTAGACTCGTCTGGCAATCGGGTGGCTGGTTGGTTAAATCATTCATGATTTCAGGGGAGCGCTGCATATTGTAATGGGAATCAAGATGGGTTGGTAAACGGTCTGTAAGGTTTTGAAAGGATATTTTTATAAAATTTATACTTAGTAATTCAGTATTTTAATCTTTGGGTATTTATGGCAATTGCTGTATCTCACTCTTTTAAATGCTTCAAGTATCTACGCTGATGCTGGTTGAGTTGAGCCGAAATGTAATTTATACAGCTTCTTGTAATAACCACTTACCGCTAGCAACTCCTCATGAGTTCCCATCTCTACTACTTTCCCCTGATCCAACACTACGATTCGGTTGGCTCGTTGAATTGTCGAGAGGCGATGGGCAATAATAAACGTAGTCCGTCCTGCCATCAGTCGCTCTAATGCTTCCAGCAACAGAAACTCGGTTTGAGCATCCAGGGCAGAGGTGGGTTCATCCAGAATTAGCACTGGAGCATCCTTGAGCAGGGCGCGGGCGATCGCTAACCGTTGCTTTTCGCCTCCTGAAAGCGTGGCTCCGCGCTCACTAATTACCGTGTCATAACCTTGAGGCAATCTTTGAATAAAGGCGTCAGCATTGGCAGCTTGGGCAGCTTTGACGATCGCTTCACGGCTGGCATTAAAGCAGCCATAAGCAATGTTCTCGGCGATCGTTATCGGCAGCAAAAACGGCTCTTGCAGCACGAGGGCAATCTGCTCGCGCAGGCTTTTCAATTGCACGCTTTGTACATCCATCCCATCAAAAAAGACTCGTCCCTGCCAGGGGTCAAAAAATCGGAGAATCAGCGAGACTAGGGTAGTTTTACCAGCACCTGTTGCGCCTACTAGAGCGATCGTTTCTCCCGGTCGCGCTTCTAAGGTAATTTCTTGGAGAACGGGATATTTAGGTTCGTAACCGAAGGTGACTTTCTCTAAACATACGTGTCCGCGTCCTCCTGCTGGATTAGCAGGCAATAGTCTGGCAGCAGGGGCATCTTGCACCCCATCTTTAGCATCTAAAACCTCTAACACTCTACGAGCACTAGCTGCTGCTGCTGCAAAACTGGACGATATATAAGCCAGAGTCGCCATCGGCACGTACAGGGAGCCGAGATAAGAGAGAAAGACCAGTAAAGAACCAATTGAGAGTGACCCATCCAAAACTTGGAAGCCACCGTAAGCCATGATTACTGATGTTCCTACTGCGGTTACGCCTCCCACCCCAACTTTGAATTGCATTTGGGCAAGGATAGAGCGTACATAAGCTTGGAGGGCTTTTTGAGACAGGTGGCGAAAGCGCTCATCTTCGTGTGCTTCACGTCCGAATGCTTGAATAATCGGTAGCGCTGTCAAGGTCTGCTCACTCAACGCTACGATCTCACCTTCAAATTGTTGATACTCATAGGTTCGCTCAGTCATGGGTTGGTTAAAGACCCAAATGAGTAACATTATTAGAGGAGCAATCATAAGTGAGAGCAGTGAAAGGGAGCGATTAATCTGCCACATGACGGCGAACATTGCTAGCAAATTCACCACAGAAGTAAGCATGGGCAGAAAAACCCCCATCGCTAGATTCTGAATACACATGCTGTCAGTCATTACTCGCCTAACAAGATCGCCAGCGCGCTGTTGGTTATGGAATCTTAAAGAAAGATGCTGTAAGCGATCAAACAGTGCTGCTCCCAAGTCATAAACCATCTGGCTGCCAACACCAGCTCCAACATATTCCTGTATCAGCCGAACCCCTTCGCCAGATAAAAATAGAACGATTGTGGCACCTGCTAACCAACCGAGCAACTGAATGTTGGATTCACTGCCAGGCAAGGTTTTGAGCCAAACAAAACTATTTGGTAGCGATTGGTTGTTCAGGACGTAATCAACGATCAACTTCAAAGACCAGGGCTTGAGTACATTCAGCCCCACATTAATCAGCATTAGCACCATTACAAACGTGAGTCCGTGCCAACGAACCAGGGCGTAACGTGCCAGTCGCAGCCACCACAGTTTCATAAAACGACCTCCTGCGGCGTTTCTGGAAATTGCAAGGAGTGTAGACGATGGTAGAAACCACGGACAGCCAGCAATTCCTCGTGTGTTCCCATCTCCACAACCTTTCCCTGCTCCAGAACCACAATTCGATCTGCTCGTTGAATCGTCGAAAGTCGATGGGCAATGATAAACGTAGTCCGGCCTTCGATCAGGCGATCTAAAGCTTCCAGCAGTAAATTCTCAGTCTGGGCATCCAGGGCAGAAGTAGGTTCATCGAGAATCAGCACTGGCGCATCCTTAAGCAACGCCCGGGCGATCGCTATTCGCTGTCTCTGTCCTCCAGAGAGGAGCGCTCCTCTTTCGCCAATCAAGGTGTCATAGCCTTGGGGCAATCGTTGGATAAAGTCGTCCGCCTTAGCCGCTTTCGCTGCTGCGACAATTTTCTCTAGGCTTGCCTCTGGACACGCGTAGGCAATATTTTGTGCTACCGAGAGGGGCAGCAAAAACGGCTCTTGCAGCACTAGGGCAATTTGCGATCGCAAGCTTTCCAATTGCACACCTCTTAGATCCACCCCATCAAAGAGAATTCGTCCCTGCCAGGGGTCAAAAAAGCGGGGAATCAGGGAAACCAGTGTACTCTTACCAGCACCTGTCGCGCCTACTAGGGCGATCGTTTCTCCTGGTCGCGCTTCCAGGGTAATTTCTTGGAGGACGGGATAGTTAGGTTCGTAACCGAAGGTGACTTTCTCTAAACATACGTGTCCCCGTCCTCCTGCTGGATGAGCAGGCAATGGTCTGGCAGTAGGGGCATCTTGCACCCCATTTTTAGCATCCAAAACCTCTAACACTCGATCTATATTGGCATCTACAGACTTTAGACTCCCGTAGGTGCCAAATAGTCCCTTAAATGCTCCTTGTATAGACTGGAGATATGCTAAGAATACGAGCAGGCTGCCGATAGTCATAGCCCCTAATAACACCTGCTGCCCGCCCACATACAGAACGATCGCAGTACCGATGGTTGTCACAGTCCCATTTGCCACACTGTAAACGCTCTTGAGCAGAGTTTCACGTTGTGATAAAACAACTGCGTCTGCCGCTAAATGTTCAAACTGCCGGGTATTGTAACTCTCTCTACCAAATGCCTGGATCATAGGGATTGCTGTTACCGTTTGGTGGACAAAACTGGTGAGCCGTGACTGGGCTTCGCGGTTAAGTTTTGTCCGGCGCTTGAGTCGGGAACCAAAAACAAGGGCTGAACCGCCCATCACTGGTGCTACGAAAAGCGAAAGCAGCGTTAGTAAAGGACTCAGATTCCAGGCGACGATGCTGATAGTTGCTAGCGTCAGCAAGTGTTGCACAGGTGAAATCAGCAAAGCACTGCTCAAGGTGTAAACGCAATAAGTATCTCCGGCCAAACGGCTGAGGGAATCACCAACAGTCCGTTGGTTATGGAACAACAGTGAAAGGCGTTGCAAACGATAGAACAGTTTCTGGGCCAGTTCGTAGACCATACCTTGCCCGACAGCACTCCAGACCCAGTTAAGACTAGTTTCCAAGGTAGCGTTTAGAGCATAAAGTCCAAGACTACAAACAGCGGCAATAACGACCAGCAGCATCGGTGTGAGCGCCAAGTTAAAAGTATCCAGAAATGAGCCAGCTAGCGGGGGGATTACTGCTTGACCGAAGGCATAATCCACCAGGATTTTCATTGGCCAAGGTTGAAGTGTTGCGGTGGCTGAAGTACCAGCTGTGAGACCGAGGATTGCTATTAAGGTACGCCAGTGGCGCAGTGGATATCGGAGCATCTGCCCGTATCGATGCGTTATCGCTTTGATCTCTTGCCTCACTTACAGATTTACCTCCCGTCTAGTCATTTCATTTGTTACTGGAGTACCAAGACGTTCGTCAGGACTGTAATATTGCACTTTCTCTGACAGACTTGTTGCTGGTGGTTTGTATTGGCAGCAACTTCACTCTTCTGGCAACAATCTCTAGTACTTGATAGAGAATACGTCCCAACTGGAAGTTCTGATATAAGATGAAAGCGGCGTTGAGGATACCTACTGCAATTGTGACTGTTGCTATTTCTGGCATTCCCAGAACGATCGCCAGAATTGTGAAGAGACAATAGCCAACCATAGCCATAGTTGCGAACTGTGACATTCTCAGAGCACACCGCATCCTCAAAACTCTTTTGTTACCTCCATGATTTTCGGTACATACTTTGAGCTGAACTTTTGACCAAATCCCCTGGTAAATCTCTAAATCCCAGTCGCTCCAGCCTTGATCCATTGCAATGAAATACTTGGAAGGCAGGAGTAAATCCATTACCTTTTGCAGCAGGTTCTCCTTTTCCATTCCTGTCTCTGTCCAATAGGACAACTCATAGGCGCGATCGCGCCAGGAAATATTTACTCTGCTGGCTGGCGAATCAAACTTAATTAATTCTGCTTGAGTTAGTGTTTGAGTCATTTTTTTAGATGCTTCTATTTTTCTTTACAGCTCATCAAACTTTATCGGTTCCGCTTTCTTAAGTTCCTTGATGCGCCATTTGTATCGCTCTATACTACGTACAAGCGGGCCCAGGTAAATCAGCAGTGCCACAAGCAACCGTGCCCTTTTTTTGGCAAAACGAGAGTCAATTCGCGCTTGTATAGCACCAGCTACACACCAGGTAAAAGAGATGAGGAACATTGCTGCACCGAACCACGGGCGATGGCCAGACAAAAGCGCGGACACAAATAGGATTAAAGCTGCGATATTCCACTCTAGTGTGAGGGGGAGGTAAGAGATGAGAGAGGAGGAAGGCTCGTACAAGGTTTGAAACAAACCGCGACCAAACACCCCAGAGTAGATAATTGGTTGACCAATACGAAGAAATGTAGATAAATCTCCGTAGATTCTCCCCAACCAAGAGGGCTGCCCCAGAAGGTTAAAGCGGTAGGGATGCTTAAAATAAACGAGTGCTTCTGCTTTGCCATAGCCTTGCTGCTGTTTGAGATAGGCAGCTACTGTGTTACGGCGAAAATGCCATACTATTGCCGTTGGGCTAAAACCAATGGTGTAACCTTTATCTTGCAGTCGCCAACAGATATCGACATCATCACCAGCAGTACGAAATATCGGGTTGAAGCCGTTAATTTCTTCTAGAATCTCCCGACGAAAAGCCATGTTGCAGCCAGCAATATGTTCGGCTACCTCATCACTCAAAAGTATGTGGGTAGGTACGCCAGGAGAGACGGCAACGCAGGCGGGAACAAGAGAGTCTTCCGGGGGAGATAAGTTTGGCCCACCTACGGCACCTACATCAGAGGAAAGAAACTTGGCGACCAGATAGGTGAGCCAGTCTGGATCTACCATACAATCAGAATCGGTATAGGCGACAATCTCGCCAGTAGCGGCAGCCATACCAACGTTGCGGGCGACGCTTAATCCCTTGTTTTCTTGGTTAATTAGGCGTACATAGTCGTAACGCTGAGTGATTTCGAGAGTGCGATCGCGCGATCCATCATTAACTACAATTACTTCATAGTTGGGATAGTTGACTTCTTTGAGAGAAGCTAGACAACTATCCATCGTGCGTTCAGCATTGTAAGCGCATACAACCACTGAGACTTTGGGATACTCAGGTAACGCTGGCGGCAGAGGTGCTGTGTAATATTCCTGAACTGTCTGGAAAGCTGGTTTTTTAAGCCGTTCGGCATCAACTAAACCAAAAGCCCAGTCCTGTATGGCATATCCACCAGTAAACCATTCATCCGTCCAAGAAAAGATGATCGTTCCTGCTGCTCCCATCTCAAAACTAGATGACAGCTTTTGAGAAAGAATTTCGGCTTGAACTTGGGTTCCTTCACCCATCGAGTCAACGCCAAACTCACTCAGTACTAGAGGTTTATCCTCAGTAAGGTTATGAAGCCGAGAGAGGTAGCGGCGAAAATCTTGTTCTCGATGCAGGTAAACGTTAAAGCATGAGAAATCAGTAAAGTCAATATTTAAATACTCAGTGCAAGGATAATTGGCATAGCTTACTAAACCTTCAGGATCACTGGATTTTGCTACCGCCATTAACTCTTTGATAAAAGCCCGAACTGGTTTTGCTCCATGCCATCGGACAATATCTGGAGAAATCTCATTGCCCACTAAATAGGCAAAGGTGGCGGCATGACCCCGGCAAACTTTAACTCCTTGAGCAATGCAGTTACGGATTTCTGCTTTCACAGCAGAAGAGTCGAGGAAGGCAATATGCTGAGACCAAGGTATACCAATTAACAGCCTAAGACCATAGATTGCAGCTAGATCCAAAAGCCAATCAGGTGGAACAGTATAGGTACGCAGACAGTTAGCACCCATTTCTGCAATCATGGCGAAATCTTTTTCCACAACTGATTTTTCTGGAAAGGACTCACCGTGGCTACCGATGGAGAAAGGGCCGTAACTAACTCCTTTAAGAAAAAACTTTTTCTCTCTAATAAAGAAAAACTTACCTTTTACTGTGACTACCTCGCCTTTTGCAAGTGGTTCACCACAGAAGCCAGAAGGTGTTGAAGTCAGATTTAGCAAATTACCCCCGACAATTCACTGCAAATTTATTTCCTCTCTGCTGAAACGCTAGCCCAATTTACTTAAAAGAGAAACACACAGAAACACACAGATACTTACATGATTAACGCATCCGCAGCATATTGCGTTAATAGCACCACAACCGCTATCAATTAACAATCTTGTAATATTTAAACTGTCTCAGTAGTGCGTTTGCGATCGCGTTTACGAAAATGTATAAGTTAACGTATATTTTCAGTCTAGTTTTGTATTCAGTTGGTCACTCATCTGCGTAAAAATGCTCTAACTCAGCAACTGGCGTTGCTGAGTCAGTTCAAAAATTTGCGGTTGAATACATGAACTTATCCCACTCATCTAAAAATCCCTACTTCTTTTCATAAAATGTGCTTGAAAACTTTAATTTTTCGTTTTCATTCCTCAATAAGCTTAAATTTTGTAGCACAGATATTATCGAATAGAATTCAGGAGTCATATCATGTTCGACTTAATACTTATGTCATTGCGAGCGTAGCGCGGCAATCCCAAACCTTTGCGATTGCTTCTGCGATTGCTTCATTCCACTTCGTTGCATTCGCAATGACATATTATAAGTGATTTGCCGAACATGATATCATACCAATTCACAAAAATAGTGATAAGCTGATGCGCGCCTAAATTGTATAAACACTCTTTACGGTCGTTAACTGTTAACTGTTAACTGTTGACGGTTAACGGTTATCAGTCATCAGCTTTCATGCAAATGTTCAAGTTAAATGCGTAACAGCTTACAGCGTATTTCAGGTAAATGAAGTACACGGGTAGGGGCACAACATGTTGTGTCCCTACGATTATCTGTACCTCACGCCTGTTGCAATCTGCTGTATATATAGATTTCTCGTAGGGGCATGGCATTGCTCAATTTCAGCCAATAGACGAAATATTACAAAAAATTTGATGCTACATATACTAACTTTAAAAGGGGTAGTTCTAAAACTGTTACTACTGTGGTTTATAACCCTACTATATGCTGCTATATCTGATCAATCTTTTAGGGGTGGGTAACAATAACGTTGCCAAAATATTCTCTGTTAGAGTGGGAGTTATTTTACAAGTACTATTGAGACAATCTACTAATAACTGGTTGGCAGTGTAATACTGTTTGAGTACTTCTTTGTGCTGCTCACTGAACTGCCATTGATGACCAATATTACGACACCGAACTATCACCAACCTCAATTCATTAGCCCAAGTCTGACCATTAGCATTCCACCATTCTTTTAACTTTTCTTTGCCTTGAACTGGAGTCGGTAATTGTTCTTTAAGTTTTTGCAAAGAATGCTGTAACTCAGGATTGCAGGCAAGAGTTCGGTCATCAGGGAGAGCAAAGCTTAAAGCCAAAATTCGATCCAAAGACGGCTCGTGAAGCAGGGCAAGGCTTAACTGAAGGGCACACTGAAGAGCTATATCTAAAGCTAAATCAGGAGTAAGATTATTAGTGAGCCTGAGATCGATACCAAGGGAAAAAGCCAAGTCATTAGTCAAGTTCAGGTCGTCGAGAAGTTCTAGTGTAAGATAAAAAGCACGAATAGCTACTCTTTTATGGGTAGACTGAACTGAAAGGGACTTATGATTAACCCAGTTAAAGAACTTTTGCAATTGCTTATCAAAGGCGACAAGCTGATCAATATCTTGCTTCATAAATTGCAACAGACAAATGGGATCATCCAACATGCCAGCAGTTAGTAAAAATATTTTGCGCCAACGTGGTTCACGCAAATGGCTAACCAACTCAATTAATTTTTTTTCTAATATTTGTGGGTTGGGACTAGTAACAATATTTTTAGCTGTTAAATACTCCTGAAAAACTATATGCGAGAACGAGTAAATTCCCCGTGCCTGCTCTATTAATAATCCATTTGTTTCAAGCAATTTCAGCACTACTTCACTGTTGAGTTGCAGTACTTCCGGCTCAGTTTGGTCTATGGGTAAGTTACAAAGGTAGTCTGTAATGTATTGCTGGACATTACTTTGTGTGAAAAAGTAATGACCTTGCTTAAAGGTAATAGCAGCAATTTGACTCAGCAGCCCAAACTTTTGAGGTAAAGACAAACGAAGATAAATTTCATTTCGTTTAATGTTCCTTACTTTATCCCAGCGATTGAGCAAAATGTCCAATCCTTGCTTGTAAAGTTCGACCTTTCTAACTGGAAAGTCTGAGCGGCCTTGGAATACACAACAAACCAGGTTAAGCAAAAGTGGCGTTACGACCAGTTCTCGAATTTGTTTATTCTCTAATAACTGTAGTTTTTCCACGAACTGACAAGTTAAGGCTTGTCCTTTTTCTAGGGAATTATTGCTAACATTAATAAACCAGTTTTGGACAAAAGCCTCAATTTGGGAGGAGTCAAAATCAGCAATTTCAACATCGCTAAATTCTTCAAACCGATACTGTTGGGAACCAATCCGACATGTAATAATAAACTGGTTTTTGTAATACTTTTCCGCAAAAATCGCAATTTTACTGATTATTGTTTGGTTATCATCTTCTGGAATTTCATCTAAACCATCCAGCAAAACTAATATTTTGCCGTCAATTAATAATGCTTGGATTTCTGGATCTGAAGCACCGCAGTCGGTAAGTTCTTGACTAATATAGTTCAACAAACTGTACTTTCCTGTTTCTCTAGCATCCTCAGCAAAGTTCCTCAAACGAATAAAAATAGGTATCCGGTCTGATAGTAATTTGCCTTGATTGCATTGCATGGTAATATACTTTAAAAATGTAGTTTTCCCAGACCCTGGTTTACCTAGTACCATTAGTTTGGGATAGGTGATAACTGCTTGTATTGCAGAGACTCGTTCTTGATAAAGTTGATTAAAATCAAAACAGTCGAACTCTTCTGGAATAGACTCTTGTAGATCGAGGATATCTAACCATCTTCGACTTGTAATATTATTCAGAATATTGGTGTCGACATAAATTTCTTCTAGCTGAATTGGTTGAGGGATATCTAACAACCGAGTAGTGGCACATTGGGATTGAATCTTATCACTTCGATGCGATCGCAACATTTGCACCAAGCTTTCGACATCTTGACAGTTTTCCCATGTCTGGTTGTTTTCTGTCAGTAGCCTCTGATCCGGTAGTTGAGCAATGTCTTGCCAATCTAAACCGAGTTGAAAGCAAATCTCCATAAAATTCTGACGCTCAATCGGCTTGCCTGTAAAAAATTTCCAGATTGATTGGCGAGTCTCAAGCCCTACCTCACTAGCTAAATACTCTTGCGTCCACTCCCTGACTTTGAAAGCCCTTTTTGCTTTCTCAATACCTACAGTAGATGCTTTCAACGAACGTCGTGCCATAAAACAGTTTTGAATCTCCAGCTATTAATTTAGGTGAAGTATTAAATAAATTAACGATTAATTATTAATTTCTATTTGTGTTATATGTTACTTCAAAGTTTGAGTTTTATAAACTTTTCTTTAATAGCTAAAAAAATCCAATAGCTAAATCAATAGTGTAGTGAGCGTAATTAATGTAGTAAAATTAAATGTTTATCAAGATTAGTTTTTGATAGATTTTAACAATAAGTAATTTAGAATAGTAGTTTCCTCCCTCTTATGGCTTATTTTTTATCAAAAAAGAATGACTTTTAGCCTTTTGTTATTTTAAATACTATTAAATGTAATAAAAGTAACAAAAGTAGGAAAAGTAGGATAAATAGACAAATTGAAGTAAACTCAGCTGACATAACTTATACATTAAGTCATACATTCTCCTGAACGCGATCGCAAACATACTTATTACACACTGGTATTTATGTAAAGGCTTGTGCTAGATACCACAACATTGGGCGCAGTCGAAAGAGACAGTCTTGTAAGTGATTCTTGATGCGACGTAGCTCGTCTTGAAGAAATAGTTTTGTAGTGTTTGTAGTAAGTCGACGAAGGTTTTTTACAAAACCAAGCTCTACCTATCAGGTTTGACATTCATGAAAATACTGGTAACTGGAACTGAAGGCTATATCGGTTCTTTATTAGCCCCAATCTTGATGCAACATGGTCATGAGGTTATTGGAGTTGACACAGGATTCTACAAAGTTGGTTGGCTGTACAACGGAACCGAACTCACAGCCAAAACTCTTAATAAAGATATCCGCCATATCACAGTTGAAGATTTGCAAGGTGTTGAAGCAGTCATTCATTTAGCTGAACTTTCCAACGATCCCGCCGGACAGTTACGTCCTGATGTGACTTATGAAATTAACCATCAAGGCTCAGTTCAACTTGCTCAACTAGCTAAAACAGCCGGTGTGCGTCGCTTTGTCTATACGTCTTCGTGCAGTGTCTATGGCATTGGTACTGATGAATATGTTACGGAGGAGTCTCCTGTCAACCCCCAAACTGCGTATGCTGAATGTAAAACCTTGGTAGAGCGAGATGTCAAGTTATTAGCTGACGATACTTTCTCTCCTACCTTTTTGCGGAATGCCACTGCCTACGGCGCATCTCCCAGAATGCGCTTTGATATTGTGTTAAATAACCTGTCTGGGCTGGCATGGACGACTAAAGAAATCAAGATGATAAGCGACGGTACTCCTTGGCGACCACTAGTTCATTTGCTAGACATTTGCAAAGCAATTGTATGTACCCTAGAAGCTCCGCGCGACATTATTCACAACCAAATTTTCAATGTGGGTGACACTGCTGGCAACTATAAAGTCAAAGAAATTGCCCAGATAGTAGCTGAAGTTTTTACTGGATGCCAACTTTCTTTTGGTGACACTAGTGCCGATAACCGCAGCTATCGGGTTTCTTTCGAGAAGATTAACACCAGACTACCGGGATTTAAGTGTGAGTGGAATGCAGTTAAAGGTACACAGCAATTGTTCGATGTGTTTACTGCTATCGATATGTCAGAATCCACCTTTTTATTTAAAGGGTTCACTCGCTTAAAGCAGCTGGAGTATTTGATTCGGACTCAACAAATAGATCAAAATTTCTTCTGGAATAAGTCATGCTATTCACAGAAACTGCACTCAAAGGTGCATTCGTTATAGACATAGAGCAACGGCAAGATACTCGTGGCTTCTTTGCTCGGACTTTTTGCGCTCAGGAATTTTTGGCTCACGGTTTAAAGCCAACAATTGCCCAATGCAATATTGCTTTCAATCACAAAAAGGGTACTCTCCGGGATATGCATTATCAAGTTGCTCCGGCAACCGAAGTAAAATTGGTTCGCTGTACTCATGGCGCTATCTATGATGTGATCATCGACCTGCGCCCTGAATCTCCTACATATAAGTTACATATTGGTGTTGAGCTATCAGCAGAGAACTGTAGAGCTTTATACGTGCCTGAGATGTTTGCTCATGGTTATCAGACACTAACTGATGCGGCTGAAATTGTGTATCAAATGAGTGAATTCTATGCGCCAGATTATCAGTGTGGTCTGCCCTATAACGATCCAGCTTTTGAGATTGAATGGCCTTTACCTATAAGTGAAATTTCTGAGAAAGATACAAGCTGGCCTTTGTTTGAATCTGTTTTAGACTCTAGCCACGCTCAACCAGGTGTGAAAATGTAAGGGTTCTCATATACCACTATCAAATTGCATATAACAGTGTGGGAGCTAAAAAATAAATGACTACGACAAGTTTGCAAACCTCTGTACAAAATAGTACAAGCGTAAATCGTTGTAACTGTCGATTTTGTGGGACAACCTTAGAGCACACCTTTGTGGATTTGGGAATGTCACCACTGTGTGAAAGTTACGTGACAGCAGAACAGCTAAACCAAATGGAACCCTTTTATCCACTGCATGTCTACGTGTGCGATCGCTGTTTTTTAGTTCAACTTCAAGAATATGTTAGTCCGCAAGATATCTTCAGCCACTATGCCTATTTTTCGTCTTACTCTGATTCTTGGCTACAACATGCCAAAGATTATACCGAAAAAGTAATAAATCGCTTTGGACTTAACTCCTCAAGCCAAGTAGTAGAAATAGCTAGTAATGATGGTTACTTATTGCAGTATTTTGTATCAAAAGAAATACCTGTCTTGGGTATAGAACCAGCAGCTAATGTCGCTGAGGTAGCTATCACAAAAGGCATTCCTACAACTGTCAAGTTCTTTGGACAAAACACAGCAGATGAATTAGCTGCTAATGGCAAGCAAGCAGATTTATTAATAGGCAACAATGTGCTTGCTCATGTACCTGATATCAACGATTTTGTCGCAGGCTGTAAGATTTTAATTAAGTTTGAAGGTGTCATTACTATGGAATTTCCTCATTTAATGCGACTAATAGAGGGAAACCAATTTGATACTATTTATCACGAACACTTTTCTTACTTATCCTTACTCACAGTAGAGAAGATTTTTGCTGCTCACAATTTAACTATCTTTGATGTAGAAGAACTGTCTACACATGGTGGTTCTCTGAGAATTTATGCTTGCCATGTAGACAATAATTCTAAATCTATCAGTCAGCAGGTAAAGGAATTAAGAGTAAGAGAAGAAGCAGCAGGGTTTAGCAACATAGAAAGTTATTTTTCTTTTGCTGAAAAGGTGAAGGAAACCAAGTTTCAACTTTTGGAATTTTTAATTGCAGCTAAACGGCAAGGAAAATCAATCGTTGGTTACGGCGCTCCTGGTAAAGGTAACACTCTTTTGAATTATTGTGGAATTAGAGAAGATTTCCTTGATTACACTGTAGACCGAAATCCCTTCAAACAAGGTAAATTTTTACCAGGTACTCATATCCCAATCTTTCATCCAGATAAAATTCAAGAAACTAAGCCAGATTATCTGTTGATTTTACCTTGGAATCTGAAAAATGAAGTAATGTCTCAGATGTCGTATGTACGTGATTGGGGTGGGAAATTTGTAGTCCCGATTCCCGAAGTCAATGTTTATGCTTGAGCAAGAAAGCAACTGGAATTTAATCTGATTTATTAATACCAAAGGAAATTACAATGAAAGTAGTTTTATTTTGCGGTGGTTTAGGAACAAGATTAAGAGAATTGTCCACTAATATTCCTAAGCCAATGGTTCATATCGGCTACAGACCAATCTTGTGGCATGTGATGAAATACTATGCTCACTATGGACACAAAGATTTTATTTTGTGCCTCGGTTATAAAGCAGATGTCATCAAAAATTATTTTCTCCATTATGATGAATGTGTTTCCAATGATTTTACTTTACAGGAAGGAGGCAGAAAAATTCAACTCGTAAATAGTGACATTGAAGATTGGAATATTACTTTTGTTGATACAGGCTTGACTTCAAACATAGGTCAAAGGTTCAAGGCAGTTGAAAAATACTTAGAAGGAGAAGAGTCCTTTTTAGTCAATTATAGCGACGGCTTAACAGATTTACATTTACCTGACTTAATTGATGACTTTTATAGACATAACAAAATAGCCAGTTTTCTGTGTGTCAAACCATCGCAAAGTTTTCATTTAGTTTCAACACAAGAAAATGGATTAGTAAATGATATCCAAAGTGTTCAGCAAGCTGGTATTAGGATAAATGGCGGCTTCTTTGTGTTTAATAAAGACATCTTTAAATATATTGAAGCCGGAGAAGAATTGGTACTTGAACCATTTCAAAGACTAATTAAAAACCAACAACTACTAGCTTATAAATATAACGGCTTTTGGGCGTGTATGGATACTTTCAAAGAGCAGCAGCAATTAGATGATATGTATTGTCAAGGTAACGCTCCTTGGGCAGTATGGAAACTTCTTAAAAAGGAGGAAAAAGCTTTAGAATATAGCCGCGTTAATCATTTTACAAATGATTCTGTACCAGTAACTTTTGCTCAAGGATAACTACCAATTTCTTTAACAGAACAGTAGATATAGTAAGTACAAGTCACCATAAAAAAGGTGCGGAAATTAAGCTGCGATCGCCATCATAACAAACTGTGGCAATTAGGTTGGCAGAACAAGGAGCGCTATGGTGTTTTGCTTGTTACCCTCTTCTAAGCTTTTAGTCAGAGGAATTACTTTAGCTTGAATATAACAGAATCAAAGTGGCGCTCCTAAAAATGCCCAGTGCAATGTATTAATCGATTACGGCTTTGCAGTGATTGGATTGACAGTGGTAAAGTAAATGCCTAGATTAGAATTTAGGCATAAAGATTCTTTGGGTAAGTTGAGTGTAAAGTTTACTATTAACGCTGCCAATCAGGCATTAATCGTCTATGACGCTCGCGCACAAGTTGCCATTCTCTATAATAATATCGTTTCTCGGAAGTAGAACATTTGTGTCGGCGCAGCTAAAGGTAAAGGCTATTTGTTTTTATAAAGTTAAATGAATTTTCTAGTAATTTATTTACTAATTGCTTCAGCTAGCAAATAAGTGCATGATATTTTATATAGGCAACATATTGATTTAAGACTCCTGCAAGTTGGGTAATACTTAACAGGCCCTGTTGAAGCTGCCTTTGATTATTCTTAAAGGTGCAAGTATTCCAAATGCCTATTTCGTTGTGCTTGGTATCATGTTGCTTCCAATAGAATTTAGAACCTTTCTCAAGTTTTGAGAGGAATGGCAATGATTGAGAAATTATGGCTATATCCACCTTTAGCGATCGCTCGTTTGGGAACATCTACTACTCCTTGCGATAATTTTACCTGGAGTGCAGATGACCTACGACCGCGCGGCACTGGCAAAACCACTATTAAACCTGCCCAAACTCTCCGTGTAGCAGCAGATGGTACGGTGACAGCTAGCGTACCTACAGAAATTTCTTTTAAAGACGCACAAGGATTTAAACCTGTCTGTCCTTTCTTTGAACTACACGGACAATGGAGAACAGAGACAGGGTTACAAGAAGGAGCAATTACCCCTGAAGTTTTGGCAAAATTTGGACTGACAACCAGGGATTTGCAATGGAAAGTAGAAGTCGCCAATCTTAAACCCTTTCACTACACTTTGGCGAATAGCGATCGCCTTGTTGCGACAGTTGAACTTACAGGTGATGTGACAACCAAACAAGTTTTAGGGGGCATTTCTCCGACTGATGGCTCACCACTAGCGACTGCTGCTAATCCTGTGCCATTGGGCAGTATGCAGCTTACTCTTCCCAATGATGAGTTTCCAGAAATTCGCTTGCGTTTTACCCCAGCTATAGGGGCTGTGTATGGCCCAACTAATCTACAACAGCGATTAGATGCACTCAGACAGCGCATTAGCAATTCAGCCTGGCAAAACTTCCAGCTTCCTCCAGAACGCTTGATTTTAAATCCAGAATCAGTTTGGTGTCAGTTTTCTTTGGGCGACGATCCTCGCACTAATCCAGGTGGATTATTTGCCACAGAAGACGACACGGGAATTAGTCTTGGTTTGGTAGATGATGTTTGTGATGGGATTATTACTTGTTCTGTTCAAGGTTTAAAGGCTATTGGTCGCATAGTCGTCGGCCCACCAGATTATGCACCCGATCGCCGTCCTCTTACCTCGCTAGCAGATGGATTGAGCGATCGCGTCTCTCGACAAAGGGTGTTTGAACTAGACTATGTTGCAGACATGAATCTCACCACCGCAGAAGTTGGGGATCTGCTGGAACGAGTTTTAGAAACGATGGAGGGAATGAATTTAGACTTTCAAAACGACCGGATTCGGAGTGAAAACCGTAACATTGCTCTAGCCCAAGGATTATCGGAAAATGCCGCAGAAGCTAAAGCCTTTCCTCAGATAGAACAAATTCTCGGACGACCCTTACCCTTAACAGAATTTGGTCGTCAGCGACATCGACGTTTTGTCTCTCTAGAAATATTTGAAGATAGATTGCGGGAAAATCCCGAACTCATCGCTCAGTGGATTCGTGAACCAATGATTGGCGATCGCTATTATGACCGCAAAATGCCAGCACTGATGCGCGGTTCCGATCGATATCCCATGCACATAACTCGACGGCAGTATGACTTACTAGTAGCATGGGCAAATCGTTTGCGTCGAGATGCGGAGGCAGGATCATGAAACATCCTGACACAGAACTACGCTTATTCAAAAGTGTCATAGGCTCTCATTTATTCGTCGTAGATGGCAGTCGGATTTACGACTTGGCTCCAGAGGTTGCTAATCGTCTGGAACAATCTTGGTCAGAGGTGGACTCTTTTCCCTTAGATTCATTCTCTCAATACATCGATGGTCAACCCCTTACCCCTCCTCCTCTTGCCTCAATTTCTCTCAATGTTGCTCAGGCGTGTAATATGTCCTGTAGTTACTGCTATGCAGATACAGGTAAGTTTGGCGGTCACGCCCGCCTGATGAGTCTAGATGTAGCTAAGGCAACAGTTGATCGCTTAATTGCAGAATCAGATCCAACAGTAGGACTAGTTATCGGTTATATGGGGGGAGAGCCTTTGCTTAACCGTCGTGTAGTCCACGAAACTACTCGCTATGCTGCTCAAGCGGCTCAAGCTGCTAATCGTCAGATGCGTTTTTCCATTACTACTAATGGGACATTGCTGCAAAAGGAAGATGCTGAACTATTTGCCGAGTTTCCCTTTACTGTAGCCATCAGTGTTGACGGGAATCGTGAACAAAATGATGCCATTCGAGCCATGAATAATGGTTCTAGTAGTTACGAGTGTTTACAGAAAGGATTAGCATTACTGAATCGCTACGGCAAACCGCGACATCTAGCAGCCCGCATTACAGTTACTCCTAAAACAGGAGAACTATTGCCAATCCTCGATCATGTTATTAGCTTAGGTTTTGATGAAGTTGGTTTTGCTGTTGTCTTAGTTTCACCCGATCCAAGTCTGGCTTTTGCACTCGAAGACTTTACTCTCTTATTGCAACAAGCGATCGCTTGCGGACAAAAAGCTTTGCAACAAATCAAAGCTGGTAGTTCCTATCCTTTTAGTAATTTTGAAATTGCATTACAAGAAATCCATCGTGGTAGCCATCGACCCTATCCTTGTGGTGCAGGTGCAGCCTATTTAAGTACGAATGCAGAAGGTAAATTATTTGCTTGTCATCGTTTAATTGACGATCCTCAGTTTGCTATGGGTAGCATTTGGGAAGGTTCAGATATGCAAGCGCGGGCAAATCATTTAACTCGCAATCATGTAGATTATATCGAGCCTTGTAAAGGCTGCTGGGCTAGATATTTGTGTGGCGGTGGTTGTTATCATGAAGTCTCTCGCCGAGGGCGGATTGGCTGTGACTATATTCGAGGATGGTTAGATTTTTGTTTGAGTGCTTATGTTGAACTATCTACCATTCGTCCTGAATATTTTAATCAACAAATAAACCTGACTGAACACAGTTATGGAGGTTTCTATGAGTGATGCTACTGCTCAAGATCCGATTGAATGGAAAATTTTTCCTCGCAATTTGACTGCACGGGCTGACTATTCGGTAGGCGGTAATCCCAGCAATACCAGACTTGAAAGTGGTGTTGATAACTGTTATCCAGGGCTAGAATTCGATCAGCGCAATCTCGATAAAGCTTTTTTCCCTGGTTTGATTTTTGAGTTTCATCGTTCTGATGGGGCAATTTTACATCAAATATTAGCCAATGGTGCGCCAAGCCAACAGGGATTAACCGATGCCGACAATAATCCCCCTCTCTATTTATGGGCATTAGTGGGCAGATATTCTACTAGTCAAAGCGAAGCAGATCCACCCGTATTCTTTTTCAATGGGTTAGATGGATTGGAAGTTTGGCGGCGCGTCCATGACTTAATTCCCGGACGAATCGCGATCGTACTTGGCCCTTCACCAGGCAGTATACTAACGCCTAGCTTGGGTTTGAGCCGACAATTAGATCAGATTTATGATTCGGGAGAAAGTTTACTCCAGCGTGATGATAATGGTAGGCTTCAGATTGCTGTGTTAGTGGGTCAACGCGCTCAATACTTAGATGAAAACGGCGTAATTGACGTAGATGTTTATCAACCTGGCGATCTGACTCGCAGTCTTTGTTCGCCCTGGCAATATGATTTCCGCGATTGTGGTTGCTTTTATTGGGCTGCAAGTAAGCCTGATATAGTTACCAGTGGAGATGGACAACAACCCTATTTAAATTTTCAACGGAGAGATCGCAATATCACACCGCAACCATCAGAAGTTTTGGCACAATGGCAACGAGAACAAGAATTAGATTATGCTGAACTAATTGAAGGAGTTTGGAATCAACTCCCAGTTGTGCTGAACGATCGCGAAAGCGAACAGTTTATACCACCGCCTGGGCCACCTATAACTCAGTTGATGACTAGGCAACAAGTTATCGATGAGTTACGCTATCTCACTACAGTCGAACACGCTTTATGTGTTGAATATCTCTATGCTCACTATTCGGTAAACGCACCCATGCGTTTACCTGAATCAGGTGTAGACGAACAAACGCGCCGAATTTTTGCCGCAGCCAATGAAGTTTTTCTAATTGCAGTTGATGAAATGCGTCATCTTCGTTGGGTAAATGAGGCGCTCGATCTAATGCAACAACCTCCTTCTCTAGGACGAGCGCAATTGATTGGACGAAATTTTAACCGACCTTTTGAGCTTGAGAGGCTCACACCAGAACAATTGCAATGGTTTATTGATGTGGAAAAGCCTAGTCAGTCAGCTGGACAAGGACTTGATGGGATGTATGTTCGTTTACTGACTAGTATTGATCGTCAACCAGAACAATTTCCCGAACGAGAACGGTTACTACCTTTGATCAAGCTGATTATTGATGAAGGAGAAAATCATTACAAGCGGTTTTTATCTGTTCAGAAGCACTTAGCGGGAATTTCCCCTGATTCCTATCTTCGACCTTTAAAAAATCCTCAATCAGGAACGCAATTAGCTAGCTTACAAAAACTAAGCGATCAGAATTATAGTGTTTTATTAGGGGCGCTTCAGGTGAGCTTTGCTTTAGGCGATCGCGCTGGAGGAATGGTGCTGGAACAATCGCGCCGTGCTATGTTCAACCTGCACGAAACCAATCACTATATGGCGAGTAAAGGTGTAAGAGCTAGATTTAAGCTACCTACAACAGTTACAACCACCATGACTCGTGGGAATGCTAGCGATCGCATGAATACTCTTTTTACAGAAACCGCAGCTGCTATTACAGAGGTGAAAGAGACTAGCGATTTCACGGAACACGATCTAGCTGAACGTCAACAACGTATCAATGAAGAACTATTTCAACGCATACATCAATTGATTGAAGAAGATGCAGATTAGTAATGCAAAAAGTTCTAATTATTGGTAATGGTATTGCTGGGTTATCTTGCGCCCGTCTGCTAGCAAATCGTGGCTGGGAAATAGAAATATGGGGTAAACATCAATTTTTTTCCCCAACTCTAATTCTCAATCAGATAACCTGCAATCTTCTGCAAGATATTTGGCAACTAAATTCTAGTTTTTGGAATAGTTTGCATCTTCTCCAAGAACGTAAAGTATGCTGGGGAAACGATGGCAGCGTTTTAAGTATAGCTGAACCAAGTGCCGTTATTAATGGTAACTCCTTAAGAGACCGCCTTTGGGAACATTTATTAGACAAACACCACAATCAAGTTCAATTTCAGGAAGTAACAGTCAGTATAGATAATTTACTTGAGCGCCAAAGTGAATTTACTTGGATTATTGACGCGGGTGGTCGTCAATCTGCGATCGCCCAAAAATTAGGAGCAGGCCATCGTCATAGTTTTGGAAATCGATGCATACTTTCTCAAGAAGTTAGGCTGACTAACTTGGTTGAAGAAGATATTTACTGGATTGAAACTGTATCAGAAGGTTGGTTATTTTTGGCTCCATTAGGTGACAACAAAGCAATACTTCAAATTATGGTTCCCCTACTTTCAGGAGAACCTGCATCAATTTTTATAAACTTACTTAAACAAACACGCTATATTCAAGACTGTATTTCCCAGTTCTCAGGCTCGTTAGCGATTTTTGCGGCTTTTCCCCAAATTTTACAGCCTTTTTGTGGAAATCAATGGCTTGCTGTAGGAGATGCTTCTTTCTCTGTAGACCCGATTAGCGGCGATGGCACAGGGTACGCTATTAGAGGTGCAATCCTAGCAACGAGTATCATAGATGGTGTTGCTTCTGGTTTAAGCAGTAGTGACTGTCTGGAACACTACTCTCTGAGATTACAAAAAGCTTTTGACGCTCATATTCAACAATGTTTTCAATATTATTTGAAAGCATTTACCTCATTACTTTGGCAAAGGGAGATTGAGAAAATGCGGAAAGCACAAGAACTATTGCAACAAACTAAAAATAAAGATTTTACTTATACGTTAAAAGGTTTTCAATTCGTAAAATCAGAAAATATATAATTTATTTCTATTAAAGACTGCTCAAGTTTCGTTTAGGGCAATTCTATATTACACGATAGAAGCCAGATTCTGAACTGCACCCAATGGTGAATCATCAGAGGCATTTGGTTAATTACAGTCTAGTCAACATAAAAATACTAGACAAGATTATTGGAAATTAAACCATTACAGTACCTTGTTTATGGAGTTCAGTTGCCATATATACCAAGTATTTGTTCGTTGTTTTTTGTAATATAAAATACAAAAGAGCTTAGTTACGTTTACGACTTCTACCACTTTTTTGTGAGGCTGCACCAAATGTGTGAGAATTTTCAACTGGCATTCAAGTTTTGAATCGTAGCCTTGGGCTGCTAACGTTATATACTCAGTATCCATCATGCTGAGGTTAGGAATTTCAGTTAGGGTGTAATAACACAAATATTCCTTAAGTCTAAACTAAAGCTTACTGAAAGAATGAGGTTTTAATTTACCAAGTCATTGAGAATATACGAGATCACATTCATTAACCTCCAAACTCTTAACCCTATAAATTGATTATTGCTGAGGGGAAAAATGTAATAATGCAATTTTTTCCTAATAAGGATGTTTTAAAACTCCTCTGTCCGGTATAAAAACGTTTTAGATCCCCCTCAATACCCTTAAAAAGGGGGACTTTGAAAAAGTTTGCCCCCCTTTTTAAGGGGGGTTGGGGGGATCAACAAATGCCTAAAATTACAGCCAATCACTTTTAAAACATCGTCTAAAGCTTGCATAAACAGTTAGCCATGATTTGCACGTAATTAGTGTATGAAAGTTACAAAAGTATTCATTAGGGAGTAGATAATGATTGCTACAAATGATAAACGCAAAATTCGCTACGCTGTTGTTGGTTTAGGTTGGTTTGCCCAAGAAGCTGCCTTACCTTCCTTTGCCCACGCCGACAACTCAGAATTAGTGGCACTGGTTTCAGATGACCCTATTAAAAACGAAGAATTGAGCAAAAAGTATGGCATTCAGCATACTTACTCCTACGAGGAATATGAAGACTGTCTGGCAAGTGGCGAAGTGGATGCAGTTTATATTGCGCTACCCAATCACTTGCATTGTGACTACACTGTGCGGGCTGCTAATCAGGCAATTCATGTGTTATGTGAGAAGCCGATGGCAATAACTGAACAAGAGTGTGAGGCAATGATTAAAGCTGCCAATGACAACAATGTGAAGCTGATGATTGCCTACCGTTTACATTTAGAAGAAGCCAACTTACAAGCAGTCGAAATTGTCCGCTCAAAGCAAATTGGTGAACCACGAATTTTCAACTCGATTTTTACTCAGCAAGTAGAAGAGGGCAATATTCGTTTACGAGATGTAACAGGTGGTGGCACACTTTATGATATTGGCATCTACTGCATTAATGCTGCACGTTATCTATTTCAAGATGAACCAATTGAAGTATTTGCTGTAGCTGCCAATAAGGGAGAACAACGCTTCAGCGAAGTGGAAGAAATGGCTAGCGTTATCTTGCGTTTCCCCAATGAGCGGTTAGCAACATTTACCTGTAGCTTTGGATCTGCAAGTGTTTCAACCTATCAGATTGTAGGTACTCAAGGCGATTTACGAGTAAAACCTGCTTATCCTTGGCAGGGAGAACTGAAGCACTACCTGACAATTAATGGTGAAACTCAAGAGCGTACCTTTGAGGATCACGATCAATTAGCGGCAGAATTTACCTACTTCTCTGATTGTATTCTCGAAGATAAAGACCCAGAGCCATCTGGGACGGAAGGACTGATTGATGTTGCTATCATTCAAGCGCTTTACCAGTCAATTGAGACGGGTAAACCTGTGCAGATCCAAACTAGCGATCGCCATCAACGTCCCACATCGGATCAAACTATTGAGCGTCCTCCTAGTGACGAGAAGCCAGACTTGATTCATGCTGCTGCACCTTCTGGGCAGTCGTAAATTTGGTTGAAGAAGATGTTTAAATGCTCTGCATGGGAATGCTTCATGTGTGCTGCTGACTCAATGTCTGGCTGGAAACAGCAGCCCCTAACTAGTTATTCCCATGCAGAGCGTAGGAACAAAAGAACAATGAGGAAACCTAGCTTTTTTCGACTTGTATATACACCGTAGATTCCCTAGTAGATGGCGATTAATGGTGAGGGGTTAGGTTTGAGTAAAAGTTGCACACGGCGTTAATTTATAATCTATGTACAACTGCTGAGGACTATTGAAGGAATATATCCATTTGCAGGGGATGAAATTGGTACCCAACCATCTTTTCCACGATTTTTAATTGTTACTTGCTGACCACTTTGCAGAACTCCAAGAATAGGACTGTTAATTGAGGGTTCTTGCCTTACACGTAGAACTCCTCCTACAAAAATTTTGCGACAGTTATCTGTTTGAGAAGTTGTTTGTGAGGGAGGTACTGGCTGTCCACATTGCTTGAGATAAGCGGCAGATACATAGCCAGACTGTGGTGATGATATTGGCACCCAGCTACTTGAAGAATTGGTATTTTCAATAATTACAAGTGAGTAATTACGCAATGTTCCAATAATTGCACCATCTGGACTAGATCGGATATTAAGATTATCACCATCAGTCTCAACTCGGCGACAGTTATCTGGGGTCTGTACAAGTTGGTATTTACTTGAATGTTGGAGTGATGTAGGAATAGTAGAGCCAGCCGGATATGCTGTCAGCGTCAAGGAAAGTGTTGCAGTTATTGCTAAGGTTTTTTGCCAGTCAAAAAATATTTTCATAATTAAAATTCTCAGTCTAAAACCAATGATTGCTAATACCAATTCTTTGTGAATCTGCACAAAATTAAGCTTGGTCAGGCTTGCGACTTAAACCCCAAACTCTGGAGCAATCTCACAGTTAATTGATATAAGTTCTATTTATAATAAATGACGTTGGTGAAGAAGGTTGTGTTGCAAAAAAACGCGTGAGTAATCAAAAAGTTGTTTGAAGAATTAATAACGCGTTTTTTTAAGTTTGCTTACTATATGTACTAAGCTTATTATTGTAATATCAAAGACATTTAGTACTAGTTATCTTGTCGCGATCGCTCAAGAAAATAAGGCAGATAAATCAATGGCGGATCGAGTAAAATTACTACCGCCAATGATCTATTCTGCCTAATGAACAACTAAGTATAAAAACTTAAGGATAAAGGCCTCTATCAGTCAGCGCCTGAGCCACTCTACCTACCCCCAATGTGTAAGCTGCTAACCTTAAAGAAATTTGCCGTATCTCCGACTGGTGAATCACCTTGCGGTACGCTTGTACCATCAAATGCTCCATTTCGCGGTTGACGCGCTCCTCATCCCAAAATACGTAAGAAAGACCCTGCACCCACTCCAAATAACTGACTACTACACCGCCAGCATTTGCCAAAATATCTGGTAACACTGTCACACCCCGCGCCTCTAATGCCAAGTTAGCCTCAAGAGTAACCGGGCCGTTAGCTGCTTCTGCGACAATCTGCGCCTGCACCTGATTCACATTTTCTTTAGTGATTTGGTTCTCCAAAGCCGCTGGTATTAATACATCACAGGGTAAAGTTAATAAATCTGCATTGCTAATTGGTACAGATTGCGGGAAACCCACAATACTCTTGCAATTTTCAGTAGCGTAGACTTTTAACTTGGGAATATCGAGACCAACTTCGGAGAATATTCCCCCAGCACCAGTTGAAACAGCGATAATTTTTGCGCCTGCTTCATATAGTAATTCCGCTGCGGCACAGCCGACGTTACCGAAACCCTGAATGGCTACTCGCGCTCCTGCCAAAGATTTACCTCGATCTGCTAGCGCCTCACGGACAATAATCATCGTGCCACGTCCGGTTGCCATTTCTCGTCCCAGAGAACCACCAATAGAAAGGGGTTTTCCAGTTACAACTCCTGGTACAGCATGACCAACATTTACAGAGTAGGTGTCCATCATCCAAGCCATTTCACGGGCAGAAGTACCCATATCTGGCGCAGGAATATCTACGGAAGGCCCAATATCTTTAATCAACTCACTGATATAACGGCGGCTGATTCGCTCTAATTCACCAACACTGTAGCGTTTGGGATCTATAGCAATGCCACCCTTTCCACCACCGTAAGGAATACCTAACAAGGCGCATTTCCAGGTCATCAACATTGCTAGAGCGGATACTTCGCGCAGTGTCACAGCCGGATGGTAACGGATTCCGCCTTTGTATGGGCCTAAGACATCAGAGTGCTGCACCCGGTGTCCAGCGAGAACTTGTATTTCCCCATTATCTAGTTTCACAGGAATGGAAACTGTGACAACCTTACGCGGGTGGCTAAGAATTTCTAGCAAACCCTGATTTAAATTTAATTCTTTAGCTGCCGCTTCTAAGTAACTACAGGCTTGGTCAAATGGGCATATATGCGCTGGAGAAGCAGGTTCTGACAGCAACAGAGATTTTGAAATCATAAAATTTTCTCCTAATCGCGGTATCTTTACGAACCGGATATCATCTGTATTTAGCTTATCCTTTTTTTGGGGAAAATAGAAATTTTGTAGTTTTTGTTACAGTTTTATATTTTATCTTCTGATATGTGCAAATTAGTGGTTTATCGAACGAGCGAGATGCCCATCCCACAATAAATAGTTGGATATTTTTTTAGCTATAGATGAACCCACTAGTGGTCTGTCCCATTAATTCTGATAGGTGAATCAAATTTTAACTTCTCTTCTTTCCTTCTTATACTTTGCGTCCAACTCTTACGAGACGCTGCGCGAATGCGCTCTTTGCGGTTCGTTCTCTTATCCCTCAAAATTAATGGGACAGACTACTAGTTTTTACCTTGCTAATGCGATCGCAGCATTCTGTCCCCCGAACCCAAAACTGCAACATAATACCTGCCGAATTTTACTTAAACGTGCTGCTGTCACGATATCTAAGTCAAACTCTGGCTGCTGCAATCCTACACAGGGTGGTAATATTTGATGCTTTAATGCCATGAGAGAAAAAGCTACACCTAAAGCTCCAGATGCCCCTAGTGTATGACCTGTGCTTCCTTTAGTGGAACTAACTGCTACCCCTTGGGGAAACAAACGCTGGATTACCATGCTTTCCATCTGGTCATTTAGCTGGGTAGCTGTGCCATGAGCATGAATATAATCGATATCGCTTGGTATCAGACAACTACGTTCTAGACATTGTTTGATGGCAGTGATCGCACTTCTGCCTTCAGGTTCTGGTGAGTTACCATGATACGCGTCGTTAGTCAAGCCAAAACCGAGAATTTCACCATACACTTTTGCCTGACGCTGTTTTGCCAACTCTGCTGATTCTAAGATAAACACAGCTGCGCCTTCGCCTAACACTAAGCCTTCTCGATGCAAATCAAAGGGATAAGCCCCAGTTTTCGCCAAAGCACCCATCTGCTGAAACCCAGCTAAAGTTAGGGGTGTAATCGGCGCTTCCACTGCGCCAGCGATCGCCTGTTGACATTGCCCAGTTTGGATAAGCAAAGCTGCTTGAGTGATCGCCCAAATTCCAGTTGCACAAGCTGCCATTGGTGCTAAAACCATTCCAGATGCACCGATTTGTCTTGCAGCTGCGATCGCATTGATATGAGGTAATATATCTAACCAATTTTCAAAATCAGAAACGGGCAAATTTTCCGTATCTTTATACATTTGCCGCGCCAGCCTCTCCCAAGATGCTTGATAAGAGCGACTCGATCCAATAACTACAGCACAATCAGCTAAAGGTGGAACTAACCCAGCATCTTGCAAAGCAGAAGAAACAACCATCTGAGTTAACATTGTCAACTCAGATGGTTGTTGAGCAATTAAACCTAGAGGAAGTGGTTTAAGTTCTGGAAATGGTTGATGTAACTTAATTCCAGATTTCCCTGCTAGCAAATTTTGCCAGCTATCCTCTAAGCTTCCACCCAAGGCGGAAACAAGACCAATACCAGTGACAAGAACTTTCACTAAATTTAGGAGTTAGGGTTGGTAGTTATTCTCCCCCTGCTTCCTCTGCCTCCCCTGCTCCCCCTGCTCTCTTCCTACTGCCCTGGTATTTTCAGATTTTCAGCACCTTGGGTAACTTTAGCAGAGTCAATGCGATCGCCTTGCTTAATTTTGTTCACTACATCAAAGCCTTGAGTGACATTGCCAAACACGGCGTAATTACCATCTAAGAACGCCAAATCTGCTAAAGCAATGTAAAACTGAGCAGAAGCGGAATCTGGTGCTTGCGATCGCGCCATCGCTACTGCACCCAACTTATGGGGCAATACTACGGCTTGAGCAGTAGCATCAAATGGTTTATTGTAAGTCGGAGTATCTGAACCTTTCGCCTTAACTTCTAAAGGTATATAACGAGCATTTCTCGTTTTTGGATCAATATAGCTACCAGTTCCCAGTCTATCTGCCGGAACTTTCGGGTCTTTGCTTTGGGGATCGCCCCCTTGAACTACAAAGGGTTGGGGGTCGCGCACAACTCGATGGAAAGCTAAACCATCGTACACACCCTTTTGCACTAAATCTACGAAGTTGCCAGCTGTAATGGGGGCATCAGTCCCGTCTACTTCAATAGTAATCGGCGAACCTTTAACCGTTAGCACCACAGTAGCCTTGCCTTCGAGCCTTGGTAAATCTGTTATTCCAGGAATACTCTCACTACTAGTTTGAGATACAGATGTTGCTTCAGTAGTTGTCTTAATTTCTGTGTCGTTTGTAGTCGAGGTAGCTGTAGAGGTTGGAGAAGATGGATTAGAAGCTAATTGCTGCGTTGAACATCCTCCCAACATCAAGGCACTGATGATCACAAGAGAAAGCAAAAATTGTGAAGTTTTTAACCGCATTGCCTGTTACTGATTTAACCAGAGTATCTTATCGTTTTGAGAGACATTGGGCCTTGGTTATTTTCTTTGTCCCCTCATCTCCCTCATCTTCCTCATCCATTCATTACGCTAGTAGAGACGCAATTAATTGCGTCTCTCGCCAATCCCTTAAAGCCCTTCTAGCGAAACTTCTAAAAAGCGGGCTAACTTTGCGCCTTCTGTTTCCAACTCTGTTAAAGATACCGGTTGTCCAACCCGTGTTAAGGGTATATCTCGCCGACCCTTAATACGTAGATAGAGGGCGCGACGGGGATTAAGACCTTCTTTGACGGTTATGATCACAGATTGCACATCTTCTATGCGGCTATTAATCTCAATTCGGCGGTTTTTACCAGGAAATCCCCAACGGAAGATTTTGATTGTCCCAGTTTCCTGATTAAATTCGTTGTAACCGCCTCCCACGTCCCATAAAATTATTAGCCACAGATATGTGGCTAATAGCAAGCCAGCAGTGCCATATAACCCCATCACCAATCCTTGGGGGACAAATACCAGTTGAGTTGGATCGGAAACTATGAGTAAATTAACTTTTAAATAACTGGATACCCCAGCCAATAAAAAGCCGCTTGCTCCCAAGGTAACGATAGTTGCCCACCAGTAGTTACTGAACCGACGAGAACCGAGAACATTTTGATGCAGGAGGCGATCGCCTTTGTTAATCGTTGTTGATGTCGTCATTAAACTACCATTGCCCCGTGACATACTCGCACACTAAATGTTTTTGCATTGAGTGTGGGCTTGTGTGCATTTTACCAAAGATTGTTGATAAAAACTCAACTGCGCCCCTGCGTGTCGCTGTTACCCATATAATTTGTTAAAGTACGATACATAATTTTTTTTACTCAATGGCTCAAAATTCTTTTTACCCTAACCCTCTGCTCCTTTGCTCCTCCCTCCTTGCCTCTTCTTGACCTATTGGGAATAAATTACCTAGATTACGTTCATCTGCATTAATTTTTTTTAGATTTCTGAGAAAACTTGTGTCAAATTGTAAAATTTCTGATATTCATATTATTTATAAGGTTCGTGTTTCATAGCTCATTTGCTTCTGTGTATCAGGCAAAAACCCTGAGTAGTGTGATAAGTTAAGAATCATTAAGTTACCACAAGCTAGATTACTAGCCGATGGTACGTGTAATGGCATAAACAAAGAGAAATGCCGATTTCACTAATCGGCAGGCTCTCAGAATCTCAGTTGCTTTGATGCTGTTGAGATTGTCAAAAAAAACGTTAGTTCCTCATGGCAGTCGGTTACACTGGCTCTCCGCACTGCTTTAGAAACGTTGCAATTTTAGTAAAAAAAGAGGATTTTAGTCCGATGACCATCGCAGTTGGACGCGCCCCTAGTAGAGGGTGGTTTGACGTTTTAGACGACTGGCTCAAGCGCGATCGCTTCGTATTCGTAGGTTGGTCAGGGATACTATTGTTCCCCTGCGCCTTCCTAGCACTAGGCGGTTG
>NZ_JACJSI010000290.1 GCF_014698065.1 Nostoc flagelliforme FACHB-838
ATATACCAGAATGCGTGTGATCTACTGAGCCACGTTTCCCCATCACCTCTTACTCTTGCCCGTGTTGCAGGAACATTACTGGTCTATCAAGTCCAGGGCACAGAACTGGAAGAATCCCAGTGGTTCAGCATCCAAGTGAAACAATGCTTGGACGAAGAAGAAGTTGAGGAGTTGATTGAATCGATACATCGCACGGATGCTTTGTAATCGCTGAAAAAGCGGGAGTCTCGCGCACATCGGATACCGTCCCATCATCAAGAGCAATCCTACAACCTCACCGGACATTGCAATCACAATTCTCTGCCGTCTCGCCCACTCAAACCAATCCTTCACAGCAGATTTGGCCTGTGTAGGCTCCGTTTTTCTCTCTTTTTTAAGAGTTGTGGAAAGGCTGGTTTGGGCTTGTTTTTCAAAAGCAGTTAAATCCTCTGCGACGGGCGCGACGGATTTAACTGCCTTCTTGGTTCAATTTTGGAGATGCTTAATGGCGCTTGCGATGAAATCTAACCCTTATATTAGGATTGGCAATTTAGCGTGCCCAGTCCTCGAAAGAGTACTATTTGAGGCACAGCGATAATTTATTTACAGCTTTTATTGACAATGTGCTAGCTTCAGTGAAAATAGCATTATTGCCGTATCATCTCTACGTTTTCCCTTGCGGTGTAGGCAGAGGCTCCCTGTAAAATTGCAATTTAAAGAAAATATATCTGCACCAGTGCTGAGTGCTGTAATATACTAAAACTTTAACTCTAGAGGCGAAGGTGAGTTTATAGACAAACTGCTGTCTACAATGCGCTATAGTTTGGTGACATCTTGAAGAATATGCGGAGATTCAACCATGACGGCTGCCACCACGCCCCAGGTTTCTGTTGAAGCCTCAATCCATCCGCCAGAACCCTGCGTGATCGTTATCTTTGGGGCAGCGGGAGATTTAACCAAGCGTCTGCTGCTTCCTGCCCTCTACAACCTCAAACAAAGCAATTTGCTGCCGCCAGAATTTGCGATCATTGGAGTCGCACATACTCCAATGAGCCAGGACGATTTTCGCAGTAAACTTGCCCAAGACATTCGTCAGTTCGCAACGATTCCTGTAGACGTGAATGTCTGGCAACCGCTTGAGCAGAAGCTGTACTATCTTGCAGGTGAGTTTAACTCAGATGACACTTACCATCGGTTGCAAGACTTGCTCACTCAAGTAGATCAAGACTGTGGCACTAAAGGAAACTATTTGTTCTACCTAGCAACTGGCTCTAACTTTTTTGGCGACATCATTACGCAGCTTGGCGCAGCAGGATTAGTGCGCGAAGACAAGGATCACTGGCGGCGAGTCATCATTGAAAAACCATTTGGGCACGACCTAGACTCGGCTCGTGCTTTAAATAAATCCATTGGTGCTGTCCTTCAAGAAAAACAGATATACCGCATTGATCACTATTTGGGCAAAGAGACTGTACAAAATATTTTGGTGTTTCGGTTTGGTAATGGCTTGTTTGAACCGATTTGGAATCGTGAACATATTGATCACGTACAGATTACCGTAGCCGAAACGGTTGGAGTCGAAGGCAGAGGCAACTTCTATGAAGGTACAGGTACAGTGCGGGATATGGTGCAAAACCATCTGTTTCAACTGCTGGCAATGATAGCGATGGAACCGCCGATCTCGTTTTCAGCCGATGAGGTGCGTGATGAAAAGTCAAAACTATTGAAGTCCATCATTCCGCTCACTGCTGAAGATGTACAACAGTTTGCTGTACGGGGGCAGTATGCTGCGGGAATGGTGAAGGATACCCAAGTGCCTGCTTATCGAGCAGAGCCACGAGTTGCGTCAGACTCTACCACTGAAACTTATGCTGCTTTAAAGCTGAACATCGACAACTGGCGCTGGGCAGGGGTGCCGTTTTATCTACGAACTGGCAAGCGTTTGGCTAAACGCGTAACTGAAATTGCAATTCAGTTTAAGCAAGTACCCTCACTATTGTTTCGTCAAACGTCGATTGCTCGCCTCACACCTAATTTCTTGACTATCCGCATTCAGCCACAAGAAGGTATTCACCTGCAATTTGGTGCAAAGGTGCCTGGCCCGGCTATGGCAATGGATGCAGTAAAAATGGGCTTTTGCTACACTGACTATTTTGGCACGATTCCGAGTACTGGCTACGAAACGTTGCTGTATGACTGCATGATCGGTGATGCGACTTTGTTTCAACGAGCAGACAACGTAGAGTTGGGCTGGAGGGTCGTCACTCCTATTCTGGAGGCTTGGACAACTACATCACCTGAAAACTTTCCTAACTACGTATCAGGCTCATGGGGCCCATCGGCAGCAGATGATTTGTTGGTGCGCGATGGTCGGCAGTGGCACAAAACTGATCTATGATTTTTAAAGTCTGTGATCTCCTCACCAGAGGCTTGGTAAATTTCACTGCCCAAAACTGCTCTAGGAAAAGTCCAAAGCAGTTTTTATATTGCATAGTCTTCTAAAAAAGAGTTTGCACCCTTTACCAGTAATCGAAATTATACGTGCAGTACATTCAGTAGAACAAAAAGTTCTGTGAGCGCGAATTATTCCACTTCACCAACACCCCATCAACAATCGCAATCCTCCACTGTGGAAACCTCACCAACAACTTTTTAATCACAATCTGCAAAGCCGGATCGTCATTCCAACACTCTTGCAAAAAGTTAAACCCCGGATTCTGCCCCGAATTTCCCGCAACCTTGAGTTTCTGCATACGTTCCGGTCGCATATTTGACCTCGCAACAATCGCCTCATGCGACCACTTTTCGGGATTTGGCACGGGCGCGGCGGAACTTTCACACTCATGATCCGCTTTCATTTCTGCACCCGTAACTGAATTTTCAGTCATCAACTCAGCAGAGGGACAACTCGGTTCTATTTTCTGATCTGTGATCGCTGAAGTTGAAGAAAATTCATTTCGAGCGACGGGCGCGGCGGAACAAATACCTTCATGAGGGAATATCGCTTCAAGACCAGAGACTTGGTTTTCAGCGAACATCGAAGCAGATTGACTCGGTGCAGTTTCCACAAGCGTCAGCGATCTACACTCCGTTACCGCAGGTAACTCTTCCCCCTTCTCTGACACGCTTTGAACCGATTGAGGCGAAGCGCCCCCCAAGGGCGCGTGAGCCGTCTCCTCCTCATGCAGATTTTGTGTAGGCGTGTCAGAGAAACATCTCACCAACTCATTTGATGAGTTGGTGAGATGTTCCTGAGTAGTTCGTGAGGTTTCCTGGAATCCTTGCTGTGGCTGACTTTGACCTAAAATAGATGCTTGATTTAAAGCACGTATTTCTTCAAAGCCAGCATCTTTCTCTGAAATCTCAGCATTTGATTCTTGTTTTTCAGCATCTGGTTTTGGTGACACAGCATTAGCTTTCTCCCAAAATTCCTTCATTCGGCTACCGTGTAAATTCTTCACCATCCAGCTAGCCGTTTCCCTGCCATCCTGAATTGACTTGTCCGGCTTAAAAATGAATAGCCCACTGTCGGAGAGAATTTTCTTTGCAGAGATAAAAGTACTATACCCCAAAGCAGAAGTCAGAGGCATCCACCTAGAGCCATAAGGTCAGCCGTCCAACACTCTTGCCACAATTGCGTAACTGATGGCTTTTGTTGCGATGCCCAGAGCAAATCTTCAATGGGAATAATCACATGAAGCCGCTTATATGGTGACTGTACTTTAGCGGCAGCAGCCTTTTTGGGCTTGGGACGGGTAATGGTTGTAGTCATCTTTCAATCTCCTGTTGTATTGACGCACAGAAATTTCCCCCACTGTGATGCGGGGCTTGGTGCTTGTATTTGGTTGTCTAAAAAGTCACCGATACACTGAAAGCCTATTGAGGCTGCCAGAATCGCAATTCATCTCGGAAATACCTATCAGTTTTCTTAGATTCCTTTTGCCAGTGATCCCATGCAACGATTACCTCGTCTCCTAAATCCTCAATCACTTCTCCTCTGGCCACATACAAAGTGCGGTATGGGTCGGCGTGGGCAACGATAGAACCCTTTCTGATAATTGGAGGATGAGAAGCAATTTCAAGAGATTTGATTAGTTCTATTTCCTCACTGGTCAATTCCGCCCAGTAGTCCTGTTTGATTACCTCATACTCTTGCGCTACTGCCAAATAGTCCTGCCACGTACACCCAGGTTTAGCTAGCACCCCCCGAATATCACTAACCGTTTGGGGTAGCATTTCTAATTGTTCGGCTCGATAAGCAATCGCAATAGGCGTTGGCTCACTCCCCAGAATTATCGCCGCAGCTTCAAGGGCTTGGGTATTGTTCATAGCACTAGCGAGATTCTTCAACGCCATCCCCATCAACCGTAAGCATTCCTGAGCGTTTTCTTTCGGCGGTTCCTGGGCCAGCGATCGCAGGTCAATGGTTTTCTCTAGGGCTTGCTGAACCTTCTTGTTTAACGCTTTAGCCCCTTGTTTAGTGTAGGTATTCCGCCACTCTTGTCCAGTGCGAGGCTCTTTAGAATTTTCCAAATCCTGAATACGCTGTCTAAGCTGCTGATTCTCAGCCTCCAGTTTTTTCAACCCCTCCATTTCATCCAATCGCTGCTGCAACTGGATATTTTGCTCTTTCTGTTGCTTGTACAGGTTTTGCAAGGATTGGATTTGTTCTTGTACCTGGGCTTCGGCTCTGGCTGCGGCCTCTGTTTGCAAACCAATCCTCAAGTCCTGGGAAAGTCTCTCTAACTCCTGTCTATGGCGTTCTTCAATAGCAGCGATCGCTTCGGTATATTCTGGTGGATAGTTCCGCCCTCTGGAAAATGGGACACTAGCGGCATCTAAATCAGCATTGTTGATCAACAACCTTTCGCCATCAGCAAAGGTGACAATCTGTTGCCAGCGATTCGGTGCATCTGCCTCAATGGTTCCTTCTTCTCCATACCTTGGGTATGACTGTTGTGAAACTACTGTGACTTTGGCTTTTTGAGGAACCACTGGTTCTTGAATTTTGGGAACCAATGGTTCCTGAATAGATTGCTTTTTGCGTGGAAGTTGAGGAACCACAATATTTGCGGCAGCAGCAAAGTCTGATTCACTAGGGGAAGGGTTATCTTTCAGTGCCAGGGATATAGCAGCTTTTAGTTTCTCTGGTTCTTTAACTAGCCGTAGCAACGGACGAGCCTGACGCTCATTTTTGATGTGTTCGCCCAATTCGCCAACTGCGTCTATGACCTTTTTGGCTCCTAGCAGTTGGTTGATTCGTCGGTATCCACCCCAGGCGTATAATTCACGCTGGCAGTATTCTTCAAAGTTATTATATCCAGCTTGCAGGTAAAGCTGCTGTTCTCTCATCTGGAGGATTTCATTTACCGCTTGCCACTCGAATCGTTCGATGGCGGTGAAGGTTTCCTGGATGCTGGCGTTGACAACACTGTAATCAAGTGCTGTTGTTTGTTCTTTTTCTAGTGTCAGCATATTTATTGCTCACTATGGCAAATACTAGGAATGTTGCAGGGAGTAAAGAACTTGCAGGAGCCGTTAGGCTTATCGCTTTTAGTGGTTATTAGGCGACTTCAGCAAACCTTACGAATCGATTCAAGTCCGGGTAAACCGCTTTAAAGTAAATAATTTCGTTCTCTTTATGATCAAGATGAAGGTATAAATGAACTTCGTCTGGGTCTTTCTTGAAAGTACTTTTTCCTCGCCAGCAGTTCTGTTCTGATTTCTCCCAGTTACAAGACTCAGCATAAATGTCTGCAATGACTGCCTTTGGTGCATAACTTTCAACTGTAGTGACTGAAGCGTTAATATTTCTCTTGTCCTTATTCACCAAAAACAAGTTATATGCAGGCGCGATCTGAACAAGCCTGACAAAAAACTGGATGATTTCTGGAACTACTTTTTGAAGAATGATGCGATCGCTCTCCAGCGTGAGCAGTTGATCCTCTACTGTCGGGTAGGAGAACAAGCGATCACGGATTGAAATGTTTCGCTGGCTGACTCCAGAGATGACCAAGTTTTTCTGAATATCCTGAATATTGTCTCTAATCCTGTGGTAGAGGAAAAGTTCAGTGCCAAAGTTAGGGCCAAACATCTTACCCATGCTGTCGTAGAATCGCGCCCCTTCATGTACGGATGATGGGGCATCCAAACACCAGCCTTTAGGGTCTGTCATGATCCGGTGAATAATTTCATCATGTTTAGCATCACCGTTCCCAAGCCCAGCAAGTTCTAAGTAAACTTGCCTGTCTAACAGTGAAGGGTAAATGAACTTATGCCGTTTGGGGTATTTCAGTCTAAGGCAGTCTTGCAGCAGTGAGGATAAGCCTTCTGTGCTGAATAAATTGGGATTGTCTTGGAGGAGTAGCTGGAAAACTGGTAAATTAGACATACTATTTCTTTGCTAAAGGATTAGTCTGGGCGATTGTTCTTCTTGGCGGGAGGCGATCGCTTTTAACTTAGTCCAAGAGTAAATATGTCAATAAAGTTTTCTAGTGACTCAAATAAAAATGGCGTGGGATTCATAACTGTATAAGCTCGTACATAACTAAAAAACTATGTTAGCACGAGTTAGTACGCTGTGATCTATAAAAAACAAAACCCACCTAATGCTCGGCGGGTTTGTCCTTGATAACAGTGTTAATAATGTGATCACGCCATTGCCTGAGAGTGGTGTTCTCCTCTCTCAGGCGACTAATTCCCCCAGGCATTCCTCTACAAGAGATTCAAGTCTTTGAACCCTTTGCTCAATCTGGGCTACATCATGGCCATTTTCCGAATTTTCTGTCTCTACATATTCTTTAATAAATTTTAAAAGTACATCTGTAACAGTTTTGCCCTGTGCTTCGACTTTAGACCGAAAAGCTGTTCGTATCTCCTCTTCAATGCGAATGGTTAGACGAGATTCAATAGCCATAGACAATCTCCTTTTGTTTTAGGTTATCACAAGCCGTTAGTACGATTTATTCTATCAGGAAATATATTAGACTGGGGTTCCGTACTAACTAGATTGACAAATGTACTAACTCGTACTAACATAGTAAATATGAAGGAGGAAATAAGCGCAACGCCTCCTAGTAAATAAAGATGCGATTACTACAGAACCATGACAGCACAATCCAGAGTGACGGCTTGATGAGTAACCGAGGCACTGGCACAACCAGAGAAGGCGAGGGGTACACAGTTTGGAAATGGATTTGCACTTAGTAAATGATTAACAAAAGACATTAGACGATTAGCTTTTGGCGTTGTTAAAGCTCTACACGTCCCCTGATGCTGTACATCTATTGTCTTGATAATGCTCTTAGCAACTAGCTTTGATGGCTACGCCAAATCTTTTTGAGAGCGTTGTGCTAAACCACAACGTTATTTGCACACATAACAAAAGCGATCGCCCCGTCTCGCAAACTCAGCGATCGCCTTTTCCCCGATTAAGGAGATTTCCATTATGAACTATGCAACACATACACAGCAAGCAATTC
>NZ_JACJSI010000291.1 GCF_014698065.1 Nostoc flagelliforme FACHB-838
GTAGTGTTTTGCAACTGTTATCTAGCCGCCTCAATTATTAGTGAACACCTTTGCAGACTACACTTTCAGGCTGTTATTTGGCTATTCTGTTTGTGAAATGAGCGAACCGACCGTCTTATCGAGGATTGAGCTTAATTATTTCGTTAAGAGACCGTTGATATTCTGTTGTGTTTCCTTGTTTTGAGTATAAATCTGCTGCTGTCTGAAAATCTCTGATCGCGCTTTTCTTATCCCCTAAATCTAATCGAACCAGTCCCCGACGGTAGTAGGCATCCGCAATAGTGCGATTTCCCCAATTTCGATTAATGCGAATTGCCGAGTCATAATCTTGAAGCGCTTTGTTTTTATCTTTGAGCAATCGGTAAGCACTACCACGGCTAAGATAAACAACAGAGAAGTTTGGATTAATTTGAATGGCTTGAGCATAATCCTCAAGCGCACCTCGGTAATTTTTGAGCCTCTGCTGGGCATTTGCGCGGCTGAGATAAATATTGGCATTGCGAGGTTTTAGTCGAATAGCTTGATTGTAATATTCAATAGCTCGGCGATAGTTCCCCTTCTGCACTTGAATCAAGCCATTTGCATGGTAAGTCGCACTTTGTCTAGCTTCAGCAGGGACTGACCGCATCGTAGAGAGAAGAATCTGTATTTTACTGGTTGGCATCGCAAAGTAAATCCCTGGAGCAAGACTTCCAGCTCGAGCCACTCGCAGTCCTCGACTCACAACCCCAATCACCTCACCTTCTTCATTCAGCAATGGCCCACCCGAATTACCTGGGTTAGTTGGTGCCGTATATTGAATTACTCCATTATCGTCTAAGCGGCTAACTATCCCATCCGTAAAGCTTTTTTCAAGTGTTAGCGGGTTGCCAAGGACATAAATCTTTTGCCCAATTTTAGGAGGAATTGATTGTAACCTTAAAGTTGGCAGCCGCTCTTGAGACTGAAGCTTGATCAAGGCTAAATCATAGTTCAGATCTCGTGCTACCACTGCTCCACGATAGACTTTCTCTGACACTTTAACGGTCACATTTCGCTGATTTGCTACGACATGGTTTGCCGTAACAATCCATCCCGTTGGAGAGATAATGACACCACTACCATAGAAGGCTGGCTTGCGATTCTGCGAGGCAACAATGAAAACAACAGCAGGATTTGCTTTTTGATAAATTGCTTCGGGTTGCAGAGCAATAACTGCCTGATTAAATCCATTTATTGAAGCGAATATGCTGAATAAGGAAACCGTTTGAAAGTGGAGTTTCATCTCTTAATACTCCTAATCAAAAAATTAAATAACATATTGAATACACAACTTAGGAATCCAGTTTTAGTGACGACAATAATTGGTAATTTTTTGAACAGTGGGATAGGTTCATCTCAGGGCGGCCGCATCATGTCAATAAGCAAACTCTATTGAGAATAAAGTTAAAACTAATGTCATTAAGTTTTGCTTATTGCGAAAATTTTAGGCGATCGCTTTGGGGCTTAGAAAATAATCAAGCGCGAAATCCTGATTTTTTCGTTGGTTCTTAACCTTCGTTGTGATCAAGAGTAATTTAGATGCGTTTGCCCTGAGGTTCATCTAATCCATTTTTTCAGCCATTTATTACAAATCAAATAGTGCCAGAAATGAATGGCTTAAAAAATAAAAGAATTGCACCCCAAGCTCTCATTCCTTAGACAAACTTAGTGTCTATCATTTGGCTTAGAGCTAGGGTTTGAACTTGCAAGTTGTCTCCTTGCTTCATCACTGAAAAGTCCTGCTCATTTTTGCTACTCTGAGCAAGACCAGCAGCACCAGCGATCGCAGTTCCCGATAAGTTACTACACAAAGCTTTTCATCTATTTCGGAAAAATTTCATTTAACAAACATCGATTTTTAGTTATAGTGAAAAGTTGGTATTGATCGGAGATCCCTGCAAGGGGTTCAGCCGGGATACCGATACCGTTGGCGAATTCACCAAACAGCTAAACTGAACTAATCGGTTTAGTAATGAAACGATTGAGAGCCTTCTGAGCAGTTTTATACCCAGATGCTTGCTTACTCAACTTCAGTTCAGACAAAACACGGTCACGTAAAATTTCAAGTTCTGAAGCCTGTGGCAACCCCAAAGGCTGTTTTGCGCTTGCGGTAACTATAGCGATCTGCAATTAGGTATTGAACCGAGATACGGATATAGAGAATATTCCTTAGTCAATTACAAACGTCTCGCATAAAATTGCATCTCGGTTCCCTTGCTCGGTGGCCACAGTCACAATTCCATTCTTGGAGTCGTAGTTAATCATTTCACCTGCAAACTTGACCGCACCACTGAGCGATCGCACTTCTACTTGGCAACCAACAAACCCTGCGATGTCCCCGCCGTCTTTTTCAAACTGCAACAGTGAGTATGAGAACTCAGACTCAGCTTTTACCAAAACAGTATCGGATGTAATTGGAGCGTCTTTCACTGCCTGATCCTCAGTTGGCATACCCGCACCACTTTCTAGTTGATCCGCACCAGTGACGCAGGACTCGCCGCAGCAGTTTTGCAAGTCAGGTAAGGGTTCCGCATCACCCGCACCAGTTGAGGTGGCATATTCTTCTTTTTTCATTGGAGAAGAAAGCAATTCAATTTTCACCTCTGACTCTTCAATGTTATTTTCCTGTAAATCCGAAAAAGTGGTGCGGGTGGTGCGGAAGTCCTGATTTTGCGTTGTTTCTGGTGCGGGAAGTGGTGCGGAAGTGGTGCGGGTTGAGTCTATTGTGGTGCGGGTAACTTCCAAAATGCCAATGCCTTTGAGTACTGGAATGTTTCTTTTAGCAATGTCACAGTACCTAGTTCCCTTGACAGCCTTGGGGAAGATTTGAGCGATTCGGGCAATGACTTGATTGATGCCCTTCACGTTTTTGTCGCTGGGGCGAACCTGATCCACCCAAGACCTACGGTTGTTGTCAGGGTCTATAGTTAATGTGCCAGTTTGGGTGTAGTAATGTTCCAGTCTTACCCATAACTCTTTTGCAGTCATTTCCTTATCAGGGACATAGCCTATGTTCGCGGCTTCTATGAAGTCAAAAAGATGATTATTCTCTCTCTGAAAGTTGTGGAAAGCGTCGGTTGTGCATTCATAATTGATACCTGACTCTACAAGGTTGCTGAGAGCTTTTAGCATTCTATTTAGGAATGCGGGAGCTAATTTTGTTCTAATAAACTCTGGGTCGTAGCGGAATCGGGGGTCGCCTTTTATCTCGTTTGAATTGTTTGGGTCAGGATTATCTACAAAGGTTTTTTTGAATTCTAAAATTGCAATCCTATCTTTGATTGCCTGTATTACGCCTTGAAAGGCAGAAGTCTCGTTTAAGTTGAAAATACCTATTGCGTTAGAAGAGAATTCTATATGGTCTTTCCCTTTCTGTTCGCAATGTAATGTATCTCCAGTGACAAATAATTTTAAACTTTGGAGTCTGTCAATCCTAGATGTTTGTGGATTTTCAGAAGCCCAATTAATTCGACTATATATAAGTGGGGCTAGTCCGAACTTCCTGCCCTCATCATAGGATTGAAAATCTCCCAAGGAGACAGAAGTTAATCCATTCTTCCCATAAATGGTTGATACGCACTCGCGCAGAGCATCTTTACCATTAGAACCAAGACCAATTGCAAACATTGCTTTTACCTCTCTCCCTCTAAATTTTCTAACAGTTTGAAGGTCAAGGGATGCAGCAATATTTCTAAGAAATATTTCTTGCTGTGGCTTGTCTAAACAAGCTAAAAGTTGCTCACAATATGTATCGTCAGCATTAGGGTCATATTCAATTAACGGTTCATAAATGAAGTAGTCCTGGGGCGTATGCGGGTCTAATCTTATTGTAAAATCCCTGCCTTCCCACTCAACCCTGACTATCCCATTAGTGCAATTTACGCCAGGAGGATTGATTAGTTCTGGGTCAATTTCTGTCCCCATTTTTACCCATTCCAAAACCTTCTTGACTGAACTAGGTGAAGCATAGGGACAAGACTTTTTACCCTGTTCGTTCTCGACCACAAAGGAATTGCAAAAGTCGTAGATTCTTTTGCGTTCTGTGGAATCTGGAGAGTGTTTATAGTGATTGCCAGTGTGGTAGTAAAGCTT
The DNA here is from genome assembly GCF_014698065.1 of Nostoc flagelliforme FACHB-838. Taxonomy (GTDB): domain Bacteria; phylum Cyanobacteriota; class Cyanobacteriia; order Cyanobacteriales; family Nostocaceae; genus Nostoc; species Nostoc flagelliforme_B. Next base: position 4,114 of record NZ_JACJSI010000291.1, read on the forward strand.
ATCAGCAGCACAAATCCAGTTCTTATCTCCGTAGAGAGCTTGAAAAGCTTGCTGAGTAAAGGCTAAAACCGGATTTTCGTCGTCATCATCAATGACGTTTACCTCTGCCTGTTGCGTTTGCGATCGCTGCGCCACAGCCGCGTGAATCTCCTGCTCTAACCGACGGATAAACTCTGGTACTTCCATCTGCCCCAAGATTTCTTTGATGTCACTTGATTTATATGGTAAATCGGGGCAGATGTCGTGCGGGTTAATTCCAATAAATCCAATTCCCACCTCGTCGGCACAGTCCTGGCAGGTTTGGAGTTTCTTTAAACCAGTGTCGTCAGCATCATGCAAAAAGATGATTAATCCTATACCTGAATCTTTGATAAGTTGGTATTGGGGTGTGATTGTTTTCTTATCCCATCCACTCCCCTGGAACGTAATCCCAGCAATCCCATGTACGCGACCAACTTCTACGCATCCCTCACCTTCATGCTGGAGTAGCGCCGGGGTTCCATTTACTGATTTAGCAGCAGCGATCGCTTCATCAATGCGGTAAGCTTTCCAGGGTTCATCCCCTTTTCTCATCTCTGGAGTGCCATCTGGAAGCCTGTGCCATTGGCGGAAGGATTTATCTTTTCCCTTCTCTTTGATATAATCCGCCCATTCATAGCGAATTACCCATTGGTTTTGTGAGTAAGGATAGATTGTTTGTGTTGCATTCCCCGGTATTCCCTTTGGGAGCTTGCTAGTTATGTTTTGAGTTTGGGGTATGTCAGTCGCCGCTTGGGTCAACATCACCAGTGCTAATTCACCATCTGGAATTGGCGCACTTTTGGGCAAGATTCTCTTGGGCTTCGTAGCATTTCGGTTTAGGGATAGAGTGTAATTAGCCCCTGCTCTTTCTGCCACCACTTCAGCCCAGGGTTTAATCGCCTCTCTGATGTCCTTACACTCACAATTATTGAAGCATCTGTACTTCCCGGTTTCTGGGACAATAGATAAGTCATTACCGCCACAAACTGGACAAATAAACTTATTTTTAACTTTGGCTGGTTCTAGCTGGTCTTGAAAATTTCGGATGTCGAAGGAGGCGAACGCCTGTTGATTGGGGAATTGTGCAACCATTACGCGATACCTCCTTGAACATTATTTAATTTTTGACAATTGCTTAATATAGAAGTTGGCGATTGTTTCGGTTGAGCCAGTGCATAGTTAGGCTGATGAAAGCGATCGCGATCGCAGACTGTAAATTCTTCTATTGAGTAGCACCAGTCTGGTTTACCGCAGTGTGAGCAAGCGTTAGCAATAGTTGCGAATAGCAGCTTGCTGGTAGTATCAGTATGAAATAGCTGTTTTTGTGACACTTTACAAATCCTCCAGTATGTGTAGTGGAGGAATTGGAGCTATCCCGTGGCAGTAATCTTCTAGTACAAACGTTCAAAAATCACGCTTTGCTAAAATTCCTGAAACGCTGTTGACATCTGGTTAGCCAGTGTTACATTAGCTTTACACCAAATCGTGTACGATAAAATTACTATTAGGGATATTAATTAGGCGACCAAACCCAATCCCCAATTCCAACTGAATAAACTTTGAAAGCCCTTTTGTCTCTTCGAGACTTAGGGTTTTCACCTTTTAGCCTATTCGTACTTGGCTAACCAAGCCTTAATGAACTCGGTTACTTCCTCCTGTTGAATAACAAACGTAGTACCTTTTCTCCTGAGAGCCAGGATTTTCATACTGCTCATCTCAGAATAAAGATGTGGGTTGTGGTCTGATGCTGCCTTGGTTGGACTCCATAAGACCAAAACTTTTGCTGTGGGTGTTTTTGTTACCTCTTTTGAGGACATCCCAAATATTGCTCTATTCTTAGTTAGCCATCTTTCGTAATCCGATAGCTCAACTAGGGGACAGGGTTTCCAGGTGGTTAAACCATTCTTACCCTTCTTTTTCACCTGTAGAATTTCCCTTTTTTCGTTGTAGACCACCTCACTATCTCCCCGCGAACGAATGGAGATAAACAGATGTGCCTTTCTCGGAAACCTGATAAACAAGTCGATAGGGTTGTTGTTTTCTACCGGAAGCACCAGAAATACTTGTAGCCCTAAGCTTTCAAACTCATCGAGAAGTAAGGTTCCTAATTTTTCCAGCCGTGCAAGTTTTTGAGATCGTACCAACGGCTTGTAAGCCAATGCAAAAAAACCCAAAGCAGCCGGATTAATCAAGCTGCCAGATATCAGCGCAGTACCACCAGATGCTAGAGCAACAGTGGACTCATAGTCTTTCTCCTCCCTAATTCTTTTTAACGCCGCTTTGTTGTGCGGCGGAAGTTGAAAATCGATAGGTGAGTCTTTCACGGTAGTCATTGGCGACATCAAAATTAATGATGTGAAACTAGCTCTTTCTTTACCGATAGTAATGCTTGACACTGGATTTTTGAACGACTTTTTATATAAGTATTAAGCTTTCACTCGTCCATATAGTGTTACGAGTATTTGCTCAATGGGGTTTAGCCGTCTTTCTGTTGTGTATTGGGTTATTTGTTCTCCTCATTGGCTAAATCACTGTTTGGACGTATCCACTCCAAAATTTCACTTGGTTGAATTTCATATCTGTCACAGATTTTGTTAAGAACCGTTGCATGGGGAACCTGCCACGGATTGTTGTAAAGGTCATAGGCGGTCTTAGAAGCAACTCCTGTATCCTTTTGGAACTTGTAAGGTGTAATGCCCTTGTTATCTATAAACTGTTTAATTTTATTCTTAACTGGCATTCAATAATTGTACCTGCTTAGTACTAATAGCCAGTTATTATCCCTCCTTATCTTTGCTTCTCCAACCTATAAGTGATTAGTGTTAATAACTGATTAGCAGTAATAACTGATTCGTGCTATCATAACAGTGTCAGCCAAAAAACGCCACAAAACAAAGGCAACAGAAGCCAGAAAGTGATGCTATGGCTAACCCCTAACTGGATGTGTGGATTTAAGGCGATTCAGCCTCTAAATTCTCCAAAGCCAGAAAAATCAAGACTTTAACAATCATCTGAACCATGACAACCACATACACCAATGCCAAAAACTGGCTAGTTCAAGCAGACTTGTTAGCCAAATCAGGGCTAACTGACCTTATCGCCGGAAAAGACTCAGGTGCAGGGTATGGCAAGGCAATCATCGGTGATTTTTCGATCATGATGCCAGCCGCATACCATCGGTGAAAGGTTAAGATAAAGCGCTTTTTGTCAATAGAACTCTTGCATAAATATTTTGTGGTATCATTATGGGTTATTCTAGTTTCAGTTTTCGGCAATTCAAATAGTAAGAGTTTATAAATTTTTTTGAGCAAGTATTGTCAAGCAA
>NZ_JACJSI010000292.1 GCF_014698065.1 Nostoc flagelliforme FACHB-838
AAAATACGCTGCGTTCGTTTTGCACCCAATTGTCCAGAACAAAATCCTATTGAGGATATTTGGTTACAAGCCAAAACGTGGGTACGGCGTTTTTGTGCCTTAATTCCAACATTTTCACATTTGACATGGATGTTTGAATGGTTTATTCGACACACTACCTTTAATTTTGCCACTCTTCAGATGTACGGAGCTTTTTCAAAAATCAAATAGGAGTCCTATACTTTCACATCTGATTGCTTGCCAGCAAGTATTGGCTGATATTCTCCATCGAGTACTTTTTGCAATTCATCAGCTAGACCAACATCATGTAAACTGACGACTAATTTTAGGTGCCAAGCCCTACGGTGTGGCAGATGTGCCAATGCACCCAATAAAGTCAACAACGCATTATTGACTTTATTTTCATTATTGTCTGTGTTGCGGTCAAAATAATTTCCTGTACGGTAAGCTGACTCTCCAACGGTATAAGCACTGCCGTTAAAAACTACCCGTCCTGGCACATCTTCCATCTCAGCATTAGTTATATAGCTGGGGACACGAACTACTTCAAACCCATCGACTAAAAGTTTTAGGCTTCCGTAACCGTTGTCAAAGCCAGCAGGAAAAATTTTTTGCAAGGTGTGAATGTTAGACATAGGCTCCAAGTAATACAGTTTAATTTGTGAAAATTATCTGTTGAAGTGATCTGCAAGAGCAAGAGAAAGAAAAATAAAATAACTTCCCCTTATTTTCCCAACTCAAGAGCTTATCATAACTCCTTGGGGGCTAAGTGGGGGACAAAATGTTAGTCAATCAAATATACCCTATAAAGCCCCTATATAGGATCTATGTGGGAGTCAAAATACCTCAAAAATGCTTAACTATTGTTGGGGTATATATAGTCCCCATATAGCCCCCATATAGAATTTTTGAAATCTTTTTTATCAACGCAGCAGAAATTAAATTAGATCATCGTTGACTCTTTGATTTATACTTTAATGTCAATATTTTGTTGAAAAGCAATTCAGCCTTGATCTTGAACTTCTTGGTGACTATGTAACGAGCGAGTCACTACTTGCTGACAGGTTCAGCTTTCTCAACTGAATTATCATTCACACCCAAAGTCAATTGCAAAGGAGTTCTTTGGGAGTAAGCTTTTACCACTTGTCGATAAACTTCATAGTTAGTAGGTAGCGTGTTCTGAGTATTACCCACTCCATAGGTCATTTCCAATTCGCAATTCGCAATTCGCAATTAATAATACCCTATGCATAAATGTGCTTGCTCTGAATATTGATACTACGTGTTCTTTTCTTTTCATAATTGAAATTAGTTGCTCTGTACCCCAACGGCTCAATTATCAATTACGCCGTAATTGCGAACTGCGAATTGCGAATTGCGAATTGTTGGGTCGTCTGGCCCAACAACTGCTCCTGGTGGTTTCACTCCATTCCGATTCACCATTGAAGTATTAGCAAAGGTTTCAATGCGTGGCTGTGGTTGACTAGTTAGATCATTGGCATACTTAACTTGCCATCTGTAACTGGTGAGTGCTGTAGCTTCATACTGTTCAGCAGTAGTAGTACTGCAACTAGTTAATTTCAGTGCCGTTAGTGCAATTATAATTGACGGTAAAAATCTCAGCTTTTGCATTATCAGTTGTAAATATTTTTCACCAATCACTCTTGAAGAGGGTGTGTGCCATCATTGCTGCCAAGGAGAAGGAATCGCTGTTGTTGAAACCACCTGACCCGTTGTTAATCTGATAGCCGTCTGCTCACAGTTTGGGCATTGGATTTTCAACTGAACAAGCGAAGGATGACCTTTGTATTCTCCCATTACTGGTTCCCCAGTAAACTCGCTAATTATTCCCTGCTGACAGTGCCAACACTCGAATACCACACGCCCCACTTGTTTATCGCAGTCTAAAAACTGGATATGTTGACAGCGTTCTGGCGCTAACTCTTCTTCTTCATCGCTCTTTGTCAATTGACCCTGTTGCTTGGGCTGTTGCGGTAATTTGGATTTTCTCTTGTCAGCAGAGGTAGGTTTGGCTTTACTTTTCTCTAAATGTTGCGGTTTTTCAGTAGCGTTTGTCTTTGACTTTAAAGGAGGTATTACCTCTGCTTGGGCTGGCTGCTCAACTGACGGCAGATCAACACTGGGAGTAATGTCAGGCTGAGAGGTTGGCTGCTGTTTCTCTACTGGTTTATAAGCAACAAGGTCAAGTTTTGGGCTTTGATCGTTGGATTCGGCTTGTGGTGATGGTCTTTTTGACGGACGTTGAGTAGATTTCATAGACATCTTGATTTCAGTGGACTTGCCGAACTAGTGGTTTCCAATTTTCTGTTAATCCGCTAACAATGATTCTAGTTGTTCTAAAAGACTTGCAATCTTCTTAGCTTTTTTGGGATCTGACCACTGTGAAGACTTTAATATTTTCTGAGATATGTCTTTAAATTCTCTCTTCAAAGAAGGAGGCTCCTGATCCTTCGTCTCTTTGATCCAATCACGAATATCTGCTAAAGATAACTTCTCAGCAATCGCTTTTTTCAACAAACTAGCTCTCTTAGCTTTGTCTTTCAGTGTGGCGATCGCTCTAGCTTTAGTGTATTCTATTTGCCCAGAACGTAGTACTTCTATTACGTCAATTGGCATATTCAGTAGAGGTAGCCGACTGACGCGAAAGCTTTCTGGTGATAGCTTACCTACCGTCATAAAGACACTCTCTATAATCTCCCACTGCTTACGGAAAACATTTTCCGTGTTTTCATCTGACCACTCAACTTTCTTTTTATCTAAATGTGCTTTTCTGTTCAATAAAGCAATTACTTCTTTGACAGTACAATCCATTTGCCAGGAAAGTAAATTTAGTATTCCTTCTGTTTCCTCTATTGGATTTAAATCTTCTCGTTGTAAATTTTCCAATAAGGATAGCTTTAGAGCCGAAGCGTCATCGACGTTTAATATCAGAGCAGGAACTTCTATTAAGCCTGCATTTCGTGCTGCACGATAGCGACGCTCACCTGCAATCAATAAATACTTCCCGTCCCGCTCAGGACGCAACCACAATGGTGATTGGACTCCCACTTCTTTGATAGAAGCAGTTAACGTAGCAAGTTTATCTATATCGAAATAACGGCGTACTTGTTCAGGATTGCAAACAATTTTATCAATTGGTACAGCGAATTTAGCAGTATTATCGTCAATGCTCTCACTTCTTGCTAGTGCTTGTAATTGAGCATTTAGTGATTCTAGTTCAGCAATACGCTGTTGCGATTGAAGTAATTGTTCTTCAAATTCTGCTACTTGTGCATTAGCAGAGAAATAGTCATAACTCTTATTTTGTCCCTTGGTTGTCACCCTTATCCTCCTGCAATATAGCTAATAATTCTTGGCAGATAGGATGAAGATCCTTGATAGCTTTATGTGTTGAGCGATGCAAATGCAAAGGGATGCCTTTTCCAGAAGCATTACTGAATTCGCAAGAGTAGCGGACGTGCGGATAACATTTTATCTTTAAAGGCGAAAGCATTTCTGGTAACTGACCGAGCAAATCCCTTTGCGCTGCTTCGCCACTGTCATACTTAGTAGGTACAAATCCTAGTATCTGGGGCTGGGGATTTAAGCGCAACTTTTTACAAGCCCCTCGGTACCAAGACAGCAAAACATTTGCCCCTGTTAATGATTTGGGACTAAGTTCAACAAGAATTAACATATGCGTAGCTACTGCCAGTGCGACATCATTGAGATTACCCAATGTAGCAGGACAGTCCAGAATCACCAGTTGGTGTGGCAAAGGAAAATCTTCAAACCTGTCTGCCAAAACATATTCCCGGCGATTACGAACTGCCAAATCTGACCCAACTTGAATCATTACTGGCCCACCCAAGCATATTTGTAATTTACCCTTTGGCTTTCCCCATTCTGGCATCAGTAAAGGCCAGTTACCATCAAAATCCTCGCTGAATACTGCGGCGATTGTTTGCTCTAATGGTGGGTCTTTGTCTAATCCACAAAACTGACTCATGGAAACGTTAGTATCTAAGTCGAGTAGCGCAACGTTAAAGCCGCGCTTTGCCATTTTATAGCCAATAAGTGTAGTTTTGGAAACTCCTCCGGCATTGGCTCCAATCCAGAGAACAACTTGTTTCATCTATTTGCAATTTCGTATGCTTGCGTTTTGTTATACTCTATCTTTCAGTTGAGTTTCTCGATTTATTTCTACCTCAAGTAGCCAGCCAAATAGACCGCGATTCTATCCAGTTTTTACCCCAAGATGTATTTACTGATGTCACATCTGGCGAAAAGAAAGAAATTGATTTACTGGCGCAGGTGCGTTATCAGCAACAAAAAACTTATTTTTTAATTCACGTTGAAAATCAGTCTTATACTGAGTCAGAATTTGCAAAGCGGATGTTTAAGTATTTTGCACGCTTGCATGAAAAATATGATTTACCAATTTACCCAGTTGTGATTTTCTCCTTCGACGAACCAAAACGTGCTGAATCTCAAAATTATCGTGTCACGTTTCCCGATTTAAAGGTACTAGAATTTCAGTTCGCAGCAATTCAATTAAATCGCCTAAGTTGGCGGGATTTTCTAACGCAATACAATCCAGTGGCAGCGGCGTTGATGGCGAAGATGAATATTGCGGTGTCAGAACGTCCGCAGGTGAAGGCGGAATGTTTGCGGTTACTAACAACTTTAAGGTTAGATCCAGCGCGGATGCAATTAATTTCGGGATTTATTGATACTTATTTGCGGCTTGATGATACTGAGAAGCAGGTTTTTCAAGCGGTGATTAGTACAATGGGATTAGATGAACGGGAGGAAGTTATGCAGATTGTAACAAGTTGGCAACAAGAAGGTGTGGAAATCGAAAGAAGGGAAACAATTTCGACGCTTTTAAAAGTACGTTTTGGAAATTTAGATACTGAGTTAGAAGCAATTATTCCTCAGTTAATGGAGTTATCTAGGGAAGAATATCTTGGCTTACTTTTACAGGCTGACCGTGAAGAATTATTATCGCGGTTTCAAAGGTAATCGTAATTTAATAAAAGCAAGTGTGCTATTTAATACATTTACAGAATCTTTTTTGCTACTTCAGTTCAACTCAATATTATGACTGCTAATATGGTGTCCATTATGTGATGGCTCATGTTTCCTGTGAAGTAATCGTTCCCTCTCTAAAATCATAACTTCTAGCTCACTTGGCACGTTCTTCTGAAAGTGGAAATATCTCCTCCCCCGTTTTTAGATTACCTCGACAAATCGTCCGCTTACCTTCATTTCGGACAATAAAATCACACTCGTGTTTGAGCGAAAAATAAGCTGATGTATTTATTAGATACATCAGCTTTTGACTTATCCCAAGATTTCAATCACAGCCGCTAGAATAGCTGGTGCTTTGTCTGAAACTGGAATGAATACCCGTTTTTGCCAGTTGATAATCTCGGTGAAACATCCAGCAGCTAAAAGCCGCTCTGCCAGTGAAATAGCATTAACCAGTTCTATGCGAGGTTCTGCGGCAATGTAAGAACGCCGTAAAGTTACGCCACCCGGTAACTGCTGGGAATACCCTTCATTTAGCACCAGTGAAACAAGTTCTGCTGGGCTTAACAACTGGTTCTTCAGACCGAGTTGTTCGCGCACGGTTTGAATGTCGTGAGCATTCACCACCCGACCGAGAATCTTTTGTCCATCGCTGGTTTGCAACCGGAATACTCGACTATTCTGCTGTGGTAGTATCTTCCAAATCGGTAGCAATATTCCTGTCATTAAGTGCAGGTAATCGGTAGTGAACTTGGGTAATTCGTCTACCTCCTTCGACCAAGCAGCAGTAAACGCATCAATAGAAACTTGCTGCCAAGTGGAAGATTCCAAGCCTTGGATTGGTAGGCGAGTTTCTTTCTGTGGGCGAATCAGCAAAACTCTTGGGACAACTCCACCCTCAGAGTCGAATAGACTATGCGTTGGAATTGTTATCGCCGCACGACCTTTCTCATTCACCATGAATTGCCCTTGGTACTTGGCAGCAAACTCAACCATCTCAATAGCGGTTCTGATGTTGTTTTTCTGAACTCGCTCAATTTTGAGGTAGTTGGTGACGCTACCTGTGGCAGGGTGGGTGTAGACAGCTTCCTGGCTCTCAACAGTAAACCGTTCAGCCCGTAAAGTCTCTACACCCATCTCATAGACACCAGCCGCGATCGCTGCTTCAATCTGCTGACTTAGCAACAACTCAAAACGCTCGAAAATGATGTTTTGCATATCGATGCGTAAAGCCAACAGGCGATTGAGGAATTGCCGCAATGGAGGCAAGTCGATTTTCATCCCGCCTTCATGAGAGGTTAAGCTAAGTCCCGTCATTTGCTCGAACTTTCCTAAAGGCACTTTATAAAATCGACCTTGGTATATTTGCCTGAATAACTCATACAGGGCGTGTTCTGCATAGTTCGACTCCAGATTATCTTTAGCCTCAAATATCCCATTGCCACCCGTCTGCCGTTGACCGCGAGTAAGAGCGCCCAAGCTATCCAGTCTTCGGGCAATGGTTGAGATAAAGCGGCGTTCACCTATAACGTTAGTGGTTACAGGTCGGAAAATAGGTGCTGATGCTTGGTTTGTGCGGTGCGATCGCCCAAGCCCTTGAATTGCGTTGTCTGCTCTCCAGCCGGCTTCTAACAAATAATGTGATCGCCGTCTCCTATTCACAGCCTTGAGGTCAGCGTGATAGCTGCGACCCGTACCACCAGCGTCACTGAAAATGAGGATTTGTTTGTCTCCCTGCATAAACGCAGCAGTTTCAGCAATATTCGCGCCACTGCCTCTAGAATCCACAAACAAACGTCCAGATTCATCTTTGAGAACTCGCTTACTGCGACCAGTTACTTCAGCCACTTGCTTGTGACCAAAATGCCACAGCAATTGTTCTAATGCACCAGGGATGGGATCAAGGCTTGCTAACTTATCGACTAACGCATCCCTCAAGGCTACAGCTTCAATAGAGATAACTGGAGAGCCATCAGCGTCAAAGACTGGCTCGGATCTTTCTGAGCCGTCAACACCTGAATAGATGGAATGCAAATGAATGGGGAATGCACTCATCAAATAATCCATGACATATTCCCGTGGAGTCAGATCAAGATTGAGATCCTTCCATTCTTCGAGTGCAACTTCATTGAGTCGGCGCTTAAGCAACTCCTCATTAGTTGATACAATTTGAATAACAATGGCGTTACCCACAGCTAAATCCTCTTCAATCGCTTTAATTAACTGCGGACATTTCATGCCAGTCAACAGATGGTTGAAGAATCTTTGCTTGTGCGACTCGAACTGAGACACTGCGCTCATCTTTGCAGCACGGTTGTAAGTTTTGTCACCAGAGATATTACAAGCTTCCAGGGCTTTATCTAAATTATTATGAATAACACCAAAAGCATCAGAATAGCTATTGTA
>NZ_JACJSI010000293.1 GCF_014698065.1 Nostoc flagelliforme FACHB-838
ACTCTATTGCCTGAATTACCTTCTGGCGTAAGTCGTAACTGTAAGGTTTTGGCATGAGCTTTCCTTGAGCTGAACGCTTCATCTGTATCTAGTTTTACTTTACTCACTAATTATACTGTTTGTCCTAACCGCCTTGGCGCTTGCTATAATTGTCCAGCATAGCACTCTACAAAAGGCAGAACTCCATAGTTTTTTATTATTTCAATACCCGGATGTTTAACGTTATTCTTTAATCGATTCTGTAAAATTAGCAACGTATTATCTAGCCCTTCGTGAATATCAACACTTTTTCTTTCTGCTTCGTCAAGACGAGAAAAGTTTCGTAACGACAACACAATTTCAGAGATCCGTTCGGCTCCCATTTGCATTGAATTTAGAATTTTAGGCAAATCATCTACTAAAAAATCTAAATCTATTTCTTCAATATAGTATTGAATTTCTGGTACAGGATGAGTATAAAATTCCTGATAAAGATGCACTAGCCTCAATAGAGACAGTGTATATTCTTTTGTATGTTTCAAATTTCCATAAATAAAGTTAACAGGGTTATTAATCTCGTGAGCAACTCCTGCAACTAACTGTCCTAGACTGGACATTTTTTCAGCCTGGACTAATTGAGCCTGGGTTTGTTGTAGCTCCTTAAGGGATGTTTCTAATTTTTTAGATTGTGCTTCTGCTATTTCTGCCAACTTCTCCTTGATTTCCAGCGCACTTTGTAGTTGTGCCCTTTGCTGCTTAAGCTCATTAGTTAATTTTTTAGCATCAGACAAAGCAGTATTCTGGGCTTTTAGTAGAAAAAGAAAATCAATAATTGGGTCGTGAATTGCAAAATCTTTGAGTTTGATACCCAGAGGAGCAAGGCTATCTGTCTCTGTAATCCAAGCAGAACCTAAGAAAAAGATTACCTCCTGCTCTGCCTGATACATCATTTGACCCTTAAGCTGCATTCCATTGGGGAGAAACTCTAATATGAAAAGAGCGCGGGATTGTTTATTAATAACATCAAACTCAATTGGAATTTTGGGACGATTAATCCAAAAATTCTGGTTTATTAATTGACCAACTAGTGTTTCAGGACTAATACGCTCTAAAACATCACCAGCTTGTACAATTTCCAGATTACGGTTAAACGCAAAGTGAAAGGGAAAAGCTTTCATCAGCAATTCTGCTGAGAGAGGTAAGTAAGGAGATGCCATCCTGCTACACTCAATTTGGTTTATAAATCACTAAAAATTCATCACATTCAGCATCTTCATCTCGTGTCTGGGTTTGAGTAATCTCAACTTTTGTATCAAATCTTGCTCCCAATCCTTTAACTAGACCCAGAATCATCGGCGATAGCCCCTCTCTACTAGAGCGATAGTGTAAGTTCAAAGAATTTTCTTCCATATCAGTACACTCAAATGATGGAGGCTGGAGTTTAGGAAAGCTCACACCCACACGAGCATGAAGATTGTCAAGGTTTTCTAAAAACTCTGGGAGCGTATCCCCGCTCATATCCATCATTTCGCCATAGCCTTCTTGGGCAGTGTACTGAACCCAGAATTCCCCAAATGCTTGCATAATCTCTGCGGACGATAAACTCAAAATTACACTCGCAGCTTTTACTAGGCGATGAGTAATGTCATCGGGATAGCTTTCCATACTAAGGAAAACATCTACATTTACCTCTGCTTTGTGCTTAATTTGTTTCCAAATTTGTTCACTATATCCACTGCATACCATGTCTTGAATCGCCTTATTTACTAACCCGTACATGGAAGCCTCCTTTTGCTACACCTAATTTTGTTTTATAAATATGACTGCAACTTGACATCCAATGCCCTAAAAGGGTGTATCAGTTACTAATTTTTCTGTAGCAACTTTTAAGCTAATCTAGCCTACAGATTTAAAAAAAGTAAAACTTAGGGCAACTACTATATATTATATCGATACATTAGAGAATACTTACTACCGTATTATTACTTATGCTGGTTGTTAAAGCCTAAGAAGGCTCGTAAGGCGTATCGGCATTAAACTTGCCCGAAAATTTAAAAAGCAATCTGTACCTGGCTTTGAGATAGCGAAGTGGTAGCGAGTCTTCTCATATCAAAGACGCTATTCCCGTTCGAGCGTTAGAGAAAATGGGGCAGGCTTCATACCCAACCGATAAATTTTTTGCCTCAGATGCAGGGTTTGCCTAGTGTGGCAAGCTAGGGCGTGTTTTAGAACTAGTACATTGAAAGGGACAGCAATGTTTAAATTTTAATCTTATGGCTTTGGTTTTTGTTTAAACACCCAAAAGACAATTTAGCATCCGTAATGTGGCTGCCGCGGCATAATTACGCCGTGTACCAAGATTAGGAGAAAAGGCATTTCCAGTTTCGTTGAGGGGAGTTGCAACACCGCAGTAGACAGACATCTCTGTAATTGTTTTTCCCACCCAATGATTAGATATATCACTGAACGCTATTGGTTGCTGCAAGTTTCTCATACCTGAAATTCCTCCGCCCTCCAGGGCATACTGAATGGCTTTACTATTCATAGAGGCATTCGATTTGTTGCTGAATAAAATTATCCGTTTTCAGATGATATTGGAGTTTAATCCAGTTAAAATTATCACCTTTCATATACTTGTGTAAAATAAAAATGTAGCAAGCTTTATAGCAATTATTTGCGCTAAAAATGCATATTAGAGGTGAAGCCGTGATTTCTGAAAATGATGATTCAATTGATGCAGTCAACGAACTGTTGAGAAAAATCTCTATTAAAGAAACTCAGTTAAAAATAGCTCAAGAGTCTAATCTTATTCACACTGCTGAACCCGGATTTCTCACCACACATCGAATGGAGGAGTAATGAGTAGTAAGTAAGGAGTTATGAGTAAGGAGTAAGAAGTTATGAGTTTAAAATTTTACTTATTACCCATTACTTATTACTCATTACCCATTACTTATTACTCATCATCAAACACAAAGGAGCTTGTGAGAAATGCGGGTGAAGCCTTAGAAGATCAACTATCCCAATTCTTCAAGAATTGGAAGATAGTTCAGACACACAATTGCAGTCACTGATGAGCTTGTGAGATACTTACGACGGTAACTGAAATTCGCGGCATAACGGCTGCGATCAGAGGTTGCTAAAAACTCGAACTCAGCACGAGCGGCTTTCTTCAATCCGCTACACTGCAATTGTTAGACATCAGAAATGAACAAACTAACACTTTTACTATCATCAGATAGTTTAATCATTCGCTCAAAGCTTAGTCCTAGTTTTTTAAGCAGCTTTGCTGAACCATAATTGTCCGGTGTAGTGATAGCGATAATACGAGTTAAGCCAAAGGTTCTTCTCCCATACATCATAACAGCACAAGCAGATTCATAGGCGTATCCTTTTCCCCGGAACTTAGGAAGAAAGGCAAACCCAACATCTACATCTTCCAAGGAGTCTCTTTTTATCAAACCACAAATTCCAATTGAGACGCTCTTCCCCTTTAGCTCAACCAAATACAGTCCGAAGCCGAGACGCTTGTACATAGCAACCGGATTCTTCAAAATATATTCACGAGCATCATCAAGAGTTCTCACACCTTTATCACCAATAAAGCGCAACCACAAAGGGTCATTCAATATCTCAAGAATGAACTCGCTATCTTCAACACTCAGCCGACGAAAAACTAAACGCTCTGTTTCAATAACTCTCATAGTCGAACACCTTGTTATTGATGTCTAACTATTTATTATATGAACGTGGGATAGAACATAATTTATAACTACAAGAAATAAGATAGGGAACTTTTAAAATGTTGTCCCCTGGTTTATATAGAAGTTCGATATGTACTATCCTTCAGTTAGAGTTTTGTGTTTTACGCATAAATAACGAAACATATTGAAACTGCCGTTACACAAGAGTTAAGCGCCAGCATCAACACCACCCCCGATGTAACTCAGGCAGATGTGTGTAAACCAATGGTTTACATTTTTCACCCTGCGATATATCGTCAACACCTCTAATAACTCTACACAGGGGCAATTGTGTGCGATGGCGTACCCGTCCACCTTCTTGCGATCGCCTAGCTTGCGGCTACTACCGGGTATCTCTGCATAGAGAAGATTTGGGGGACTGGTCGGAACTTGGGGTGCTGGGGGTTCTGTCGGGGTTACAGCAGGAATTCTATCGAGGGCGGTTGGTGGCGGGGTTGGTGGCGGTGGGGTCAGGCTGACGGTGGAGTGTCTTGTGGGGGGGAGGGGTGGGCGGTTGGGTTTCGTTGGGAAACTTGCTTTCAGGTATGTTTCGTGCTTTATCTAATCCTTCCACATTATCCCAGTTTGTATGCTTATCCCAGGTAATATTGAGAAGGTTAGTGCCATTCGGTCGCGGATGCTTTGAGGCTGACAAGATAATATTTTTAATCTTTAATTCCATTTGATTTGCGTTCTCTCATATCGCTTTTAGTCTAAACTCCAGTTCCGAACACCATCCCAGATAGTCTCACATTCCCGTTGAAGGTCAGCAATGCCATAGACTTCTGCTTCTGACTTCATCAGCCAATAATTCATCGATATAGATTAGGTAGTATGCCTAAGCCAGGAAGGGGAACTGCTGCGTTGCGGTGAGTTTAGTGGCATAGATTTTTAAAATTTCCTTACTTAACCTTACTTAATCTTAACCGACTTTTTTGTAGCTGAATTTTATTGAATTAACCTCCTTAAATTATCCACATTTACATTTTTGAATTTAAAAGAGAACCTAGTAATAACCACTTTGTCACGACCAATGGAATTGGTCGAGTACTAGGTTACTAAGAATGGAATAACTAAATTCTTCAATTAAATTGAAGATTATTACTATCATTTGGAGATCAATTATGAATATTAACCTAAAAAACTTCTTCCGACGAGCTAAACTTTATACAGCAATTTCTGTAACATTGCTATCTACTAACGCAGCAATTTCTGCACCAGCATTAGCAGATATATATACCAATTTTTCAGGAAATACATGTCGTGCTCAAGCGGGTTTTAATGCATCCAATCTAAGTCAATACAAGTTGGAGGTTGCAAATGAATTTTATAATGGAATAATAGGAGTTATTTGCCCTATTACTAAGTCTGAAAAAGATGCCGATCCCTCACGAACATCTACTTATCTCTCGGTGCAATATCATAATTTCTCTCTGACTGGCATTACGCTTAATTGCCACTCAACAGCAACAGACTATTACGGAAACTTGATCGATCAAAAAAACATACAACCAATTGTACCTGTAGGAAGAGGCTATATTAGTATGACTCTTAAGAAAGGAGATGTTTATGGTCTCATGTGCAATCTACCTAAAGGAATAGGTATTGTTTCTTATTCTATAGCTTACTAAACTGACGTGAGTTCGACGGAGCTAAAAAAGGGCAGGAGATACAGCAGGTAACTGTTTTGGGTAAATGTCAATAGATGGTTTTTGAGGTAAATAAGTATAAACAGTTAAACTAGCCATCAAATTGACCAAAAAGTTAAATGAACTACGATGCCCTTGAGTGTTCTATTTGACAGATGTTTTTGAGATGATCATTCACCGACTCAATTACAGATCGCCTGCGTAACAGGATTTTATCAATCACTTTAAGCAGGCGATTTTTCATGTTCTTCTAGATTTTGTGATTAATTTTAAACCTCGCTCATATAACTCCTCAAATAATTTTTGTGACTTACTGCGACGTTCTCCTGTCATTGGTGGTAGTTCTGGTGTTTGCTGCCATAAGTCTTCCCACTGCTTACAGAAGTCATCTAGATCGGAGAATATTTGTGTAATGTCGAGGCGAGGCGGCGAGAAGCTCTTCTTGAGCCTTCTCCAAAGGATACGAAGGCAGCTTCAGGCGATCGCTCTGGTGTAATGCGCTCCCAAATTAAGGCTTAATTCCCTTAACAATACGCCTACTGGGAACAAGACCCCTGGCTTGTTGTATTGCTCCTTGCCACACAATAAGCTGTTAACGTGGTTCTAGCTTAGTCATCGGTCGGACTTGGCGTTCGCTAGTCGGCAGAATGTGATCCAATGGATCACATTCTGCCACCAAATTCTCAAAAATAACCGCAGAAAAGCATGATCACTGCAATATGTGCGATCGCCTTAGCCATCATACATTTGTTTTCAGGTAAACTACAATTTATTAGAGCTAAACCGCGTAGTCGTTGGCTCTCATTTGGCAGTGGGGTATCTGTCGCTTATGTCTTTGTCCACATTTTGCCAGAACTGAGTAAAGCCCAAATAACACTTCAAAGCAGTTTGAATACTGGACTTGCTTTTTTAGAGCATCACGTTTATTTAGTGGCACTTTTAGGTTTAGCAGTGTTTTATGGCTTAGAACGATTTGCAAACAAGTCGCGTCAACGCAATCAAAAAGCAGGCAAGGGAGATGTTACTGCTTTAGACGTTTTTTGGATACATATTGCTTCTTTTGCTGTTTATAACGCCTTAATTGGCTACTTGTTAGTACACCGAGAAGAATCAAGTATCAAGAGTTTATTGTTCTATTCTTTTGCGATGGCACTGCATTTTGTAGTCAACGATGATGGTTTGCGCGAAAACCACAAACAAATATATGATCGGATTGGGCGGTGGTTGTTAGTAGCTGCAATCATTGTTGGTTGGGTAATTGGCATTGGCACAGTAATTCATCAGGCGGCTGTTGCGGTTCTCTTCGCCTTTTTATCGGGAGGTATTGTACTCAATGTCCTTAAGGAAGAACTACCAGAAGAGCGAGAGAGTCGCTTTTGGGCGTTTGCATTAGGTGCGTTCGGCTACGCAATTCTTTTATTAGCTCTTTAATTATTCAATGTCTCATCTTTGAACATATTACTTAAAAAACTTAGTAACAATAATGTCAAAATAAGCATCGCAAAAGATATCCAGTTAAATTCAATACTAAATCCTTTTTTGTTAGTTATCCAACGGAAAATTCAGAAAGAAGTATTACTGATAATAAATGAAGGAACTTCTCAGGTTTTCAATACTTGAGTTATTAAAAAGTTAGAAAATAGGAAGTAACTAATATTGATATAGCAGTCCTAAATCATTTGTGAAAATTCTATATCTCTTTTTTCTTTCTTCCCTTTGTGTCCTTGGCGTTCTTGGCGGTTCGTTTCCTTATCTATCTTTTTCACGACTCATTTAGGATTGCTATATGCGACCAGTTGCTACAGTGAGAAGCTATAACGATTGGTGATCACAACTCATCTCTGAGCCAACTGAACCCAGTTCTCAACGCCGCCTCTACCGTGTAATAAATCTTTTGTTCTCTGAATATGCCACCTGTGCGGCTGATGATACAGGATTCCCAGCATTGAGCAGGTGTGTAAAAAACTATTAGAGTGCTGCCTTTAATACAGATAACTTCTTAGAGGCTGTTTCTAAATAAATTTAAAGGGTATGAATGCGGTAATT
>NZ_JACJSI010000294.1 GCF_014698065.1 Nostoc flagelliforme FACHB-838
GTCAGTATTTTGTATCTCAGGAGACACCAATGAAAAATCCCTCAGATGCACGACACTTAATTTCCATTCTTCGGAACAATGCCTAATTTACATGACTTTGAGCCTTAACTGAACCGTATTGGATTATTAGAAAGTCAAACACTAAAGGCAAGCTGGCTACTAGGTCTATACCAGTGATTGAAGACTTACGGCGGTTGTTGGTTGAATACTACCCACTGGCAGGGGATGATTATCTGTTCTCCGGTCGCAGTGATGGACATATAAGCGAAGACTCAGCCGCTAGGATTTTGAGAGAAGCTTGCCAGCAAGTAGATATTTTTGGAGTGAGTAGCCATAGCTTTAGAAGGACTGCTTTAACTCAGATGAGTAATGCTGGCATACCCTTAAGAGTTATTCAGGAAATCTCAGGGCATCGGAATTTAGAGCAGCTACAGAGATATCTAGAAGTGACTGATAATCAGGTGTTAGGCGCGGCTGCAAGCTTGGCTATGCTGTCACCTGTGACTAGTAATGGTGTAGAGCTAGACATAGATAAAAAACTTGAAATTGAGGCGAATAGTAGCCGTTAAAAACCTTGTATTTGATCAATAGCTTTTTTTGCTTCATTTAAAGCTACTTCATATCCACCATACTGTTTATCGTCATTTGATATCAAGTTTGTGGGTTCTTCTCCGATTCGCCATGCTTTAAATTTCCAATAAGCATCACTTGTCATTTTCTCTCTAGGTTTTTGTTCGAGTTGAATGTGAAAACCGTTATATTCTACGGGTTGTCTACCGGACATGGTTTTATCTCCGTTAAAGTAAAATTTTAACACTCAGTAATAGTGATGCTCACTTGGCTATGTTGTCACCTGTTGGGGAAAATGTCGGGATATGGTAGTTTGACGACATCACACAAAAAGCACCTACAGTAAGGCATTCAGCCAAAATTACGCCTTTTTAGTTTCTCTCTGTCTAAAGCCTTCCCCACTTAAGAATTCATCGTTTACGAGTGACAGGATTTTATCTATTTCCTTACCCTTGTTGGCATAGCTGACTGGATCTGAAGGGTCTTTTTTATTCTCCATCCCGTACTTGGAATTATGGCTAATCACTTCATCTTTATGGGCATCTATCCAGGTTTTAATTAGCACCCCATTACACCCACTTAAATCACGCAGCACAGAATTAGTGATTGCAAGGCGATCGCTGTCCCCAGTCGCTACCGTATCGTTATACAGACAGATTGCCTGATAAGACCTACGAATCTTTTCTTGTGCGGCTTCTGGAGCTTTGCTAGCCCACACATCTGAGTCAGGTTTAGCTTGCCAGTCAGTATTCACACTCTCTATAGGACGAGCCACAACTGTCTTAAACACTGGTGCTGTAGGAACTTCTACCTTTTGCCCTTCCAAGGCTGCTGTGACCGCACTAGCTACCGATGCGGCTATCTTTGCATCAATAATAGTTTCTAGTTCGTCAATATTGATATTAGCCTTACTCATAGCGATTTCCATCTCTGCTTTTTCCTTCTGTAGTTGGTTAATTTGGGCTTCTAGTTCGAGTACTTTCTGTTCCGATGTTTTTACACTTTTAGCGATATCCTTACGATTCATATATGAATCCACAAGGTACGAAATAACTGATTGCTGATTAGGTAGTTCTAGTTCTGATTGGATGGTTTTAATATCATCTAAAGTGCTGCCAGAAACCGATACTTTAGTACGTTTTTCTTTCTCTGGTGCATCTGGGAATCCAACAGGTTTGGTAATGTAATAGTCTGAATAACCAAGGGTAGTAGTGATATGCTTCAAATCGTTATCACTGACTTTTTCACCTGGGGTAATATGACCTAAGAAGCAACCAGCGAAGTACATTTTCGCGCCTAGTGAACCTCTACAATCTCTCTCGGTTAACAAACCAGCACAAGCAGCACGTAACGCTTTACAATCGTTTTGCTCTTGACCATGACGGAAGTTTAAAAGCGGTTTTTTATTATCTTTACCACCGAAATATTCTTGAACTACCCGACGTAATGAGTTACCACGCTTATCCTCAATCGCTTTATTCTGTGCAGATATATCACGCGGGAACTCATTAGAAACGTGTCTGATTAATTCCCTAATGCTTGTATCTTTTCGCAATTGGCTAAACCGTTCGATGATGTAACTAGCTGGGAACAAAGTAGAAATTTTAAATACTGGCTTCTCACCGCGTTTTTTACCTTGACCTTCAAACATTACTTGGTAAGATTCACCCTCAATAGGCGTAAATTTACCTCTGGCTAAAATCTCATGAGGACGGCGGCCAGTAGCAGCTATCAGTCCCACAGCTAACTCGTGAGGATTATCGCTGGATAGTAATCTTTCTGTAACTTCTATATATTCATCTGGATCTATTTCGATACCTGTAGCGCCGCCTTCATCCACATTCGTCAAGCGATCGCTTACCCGCGTGGTTTCGTTACGCTCTTCCCAGTCCTTTTTATCCAGACCACACAACAGTAAGACATAGTGCTTTAACTCGTTTCCTGTAACGTTGCCTTGTGCATCATGCTTGGGTACTGATTCAGCGTTTTTACCTTGCTCTAAAGGCAGTGACTTAAATTTTTTATAGAAGCCAGCCCGACTCAACACAGTGCCTAAGCTTTTGATGCTGTAGCTTGTATTCTCATTTAGCCATTGGTTGAATTTCTCACAATGTGGCTTGATTTCCTCAAGGCTTACTAAATCTTTAGTGGCTTGAAATAGTTGGTCTACTTGGTCTTGAACTGCTTTACTCATTAAATTTATCCTATACTTTTATTTAATCTGTTGTACCAATTATAGCATCTTGTTATATATTTGCATGTCTTGTTATAACAATTTATCATAATTGTTTGCATTAAAAAACCTCCGATTGTTCGGAGGTCTTCTATGGTTAGTTTTTCATCTTGTGACTACCCCAGCAAAGGCTCTATATCTTTACCAGTCCACTGACTATTCAATTCACCGTGCTTCACTTCCAGCCAACTTACAAGTACTTCAAAAGTGGCATCCAGAACGCTTTGACGATTACCAGACGTACCATTCACAATGCTATCGATATCTCGCACCAAGTAGTCAGGTTTTCGCGCTTTACCACCGCTTGCCAATACACCTCTGATATGTTCCACCATTGAGTCACTATCACTCGCTGGAAGGGCATCTACAAAGCCTTGTACAGCCTCTAGACTATAGTCGTCTGTAAGTGCAATCGCATCTAATAAACCTACGTTATAGCTACGGTAAAAATTCTCGCGCTGATGTTCTTTTTGGATTGCGATTTTATCAGCTATATAGCCAGTAATGATGTTAGTTTTTGTGGGATTCAATCTTTTGAATGATTCAACTGCTGTAACGAAATTATTTAAATTAGTCATTTTAAAATCCTTTTGAAGGTTTATCTACAAATTTGATGGGACACACTGATTTAAAATTCAAGCTGGGAACGCGCAAACTCTGACCAAAGATAATCAGATTTTTTTGATTTATATCAAAACATAAAGTGTACTCGTATGAACCATTTGAGAAGCTGTAATTTGGCGTATCGTCATAGCCATACGTGGTTATGCCTTTTGTAAATTTGGTAGCTATATCATCAAAATCAATTGATGAATCTAATAGATTAGCTGTCCAGTTTTTTATGGGTTTCGATTTAAGCCATCGCTCAAATCTTGAAAAATCAGTTATCATGGGTTTACTGTTGTGGTATTCTCTCTTCATTATATTCTCGGATTAATAAATCGCTCGATTGTGTGGTATCAATCGAGTGATTTATTTTTGGTTTATTCAAAATCAGAAACATCTAAATCATCTACATTACCTACTACTTCAGATTGATTTGGAGTAGGGTTTGCTGGCTTTGGTATGGCTACAGGCTGCTGCTGTGGAATAATCAGTAAACCGTTTTTATAATCCCAATAGAACTGAATGACATGGTAAAGCGCTTGTATGAATGATTCATTTCTTTCACTTGCAACAGCCCTTATTATGTTGGCTTCGTGTTGTCTAATTCTGGCTTGCTCCCAAGTAGGTTTTTTATCTGGCATTTGATTAAACTCCTTTTTTAGTAGCTAGTGTTTCACAGAGTTGATACATACCTTTGACTGAAGCCATTTCTGGACTACCTTGATAAGTGGTAAGTTTTTTACTTTCAAGTACTTTACTAAACCCAGGTAACGCAACACCACCACCAATACAAAGGACTGTATAACCATTGCTAGCTAATTTCTGAGCTTCGTAGGCATACCAGGGCGGCCGCATCATGTCAATAAGCATACTTTATTGAGAATAGATTTAAAATCAATGTCATTAAGCTTTGCTTATTGCGAAAGTTTTAGGCGATCGCTTTGGGGCTTAAAAAATAATCAAGCTCGAAATCCTGATTTTTTCGTTGGTTCTTAACCTTCGTTGTGATCAAGAGTAATTTAGATGCGTTTGCCCTGGTAGGCATACTCTTTAAGCCCATCGTTCCACCACTGCTTAAGGCACTGATTATAGACATCCTTAATGTTGCAGCCGTCGATGACAAACTTACCGTTTTCAATCTGTTCACGGATTTTACGAAGGTCGCCAGTGTAGCCATAATTCTGACTCTTCATAGCCGATTGAATCATTACATATAGTTGATTTACGCCTAAATCAGTAACTTGTGATTCTTGTGGCTTCTTATTGATGTATGGCGTGAGTATGGTCGTTCCCGATCCAAAATCCAGAGTTACAAACTTTTCAGTTCCGTGGCTGACCACAACTCCAAAGCCTTCAGGTACGACGGCTAAGACTTCGGTAGTTAATGCGATCGCTTTCCCAGCCAACACAACATCAATGCTCCGTTCAAGCTTACCTTTAATAACTTCCTTATGAGATTGCCAAGCGTGAGAACTAATTACAATGTGATTTTTAATAGTTGTGGACTGAGGAGCTAGCTTTGAATGGCAGTAGGACAGCGCACCTAGATATAGTTTTTCAATCTCGTTTATCTTGGTGGATTTATCGCTAACCGTTGCCTTACCAGTTGGCGATTTAGAAGCGCCATAACCTACACAAAAAACATCATCCTTCTCACCTTTGATTACAACGCTACCCAACGTATCAGATGGACTGCATCTGTAATCTATGTAGCTTGCGATTTTATCCTCATATCCTTCGCTGGCTACCTTAATAGCGCTATTAGCTGCATCGATAGCCATCTTAAAATTTAATCACGGTCGGTTCATTGTAGTAGCCTTGTTTGTGTTCATATATCTATTGTACTACACCTGATAGTCAGATGTATTGCAGGTGGCTAACAAATGCGATACAGATTTCTCGTAGTTTTTGAGATTACCATAGAGTATCCTGTATGGCAGATGTAGTACATCTGCTTTTAAATTGTAAAATTAGTGCCTTAACTTTTAAAAAATTTCTTAATATTAAACGCTTTATATTTGCTAACACTAAACACTAGGGATTGAGACAGCATATAGTTGTTCTTTGCATTCGATTTCTATTAAAAATTAATCATTAATTATGGTTTTAGCTAATAAATACATTGCCACACGTAAGATAGGCGCTTTCAACCATTAAATTTTCTCATAATAAAAATTGATTAAAAACCAACAAAACCAAGTCTGCCCCCTATGGGTAAAACTTGGTTGCTTGCCAACTACGCTAAATCAGTACTTTCAGACTACTCTGCCAACACTCGCCAAGACCACGCCAAGAAAAATTGGCACTAACCAAATGTCACTGCCAAGTCTATGTTTTGTCAATTAATGTTAGCTAATCTTGTTATCGAGGGCTGTAAAGGTTTTCTTACAGTCGTTGCATTGATAACGGTAGTGATTCTTAGCTTTGACTGAACTATGTCGCCTAAAGCTTTGTGAGTGGCAGTGTGGGCATTCAATATCTGCACTCACAATTACCTTAGCGGGTTGCTTTAATGTAGGCGTTGGATTATTAGTAAATGGCACTGACTGAGTAATTGTACTCTCCCAAGGCTGATTTACTAACCAAGACTTCTGATTTTCAAAACTGCCATCGATAGCGGGTGGGATTTCGACGAACGTATACCGTAGCCCATTAATGAGTAGACCTAACCTGTATTTATTTTTGGCAGGTATCGAACGATTAGCTTCACTCATCCAATCGCTCACGACCCTATAGATGGTAGGTATTGAATCTCGCATATCGCTAGACCAACCCATATCGTCGGCGTGTTTGATTGCTGTACCTATGGCTTCACCGATAAAAAGCATTGAGCAGTTGTTCATCTCGTCCCAAGTCCAACCGTTTTTACCAACCTCACCAGACTGGCCAATCAAAATCAGTTTCATGTCGCGGTGTCGGATTTCAGTCCAGATTTGAGAAATACCTTGTTTTTCTGGCTTGCTAAAGGTTTTGTCACATTCATCAAAAATCCCAACTACGGGAATATTGGGGTGAAGCGATCGCCCATTTTTGCGATCCATAAACTCTGATACGAACGTTTCTAAAGTATCGCTAGCCTGCTGTGGCGACTTGGCAACCTTGGGCACATTCCAGAAATCCTGAGTACTACCATGCTGCGGGTCACTTAACCACAGTTCCCAACCTTCTAGATTGTTGACGTAGTTGTGAAGAATATTCTTAACCGCAACGCCTTTACCACCACCAGTCCGAGTCATCACACGTAAAGTAGGTTTACCGTCCTGGGTATGGTCGTGATAACGCCGAACGATATCACCAAACTTCGCAGCAGGTTCAATCATCCGTCTGATTTCTTCGATAGATGTAGGTACTTTCTCGCGCTCTTTCAGAACGACTTTAGCCACCATCAAAGCCTTACCGGAATCCCACTTGAAGGTTATAGGCTTGATGGTTCTACACCATTGTTGTAGGGCTTCGGAGTGTTCGTTTAGTTCAGACTCTTTTATAAAGCGAGAATTGCGATCGATTTGGAAGCAGATATCCACATCATAGATATCGCCTTCTGCATAAGCACGATCCAGGTATAGCCCAGTTTGCCAAAAGTACTGCACAATCGCATTCCCAATCTGGAGTTCCCGTGAGTTAGCGTTAGTCCATACCAATGGTTTTTTAAGGTCGAGAACCTGTAGCTTGAGGTCGCTAATCTCAAGATTTTTATGGTCAATTTCGTCCAAAAGGTCTGATACCTGACCGCGCATTTCTTCGAGCGAATTCTGGTTATCAATGACTTTAGATTGCAGATTTTGTAAATCAGATTTTGATGATTCACTAAACTCTCTCAAGATTCCAGTAGCTTTAGTTTTGGGCGTACAGTCAGCCAGTGCTGTATAAGCTTCAGGGTTAGCGCGTCTCAAACCCTATTGACAGTGGGATTCTAGGAGAGGATTGAATTTGGGAGAGATGCGGCTAACACAGAAAGCATATACTGATCATTCATAGCGGCTCGCC
>NZ_JACJSI010000295.1 GCF_014698065.1 Nostoc flagelliforme FACHB-838
CAGCAATCGTAATTTTCGGCTTGAGCTTCACGCTTTTTTAGGGGCTTTCCTCTACTTCTAGAATGACTTTATCATCAAAGCCTCATTGCTCAACCTCCATCTCCAAAGCGATCGCTACCTTTCTTGGCTTCTTAGTATACGTGTACTATATTTAGATGCGTTTGCCCTGATGATTGAAAAGCCTAGTGAAAAGACTTTACGTAAATAATTCACTAATTCTGCTCCATAAAACTGATCTATAGATGTTCCCTTCTTATTATCTTGTATTTTTCCAGAATCAAATATGATTCTTATACTGCTAATACAGAAATGACCCAACCTTTAGTAAAAACAATACATAATCAGTATTGTCATATACAAATTTTTCTAGATAATCTAAAGAGGATATAAAGTTAGTTATTTAGATGTAGACATCTAAATGAATTGACGAGATCAAGCGTTTAATAGCCATTGGTCTTGAGTTATTAGTTTTCTGGGCATTGCATAATATAGGGATGAATTGAGGTGTTCTACTGTGCATTGTCCATACTATGATACCAATTCACAATTCGCAATTCGCAATGACGCTCTCTACGAGACGCTAAAAGCGAACGCGGACTCGCTTTGCGCGTCGCTGTTTTCATGCCCAAAGGGCTGTACGCAATTAAAAAACTTAGATGCAGCAAAGCTTTCAGGGGTTACATCTGTATCAGATTTTTCGTGAAATGGTATGAGTCTGCGGATATCAGAAAAACGGTAAACGAAGAGGTAAGCAGAATCACATTTGTGTCAGTTGTGGTCGTCAATTTATCGATGTCTATATCACATCAACCAACTAAAAGTGCGCTCGACAACCCAAGGTTTTTTGAGCAAAGCAAAACATGAAGGTTTGTTCTGGGCGCAAAACTACCTGCACAATCCAACGGCAAAAATTCATCATCCATTGCATAAATGGTTCGTAATCATTGCCGCCATCAACCCAGATAGTCGTCAAGCGAGATATCTTTTGATCGGACTGTTTAACCCGCCTGAAAACTTGTTTTTCTCCTTTTTTTCACCGACATTAGCTGCTGTTACTAAAACCCTTAACACTAATCCCAAGGTATGGACGGTCATAAATCGCTTACGTTCTTTTAGCTTTTTACCTGCATCAAAACCAACTGACTCACCATTGCTGCGCTTTTAACGCTTTAACTGTCAATTATTGGCTCGGATAGCCTTGGGTGAGGTTTTTTATGATAATGAAACATTCTATCGCGGCTGGTATTCAGAGCAATTGATTGCTTGCTTGGTAAAAACAACCAAGGGGTTTACTGCACACTTGAGATAATTATTGCCATCAAAGAATTTACAGCTTCTACAGGGATATTGCTTCAGTCGATTAATGTTTAATACCCGATTTTTATTTTCTATAATCTTCAAAACATTTGAGATAACAAACAAGTAAATCGTTGCAACAGTCATAAAGCAAATAGGAGCTAAAATTACTATAGTTGTAGGTATATCTTCATCCTTTTTTTTCGCCTCATTATGTGTTGCCGTTATTAGTTTAGCTTCAATCAAGGTGGATTGATTTGCACTTGTTTCTGCGGATATATAAATTTGTGGTATTTCCGAGAACTGCATATGAAAGTTATTTGCCAAAGACATAAATTCTGTTTAATAGGTTTCCATCCCATTTTTTGGAACAGACTAATCATTGAAAATGAATCAGAAGACTTAACTGTTGTTTTTCTTTTGGTACTATTTGAGTTCTATCTACACCAATACTTTTGCTCTTCCAGGGTGAGGTAACAACTTCAATCTTATGAATCTGTAGTAGCCCACAATATTTGAAGATAGTAGTACTCCAAGGTCCAGGTTGTTCGTTCATTTGAATAACTAAAAGTGTAGAAACTCCTGCTGCTAACCAATCTCCTTGTAATATAGATGGAGCTTCCACAACCACAATCGATTCAGAGAGAATAGTATGGTTGACTTCAATTCTTTGTCCACCTATAAACAAATTTTCAGTAAAAGAGATGAGATTGTCTTGAGAGTTGATGTTACTTATGTCATCCTTGATTTGTTCTGTAATCGAAGAGCCTAAATCTTTAATCATCTTAGGAGTAGGTGTATGATATGAGAAAAAGTAACTATCCATACCTAAAGAGCGTGCAAAACTACAATTATTTAAAAGAGTTTCTTTAACTAAAATCAAGAAACTTTACTAGATATTCGTCGAGATTCTAATAAACAAGTATTGAGAGAATAATAAACAGAATGAATTCTCTTAAGAGTGACTTTTAAAGCTGTAACCATCATTGAATGTATCGCAATTGCTAAGATGTAGTCTCCAGAATAAATTTCAGGATTTTCTTGTGCTGAGATGACTTTATCTTCCCTTAATATCCCTAAAAAACTACATTTCTCGGGTAACTGAATTTCGTTTAGATTAATACCACAGTAAATACTATTTAGTTGGATTAAAACACCAAATAGACTCGGTTCAATTAGACTTTGGTTGTTCAACACAAAAGAATTTTTATTTAACTCTAATGTTATTGTGCATCATTTTATGTAAAAAATATGCCTATCTAGATATATTTTGAGAAAAATTAAACGTTATACAAAAAATAAACATATGTTTATTTTTACCTAAACAGCCTATATTTAAAGATATAAATTCGATAGATAAACTAGTAAACAGTCCAAATATAAAGGTAGAAGTAACAAAGCTGTATTTTACTGCCATGTGTCATTTAGGAATATTACTCAGACAAGATTTGAGAAAAAACTAACTTTTATCTTAAAATTTGGATTAACAGGCCAGCTTCATTACTTTTACGCTTAATATTTGAACATCTTATAATGTTTATAGTCTGAAATTATTGTGTCTAAGTTTGAAAGTTCTGCTCTAAATCATTGGTTACAAATTAAGGTCGCAAGGCAGTTTTAACAGTTATCAATCATCAGTTACCAGTTAATCCCCATGAATGAATTCAAAGGATTTTAATAATGAATGATTTTCCTTTTTTTCACAAATCAATTTGGGGGCTTGCACCCAGAATGTGAACAGTGAAAGGCGCGCAAATTTCTGATAACTGTTCACTGTTGACTGTTCACTATATCTGAAATTTGTCCATAACAAATCGATTTTAACTGATAAATTCAGATAAAATTATCACCAAGTTATTAGTTTTTTAATAAGTCCATTGTCCCCCCTCTTTCAATATACTGAAATTTTTCAAATAGAGTTTATTTTTTTAAATGGGACATGCTCTGTGAGAATGAATGAGAATAAATGCGATTAATTTTCTGGTGCAGCAAAATACTTGATAGGATCAGTTGCCTTACCTTTTTGATGAGTAATATAAAAATGATATAGACTGCGGTAAATCATCTCTAAAGAAATATTGTTCGACGACATAGTAGTTTTTATATTGGTCAAAATGGCCACAATTGGGTCAATTTCATGGAAAATTCCTATGAATTAGTCGCTGAATTATTGAGATAAATCCTAATATGTGTAAGTACTACCAGAACTTTGAGAGGGCTATGAGGCTTATCATATCTGCGTCCTAGCTCTTTTTGTCCTCCGTAAGGTTTGTACTCTGAATGCCTGGAAGCAGATAAGCTTCGTCCCTACCCAATGTGAAGATTGTTGCGTCTCGAGCTATTAGCACTCGCTACCCAGGGCAATTGTGAAGGTGGCGTTGCTGAATTAGAGTATGAATTGACATTTTTGATATAACTAAACAACGATTTTTTGCGCCTTTGCGTCTTTGCCTAAGACTAATTCATACTTTCAATCAGCAACGCCGTGAAGGTTTTCAGTCTACTGACTTTTGATTAACTGTTTTTGTAAAGCAATAAGCACAGCTTGAGTGCGATCGCTTACTTTTAATTTCTGTAGGATTGCATGAATATGAACTCGTACTGTTCCAGATGCAATACACAGTTCATGAGCGATTTCTTGATTAGTTTTTCCTGCGGCTAAGAGTGAGAGAATTTCTTGCTCACGTCCAGTGAGTGGATTGTCAGGCTTTGTTATGTTTTCTGGCTCAAGTTGAGGTGTCTTGTAGCTCAATGAAGAACGAATTTCTTGTGTTGCAGTTGCATCCCACCAGGAAGCACCACTGGCTACAGAACGTAATGCTAAAACTAATTTTTCCGGAGCAATTCCTTTGAGACAGTAGCCTTGTGCGCCTGCTTCAATCAAACGTGTAATTAGAGGTTTTTGCGAATGGGAGGTGAAAACTAAAACTGGCAGTAGAGGATTTTGCTGTTTAATTTGTTTACAAGCTTCGATTCCCCCAATTCCTGGCAAACCTACATCCAAAAGCACTACATCCAGAGGAATTTGCTTAAGTAGCTCGATAGCTGTTTCACCATCTTCAGCCTCGGCGACAATCTCTAACTCTGGTTCTTGTTGCAATCGCACACGTAAACCCAAGCGGAAAAGTTCATCGTCCTCAACAAGCAGAATTTTAATTGGGATAGAGAACATTTCACGCAGTTAGAGATGGAAATGGATAAATGGGCAATTTGAAAGCAAACATAGCACCAGTGGGTACTCTATTCTCTGCCCTAATTATACCTCCGTGGGCTTCAATAATTTGGCGAGATAGGTAAAGCCCCAATCCCGAACCCTTAGCTTGGCGATTGCTATGTCCTTGATAAAATCGCTCAAATAAATGAGGGAACTGTTCTGGTTGAATACCCGCACCTGTATCTAGAATCTTCACCACCTGATAAGAGGCTTGCGGTTCTAAAAATATTTTTACCCTTGCACCGCGAGGCGAATGATTAATGGCATTCACTAAAAGATTGTTAAAAACTCTTTCCAGTTGCAGTGCATCACCATTAACCCACAATGCATGTCGCCAATCGGAATCACCATAACTGATCGAGAGATGAACACGACGATTGGCAGCTAATGCAATCAAACTACTAGCCGCTTCTTCTGCTAAGTTAGTTAAATCTACAGGTGCTAAGTCTAGCTTTAAGCCTTCAGTATCATTACGATAGACATCTAACAAAGTTTCCACAATTTGGAGAGAAGTCCTGTGGCTGCGTGCCATTGTGTTCAACACTTGTTGTTGGGTTGGTAAAACGGGTCCAAACTTTTCTTGTTGAAACGCTTTGATAGTTTCAATTGCTCCCAAGAGTGGGGTTTTTAAATCATGAGTGAGTGTAGAAGCAAAATCTTCTCGAAGTTTGACTAATTCTTGTTGAGATTCCAGTTTGGCACAGGTAACGGCGATCGCTTCTTGGGAACGACGCAGGCGCTCGCTTAATACACCAGTTACAATCAAAGCTATTGCAGCGATCGCGCGACTGGCAACTATGGATGTTTTAATAACTTCACCCCCTGGCAAGAAAAGATTTACAATCGTTAAGAAAACAGCGCTCGTTGTCGCTATAAAGGTCGCACCCACCCCGAACCATGAGTTCGTTAATAATATCGGCCCCGTATAAAAGTAGCCAAACACATACTCTGTAGGTGTAATAAACTCCATCAGCACGACAGTTACAAACAGCGCTAACATGACTACCAATCTACTCAATCGTGAGTTTTTAGTCAGAAGTTTTGTGGGAAGTAGAAGCATTGAGGATATATTTTGGTCATGGAGGCTGTTAATTCCATGATAAATAATTAAACTCTGATATTCATCTTAATAAAATTCATTTAATTCTTAACAGCCGAGATACCGTTTAGATAAAAAATATATTTTGTTTAGAGATTAAGTATATCCGGTGCACCTTAAATTTAAGGTAAAACTATAATTAGGACGTTATTTATTTTAAGTGAGTTAAAATAAATCTTCATAAATACAACATAAAACCTTTTTTTGCAAAACTAGCGTTTACAAAAAAAAATAAACATACTAAACGTTTGATATATTTTACCTAAACGTGAAATATAGAAAAAATAAACGCCTTATGAATAAAAAATAAGCCTGTTTTTATATCTTCTATGTCTTGGTTTCATTCTGAAATCAATGATATTGTTTAAACAAATTGATCCAAAGAATTGTAGGCAAATTCTATGTTTATGTACGACAACTCATAAAATTAGATTAACTCCTATGTTCAAAGCAGAGTATTTGATGAAATTGAAATGTTATGATTGATATCTGATCCTCATTGATACTCAATATTCCAATAACTTTATTTTCAATAGCTTTAGGCATTTTTTAATTACGAATAATCAATTGGTATAACTTATGCTACAAGGATTGCTGCAAATAGCATTAACGCTACTAATTGTCGTAGCAATAACTCCTTTTTTTGGGCGATATATGGCGCGTGTCTACCAAGAACAACGCACTTTTCTCGACCCAATTTTGAACCCAGTGGAACAAGTGCTTTACTCTTTAGTAGATGTTGCCACTAAAGAAGGTATGACAGGTTGGCAATATGCAAGAGCCATCTTGTACAGCAACATAGTTATGGCGTTGCTGATTTTCTTCATCCTCATGAGCCAAGGATGGTTGCCCTTTAACCCTACCAAAATAGGTGCGTCAAATTGGGATACAGCATTACATACAACCATATCGTTTATTACCAACACTAACCAACAGCACTATTCTGGTGAAACCTACGTCAGCTATGTCAGTCAAATGTGGGGTTTGGGTTATCATATGTTCACCTCGGCGGCGACTGGTTTAACGGTGGGAATTGCCTTTATTCGAGGTTTGACTGGTAGACCGTTGGGCAACTTTTATGTAGATGTGATTCGCTCAATTACAAGAGTTTTGCTACCTATTTGTATTGTGGGTGGTATTGCCCTGATGGCGGCTGGCGTTCCCGAAACCTTAGCCGGTCCAGTTGTAATTCCTACTTTAGAAGATCCTAATATTAGTCAGGCGATCGCTCGTGATCCTGTAGCTCATTTTGAAATCATCAAGCAGCTAGGAGAAAACGGCGGCGGCTTTTTCGCTATCAACTCAGCACATCCATTTGAAAATCCCAACGGGTTTTCTAACTTAATTGAGATTAAGGTAACTTTGAGCAAATTAGTTTAAATCCTACAATTTAAGGAGTAATACGTTGTATGTGCAGTGGTTTTCCAGAGAAACAAAAAGACCTACAGCCTTCAGCAGCAATTAGTGATTCTGGATTTAATCAGTCAGATAACTTACTCAATGATCGCTACCGTATCATGAAACCTTTAGGGCAAGGAAGCTTTGGGAAGACTTTTCTCGCTATTGATGATAAATGTAATCGTTCATGGGGGTAATTTATTGCTGAAATCGAGCAAAATATAATGATTGAAGAAGCTACAGCGACTAAACACACAAGCTCATCGATGAAAATTAAGACTAAATCATCTCGGAAGACACATAATGTATAGGAAGCATTTATTACTTAATCAGTAGTAGGAACTTTGGGGAGTAAGGATGGAGTTGGTTGACTAGAGCG
>NZ_JACJSI010000296.1 GCF_014698065.1 Nostoc flagelliforme FACHB-838
CGCTCTAGTCAACCAACTCCATCCTTACTCCCCAAAGTTCCTACTACTGATTAAGTAATAAATGCTTCCTATACATTATGTGTCTTCCGAGATGATTTAGTCTTAATTTTCATCGATGAGCTTGTGTGTTTAGTCGCTGTAGCTTCTTCAATCATTATATTTTGCTCGATTTCAGCAATAAATTACCCCCATGAACGATTACGTACAAATCATTTGAAGTATTCAGGCAGAATACATTCGTCAAACTGCGATCACTGGGGGATTGAGGTATGAAAATTATTGAAACAGAAAACCAGGTTAAGCTTAAAAGTTTTATCGTATAAGGATTTTATTGAGTAGTTACTTGGCGATTTGAAAAGTGAGCCTAGTCACTACTTAACGATAAAACAAGAGTTTCAACATCTAAAAACATTTGTAGTGTTTATGTAATCCTGCTTATCCTGATTTTCTGTTCTGAATCATACTTATACCCCTATTAGGGCTGGATATTGATGATTAATTAAATTCCTGATTGTTGTGCTTTACGTTTGAGATAACGCCTGAAATATGAACTGGCACCAATAGAACCAAATACTAATGTCCCCAAAACTGAATCAGGTTCAGGAATGGAAGTACCATCAATAGCTATAGAAAATTTGACAGCAGTACCAGCAGGAGTTGTTAGTGCGTCCGCAAAAAGATACTCTCCTACAGGAATTACTCCTTGATTAAAGGTTATTTTTTTAGCGTCTGGAGATATCTGAATATTGTTGTATATGTTAGAAACTCCATTGCCCCAAACTGCATCTTCACTCGGGTCAATTGTAAGAAAGATACTAGTTACATCGAAGTTTGAATCATTTCTAGATACAAAGGGGAATACACTAGTACTAGAGGGGATCTCTTGACCGGGGAAACAAACACCTACTTGGCTACAAGTTCCAACCACAATATCAGATGGCTTGGGAATATACGAATCTAATTGAGGATTGATTATGGTAGCAGCTAGACCCTTACTGCTAAAAGTCGTAAAAGTTACCAAAGTAGCCCCTGCAATTGCTGCTAATTGTTTTAATTTCATTGATTAATCTCCTAATAGAGGTAAAACTTACGCGAGGTTGTTCGCTTGTATATTACTGTGTTGTTATTTCTTACAGGTTAAGAAAACAATAAGTAGTGAGAGTCAAAGGTAAAAAAACAATTTGGGTCAAAGCTTCGGAGAAATTCAATGTTTCCTAAGTATTGATTGCTTTGACACTGTTAATAATAAATAAATTAGTTTATACACACAACGTCAAAGCTGGAAATTGGTTTTCCAATTTTGGAATCTTTTGACTAGATGGGTGTACAAGCCAAGAGGTTGACTTCCTAGTTTCGGCATCCATTTAACATTAATAAAAATATTTCAGGCGATCGCCTCTCTGCAATGTCTGACACAAGCCGAGGAAGCGTTTATGCATTTGTTAAAGCTGCTTGCTTTGAAATGCGATCGCTAGCTTTAATCAAATCGGCTGCCTTTTCGCCAATCATGATTGTGGGCGCGTTGGTGTTTCCCGTAGTGATAACTGGCATAATTGATGCATCTACGACACGTAAGCCTTCAACTCCATGTACCCGTAATTCAGGATCTACCACTGATTCAGAGTCAACGCCCATTTTGCAAGTGCCAACAACGTGATAATCGGTATCACACCCTTTGCGGATATAATCTCGGATTGCTTCGTCGCTAGTTGCATCAGCACCTGGAGTAACTTCCTCGCCCCGAAACTCATCAAATGCGCTTGAATGAGCCAACTGACGCGCAATTTTAATTCCTTCTACCAAGACTTGCATATCTTCCTCACTTTCGAGAAAGTTCATGCGGATAACGGGTGGGTCTAGCGGGGAAGAAGAACGCAGACTAACACTACCTCTACTTAGGGGATGGGTAATAGATGGTGCAAAGGTGAATCCTGGCCCAGAACGGGCATACTCAGGCTGTACGAAGATGACTGGCCCGAAGTGAGTTTGTAAAGAAGGCACAGTATCTAGGCGACTTTTGGTATATACAAATAAAGCAGCTTCGGCAATGTTACTGGTTGGGGCAACTTCCAAATCTTGAGTAGCTTGGTAAGCCACATGAACTTGAGGGTGATCTTGGAGATTTTGACCTACACCTGGTAAATCAACGACTACAGAAATATCGAATGCTTGCAGATGTTCAGCTGGACCAATCCCAGAAAGCATCAGCAATTTTGGTGAATCGAACGCGCCAGCAGAAAGAATAACTTCTTGATTTACGCGAACTTGGTGCAGCGTTCCGTTGTGCAAATACTCCACTCCAACTGTGCGTGTCCCCTCAAATAGTAAACGAGTGGCGATCGCATGAGTTGTGGTTGTCAAATTGGGGCGATCGAGAATGGGCAGCAAAAATGCAGTTGCCGTACTTTGCCGCTTGCTATCTTTAATATGTACTTGGGCAAGTCCTGCGCCTTCTTGATGTGCGCCGTTGAAATCAGGATTATGTCCGTAGCCCTTTTCAATAGCGGCATCAATTAAGCGTTGTGAAACTACATTTGGAGCCACTGGATCGCTGACAAATAGTGGGCCATCGACCCCGTGGAATTCAGATGCTCCTCGCTGCTGGTTCTCAGATTTTTTGAAGTACGGCAATACATCTTCATAACTCCAACCTGGATTGCCTAACTCTTGCCAGTGGTTAAAATCGCGGCGGTTGCCTCGCATATAGACCATACCATTGATAGAACTGGTGCCACCCAGAACTTTACCGCGCGGAGAATAGAGTTTGCGCCCATTCAGGTGTGGTTCTTCCTCAGAAGAATACGCCCAGTCTACTTCAGTACCCCATAGTTTGGGCCAGTTCGCAGGAACCTGAATCTCAGGTTTGGTATCAGGGCCACCAGCTTCGAGTAACAAAACGGTTGTTTCACTATCTTCTGTGAGGCGGTTGGCGACGACACAGCCTGCCGAGCCAGCACCAATCACAATATAATCATATTCAGTCATGAGCTTCTTAATTAATTGCAAAATTTCTAGAAAAATACTGTTGTCATCTCTGCTTTAAACTTGAGTCATTTGGATTGGCTGACCAAGTATTTGTTCCACAATCTGAGGCTGGATAAATTGCAAATATTGAGTTGCAAGTTCAGGAGTCTTACAAGGGTAATGTTGTCAGTGGTGACTGTGTATCAACTTGTAATGAATTTGTCGATTGATTAATTAGGGTAACTTCTCCCTGTGCATTTCTATTCACCAAGTAGTTAATTTCTCGATAGCTCAATTTATAAGTTGTTGGTGGTAAAGGAGCTTCCGCAGACTTGGCATTAGGACCAACACGATAAATAACCCCACGATAAATCAGATCATAAGCTGCTCCAACACTAAGCGTTGATTGAAAAGGTTTTTCTATTGTTCTGCCGACAATTTTTGAGGAATCTAATTCGTAGCTGAGACCGCGATAGTTAAGTTTCATATTTCGCCTCGTGGATTGTGAATAAAGATGTGGTTATTTGGATTAGCTGTTCGCTTTCGTTCCATATTCTGAGAATAGATAGATTTAATTAGAAACGCATCGTTAAGTTAGGAAACTAGTTTTCCAATTTTGGAAATTTACTAAGGCGGATTTCCCGCAGGGTAGCAAGTGGCGTGCGACTGGCGTGGGCTACGGGAGATATAAGTTTCAGGCTTCAGTGCGTAAGTCCTAACAATTTGTTGGTGTATTTTATCCTAGAATCTTTGTAGGGGCAGGGCACCCGAAATCTTTTGTACAACAAGACAATTTAAGTAACCACGCAAAATTAATTACAGTCATTGCGAGCGTTGACGAAGCCTCTCGAAGAGAAGCATTCGCAATGACATTGTGTAATTAATTATGTTTAACGTGAGTTCGACGAACCTCTCCCTGCCTTGAACCAAAGTTCAAGTCTGTCTCTCTCCGAGTCGGAGAGAGACGGTTTTGCGTAGTAAAACCAGGGAGAGGTTATTGTTTATGGCTAACTAAACGGACAGTATATAACCCGTCGAATTCACATCGTAATCGCCGTCGTCGTTATGGTCTGCGTTGTAACTTACTAGCAGCAATTTATAACTATGAGTTAAATTTAGCAATTCCAAAATGCAAGCCCTTGACTATAACATAAAAGTAATTTTGCAAGAGGTCTATTGAACAGCTAGAAAAAAGCTTGAGCGTGCTGTGTGAAAATATGCTGATGTCAATTGCAGGCAGATACGGAAAAGACAGCACCGAATATGTCAAGGCTGGTGGTGTGCGTAAGAGCGATGCCTGCGGCGGGCTACGCCTACGCATCCGCCAAGGCACTAACACTCGGATAAAAACTGGTGCAGAGCAAGCGGCTGTTAAGTCTGATGCAACTACATAGTATCATTCCATTTTGACAAAGAAGCGATCGCCCCATTAAAGCTAGTTATTGCCTACTATGGTCAATCTACATAAACCCCCTTCGCGGAACGCCTCGTAGAGAAGACTGCGACCTCTTCAATGCCCTTCTATGCACTTGTTAAAGCTGCTTGCTTTGAAACCTGACCAGCAGCTTTAATCAAATCGGCTGCCTTTTCGCCAATCATAATTGTGGGTGCGTTGGTATTTCCCGTGGTGATGGTTGGCATAATTGAAGCATCCACGACACGCAACCCTTCAACTCCATATACCCGCAGTTCAGGATCTACTACTGAATCGGCATCTGTTCCCATTTTGCAAGTGCCGACTGGGTGCCATACAGCATCACACGTTTCTCGGATGTAAGCTTCAAGGGCTTCATCACTAGTTACATCAATACTGGGAGCAGTTTCCTCACCTCGGAAGTCATCAAATGCAGTTGAGTGGAACAATTGACGGATAATTTTGATT
The DNA here is from genome assembly GCF_014698065.1 of Nostoc flagelliforme FACHB-838. Taxonomy (GTDB): domain Bacteria; phylum Cyanobacteriota; class Cyanobacteriia; order Cyanobacteriales; family Nostocaceae; genus Nostoc; species Nostoc flagelliforme_B. Next base: position 4,847 of record NZ_JACJSI010000296.1, read on the forward strand.
CCTGCAACCAGCTTTTGCAAATCGGATTCACTTTGGAGATAATTCATCCGTATTACAACTGGGTCATGGGGTAAAGCAGAACGCAGGGTGAGATGACCACGACTTTCGGGATTAGTCACACAGGCTGTAGCTGCAAATCCAGGGCCTTCGCGGGCGTATGCAGGATGCGTCCACAAAACAGGGCCAGAGAAAAACTGCAAATCTGGTGCAACATCTAAACGACCTTCAGTATGCAGGAACAATCCAGCTTCGGCAATATTACTAGTTGGGGCAGGTTGCACATCCTGAGTTGCTTGGTGTGCAACGGCGACATTAAGATGATCTTGGAGGTTTTGACCGACACCTGGCAAATCAACAACTACAGGAATACCTAGCGATCGCAAATGTTCTGCATTGCCAATTCCAGAGAGCATCAGCAGTTTGGGCGAATCAAACGCCCCAGCAGAAAGAATTACTTCCTGATTTACAAAGGTTTGGTGTATCGTTCCTTCGTGCAGATATTCCACTCCAATAGTGCGCGTTCCCTCAAACAGTAAACGAGTAACTAATGCACCAGTGGTAACTGTTAAATTAGGACGATCCAAAATTGGTACTAAAAACGCTGCTGCTGTACTGTGCCGTTTACCATCTTTAATCGTCAACTGGTAAAGTCCGGCTCCCTCCTGTTGTACGCCATTAAAATCAGGATTAAGCTCATAACCAAGTGTAACTGCTGCTTCTATAAATCGATATGATGTTGCTTCAGGTGCTAAGGGATCTGTGACACTCAGCAATCCATCTGCTCCATGAAATTCGGATGCGCCATGCTGCTGGTTTTCAGATTTCTTGAAATATGGCAACACATTTTGGTAACTCCAACCGGGATTGCCTAATTCTTGCCAGCGATCATAATCATGCCGACTGCCTCGAATATAAATCATGGCGTTGATTGAACTAGTTCCACCAAGGGACTTCCCGCGCGGACAATAGATTTTGCGGTTATTAATGTACGGTTCTTCTTCCGTAAAGTATGCCCAGTCTACCCCAGTACCCCAGAGTTTTGTCCAGTCTAGAGGAACTTGATGCTCTGGTAAAGTAGGTGGATTGCCTGCTTCTAGTAATAGTACGGTTGTTTTACCGTCTTCTGTGAGGCGATTAGCGACGACACAGCCCGCCGAGCCTGCACCAATCACAATATAATCGTATTCAGCCATAAGATTTTCCTTGTTAATTGCAAAATTTGTAGAATAATAACGTTTTTAGTGATCGCACAGCTTATACACCTGCTTTAAACTTGCGTCATTTGGATTGGCTGACCAAGCACTTGTTCCACAATCTGAGGTCGGATGGACTGCAAATACCCAGTTGCAAGTTCAGGGGTCAAAAACTCGAACATTAGCCAGTTCTCCACCCAAAACTCAATCACTTTGAACGGCCCGCGATTCTCCGTTGGAGACGCTCCGCGAACGCAAAGCGCAACTTGCCAACCCTCACGCCTACCAATTTGCTCAATCTGCTGTTGGCTAGCAGGAACAGAAATCGCGGCGTGAGTTGCTACAAAATCAGGTGAACTGGAAGTTTGGATAACTTTGCTCGGTTCTGTGTCGGAAGCTGGAACACACACAGATCCGAAAGGAAACACTTCAATTCCAGTGCCATATTCATCAAACGCAAACACGGCGTAGCTTCCGGGATTAGGAAAATTAAATACCTTACTGTGACAAATTTCTGCCAGTACATTTGCAACGTAAAGCGGGTTTTGAGCAGCGATGCAAATGTGATGAATCATCAGAATTACTCCGTTAATTAATTTCAATTGAGAAACTTACTTGTAGGATAAAAGCTAATCCAATCTCTTGAATAATAGACTGATATTTGCTAGCTTTTAATCCATCTTGCAATTAATCGATTACGTTCACCGTCAAATTCGCTTACCCAGATCATAGAGAGTTTAGTTTGAGTTGTTTTTGTATTTTGGTTTAAAGACTTGTCTAACAACACTGCTAGCTGTGGTTTAGATAAAGACTTGTTATAAGTACTTAAAAGTTGCATAAGTTTGTACCTTTGATTCTTTGAGAACTGTTAGTAATTAGAAAACTATTCGATCTAATTCTGCGAGGTTTAGTAGAAAAAATATCTGACTACATCCACCAATAAAAGCGGCTTTTCGTTGTTAGAGGTTTGTTGTTTATTTCTTTTGATTGGCAATTATCTAATTCTGCTGCCAAAGCTGTCCTCATAAAAATGTAAGGGCAATAAATAATGACTGATGCAGAAATAGAAATCTGATTCTGTGCGCGAAGCCTTTTTAAGATAGAAATAAACTAAAGTATCGCGTTAGGATACTAAGGTGAAAACCATGCAACATTGACGTACTAGCTGTTCGCTTTCCTTGCATAATCTCAGAATAGATAGATTTAATCAGGACTTACGCAACTGGCACAATGCGAGCGCCAATTACTAGTACATAAGTATTATTTGAATCTGATTCCGAATGCCTTGTATTTGTAATAAAAGCTGGTGTATTGGAAGCAA
>NZ_JACJSI010000297.1 GCF_014698065.1 Nostoc flagelliforme FACHB-838
AGAGGCTGCTGACTATGAAATTGGTTTCAAAGAAAAGACTCCACTGGCTAAAACTGTTCGCACTTGCCGTCAAATACTGAAGCTTGAACCTGCTTTATGGTTATTTGTGATCCTTGATGGAGTTGAACCAACCAATAATGCTGCTGAAAGAGCAATTCGTCCTGCCGTAATCTGGAGACGTACCAGTTTTGGTTCTCAAACCCAGGCTGGTAGCCATTTTGTGCAAAGGATGTTAACTGTTGTGACTACTCTCAAGTCTCAGCGTCGAAATGTCTTGGAATTTTTGACTCAAGCCATTAGTGCTAAACGCCAGGGTCAACCAACTCCTTCTTTACTTCCACAAGTTCCTGCCGAGTAAAGTTGCTGCTCAATTATGCTGCTTAAAACCCACGAATTTATACAGTTTGATTTCCCAAATTGAATTAGTCTGCTGTCTGCTTCTTTTGAACTCTAACTCTTTGATGTCAATGGGTTTTACTTTCTTGTAATTTGCGATCGCCCCGTGGTCGATTACGAAAAGTTGTTGAATGCTTTCAATGGTATAACAATGTATTTTCATTGAGACGGCAGCTACGAAATGACTCAACTCGGTGAACTTCAACAACAAATTTTAACTCTGATGGGAATACCGCAGTCACTTTACACTTTCCCTTACCTTGTACCTGGATAAGTGCTTACCAGAATCCTATCTAATTAAGCTCCATAAGCTTTACAGTGCATTAATTCCTCTTCTAGCTTTTTAAATCAGCGAACCAACCGTCAATAAGAAGCTGGCTCAAAATAAAGACAATTGTCCTGGCGATACATTCCCCCTGCGTCGGGTATGAAAACTGAGGTGGCAACCTGTTTATATAGACAACAACAACCAATTCTACAACGTGGAAAGAACAACAACAACAGCCCTAATTTTTACGTTAGGGTAGAAACAAATTAATTTCCACAACGTAGAAAATGACCAAGGTAGAATGGGCGATATCCCCTCACACAGAGTTACGATTTAGCTGTGTCTTCGACCCTAAAACCTGCTTACCCATAGAGCCAATCCAAAGATTTTTGAACTACTGTAGAAAGCGACAATTAGCACCGAATACAGTAAGTACATACGCTTATCGACTGGTAGACTTTTGGCGCTGGTTAGAATCCAAATCTCTCAACTGGTATGACGTTGGGTTAAATGAATTAGCAGACTTTGTGAATTGGTACTTGCTAGGTGGTGAAGTTGAAGAATCTGGTGAAAATGTGAGAGAAATTGTTGCCAAAAGAAGTCCTCGCACTGTCAATCAAGCAGTCACCGCCATCCAAGAATTTTATACCTATCACACAATTGAAGGCAGGATTGAAGAAAAACATTTCACTCTACTAGCGCATGGTTGGGGAAAACGAGGAGGCTTTCTTAGAGGAATTGCTAAAAGCAATCCTAATAAACGCAAACGCATCAAAATAAAAGAACCGAAACTCTTCAGTGGTTGTCTACTAGATGAAGAAGTCGCAACCTTAGCCAACGCCTGTACAACTTATCGAGACAGGTTAATTATCATGCTGCTGCGCTCAACAGGAGTGCGGCGTGGAGAACTGTTAGGATTACATTTGGAAGATGTCAAGGACTTAGATTTCAGCGGACGCATTCGGATTGTACGCAGAGAAGACAATCCTAATCGCGCAATGGCTAAAGGAAGAGAACGAGAAATCCCCATTATTTACCATCGTTCAGCTATTCAAGAGACCTTTCATGCCTACTTACTAGAAGAATATCCGCCTCAAGCCGAAACTTTGTGAGGCGGGATGTTATTCGTCAATTTATCAAGTAAATGGGTAGGGCAAGCGATGTCCTTAGTTCGCTTAAATAAATTATTTGACCAACTCCACAAACGAACAGGAATTAAAGCACATCCGCACTTATTTCGCCATACCTTCGCTACTAGAATGCTGCAAGACAATTATCTTGACCAATATGTACAACAGCTTTTAGGACATCGTTCAATTGCCACAACGAAAGACATTTACAGTCATGTTCTCGATGAAATGACCCTAGACCAATACTTAAGATAAGAAGAAAATTAATGGCAGAAGCATTTGCACCGCAAGCATTACAGGAGCGAATCACACTCTCTGAGTTAGGGAAACAGTGGATTAATGATCCTTTGATGAATCAAGATGTTTGGTCACTGTTAGAATTGGGTTATAGCCAAGAAGAATGCCGAATTAATGCGCGTTTCCAATAACGAATATTATTACATACAATGTTCTTGCCAAGCGTGTTTACACAAGATATAGCAAGAGCCACTTGTTGCGTAAGTCACTAAGTATTATTAGCACTGTGGTAGTCTGTAAAATTGCTGCTTTGATATCGAAATTGATATCAATTTTGGTCGCACAAGAATACTGACAGACTCTGCCCCCAAAGCGATGCCTGCGGTTCAAATAGCCAACACCCAAAAACTGCTGCTGTCTATGGTAAGTAGGCTAATATTACCTACTCGTACTTTTTTCAACGCAGTGTCTGGTTGTTTTCGTTTTACTCTGTTGAAAATTGTTCGAGCCACAGAATTTAAGGCGTTTGTTCTATTAAAGTCTTAACCTTCATCAGCAGATTGCAAGAGAATTGCATACAACTTTTGGCTAACCCGAAAGTCAGCAGTAGCAATTAACTGATCAATCAATGGTTTAATAGCTGGAATTAGCCCTTGTTTTTTGGCTTGTAGCAAGACTCCCAACAGACCCGTTACATTTAGTCCATAACTTGTAGCGACTGCTCGTCCTCGGCGTTCATCCATTAATAGCAAGTCAGCTTTCAGTTCTAAAGATAAAATAATTGCTTCGGCTTCTCCTAAGTCAATATTGTCCTGTTTTTCCTGAATTTCTATAACTTCTTGAGAATTAACAACAGTTATCCCCTGAATCCAAGATAGCTGTTGTACTTCTACTGCCCCAGGGACAACTTTATTTACACCTACCATCTCGTTATAAACGGCTTGGGGAATGATAACGCGACTATACAACTGACGCAGTAAATCTAACTGACCAATCGCTGCCAAGTTTGTGATCGGTGATGTGTCGCTAACTATAATCACAACAAGCCCATTGATTGCAGTGTCCGCACATCGGATTGGAAATCTTCTACATCATAGTTGATGTGTAAACCGCGTTTAGCCAGTTCATGCTGGAATTCAAGTACTGTGATTCCTGTCCAGGCTCGGACTTTGCCACTGCTAATTTTACCTTGCTGGTAAAGCAAGATAGCTATTTCTAATTTCAGTTCATCCTCAGTCATGTTTGATGCTCGGAGGATGTCATCGGGAATTATGACGCTCATAAAGGAAAACTCCAATTCATAGTTTATAAGGAAAATGCTAAAAACCCCTGAGAAACAGCAACGCAGTTGCGTTTTTCGTACTTCAGGCAGGGGATGAAAGCTATTTGAAGGCTTTTAAGCCTGTGTGATGCACTGTTTCCTAATCAAGATTTCTATATACTCACTAGCACTGATACTGTCTCTTGTTGCCAATTCTTGCACGGAATGTCACGCAGTGTCAGTCAGCATAACTCCTCTTTTCTTTTTAGGTTCATCGTACAAAACGGGAGTATTTATAACTCTTTTTCTGCCTTTACGCAAGTATATATTATACTTTTATAGTATTAGACCTTTATATCTTAGAGTAATTAGACCTTAATGAAATTATAGGTTTAGTAATTGTTTGAGGTCTTCAGTATTCTTGATTTGGCTCCAGTCAACCTCACAAGAAAGCAATAGTTCTATGGCAACTCCGATTAGGTGCTGAGGGTAAACCCGCTCACCAGGGGGAACTGCTTCTGTGTTGTTGTCCCGCACTGTTCGGGCTGTATCCGTTAACCAGTTATGCTGTGTGCGAGTAATTTTAATATTGATCGTCACGGGCTTTTCCTTAACTACTGCTTGAGAAGTTGGTGATGCAGTAGGCGCTTCTAATGCTGACTTTGGGGCTGGTGATGTTATAGGCATTTTCTCAAGTACTGGGGAAGTTGATTCTACTTCGGCGGCAGGAGAGGTAATCTCTGGCTCTGATTGGCTCTTAATTCCAGAAAACTGGCTTAATTTCATACCAGACATTTTCTTTTTTGTCATTTCGTCCCCCAATGTTTGATGTATTCTTTAGCCAAAGATTGGTAAGCTCTAGCACCACTGGACTTGGGGGCGTAAGTGCTAACTGGTTGTTGCGCTGCGATGGATTCAGCAACAGCTATGTTATCAGGGATAGTTGTGTGCAATAGTCGATAACCTAACTCCACTGCTGCCTCAATTAGCAAATCGTCAGCCTCTTTAGTCAGAACTAACCGGGGCTTATATCGAGTTCTGACAACATCAATGGGAATATCTGCCTTTTCCCCTCGAATTAGTTCTACAGCTTCCGAAAGTCCTTTTAGGGAAGCAGGTTCGTTCATTGTGGGAATAAGAATGCGCGAACTGCTAAGGATGGCTTGCACTGATGCTACCGACAGTCCAGGGGGACAGTCCATTAAGACTACATCAAACCCAGAAAGTCGTGACAGTGCTGGAACAAACAAGTTATCCTCCGATGTCAGGCGAAACATACCTATATCACCTGGAATCAGACAAAGGTGTTTTACTTGGGTTTCTGTGGGTGTGAGTGTTTCTTTACTAGTTAGCCAGTCTAGGGTTGTCGGTTCAAGTCCATCCATGCCTAGTCCGAACGAGAGAGTACGCTGCCCATCTAAATCAATCAGCAGAGTTTGGCGTTTGGGAGATGCTAAAAACGCCCCTAAGTTTAGGGCGGTAGAGCTTTTACCTGTACCACCTTTAAAGTTGAATACACTGATTACAATCATTTTAAAAAGACTAAAGCGTTAATCAGTGTATACCATAAAGGTCTAATACTTTAATATCTCTATACATTTAAATATATCGTCTTACTTTTCAATAATTATGTAGGGGCAATCGCCTCTGGTTAACTAATACCATAAAGGTCTTATACTTTAAATATATTATTCTTTTAGGCTTACGCTTAACTCAATGCCGTAAAATGTTTTAAAAAATCCCAAAGTAAGAAACTCTAGGACTTAATTTCTTACTTTGGTGGCCACAATCAAACGATATCAATCCTTTTGGAGCTAACCGCAATACAAAGCGGTTCTTGGGAGCAACTACCCAGAATGAAGAATTATGTTTACCTGTAGTCATCGGCACAAGCTGAAGTTTTACTGGCTCAACGTTAAGATGGGTGGCGACCAATGCAAGGAGTTTTTCTGGATCAAGCACTTGTGACAGTAAATCCGTCTTCTGATTCATTATGAAAACTACAGCAATAAACAAAGTCCCAAGTGGTTGACGTTCAATATTGTTAAATCGGTACTCTTTGCTGCTTGACTGAGAATAGGACTCGCCAAAGCTGACCCAGAGATACAGAGCCTTGCTCCTGAACAAAAACCAAGGGCAAGAGAGCAGCCGTCCGTAGGACGGCTGAAAGAACAAACAGTCCCAGTAAGCCACCGGCACCAGGCAGAGTCGCGAGAAAGCTACCAGATATGATTCCCATTGCTCCAGTGACACCAGCTACCGCTCCGGCGATCGCGAAGTAAGTGGACTGATTCGTTACCGGTGCCACTCCCATCATCAGATTGTTAGTACACAGGTCTATGGCCGCCCACGTCCCAGATCCCAGCACGTGTAAAAAGGGTAACCATATCCAAAGGGAAATTGAATCATTGCCAGCTACTAACCATAATAGAGGCGTTACCGCCACCAAGATTCCTACTAATAACATGATGGGACGATTCCCAATCCGGTCAGACAGTTTACCCCAGAAAACCAGCAGCAGCATATTGGCACCAGCTCCTAAACCGTTATAAATTGTTACTAGGCTGACATCTATATCTAGGTCATCTAGCATATAGAGGTTAAAGAAGGGAGCGCTGACGTTAACGGCAAAGCACCAGATGGCAAGGTAAAGCAGTAACTTCAAAAAATTGGCATCATTGAGGAAGCGAAGATGTATCCCGCTGCGGTATGGTTGGGGTATATCTGACCCCACAACTTTTAAAAGCTGCGGGTTCACATCTGTCATCCAGAACTGACAGCCCTGACTAAGCAGCCCAAGCACAATTCCTAGAACCAAGATTGCACCGTAGCCTTGGAGTGTTCCACTAGGCCAGATCGATACTGCTAGACCCAGCAACGGGACACCGATGAGATTCATCAAACTGAGAACACTATTGCGAAAGCCAAAATACCGCCCCCGCAACCGCCCAGGTACTAACACAGCCGTCCAGGTCATCCAGGGAGCACGGGCGAAAGCTTCAATGATATTAGCCACTAACATAATTCCCAATGTCAACAGCACCACTTGGTGCTTAGTGATATGGTTAGATGAGCTGACCAACCAAATCGCTGGCACGAGAATTATCCACAGTAGCCGCGCCGGGATGAAAATGCTCATGCAATACCAGTTGAAGCTGGTACTTCGTTCTACCAAATAAGCTCCCAGCGGTTGGAGCAGATTCACCAGCTGAGGAATAGAGGCGAGCAGACCAATTTCTACTGGCCCGGCGCCCAGCTCTAGCAAGAAATTACTGAGCAACGCTGAACCGATGATACTGTAAAAAACCGCAGCGAAGAGACTCTCGAGAGTTAATGCCCTAAGACTTGTGCGAATTTGCGGTTTGGAAAGTTTAATAGGCAGATTTGTGGGAAGAATTACCGTCTCTGTTAATTCTTTATCCTCTGGGATTTCCTGAATGGGGAGAGGGATCTTTTTTAGTAAGCTTTCGTCTTCTACTTCCTGGAACATACTGAATAGCTAAAATTTAAAAAGAGTTAACGCGGCCTTAGTTGCTGGTTGAATGTAGAGAACAGTAGGCGTGCTTCAGGCTACTGGAACAATCTTTTTGAAAGATACGTTAGGGAATGAGGGGTTATTAGCTCTGTTGTGTCACCTCATAAATAGTATAATAATATACAAAGAATAACATAGAGATACAGAGTATGGTAGAGCCTTGCTCACCCGTACAAACCATCAACTTTGTAGACGAATATTGTCTGTTGTATAAAAAGCTGTTTTCAGATATTAGGCTTTTTGAAGCATTTAAGTATCTACATATAGGAATATAGGATGTATTTCTGATTTAAAACGAAAAGCCTCCCAGAAATAGTAAAGATTGTTGGATTAGATAAGTATTAAGGATTACATCATTTCTTAACAGCATCATCTTGGGATATAGAGAAGTTAAGAGTTTTGGGTTTAGAGGATGTTTTAAAAGTAGGGTAATGTTGTAAGAAAGCTCACAAAGCTTATGCTGAGATTTGTAGAAACCAGCACCTTGTGAGCAAATGACTAAAGCATACCGTAGCAATTT
>NZ_JACJSI010000298.1 GCF_014698065.1 Nostoc flagelliforme FACHB-838
CAGGTTTACACCGTGCCAGTGTCAAAACTTCCTGCACTTCATGAACAAGATTTGTGGACTAGTTTGACAACAGTAGTTATGGTAGTGCGTTCGATTCAGCATTGGAATCAGACTACCCATGAGGTGCAATTTTATATTACTAGTCTCGCCTGCGATGCTCACAAGATTGGTAGTGCAATTCGACAGCACTGGGGTATTGAAAATTCTGTTCATTGGACATTAGATGTCACTTTTAATGAAGATGAATGTCGAATTCGTTCTCTGCACAGTCCACAGAATTTTGCTTTACTACGTCGCATTGCTCTTAACGCCTTAGAACGAGAATCATCTTTCCGTCGCAGTATTCGCCAAAAGTCACGACGAGCCACTATGAATGATCAGTATATGCTTTCTGTGTTGGCTGCGGCTCTCCCAAACTCAACACTCTCCTAGAATCCCACTGTCAATAGAGTTTGAGACGCGCTAACCCTGACTAGCAACATGGATTAGTAGCGATCGGTATTAACCATTATCCTGTTAAAAAGTTTGCTATTGCTTCCAGTTTCTTTACCTGACATTGCTATTCACAGCTTATATCCTTCTAGAGGACGATAAGAAACTATAGCAATATCGATACCATGATTTCTAAGTGCGTATGTCATGTAGCCCAAAATAAGCTCAATTGTCTGCTGAAGCTATCCATCAAAAAAATAATTTGGCTACAAGATTTCTTGCTATACTGCATAAATATTTTCTCGTGTTTTGTGGTATTTCAAAACACAAGTTACTCATTTCTGCTGATGGTTTTTGATTTTAATTATAGGAGGTTGTACAGCACAACTTAATTTTTTTATGGAAGAATCTTTGCCTATTACTATTTTGATAAGTGTAACGGTTGTAGCTGGTATTGCTGCTCAAGTTTTAGCTGGTTATTTTCACATTCCTAGTATTGTCTTGCTACTTCTGTTCGGGATTCTTCTGGGGCGAGATGGTTTTGATTTTTTAGATCCATCATTATTGGGTGTTGGTTTAGAAGTTCTGGTTTCGCTGTTAGTAGCGGTGATTTTATTCGAGGGTGGTTTAAATCTACAGTTAGGAGAGTTAAAAGAAGTTTCTACTAGCCTTCGCAATCTTGTCACTTTGGGAGTACTAATTACCTTAACGGGGGCTGCAATAGCTGCACACTGGCTAAGTGAATTTTCTTGGTCAATTGCTTTTCTTTATGCCTCTTTAGTCGTTGTGACAGGCCCAACAGTTATTAATCCGCTCCTCAAACAAATTAGTGTACAAAAAGAAGTCTCAACACTTTTAGAAGGAGAGGGGGTTTTTATCGATCCAATTGGTGCAATTTTGGCTGTGATCGTGCTTCATTTTGTGTTGAGTGGAAATGTGGAGCCTCTCATCTTAATTAAGGGTCTAGTTTTGCGTTTGGGTCTAGGCATAATTATTGGTATAGGCGGAGGCTGGTTGCTATCCCAACTTCTCAAACAGGATCAATTCTTATCCCGAGAGTTAAAAAATCTAGTTGTTTTAGCTAGCGTCTGGGGTTTATTTAGTTTGGCACAGGCGCTACGTGGTGAGTCTGGTCTAGTGGTTGCTGTGGTTATGGGGATAGTTTTAAGAGCTAGTAACCTCCCTTCGGAGCTTTTACTGCGTGGGTTTAATGAACAGTTGAGCATTTTAGCCAATTCGGTTTTGTTCATTCTATTAGCAGCAGACTTATCAATTGCAAGTATTTTCGCTTTGGGTTGGGGTAGTGTTCTGGCAGTTTTAGTGCTAATGCTGATAATACGTCCTATAAACATTTTAATATCTACCTGGAGTCAAGATTTAAACTGGCAACAGCAGTTATTTTTATCTTGGGTTGCTCCGCGTGGAATTGTAGCCGCTTCTTTAGCTTCATTATTTGCAGTTTCACTTACAAAACAGGGTATTAATGGCGGTGATTCAATTAAAGCCTTAGTATTTTTAACAATAATGATGACAGTCTTGCTCCAGGGATTGACGGCTGGGTGGGTTGCCAGTTTACTCAATTTACCTTTAACCAGTCGAACTGAGCAGGAGTGTTTGCAAGCAGATGATAATGATATTAATACGCAAGAAAATAGAAAAATAATTAGGATTGATTCCGAGTTAGTTTAGTTGTATTTACATTAGTTGATGACTCGTGGATCAAGGTTGTAGTAGCCCATGACATCGTAGCCGTTATCTCGATTGGGATAAGGTTGAAGAAGGCAGGAGGCAGAGGGCAGAAGGAACAATTGAATGGGGATTCAGACCCCAACCAATTGTAAGCACCGTATAGACGGTGGGGTTTTATACCCTTACTCCCTTTGGTGGTGGGCAGAGTCTTGAGTCAGAATTCCATAAAAGCCTTCTGCCTCCTGCCCTCTGCCTTTCTTGATAAAACGGTAATAGCCATAAACAGGTAATTCCCAGTCCAGAAAGATGATTTAGACACTTAGTTAGTCCTTGAAAATCGCCAACATCATCGCCGTCTGAGTCCATGAATGTTTCAACATCTAAGGAGTAAAAAATTGCATTCTTATACCAAATATTTTGCATTTTTGATAAAAAGTAGAATCAAAAGTGTGTTTTTTTTATCAGCGAATTTATAAATTAGTAATATGTCGATAGCGACTTCAATTACGGAATACATACCGTAAGCAATCAAACCCAAAGCCACTACACCTAAAATCCAGGGACCAAAGGGCTGCTTTGCCAAAGCTGCTAATGCACCAGCTAATCCCCTAGCTTGAGTACCATCCAATTGAATTGCTGCCACTATCATAAAAATGCCGATGATACCAAAAACAATGCCACGAGCAGCAATCCCAAACCTACCCAGACGCATCGCCCAAATTTGCTCGGTCTGACTCATTTGATAAAGTTTAAATCGGTTGCAAAATTTGCCTTTATATGATTGATAAAGGTAAGAAATTCCAACACCAATCACTGTCAAACCCAAAAGTACTACTAACCATCGTCCAAAAGGTTGATTTAGAAAATATATCGTCCAATCTTCGACTGAATCGCTATCGCTACTACTTGAACCCATAATAATTATTTTTATAGATGTCACAGCCAAACTGAAGTAACCAATCGCACTAAAAGCATAGCCCAGACGCTTGGCAATTCGTTTAGCATTCATTTTTTTACCGGAATGTTCGGGATGGAAAATAGTTTGCACAAAACGCCAGAGTGCATACCCAATCAGCCCAAGGGTGACGATAGCGAGGAGAAATTTACCGAAAGGCTGGGTGACAATCGTCTCTAACGCACCACTAGTATCTGTAGTTTTGCCACCAGAACCAAATGCTGCCTGTGCTGCTAGCAAACCCACGATAAAATAAACTAAACCTTTTGCAGCATAGCCTAATCTTGCTAATCGCTCAATGCAAAGAGAAGAAGCTGCTTGTCTTACTGGCTGTTTAATGTTTTCAGGAAGTGGATCACCTAGTGCCATATTTTTATTTATTCAGGTTCGGTTAGGACTAAATATTTTGAGCCTACCCCAAAATTTATTCTGTTAATAATATCCAGATTACGGCAATTTTCTACATCCTCCCTAGTAGATAAATATGTCATAGACCTGATTAGCATGGCTTGTCTAATTTGATTCAATTTTTTTCTATCTTGATAATTATCTTTAAAGTTCTACTCACCAACACTTAGTTGTTGTAGAGAAATCTGTTTATAAAGACTTACTACTGCCAGTGTGAGAGACTGCATCAGTTGAGAATTTTCGCTGTAGTCTACAGGTGCAAGGTTTGCAACCCGTTTTTATCCCAACCTTTATCAATTAAAGGTCGAATTTGTTTTTGGCAAAACTCAAGCGCATCAATCTCCAAACTTGATAACAAACCATCAACAGTATCGGGTACAAGAGTATCCTCGAAGTCGAAAACTACAGCGATGCGATTAGATAGGGGTTTGGTTGAAACAGTCATAATCAAAATTTCAAATAGAATGAAGAACGCTAATCAATAAAAGTAACTGGATAGTTGCAGTTTCTCCCGGCAAAATTACCAATTGCAAGTAAAGCAGACAAAGCCAGAGCAATTAAATAATTTTGCATGAAACTAGTCCCAACGCTGTTGTTTCAACTTGAACCCCCAACAGTTCCAATGGCTCCCAGCAGTTGTAAAAGATAGATAACCGCAAATACACCAAAAAATATGCCAGTGATCGCTGTTCCAGCAAAGATAATTTTTGATGGTTGCAGTTCCTTGGGCAACATTCGATGATTTAAATAAAGAGCCAGTCCAGTGACGATAGGGATGTGAGCAGCTTCAATTCCGCCTGCGGTTTGTAATAAGCCGACAGGTTCACCGAAAAACAGGTAACCCGCAACGGGCAAAGCTACCAGTAGCACTACAATATAGACGAATGGTACTAAGTTAAGCTGAAGGGTAGGCAGCGTAAGGATTGCAGAGGGGCAGGGGTGCAGAGGGAAATTTCTAAATATCTGAACGCAATGCCTAAAATTTCTTCTTTCTCCCCTGCTCCTCCGCTCCTCTGCACCCCTGCTGTCTCAACGATTTTCGCTTTTCTTAGTGCCATTCCAATATAGACACGTTGCAAAACTTTTCATTTGTCCAGCGTCCCCGCACGCCAAACCCTTGCAGTAATATCTGCGTATCATCGGCAAACATTCGTTCAAAACCATCTTCTACTGAAAGTACAGTACTACAAAAGGTAATAAAAACGATCGCCACCATAAACCAAAAGCCAAATGGTCCCCAAAGGTCGCCGAGCAAGCTACCCAGAGTTTCCGCAACTTGATTTTCTTTGGGTACAAGTCCTTGTGGACGCAGCAACTCACCACCCAGTACATTGTATTGCCCCAAAAGTACGATCGTAGCTATCACAACAATGATAATTATTGTCCATAGTTGCACACTACCTCCAGCAACCAAAATTAGCGCTGTAGCAGCGGCTCCTGAAAGTCCAGCAACGGTAGAAATTGCTACCACTATCTGCGGCAGCAAAATTAGCTAGATTGTCCAGTTTTTGGGGCCAGGAAGTTGTTTAAAACCTTCTAGGATGGTTGCGCCGGTACAAACTGAAAACGACCAACTTCACCATTAATAAACTATTTCAAAACCACAGCAGCAAGTAGCGCCCATAATAGGGTGCAACCGTAAAATGCGGCAATTCTTGGCGTAAATAGTAACTCTCCAGAACCGGCGGCTGAAAGCATCCACAAAAAACTAGGGACTAGCCATTTCAAGCTATCCCAACCTTGGGGTAAATCTGAGATGTTTACAGTGTTTTGTGGCTGCTGTTTGTTACTGGTATCTGTTGAGGAATTGCGGCTTTTATTATTCATTTTTTGCTCATTTGTACTAACATTATTAGCCACAACTTCTAGTCGCCAGGGCTAGTAATAAATTAGACTTTTCAAATTCTTAGAAACGACGACGCACGGGTGTGCGTAAAGCTTGCCAAGTCAGCGCTCCTACCCTACCATCACCAACCAATCTTTGTGATCGCTGAAAGGCCGCTACTGCGCTAGCGGTTCTAGGGCCATAAATACCATCAATCGCTCCGTTATAAAATCCTAAAGATTGCAGGACAGTTTGTACATCTCTGACAGGCTGTCCACGAGATCCAGGCGTAAAAAAAGGAGCTTTCATAGGAGAGTATTTTGAAAGCCTACCTGTAATTGAGGTTGTTTGCGCCTTAGCAGGTGCAAAACCAAAGGGTAACATCCCCTAAAACAATGTGAAAATTAAGCCCAATGCTAAAATTATTGAACGCATAAATTGAGTATTCATGAACTTATATCTCTCCAAAATTAAACAAAATTAACTGTTTTTATAATTGGATTAAGCTAAATTATTTGTAATAATAATACCCCCTTGTTTGTCTCTTATTTCGTTGTGATTTTAGGCACTTTTAGATTTCCCGTAGCCCCCCTTAAAAAGGGGAAACCGGAATCAATAATCAAAGTTTCCCTTTTGAGGGTTTAGAGAGAGTTAAAACTTTTGATACATCTTCTGGTCAAATTTTTGCTCTGTTTGGATTTCTCCCATTTCTCAGGTTTTCTTCATAGGTTCTGAAGTTGGGATCGTTCAGTTCATAAAAGTAAGGCTCTAGCGTGTAATTATAAAGAGCAGGAGTACCTAACATAGCTGGCATTACTGATGGCACTAAAGGTCGGTAAACTCCTCTAACTTTCTCTTCATAATCATTATCGATTGCTAAATCTTGGCTAAATTCAGGTAGATTTTTTACTTGCTCTTTGGTCAGTTTAGGAACAAAGAGATGTTTACTATTATAGTCCAGACGAGCTAAACCCACCGGGAGCAATACTTTTTTGCCAAAAATCCAAAAGCCTGTATCAATGATGAAATACCGAAAACGGCCATCATTTTCATCAACCAATATATTGGCGACAGAGCCAACCCTGTTATCATCGGCATAAACATCAAAATTTTTAATGTCATTACCCTCAAAAATTTCATCGTTGTAGTTCGGATTGTATTCGTCAAGTTTGTACAAAGCCATGTTTTGTTCCTCCTGTAAAAATTGTTTAGTTTTATTAGTAACTAACTTAAAGGTTGAATTTTTGTCTCATAAGCAGCATTGTTTAAACAGCCACCTCTATAAGCTTTTTGAGAATTAATTGCACTTTTTAAAGTTGTGATACATGGATGCGAAGCAGCTTGTCGTCAGACAGTGGGTAGAGGAGCGACCCTAAAAACCGTCAAAGTTTAATTGTTCGTAGGTTGAGAAATGCTTTGTTGAGGATATCCATAAAACCTCACAGAAATTACAGCATTTAAGACAGCCATAACAAACTGAGAATTCTAAGAAGGATGATATATAGTTTCAGCAACTAAAACAGGTCTGTTGCTATACTCAGACTCTAACTCTCTTTTTACATTTAGATCCCAGGTTAAATCGTATTCTTTCTCAATTTCAGCAATCGCAAAAGGACGAACTTCACCGATTATCGATACTGTCTGATCCTGATTTATTGCTACTTTGGGCGGTGCTTTTAATAAAACTAGCAAATCTTGCCCACCAAACAATTGGTTTTCATCTAGCGTTAGTAAAACCGGACTATGGATATTGTCCACTTCCCCCGTAACAGTAACTTGACGGCGATAATATTGTTCAGGACGTTGTGTTATTTGGCCAGGTTGAGGCGCTAATACAAGGTATCGAGCAATAATTGCAGGTTTATTGATGTAGTCTTTGTAATATTCGTCCTGTATGTTGAGATTAAACTCTTGCTCAATTTTGGGAATTACTAAATTACGAACCTGACCAGTAACTTGCACTTTGATGTTTTCGTCAGATGGTAG
>NZ_JACJSI010000299.1 GCF_014698065.1 Nostoc flagelliforme FACHB-838
TTCATTTCCGGGTCAGAGATTGTATTGGGCAGTTCTGATTCAGTTGCGCCTGGGGCGATGATGGTCACTCGGATGTTGCTACCGACTTCTTGCCTAAGTCCTTCCGAAATCACTCGCACGGCGTGCTTGGTGGCGCAGTAAATTGTGGCCGTAGGGCCGACCCATCGATCGGCTATTGATGTAATGTTGACAAAATGTCCAGAGTTTTGAGCTTGAAAAATGGGTAACGCCGCCGCAATCCCATACAACACCCCTTTGAGGTTCACGTCGATCATTTTGTCCCATTCTTCCACCTTTAACTGTTCGATCAAAGACAACGGCATTAAGCCCGCATTATTGACCAGAACGTCTACGCGCCCGAATTGTATTTGTGCAAATTGGAGAAACTCGATTAATTGTTCCTTTTGTGTAACATCCAGAGCGGTAAAGCAAACCACTCCACCAGCAGCTTGAATCTCAGCAGCGATCGTCTGGAGATTTTCGATGCGGCGAGCACCTAAGACAACCTTGGCTCCTTTGGCGGCTAAGAACCGAGCGGTAGCTTCACCGATGCCGCTACTGGCTCCCGTAATCAGAACGACCTTATCTTTGATGTTTAACATTAAAAATTCCTATTTTTGTGATGTTATGGGAAATTCGATCTTGTTTTCTTGAAATAGCTCTTTGAGGGTTCCTGCCGCAATTAGGGCGCGGGGATAGCCAGATGTCACCGTAGTGATATAAATGACTTCCAATAGTTCTTGTGGGGTCACACCATAATTTAGAGCATATTGAGCATGAACTTTGAATTGTGGCATTGTCCCTTGGGCAGCAAACCCAGCAAGGGCGACAAGTTGGCGAGTTTTATTGTCTAGAACCTCCCGACCCCAGACATCACCTAAGGAATATTTGAGCGTCAGATCGGCAAGTTCGGGAAAATCCTTTTGCAGTTGTTCCAAATGAGGTGGTAAACCATTCCCGCCTGTTAAGCTATTTAAAACTCTTTCGCCCCGTTCTTTGCGTATTTGAGTTTCCGAAGGTTGAGAGACTGCTTCTTGTGCATGGATAAAGGACACAAAAATCATTCCTGTCATTATTAGAGTTGAAAATTGCCAATTCATAGTTTTTTTCCATTTAAACTGATCGGAATTAGATAGACTGGCCGCCAGAGACTTCTATGCGCTGGGCATTTACCCATTGGTTGTCTTCAGATAGTAAAGACGCGATAGCCCCTCCGATATCATCAGGAAGACCAACTCGACCTAAAGCAGTTTGGGAGGCAATCTGTTTATTCATTTCTGGATTATTGCGTACTACACCGCCACGAAAATCGGTTTCGATCGCCCCAGGAGCCACCACATTTACCCCAATCTGTCTCGATCCCAACTCCTTCGCCATGTAGAGAGTTAAGGTCTCAATCGCGCCTTTCATACTTGCATAAGCGGCATAGCCAGGGAAGATAATCCGCGTCAAACCAGACGAAAGATTCACGATTCGTCCGCCATCATTTATGAGCGGGAGCAGTTTTTGCGTGAGGAAGAAAACACCTTTTAGATGAATATTCATCAAGTGGTCAAACTCTTCCTCTGTCGTTTCAGCAATGGAGGCATTGATGCCAGTGCCTGCATTATTAACCAGGAAATCAAAACGATCAGTCTGCCATTTAGCTTGTAGCGACTGCTTAACTTGAGCTACAAAACCATCGAAGGTTTTGGTATTTGCTGTATCTAATTGCAGTGCTATGGCTTTAGCACCCAACTCTTCAATGGCAGCTACCACACTTTTGGCTTCTGCCTCGTTGCTATGGTACGTAACAATAATATCGACCTCTTTTTTAGCAAGATTCAAAGCAGTGCTTTTGCCAAGCCCTCGGCTTGACCCAGTGACCAACGCGATTTTAGTCATTGCCTTATCCTTTGATTTATCTGTTGGGATGTATTTATCGTATGTTTAAGGGCAAGAGTTTTAAATACACAAACCTCGATATTTATTGCCTAATCCTCCAAGTCAAGATTTCGAGACTGAAATAAAATGTTCTACAATGCCCAAAGGACGATGATTGAATGAGGCAAAAGCGCTATGACAATCGAAACAATCGCCGATCAATGTAGAGAACTAGCGGCACTCATAACTCGCCATACCATCTGCTTTGCCGATGGGCTTCATCCAACGGAGATCGATCGACTAGATTTTGCACGGGAGTCTTCTGTTGCGACCCTGCTACATAGCGTCGTTGAACCGATGCTGGCGATCGTCGTGCAGGGAAAAAAAGCAGCCTTGCTAGGTGAGGAAACCTATCATTATGGCGCGGCTCAATATCTGGTTGTTTCGGTCGATTTGCCGATTAGTGGATTTATTGTTGAGGCAAGCGAAGCGCAACCGTATTTAGGATTTAAGTTGAATCTCGATCCGCTCCAACTTTGTGACATTATTGCCGCCGCACCCAATATGCGGGTGAATAACAAAGACACTTCTGTCAGAGGTTTCTTCGTCAGCACTGCCGAGGTTTCGTTGGTCGATTGCGCCCTCAGACTGACACGGCTATTGGATACACCGCGAGACATTCCAATTCTGGCACCGATAATCATTCGTGAGATTCATTACCGTCTTTTAATAAGCGAACAAAGTAAAGCTGTTCGTCAGATTGCGACATCGGGTAGCAATATGCAGCGCATCGCGGCGGTGCTCACACGGATTAAGACTGATTTTACTGAACCGCTGCGGATTGAGGAGCTGGCAAGGCAAGCGAAGATGTCTCCTGCCTCGTTTCATCACCATTTTAAGCAAGTGACCTCCATGAGTCCGTTGCAATATCAAAAGCAATTGAGACTATTAGAAGCGCGTCGCCTGATGATGGTCGAAAAATCTACTGCGGCAAATGCTGCCGATCGGGTGGGCTACGAAAGTCCCTCACAGTTCAGCCGCGAATACGCTAGGATGTTTGGCGCGCCGCCAATTAAGGATATTGATCGTTTACTCTCAACTGGCCAAGTTAATTGACATTTAATATAGCTATCCCTACAACTAAATGAGGTCTACTTGCTCGATGATATGCGGTTAGATTGCAGTAGTTGGTCATCAAGGCATTACATGGTAGTTCTCCTGGGTATCTAGTGTAAAAATGCCAATTTGACTGCATTTCAAGTACATCCTGTGTGTTTTAAGCCTGTTTCATTCCCCGAAGGGGTACGCTCCAATTCGTAATTACTAATGACGCTCCTCCTTCGCTAACGTAATTCGTCACATTGCTCGAACTATGCGCGAACGTTTAATATCTCCGATTGGAGGCGCACCAAACAGACGGGAATATTCACGGCTGAACTGTGAGGCACTTTCATACCCTACCCGATAAGCAGCACTGGACGCATCGGAATCTTCAGTAAGCATCAGGCGACGCGCTTCTAATAGTCTTAACTGCTTTTGATATTGCAACGGACTCATTGAGGTGACTGCTTTGAAGTGGTAATGGAAAGAGGAAGCAGACATACTGGCGTGCCGAGCGAGATCCTCAACCCGCATCAGTTTTGTAAAATTAGCCTTAATGAGTTTGATCGCTTCAGCAATGCGTTGCATCGTGCTGCCCGATGTGGCAATTTGGCGAACTGCTTCGCCTTGTTCACCCATCAGAAGTCGATAGTAGATTTCGCGGACAATCATCGGTGCTAGGATCGGGATATCCTGTGGCGTATCCAAGAGCCGGGTTAGTCTGAGCGCGCAATCGAGCAATGGTGCATCAGCATTGCTGACGAATAAGCCTTTGACAGAGTTTTCTTTGTTACTAGTGATCGCCTTAGTCTCTGCGAGAATATCACACAGTTGGCGTAAGTCTAATTTCAGTTTGAAGGCTAAATAAGGCTGTTTTGGAGTCGCCTCGACAACAAACGCGCTCAGTGGCAGATCGACTGAGATCACCAAATATTGAGCCACACCATAAGGATAGGTTTCTTCCCCTAACAATACTGTTTTTTCGCCTTGAACGATAATGACCAAGAGAGGTTCGCAGACATGGTGTAGTGGTGTGGAGGCAAAAGATTCTCGTCTAAATTCCAGCTTGTTGATCGCGGTTGGATGAGAACCATTCCCCTGACCATTGGTGTGCCGAGTGAGTAATGCTGCCAATTTTTCACACTCATTGTCGAGTGCGCGGTGGTTAACGATCTCAATCGCCATGCTAGTTCTTCAACTCATTTGAGGATTGTCTCAATCAGCATAGCGCAACTTCATCAATTCATAAAATCTTGGTTGGAGGATTAGGCAATTAAAGGCGAGGTTTAGGTATTGAAAACCCTATTTATGGCTCATATTATGAGCATATCTAACTACAAATTAAGTAGTGATATCACGCACAAGCGCTTTTTTAATGGCACCTATGACTCGATCCACAGTTTTCGGAAACTAATGACCTATAACCACTAGGATAACTACAAAAAGATGAAGATTCTACAACCAGCCCAGTCTGATCCCTCTTTTGTTACTTTCAGCAGAGAATAATTTCTAAACCTTATTATTCTGCCATTTCTTCAATACGCTGCTTGCACTGTATTAATCTACGGACAGCGAATTAATTCCTGTTTGTCGCTAGCAATTATGTATGACGACGCAGAACTTATCACTCTTGAAGGGTTAGCACGGGAAGCTCACAGCATGAACACATCTGAATACAAAAGTAAAGGGTAATAGGGTAATGACTAATGGCAATTCGGAAAGTAATGAAATACCCGATAACAATTATTCTCGTCCAGTAACTAGGCGAATTGTTTCCCGTCGGTCTGCACTTGGGTTATTAGGATTTGGTGCCGCCGCTGCTGCCTTAACACCTACTCTTTCCAAGATGGCACAGGCACAGAATCAGACCCAAAACCAACCGTCGCAACATGCTCCAAACCAACCATTGCAGATCATCACCAAAGAAATCCCGCGCACAAAGGAGAAACTGCCTGCAATCGGTCTGGGAACATTTATGACCTTTGATGCTTTGTCTAATCAGCCACGCGCGAGTCTTGGGCAAGTGATGCGCCGCTTTTGGGATGCAGGCGGGCGGCTGGTTGATACCTCACTGCTCTACGGTATGTCGGAAGTGAACGTGGGTGAATTTGCCAGAACACTCGGCTTGACCAATGATCTGTTTATTACTAACAAAACCTGGGCAACTGGCGAGTATCTGGGCGATCGCAGTCAGGCACAGCGTCAGTTGGAACAATCACTCAAGCGATTGTCGCGCGATCGCATTGATGTGATGCAGGTTCATAGCTTGGTGAATGTAGATGCGATTTTGCCCCTGCTAAAGGCATGGAAAAAAGAAGGTAAAATTCGCTACGTGGGCGTTACCCATCACGATCCGTTATATTTCGCTGCGCTTGAAAGGTGGATCGAAAACGGCGATCTGGACTTTGTTCAACTTCGCTACTCAATTCGTCAGCGTGAAGTCGAAGACAGAATTCTAAGAGCGGCCGCGGCGCAAGGAACAGCAGTCCTAGCCAATATGCCCTTTGAGAAAGCCCGTCTTTTTGAATTGGTGAAGGGGCAACCACTACCTGATTTTGCTAGCGAGATTGGCTGCGAGAACTGGGCACAGTTTTTTCTCAAGTATGTGATTTCTCACCCTGCTCTAACCTGCGCGATTCCCGCAACCACAAACCCAGATCACGTTGTTGAAAATATGGGGGCATTAAGAGGATCGCTACCCGATAATTCAATGCGTGCCCGGATGGTGAAACACATGGAAAGCCTTCCCGGTTTTGACAACCTTCTCCAAACGCCCTGGTATCCTGGCAAGACGTTCAACGGGTTGGTTCGCCTGCCAAATCCACGTCCAATCGGTTGAGATGGTGAAATATTTTTGGTGCAAGATCCCAGCTTAAAGACATTCGAGTAATGGATTATGTATTATGCCGCCGAGATATCTGCTTTCTGTGTCGATCCCAATCTTTTCGGTCATTGCGCTATGTTCGCCCGTACTAAGTCAAACGCAAAGCCAGCTATCGTATTGGACTAAAGCTGCACCGCCGACGGTAGCTCGGCAAGAGCTTTATCCAGAAGTTTTGAACGGAAAAATTTACGTAGTCGGCGGTTTACTCAGCCCAAACACTGAGTTTTCAGATCATTTCGAGTTTTACGATCCTGTCAAGGATGCGTGGACAGTATTGAGACCACTACCTGAAGCACGCCATCACATCACGCTGTCGGCAGTGAAGGGTTTGATCTACGGTGTTGGCGGTTTTACAGGTGGGTTTCCGGACTGGCGCGCACAGCCGACGATGTTTATATACAATCCTGCCTCTAATACCTGGACTAAGGGCACTGACCTGCAAGTAGCTCGCGCAGAGGGCATATCCGCTGTGGTCGATGGTAAAATCTACCTGATTGGCGGGCGCGTTCGAGCTACCGAGGATGCTCGGCTTTTCAATGACCACATCGACAGCGTGCGAAACGAAGTATTTGATCCGACAACCAAGCGCTGGTCGGCCCGTGCCAATGCACCGACACCGCGAAACAGCGCAGCGTCGGCTGTAATTGATGGAAAGATTTACGTAGTTGGTGGTCGCAAGTTTTTCAAAAATACTGATGGCACTACGCGCCAAGTCAACGTGCCAAATCTTGAGGTTTACGATCCAAAGCTTGATCGTTGGCAGACGCGCGAGCCGATGCCTCAAGCCAGAGGTGGTCTGGCTGCGACCTCGCTCAACGGTAAGCTTTACGTTTTTGGCGGCGAACAGTGGGTTCCAGAGCAGAAAGTTTTTGCCGAAAGTTGGGTGTACGACCCGAAAACCAATGGCTGGGAAGCATTGCCGCCTTTACCAACTCCACGACATGGATTGGGAGCATCAGCCGTTGGCAACCGAATTTTTGTGTTTGGTGGTGGAACCAAAATAGGTGGAAATGCAGCTACAGCGATCCACGAAGTGCTAGTGTTGCCTACCAAGTGAGCGCATCTTTCTTAATAAACTTAAGTCACATTAGGAAGGCTAATACCACTTTACTAGTGATCGGGAAAACCAGAGATCGAGAAGCTGGCTATAACCAAGGCAATCCAGATTGGGGTAGCGATCACTTGATGTTGCAGTTCTTTGAAATTTCGACTCGGTAATGTTCCGAGAATATTGCTCGGAGTTTGATTCTCACACTACACTGATATCTAAGAGGATGTTTGAAAAGTCGGAAAAGGTGTAAAAAAGCTCTCTCAGTATAAGCTGTGAATAGATAATAAACAGTACCGAGAGAGTGACATGAGTAAAGCATATCCCAGCAACC
>NZ_JACJSI010000003.1 GCF_014698065.1 Nostoc flagelliforme FACHB-838
CGACCAACCATAGCCTTCATCAGTATCAAGATGAATATGAGCTTCATCGATGTAAATCAGCATCTGTCCGTGTTGAAGGGCATCATCGAGTAAACTCTTGAGGGTTAAGAGAAATTCAGCACGCTTTTTGGAATTTGCCGATTTGAGTAGTTTACGGGCTTTTTTCCAAGACAATCCTAGTCGCTTGAGGGTCTTGCCAACGGTGTCGCGACAGCAATTAATATTGAATTGGGCTTTGATCCATGAGACTAAACGCTTTAAGGTCCAACGGGGTTTAGGTTGCTCTTGACGCTGTTGGGGCGGAGTTGCTGCTAATTTCAAGGCATCCTTGATCTGCTGATCTAATGCTTGTTCTATCTCTATAGATAAAGGGGGGGATGCCCACCGCTACGTTGGTAAACTAGTGTCTGTGGACCGACTTCATTGTAACGATGCACCCATTCCATTATTGTTTGTGCGTTACGCCCTGTTTCCCGTCCCACTTGAGTTGCACTTTTGCCACCACTAATCTCGTAAAGTGCCATAAACCGCTCACGACTACGGGGATGCGTTGCTCTTAGCGCCTTTTCTCTCAATACTTCTGCACTTTCACCCCAACGAAGAAAGTCAATTTTCAACATTCTTGTACAAACCTCAATCACCACTCCTAAAACTTAGGATAGTCCCATGCGTGACAAAACTCCAGCTTTCAAAATGGACGAGGTTTAAGCTACTTTTAACTTCAAGAGATCTAGATGAGGTGATGGGACTCAAACAAAGGTAAAACAGATTTTCTAATGATGAGTAGCTCAGAAGAGAACGAACTCCCAGCATCTTGGGCTATTGCACGAATAGCTGATGTGACAATACCAGTAGAGAAGATTAATCCTGAGAGTGAGCCAGACAAACCCTTTATTTATATAGATATATCAGGCATAGATAATCAAACTAACCGAATTGATCAGGTTAAAACTTATCAAGGCTCTGATGCTCCATCAAGGGCAAGACAACTTGTTAAATATGGAGATACTCTTTTTTCAACTGTCAGAACATACTTAAAGAACATTGCACTAATCCCAAAAAAATTTGATAACCAAGTTGCATCAACAGGTTTCTCAGTTTTAAGGGCATCAAGGTTTATAAACAATGTTTATTTGTTCTTTTATACGTTAAGCAGTACCTTTTTGCAAGGATTAGAGGCTTTTCAACGAGGTGTAAGCTATCCTGCTGTGAGGGATAGCGATATTAGAAACCAATCTATACCAATTGCTCCACTTAATGAACAAAACCGTATTGTTGCAAAAATTGAGGAACTTTTTTCTGAGCTTGATAAAGGTGTTGAATACCTAAAAACTGCTCAGGAGCAACTCAAGGTATATCGTCAGTCGGTGTTGAAATATGCTTTTGAAGGCAAACTTACTAAGCAGTGGCGCGAAGCTTATGCTGACCAATTAGAAACGGCTAATCAACTGCTAGAGCGTATCCAACAGGAGCGTGAAAGCCTCTATCAACAGCAGCTAAATGAGTGGGAAGAATCGACTAAAATTTGGGAAGAAAATGGCAAGGAGGGTAAAAAGCCTGGTAAGCCTCAAACGCCCTTGAATATTTCTTCCTTAACTGAAGAAGAATTATTGAATTTACCGGATTTACCAGAGACATGGTGTTGGATTAAATTCTCCGTCTTATCTGAAAGGATTCAAATTGGACCATTCGGTTCTTTGTTACATAGATCTGACTATGTTAGTAACCAAGTACCAATCGTAAATCCAGTTCATATTAGAAATCAGAAAATTGAGCCAGATTGGAGTTTGACAGTTACCGAAAAAAAGGTAAACGAACTCTCCAATTACATTATGTATCCTGGAGACATTGTCATGGGACGAAGAGGCGAAATGGGTCGATGTGCAGTTATAACCGACAAAGAAAGAGGTTTCTTGTGTGGTTCAGGAAGTCTTTTTATCAGACTATTATCCGGCATCAATCCAATTTTCTATTGCTATTTATTAGGTTCGCAAAGGTTAAAGAATTATTTGTCAAACCAAAGTGTTGGAACTACGATGCAGAACCTTAACCAAGAAATTATTCATAATCTTCCTGTTCCTCTATGTAGCCCTATCGAAATCCAAAAAATTATTGAAGAAGTTGACAGAAGGACGGCCTTAATAACTGAGGTAGAGAATCTTATAGAAAAGAATCTTCTATCATCTGAAATTTTGAAGCAAAGTATACTCAAAAAGGCTTTTTCTGGGCAACTAGTACCACAAGGTTCAGGAGATGAAAATGCAGCAGTGTTACTTGAAAGAATCAGAGAGGCTAGAAGGCATCAAGAAGAACATCAAGTTCCTGTACCTAAACCAAGAAAACAAGTTGCTATGAAGAAAGATTTGTCAATTATTGAAGTATTACAAGAGCTGAATGGTTTGGCAACAGCACAGGATGTGTGGCGACGCTCTAAACACCAAGAAGATATAGAGGGCTTTTATGCGGAACTTAAAAAGCAGATAAACAATGGGATTATTGAAGAAGTAGAAGAATTGAGAGAAGAAAAAAAATCCTATTTAAGACTAAGAAATGGGAATTGATAAAGTTTATATAGAAAATTTCAAGAATCTCATCGAGTTTGAGATCGATCTGGCAGAAGGTTTTATGGAAACTGTGCTTCTTGGTCAGAACGCTACAGGCAAATCAAACCTAATTGAAGCGTTGGTTTTAATATTTAAATATCTAGATCTTGAGGGAATGCCAAGCTTTTCATACAAAATTGAATATGTTTGTCGGGGTCACAAAGTAAAAATAGAGTTCGATACTAAACGTAGTTTCTACATAGATGACAATAAAATCACGATAAAAGATTTCTATGCCAGAAAGAATGAGTATTTGCCCAAATATGTATTCACCTATTATTCCGGTGTCAGCAACAGATTGGAAGAACATTTTAATGATCATCAGAAGAAATTCTATGACAAAATTATCAAGCCTAGTGTTGATGCCGCAGAAATTGAAGATCTGCGTAAACTCTTTTACGTTCGTCTGATTCATAGCTACTTTGTCCTTTTAGCTTTTTTCTCTTTCGAGGATGACGAATCAAGCCAGTTTTTAAGGAAGTATCTTGATATTGACGATTTAGAAAGTATTCTATTTGTTTTAAAAGACCCTGAATGGAAAGGTAATGATGACCCAAGATTTTGGGGCGCTACTGGTTTGGTTAAAGATTTTTTAGATAAGGTTTGGAATTATTCAACAGCACCTATTTATTATATTGACAAATATTCTCTGGACTTTAGAAAACAAATAGATCAACCAAGACTCTATCTTTATGTTAGTGATAAAAACAAGCTTAAAGAAATTGCTAAGTTCTATACAAGTAATACTGAATTCTTTAAAGCACTAGAAAGCACCTATATTTCAAATTTGATTCAGGAAATTAAGGTAAAAGTCAAAAAGCGAAATATCCGAGGTGAATTGACTTTTAGGGACTTGAGTGAAGGGGAACAGCAATTACTTACAGTTTTAGGCTTGTTGAAATTCACTAAGGATGAAGAGTCACTAATTTTGCTAGATGAACCAGATACTCATCTTAATCCTTTATGGAAATGGCAATACTTAAAGTTATTACAGGAGGTCGTTCAAAAGCATGAAACAACACAAATAATTCTGAATACTCATGATCCTTTAGTCATTGGAAGTATGACCAAAGAACAAGTAAGGATTTTCAGAAAAGATGAGGACACTGGACGAACAATCGTATTTGAACCTGAAACCGATCCAAAGGGTTTAGGTGTAGCTGGCATTTTAACTAGTGAGTTGTTTGGTCTCCCTACAACTTTAGATGAAGAAACACAAAGAGCCTTGGATCATAAGCATAGATTAACTGCTAAGCAACAGCAAGGAGGATTAAGCAGTGAAGAGAGGAAAGAATTAGATGAGGCTCTCCAGACATTAGAGGGATTAGGGTTTACAAGAACATTTAGAGATCCTCTTTACCAAAAGTTTGTAACTGCTTGGCATCGACAAGAAAGATTTCAGAAACCTACTCTCACACTAGAAGATTTGAAAGAACAGAATGAGCTTGCACTATCTCTCCTTAACGAAATTATGGAGGCAGAACAGTGAGGCATATCCCTCTAAAAGAAAATCCTCCTCCTAGTAGATTAAGAAAATGGCTAACTAAAGCTGAAAACTTAACCCAAGCTCTCATCTCTGAAACCGATTCTGCAAAGCGCAGGGAAATTATTGAGAGCAATAGTGAGGTTTGGAGAAATAAAGCTCTTAAAAAATATTTTATGCAATTATCTGATGGTAAATGTTGGTATTCAGAAGCTAGAGAGGTTTATTCTCATTACCACGTTGACCATTTCAGACCAAAGAGTGAAGCTTTAGATTTAAATGGAAAAGACCAAGGCGGTTATTGGTGGCTTGCATTTGATTGGACAAATTATCGAATCTGTGGAAGTGTTGGCAATACGAAAAAAGGAGCAAAATTTCATGTCAAGAGAAATAAAGCAAGCTGCCATACGGATTTATGTGAAGATGAAATAGTTTGCTTTCTTGATCCAACAGATGAAGACGACACACTCAAACTCACTTTTGATAAAACTGGAACTATCAAGCCCTCATCAGTGGACGAAAATGACTGGGATTACGAAAGAGCCAAGTATACAA
Organism: Nostoc flagelliforme FACHB-838; assembly: GCF_014698065.1. Lineage (GTDB taxonomy): Bacteria > Cyanobacteriota > Cyanobacteriia > Cyanobacteriales > Nostocaceae > Nostoc > Nostoc flagelliforme_B. The sequence continues at coordinate 4,642 of NZ_JACJSI010000003.1, forward strand.
TTGAGAATTTAGACTTGAATTATGAGCCTTTGAAGGAAGCAAGAAAGGATTTATGGGATACATGTGAATCCAAGCTTAATGAACTTCAGCATTTAATGAAGGAATATAACAAAAATCCATCTGCATCAAAAAAGGGGCAGATTCAATCCAAGCTAGAAGAATTAAGAACGCTGACAAAGCCAAAATCAGAATTCTCTGTGGTTGCAATTAAATGCTTATTGTCTTCAGATATTGAATGGGTTCAAAAGTTAGCGCTGACAGCAGCTTGAGGCAATAAATTATGTCCACCTCTCAATCAATCGTTGCCAAAGTTTGGAATTTCTGTAACATCTTGCGTGATGCAGGAGTCAGCTATGGAGACTATCTGGAACAACTCACCTTCCTGATTTTCCTGAAAATGGCGGATGAATACGCCAAACCACCTCATAATCGTGATCTAGGAATTCCTGCTGAATACACCTGGCAAAGCCTAAAAGCTAAACGTGGCGATCAGCTTGAGGTTCACTACATCAAGTTGCTCCGTGAACTAGGCAAAAAGAAGGGAATGTTGGGCAAAATCTTCATCAAAGCCCAAAACAAAATTCAAGATCCAGCGATGTTGTCTCGTGTCATTGAGATGATCGACAACGAAGACTGGGTATCTATGAGTGCCGATGTTAAAGGCGACATTTATGAAGGCTTGCTAGAAAAAAAGCTTTCTGATACTCCCCCATCCCCCCAAACAGCAACCGACAGCGATCGCAACATCCATCCTCCCACAATGCAGGCATTTTCAAAGGTGCTTGACAATTGGGATACTTCGCTAGGTGGAAAGGAAATTCCGTTGCTTACAGGGAAGATCCTAATGACAACCTTGAGAGTATTCTAAATTACCTTGACGAGCAATGGCTTGGACGTGGTTGGGTAGACATTAACCAAACTCTTAAGGATGAAATTATCCAGAACGCTCTTGAAATCTATAGCAATGCTTTTGAACACGGGCTATCGGATATCGGTGTATTCACTTGTGGACAGCGTTATCCTAACTTAAATAAACTAAAGCTGACTGTGATTGACTTTGGCGTTGGCATTCCAGCTAATGTGCGCCACTTCCTTCAAGACAGTCAGAAATTAGCTGAAGAAACCTTACGTTGGGCATTTCAACGTGGTAAGACAACCCGACCCAGTAGAATATGCGGAGGTACTGGACTGGATTCACTAAAAAAATTTGTAAAGAGTAAACAGGGTAAAATAGAGATCTACAGCCATGACGCTTACGGTTTAATTGACGAAACTCAAGAGATTTACCAAAGCGCACCCACCTTCTTTGAGGGAACTTTAATAAATATCACTATTAAATGCGACGTAAATCACCATAACTTTACAGAAAATGAAGTATTATTTTAGTACAAAGGTTCTAATAGAGGTTTTAGAGCCATGAAATACAAAGTCTATGAGCTAATTGGCGAAAACTGCATGAGCCAGCAGGCCGGGCAACAAATCTATGATTTAATTTATCCTCAACTGCAAGCAGGAAAGTTAGTAGAGCTAGACTTTGCTGACGTAAGAAGATTTTTGTCCGTGTTTTTCAACATTGCCATTGGTCAGTTATTGCGCGATATCAAAGCTGAAGACCTAGATCGACTTCTAGTTGTATCTAACCTCAGTCCTCTTGGTCAACAGACCTACGATAATGTGATTGAAAATGCTTTGCGTTATTACTCAGATGAGCAATATCGTGAAGCCGTAGATGAGATGGTTCTTGAACAATCTGCCTGTTAGTCATGTCAGTTAACTACACCGTAAAGGCAGATGTCATTGACATCACGACTGATTCCCCCCAAAAGGGGGATATTTTTTTGGTTGATACGAATGTCTGGTACTGGCTGACGTATCCTCCAGCAAGTTTGTCTTTAACTACGTATCAAAGCACCTATTCAAACTACATTACAGATACTTTTACAGCAGGTGCTACCCTTTGCTGCTCTGGTTTATCGCTGGCTGAATTAGCCCATATTATTGAAAGAGAAGAAAAAAAGCTATCATGTTACAGTTCTAGCAGAATTAACAATAAAGAATACCGCCATAACTACCCTTCAGAACGTGCTAGGGTTGTTTCCTTAGTAAAAGCAGCATGGAATCAAGTCAAGAACACCTTTGCTCTTCAAATTAGTGTCAAACTCGATGAAGACACTGTAGATAATGCTTTAACTCAGTTCACTACTCAGTGTTTGGATGGTTATGACCTGTTTATTCTTGAATCTATGAAACAAGAATCAGTAAACAAGATTATTACTGATGATGGCGATTATGTGACAGTGCCAGGAATTCAGGTATATACAGCTAATCCAGGAGCGATCGCCGCAGCTAGAAATCAAGGCAAACTTATAACTAGATAAGCATTGTCCTAAAAAATCGCCAGCAATTACACAGTTGTTACTCGCCTCTTCAAATCCGACTGGGTACGGTGTAGTACGATGTGCGATCGCTTCGTTAACAAATTACGAATTATTTTGGTGGAATTTTCCCGTCATTCTGAGCTTGTTTAATCGCTCGTTTCACAATTAACACCGCCATTTGAGATAAAGAACGCTCCTCTGCATCAGCCAAAAATTGCAGGGCTTCTTTGTCTTCTTCTTCCATATAAAGAGTTACAGTTACTTTTCCCATTTCATTATCATAAGCGATTTAGTGTGTTTTTACTTTAAACACATTAAAACACATCAGAATAGCATCAAGGTCTATGTAAGAATTATTTTTCAGGATAAAATTCCGAATTTCAAATGCATTTGTTGCCATATCTGTAAAAGGTCTTTTACAGGCATACGTAACCATCTCAGCTACGCGAGTAGCTAGCCCTTGAGCAACAATTAATCGGCTCTCATCAGAATTTTTTTGTATCTTCTTAAATTTAGGGCGAATTACTTGCTTAAAAGTAATAGGAGCATCAGGATCAAGAACTGATGCCATATCTAGCCCTAAACGTTTAGCAATACGTCCTGCCGCTTCTAAAACAGCTACAGGATTATTTTCAAGTTCTGCATCCCACCATTCAGGTAAGGCTTTTTCTTGAATAAACTTTGGCTGTAATCCCACTTTTGATAAGCGTTTATACAGCATTGGCATTTCAAGGGTTTTATTCATAATTTCCCTCCTCTGCCTATTCTCAATATGTGACCCCTTGTTGTAAATTACAAAAAAATTAATATAACGACGTTATCTATATAGTGACACCATTATGCCACGATGAAAATTGCCTTGACATTGAGTATGCAAATATACAGCAAAAAGAACCAGAGTTTTAAACAGACTATTTTTTTATTATAGTACATTTGTACTTAAGCTATACAGCTATCACTACTAATAATCAAGAATCAGCATTTAAGCTTCTCAAGTTAATAACAGGCTTCTGATACGCTGCCATTTCCGCAAATGGTCTTCGACACCTATGACAGCACCTATCCTCCCACAGCGCAGGCATTTTGAGAGGAGCTTCACAATTTGGACACTTCGCTAAAAGCTTGAGTTCGTGGCGATCGCACTTCCACACCGACTTATACTGCCACTCAATTTGGTGACAAGGTGCTTCAGCATAACAAGCCCCACACAAGCGAATTGGCTCATGCTGCATTCCCACTCCAGCAGGTGGTAACATCTGGGCTAACCTTTGAGCATCCACTTCTACCACAGATGCGATCGCTTCCAATTCTTGCTGACTAGGGCGAGGATTAAAATGAAATCTTTCCCAACGTGCCATTACAGCACCAATTCCTGCCAAACTACCCAATCCACTTGCGGATAAATGGTTGGCACGTCTGAACCTGCCAAGAAAGTGGCTCAGACTTTCCCCTTCATAGGGTTGAATCAAGAATAGCCAAGGCTCAATATTTGTTGCTGCCATTATTTGTACTCCCTAGCTGCTTCCTGTAAAACAGCCTTGTCAATCTTCTTCAATCCTCTTGATAAAGAACGGATTGCTGCTTCCCTAAGAATTTCATCTAACCGCCCAATGTAACCTTCTGTTGCCGAAATAAGAATTCCGAGCATAGCTTTGCTGATTAGATTAGACGGAACAGGTAGCTTCAAAATATTATCTTCCCAAGCTTTTACTGTCTTTTTAAAATCATCTCCTGACAACTTCTCAAAACGATGACAAGCCCGAAAGCGATTGTAAACTTGCTCATCTCGCTTCATCACCGCATCCAAACGATCTGTACCCACCAAGACAACAGCAATTCCTAACTTGTCATAAATATCACGCACATCAGCAAATGTTTCTGACTTCAAGCGGTCAGCCTCGTCAATAATTAGCATTTCTACTCCATATCCTTTGAGTACTTCCATCGCTCTTCCACGAAAATCTGATACAGTCCCCTTTGTTGCCCGAAAATTCAGGTACTCAATAATCTCTTTGAACAAATCTTTAGAAGTACATTTTTGATTGGGTTCAATATAAACCACAGGAACAATTGGAGGTCTTCCAATTTCTTTCAATGGTTTATGTCTTAATCTATACGCATCACAAGCAACTGTCTTGCCAGTTCGTGATTCCCCCACAACTCTACAGGACTGCCTTGCCTTGCGTTTGCCATCCAACCACTCATGGAGCTTTTTTACTTGTTCTAGCGGCACAATGCTTTTACTTCTAAGACGAGCAATTTCAGCTTGTAACCACTCATCGTCTAGTTTTACCCCACCTAACTGCTGGGCGATCGCTTGAGCATCTGTCATTTTTTACAACCCATATTCTTCACGAAGTTGTTCATAGTCCCACACCTCAATGTCTTCGTATTGAGAGTGAACCGTTTCTGTAGATTCCACTTCATCTGGTTCAATTATTTCCGAAGGCAAGGATTCTGTTTTACTTTCATCAACCGCAGCAGATCGCAAAACAGCCTGTTCCAATTTTTGACGCTCTTTACGACTTTTCTTGCTAGCCACAAGAGCATCACGGTCAACAACTTCTTGCAATAATGATTGGTTACTGATAGTTTTCCCTGCGTTACGGAGTCTGCGACTTGCTGCCTCAGCCTCATCTAATGCCAGCTGCTCTGTCTCCAAACCTTGAGCGTGAGCGCGAGTTAAAAATACTTCCTGATTTTTCTCTTGGCGATAAACCAAAATTGTTGTAATGTCTCTGGGATCAAACCTTAAGTTGACAGTTTCTCCGGCATAACCTGCCAGATATTCTCCTCGATACATCAAGTTCTGGAACTGCAAGCAACCACCTCTTTGTACAGTGCGCCGTGATTGCTTCATTAAACAGATATCCAAATCTCGTTCTGGTATTGGTACTGGTACTGTAGGCAAACCTGCTTCCCAACGTTCAAAGCGAGTTTGGTCGCCCATTCGCGCATCAATACTTTGGTTGTAACGATCTACGATGTAACGTACAAGTAACTGTTCTAGTTCTCGCAAAGTAAGTCTTGCGTCTTTCTCCGCATCTTCTGGGCGTTCTTGTACATTAGATCCGGTGTATCCAGGAAGCGTGGAAAATAGTTGGTCATTTAATGTTTTGAAAGGACGTTCCACTACTCCACCTTCAGAAGGGCGATCGCGTAAGTGACAGACAAACCCTAATTGCGCTCCAATCTGGCTCAAGTGGTTAGAGCGAAAGTCTTTACCGCCATCAGTATAAAAATGTTCTGGCTTACCATAGCTTCCCCACTCACAATGCAGCTTGTACTCGAAACCGTACTGTTTGGGTAGAATTGCATGGCGTAACGCTAATGCTACTACCTCAGAACTGGGTGGATCAAAGCCCAATTTGATACCCATGATGCAACGAGAGTAAGTATCAATTACTGTTGTTAGCCAGGGACGACTTAGTAATTCACCATGTTGATCCACGAGCAACACATCTACGCGGGTATGGTCACATTGCCAAACATGGTTACTGTAATCAACAGATAAGTCTTTTCCTTCACGAGTTTTAACTGAAAGCGTTGTCCCTCTCCATCCAGGGCTACGAATACTCTTAGTTTTTTCTTGTTTTTCCAAGATGGGCGCTAATACCCGTAACACGGTTTTGTAATTGGGCGGCTTAGAGTCCTTTAATTCACGGGCTTTAGCCTCGACTCTGAGAGCAACTTGTTTAGGGGTCATACGTTTACTACCCTTGTTACCCTCGTTGTAGGTTTTGGTAATGAATTTTTCCCAAAACTCACCAATGCGATGTTTTCCTTTATCAGCCCTACCTGTTTGAGCGAGTCCGACTAAACCATCTTGTTCCCACTTTTTCACCAATCTTTGTACCGTTCGCAACGATACACCTAGTTTCTCTGCTGCTTCCCGCAACTTTTGTCCATAAGTTGTGCGATCGCAGGGTTCCAGTAAACTTTGGATTACCTCTAGCCTTACTTGTGCTTCCTCTGATAGTTGTGTGGCAATTACATTCTTCTCAAGAGTTGTAGCACTTTCTCCTAGTAAGCCTTCCATAGGAATTGCCGAGGGATGAACAGCTAAATCAGGATTTTGCTGACTGTTCATAATGCAAAGCTTTTTTATAAAAACATATTGTTATTCTACTTAAACAGAAAGCGACAGTCAATTTGTCATTATGAAAATACACAAAAGCTTTTTTATCTCTGGTGAAGCGACAGCTAATTTGTCACTATTACCCAAAATGACAGCTAATCTGTCACTGTCAAGATGTTATCCTAATACTACTAAAACGCTGTAACCTATACCGAGCAAGATTTTAATGGATGACATTAATTTGTCTCGACGACAGATAATTAGTCACTGTACATTTGTGATTGCTATGAACTCACTGCGATGGAATCAAGCCTGCATAAACGGAACCTATGATAGGCATCACCTTAGCTTTAACTTCGCTTTAATTTCAAAGCCTCAGCAGCTGATACACCCTCACCCTGACTGCCAAAATACCACAAAGCTGTAGCAGCCTCAGCACGAGTTACTGGTTTTTTGGGTTGAAACAGAGTCGTATAACCAAACACCCGCCGAATATTTGACTGTTCGCCATTCTGGTAATCAGCTAACACTGCTCTTAAAGCCTTGGGGTCAATTCGCGCTGCATCTTGGAAACCCCAAGTTTGTTTGACCGCATCTAAGTTAGCAGAGGGTAAAGCTTGGCGAGTATCTAAGGGTAATTTCCACAACAGTAACTGTTCTCGCGTTAGGGGTGCATCAGGACGAAACAAAACGACTGTAGAATCTCCAGACAAAGGACTAGGAATTAACCCAGCTTCGGCTAATCCCTGAATTGCTGGAAAATCAGGGTCTTTTGCAGACACATCAGTAAAAGCTGATTGAGTACTTTCTGATGCCAAGCGAATTTGTTTAGCTGGATTGTTGGCATACATGGCATTGTTGGCAGCAATTAGCCAACGGGCATATTCTCGATGTGTAACGATTTTATTGGGTTCAAACTGGTTCGCTGTGGTAGTAGAGTTGCTCTTAATTGCCTTTGGCTCTAAAGACAAAACACCTAAGGCAGCCAAATCTTGAATTTGTTGCCGCCATTCTTGCGGAGCCTTATTTAGATCGTTGAATACCTGAGATTCAGGTGTGGCTGTAGGGGTTGTTTGGTTATTAGCTGTGCTTGGTGGCTGTGCTGCCAAGTTTGCAGGCGCTACTGGGCCAATGAACTCTAAATCTCCTGGTTGAGGAACGGCGTTAGTCGTTTCGTTAGGATTTGTAGTTGGGATAGATTGTGCCGTTGCAATACTATTCGGTACGTAATCAATCAGTAATTCAGTGGCAATCTGGGGTTGATTGGGTGTGGCGTTAGTAACTGGTTTAGGCTGAATGAAAATCTTTAAAAGCAAATCGTTACGACGTGCCTCAAAAGCACCTCCGGCATCATCTGTTGGCTGTTGCAAAATCTGCCAGTTATTCGCTTGAAACTGGCTGCGATAAAAGCTAGCAATAAAGTTACTGGGGTCAGAACTCAACCAACGAGTTGAGATTCTGTTTTCTGAGCCGCTAGCAGGTGTAACTTCCTGTAGTTTGGCATTGGAATATAAAGGGATATCTTTGGGAAAATCAGCTGGTAACTCAACTGTTGATTCGTTTTGCTGTGCTTGCAGTTGGTTACTCTGAGATTCTCCAAAGACAACTGGATTGCTTTGCAGTTTCGGATCTGCCGCCAATGATTGCTCAAGGTTTTTGGCGACTGGACTGTTAGCACAGGCTGTTAAGGAAGTGAGTAGAACAGCCCAAATTAGAAATACAGATGGACGTTTGCAGGGAAGCACAGGAAATCACAAATTGAGTTTCAATTCCTACCCTAGCGCAGACTGTTCATTAAATGGGATTGGGGGCTGGGAACTCTGGGGATTAGTAAAGAAAAAGCAGGCAAGTTGGGGAGAATCTAATACTTGTGGGTTAAGGGGAAAAGGGGAAGGGGAAAGAAAAAACCTTTACCCTTTAACCTTTTCCCTAAATCCAATGCCGAGTTAAAAATACTTAACCGAGTAGTATTGGGGGAGAATCGAATCTTGCCTCCGCTTCTTTGTATCACCAAAAGACATTACCGACTCACGGTGTCTTCTTCGTAAATGTCTCTGTTGGTGAAGATAATATTTTAAAAAATGAGTAAACGGTAGCAGAAGCTACCGTATTGTCTTTGTTTTACAGCCATTAGGTTTTTATAATTCCCATGCTTATTTATAGACTTCCCTAAAATTCTGGCAAACTAACATTTTTGGAAAAAAAATATAAATAAATCTGGAATTGTTGCTATACAATAGTTTCAGGATTTCGTTGCTTTAAGCTAGTACTCCACCACAGGGATTACTATCTGCGATCGCCAAGCGACTGAAGTGATAGACTAAGATTAAAGCCCTCCTTAGCCTCACCCAATGAGGGGAATAAATCAAGTTCGCTAACACTAGCTTAAAATCGATTTTAGAAATTATTCATCTGACGATGGTAAGCTGAGTAAGGCAATAGCTGGAAAATGCCAGTGTTAAGCATTTCCAGGAACTTAGCGTAAGTTCGTTATTCTTGGCGACTGTAGTCATAGGTAAAGCAGTCAAGTGTCACAGCAGTTTCCCTCGTATCTGTAATTTGATTTTCTGGGGAAAGTGTTGCTTGTGCAACCTCGAAAGCAGTAAGTGCTTCCCCTAAAAGTGCGTAGTTTACCGCCGTAGGCATCGCCTCTATGTTATCCAAAGCTTTCTTTCGGGCAACTCATCCCCTGTTCATCTGGGATAGGGCAACGGTTCTTTTAGAAGGCTGGGCACAGGGTATGCTTTAAGTTATAAAGGGGCAGTATAAAGTCAGCTATGGCTGTTTTCCCAGTCCTACTAATCATTGGGTAGGGGCAAAAAAGACACTTCATCCAATGCACTGGCGGTTGAGAAAACTCTCTACAAACTTGGTCTGAACAGTTAACAGCTTCCTGATAGATTAGATACAATTAGCATCTACGTTTGCTTAGGCGTAGACATCGCTTATTCAAAACGAGTACTCGAATTGAAATGGTGCTGCACTAGGCGATTTGACATAGTATTTAGACCTTTTACCTGCTGGCTCTGGCAAAAATTTTTGATTCAGGGCAAATTAAGACTTATATTCAAGAGCAAAGGTGTTTTTTGGAGATTAAGTTCACCAAAAGGAGGCAAAAGGCTGAAAAAGATATGTCTGATGTCAAAAACGCAGATCGGATAAGAGTATGAAAATCTAAAATAGATATTAAATCGAAGAAAAAACAACGATCATCAACAACCGTCAGTCAATTTTACTTTCTGTAAAGCGTCACCGGGTTGTTACCAGTGCTGAAACACGATTACATGCAAGTTTCCCAGGATCAGCCTATTTATTCTGAGGCTCCACTCCAGCTGTTACTGTTTGTCGATGGGCGTCCTAAGTCCCGCCAACAGGTGCAGCGAATACGCGCTTACTTAAAAGAATTGCAGGCTGAGTATAGTTTTGAACTCCAAACTATTGATGTAGGACAACAACCTTACTTAGCAGAACACTTTAAATTGATCGCAACGCCAGCTTTAATCAAAATCCATCCCGAACCACGACAGATTTTAGCTGGGAGTAATATCATAGCGCAATTGAAAAACTGGTGGCCTCGCTGGCAAGCGGCTGTAGATGCCTACTTAAAATTACAGGAAGATTTACAAGAACGGATAGACGATAGTGCTAGGGCAATATCACCCAAATCAACTATCCGTTCAGTTGCTGTTTCTGCTGAACTCATCCGACTCTCAGACGAAATTTTTCGCTTGAAGCAGGAAAAAGATAACCTCCAAGAGCAGCTACAGTTTAAAGATCGGGTGATTGGAATCCTAGCGCACGATCTTCGCAATCCGCTAACTGCTGCCGCGATCGCCATCGAAACTCTCCAATCTAACTACAATTTAGAGACAGGCCAATTCCAGCGCCTCAAACCGTCCATGACGGCGCATCTATTAAAACAAGCCCGTAATCAAACTAAAATCATTGATCGGATGATTACCGACCTCTTGCAGGTGGGTCGTGGCAAAGATACAGAATTTCGCATCATACCACAAAAAGTACAACTAGGTAAACTGTGCTTAGAGGTACTAGAAGAATTATGCGATCGCTACACCGCCAAATCCCAAAATGTAGAAACAGATATTCCTAATGATTTACCTTATGTATATGCTGACCCAGAACGCATCCGTCAAGTGGTAGTGAATCTGTTAGATAATGCCATCAAATACACCCCAGAAGGTGGCAAAATTAGCGTTGCCGGATTGCATCGTACTACCCAAAAAGTTCAGTTTAGTATTGGCGATACTGGGCCTGGTATTCCTGTAGAGAATCGCGATCGCATTTTTGAAAACCACTTCCGCCTGCAACGGGATGAAGGTAAAGAAGGTTACGGGATTGGTCTTTGTTTATGCCAACGCATCATCCTGGCACACTATGGCCAAATTTGGGTGGACTCTGCCCCCAATAACGGAGCATGGTTTCACTTCACACTACCAGTTTATCCTTCTTAAGTAATAGACATAGGGCATTAGAGCTTGGTCATTCCCAACTGACTAATGACTAATGACAATTAAGGACTTGAGATAAAGCGATCGCGCCCTCCAGCTTTTGCTTGATAAAGTGCTTTATCTGCCATGACAATCAAATCTGAAGGTGAGGATTCCCAAGTGGGGACAACAGTTGCCACGCCCATACTAAGGGTAACGTGCTGACTCACCAGAGATCCGTCATGAACAATTTGCAAATCTTTGACTCCCGCTTGTATCATAGCGGCAACATGAAGTGCGCCAGATGCAGGGGTGTATGGCATAATCACAGCAAATTCTTCGCCACCGTAACGCGCTACTAAATCCTGATGTTTTTGTGCCTTAAGGCTTAAGACAGCACCCACCTTTTGCAAACAGACATCCCCCGCTGGATGCCCATATCTATCGTTATAAAATTTAAAAAAGTCGATATCACACAAAATCATTGATAGGGGAGATCCCTCTTGTACGAGATTAATCCACTGAGTATTGAGATAATCGTCAAAGCGCCGACGATTAGCCAACTCAGTTAAGCCATCTACATTGGCAAGGTGATGCAAAGCTTGGTTTGCCGCCTCTAACTGTTTGTATACTTGCGCTTGCTGTAGCAGTCGGCGCAATCGCTGGCGCAATACAGGCCAGTGAATTGGCTTCGTCACATAATCAGTCGCCCCTGCCTCAAAAGCACGGTTTACGGATTCTTCATCGTCCAAGCATGTGATCATCAAGATGGGGGTGCGCTCCCATATCTTGGATATAACCGTATTTTTTAAGGCAGAATCAGTATCAAATGTTGAAAGTGCTGATATCAAATTATTCCTGGCAATTTGGAGCAGGTGCTTACAGCAGGTAAAGCCATCCATCACAGGCATTACAGCATCTAGCAAGACTACATCCGGTTTGATAGTCTCGTAAGCATCTAAACATTGTTTACCATCATTGACCTCGACCACTCGATAACCTTCTTGTTCCATCGCTTTACGCAACAACACTCGGATGGTCTTGTCATCATCAGCCACTAGAATCAGTGGCGGTTGTTTAGTAGAAAGAGGAAATGAGCTTATGCCTGACATGAGTTGCCTTCCACTTGCAGAACTATCCTGAAAAAGGCTGTGCAACTTGATCGCATGGAGGCGATCGCTCTTTTCATCAATGCCAGGATTTGCGGCAAAGGTTTATCTGGCTTCACAATCAACCGTTTTTTGACAATGGACTGCTCAATGTTTTTGACCCAAGCAAGCGGTATATAACTAAGTTGCATAGACAATCTATAATTGGAACACGAAGGCAATTGTTACCTTTTTGTTCGGCTACGGTTGTGAGAGGAAATGTTACTTTTATATTTCCCCATTGTTATAGTCAAATTGCGATTTTTTTGAGAATTGCAAATACACGCCTTAATTATTTATTTTTGTAGTTAGTTCATAAACCTAGTGATACAGGGCAGAGCCATTGCCAAAGTGCGCTTAGAAAATAGCTAATACTAAATTTTAATATCACCTGACTTAAATTTATTTAGCTTATTTAGCAGGGGTTGCGGAGGTTTAGTATAATTACACAAGACTAAGATTAAGTTTGACTCTCCAATGAGTATAGGTTAATAAAATAAGTAAAAATTTTTATTTAATTAGATTCAGTGCATCTAATACAGTTTGGTGGCAATCCAGGTATCATCTCAATTCACTAAATAAGGGGCTTAAGCTCATTTTAAAGCTGGGCAAACTTCCATCACAGTGTATTAGATAAATAAAAATAAGTTGTATTTCTGGAAAGATAGCAATTTAGTAGCTAAGATTAGATGAATACAGCCAGAAATAAGTTCTTACAAAAAAATCAAACCCTGTTTACATTCACAAAATCTTCAATATGCCAGACTCATTAATGTATCAGCAGGATAACTTCGTTGTTTTAGAAACAAATCAACCAGAACAATTTCTGACACCATCAGAGTTATTAGAAAAGCTCAAAACAAATCTCCAACAACTCATAATTGAAGATTTGCCACCGGACTTGCAAAAGTTTGATACTGTGGAAGCTCAAGCACAATATTTACTCGACACTAGCTGCGAATTAGATATTGGTACTGGGCAATATTTACAGTGGTATGCAGTTCGTTTAGAAAAATAACTTTTTGGTTAGTGGTTAAGAGAATCCCAAAAAATAAATCATTAATAGATAGTTAGTGAGCTAGAATGCCATTTACTTAAACAAAACTTGCTGCCCAGAACCCCGACTTCTTCAAGAATTCAGGGTTCTGAATCGTGCATAAAGGCATGGAATTTGGATAACAAAAATTATTGTTATTGACTACTGACTAAGGACTCTTTTGGAGTATTTATCAGCGCTAGCTCAATTGTATTTTCAGATGGCTGCGTTATTTGAATCTCCAATCCAGGGCCAAAATAATTGGTCATTTTCTCCTGCTTTTTTTGCCATATATCAATTGGTATTAATGGTGAATCAAATTCTAAAATTAGAGCATAGCTCCCATTAACTTCTGTTTCTCGCAACCCTGTGACTATTGGTCGTTCTTGATCTGTGGGACTCAAACCTAGAAAAGAAAGTGTTGTATCTAGATGAGCATCTTGACCATAGCAATATCGGGTGATATCGTTGCGAATTTTGTTTTGAGTATCAGTTGCTTGCTGCTCGCGCAGTATCAACGCTGACGGGGACGTAGGTTGGGTAAATGGTACTGGCTTCAGTTCATTAGCTTTCAGCGCCAGTCCTCCCAACAATAGAGGAATCCCGTAAAAAAATCCGACAAGATTAAGTGTGGCATTATTAACAGCATAGGCGACGAAGCCAATGATGGTTAATATACTGCCTATAGTTAAACCGAGTGTTCCTAAAGAGATTTGGCGTAGCATGAGCTTAAATTAGTATAAAGTCTGAATACAGTTTTATTATCATCGGCTATGAGTAACAAATTAGGGAAGAACATCTTTCCCATCTGCATAGTATTCAACTAACTCAAAATTTCCTGGTCAAGACTGACACAAAGAGAAATCATGAACTACTGACTTTCTTAAGTTCAAAACTTGAGAACTTTTTCCTTAAAAGGGGGTTGGGAGATCACAAGCTTATGGAATAATGTTAAAGGATTTGTGTGTACACCGTAGTCCCACAAGCACTTAGGGGAGACACTAAGGGCGTATATAGCAATCCTAAATCATTTGTAAACCTATTTGATTCTTCTCTTGGCGATCCTCTCTAAAGAGACGCTGCGGGTTCAGGTAGTGTCTCGTTAGAGAAAGCGGCTTGACGGTTCGATAATTTTCACAACTCAAATAGGATTGCTATAGTGCCCCATAATGTCTGATTTTGAGTTAACTTTAAATTTAAAGGTAGTTAAAGATAGGAAAAAAATAATGGATTTACAGACTATAAAAGAACGAATTACCGCAGTTCAAGGTAAACGTGAGTACCTCTTAGGTTTACTGGAACAACCAAACCTAGGAACTCTGAGAATTGATGTTAATCAGGCTTTAGAAGAACTGGATGAGTTAATTGATGAATTTAGACGCACGATTCCCGTAGAGTAAAAATTATCAAAAATTGCGTCGGTTAACCGTTAACTTCAGGTTATACCGACGCTTTTCAAGTACTATCATGCCTTTAAATCCCCATAATTTAACTAAGCCTGAGTTGGCAAAGCAACATAGCTGTATTATTTATCCTGCAATTGAATTATCTCCTGCACGCTGACCTAACTGCCTAACTAAGGCAACAAGTTCGCTTGTAGGTACATCTTTTTTGCAAACGTCATCAAAGCTATATACTGTCTTTGTGCCCTGAAAGTTTATATCTTCCACTGAGGAGTAAGCAAGAATCTGGGTGTTGGGAGATATAGCTTTAATCTGACTAGACGCACTCCAGCCGTCCATAACTGGCATTTGTAAATCTAATATAATCACGTCAGGATGGCAACGTTTAACCATTTCTATAGCTTCTTCACCATTACTGGCTAAACCTACTACTTGAATATTCTCCTGGCAAGAAAAAACCAATTGTAAGGTTAAACGAGTCAGTTCGTGGTCATCAACTACTAGAACACGCAAGGTAGAAAGCTCACAGGATAACATTAACATTGAGGGGAAAAACGAAATTATTTAGATAGCCTCTATAGTTTATGAGAACAAGAGCCAGCAATAACTCTATCCTATGGTTGAATAACTTGTGTTAATCCATAACAAATAACCAAAGGATGTTTGTAAAGTATCAAGTTGCATAAAGACCGCTTCCTAACCTCCGTTAAAAAGGAAGGAATCAGAATCCAATTACCCAATTTATCGGCGGATTTAGGAGAATATACAAGCCTTTGATACATCACAAACAATTTTTCAAACATCTTCACCTAGCTCGACTTTATCCCAAATTCATAACTTGGTTTTCTTTATCCTGCAAAACCCTGACTTTTTGGCAAATACTTTTTCCACTTTAAATCCTGGGTACTGGGAAAGAGTCTTTTTCTTAATTTGCTTGTGGTTTAAATCCCCAGTCCCCAATTCCCAGTTCAAGGTATAAGGGACTTCCAGTTAAAAAAATATCCAATTTAGGGGCGCAAGGCCTTGCGCCCCTACAAATCTAGAAATAATTTGGGATACTTTATTTTTTGCAAGTCCCTAAGTAACTTATTTTTAATCAATCAAGTTTGAGGCTACACCAGTTGAGCGTAATGCCATATTTATAAGAATTTTTTGTGAATTAGCTTCTGGAGAATGATCATAAGGATGCCTTTGAATGTAAGTACCATCGGCTTGTAATTCCCAAGCTTGGCGATTATCTGCGAGCATAATTCCCATAATTTCTTGCAAATCTTTGGCAATATCAGGGTCTTTCACTGGGGTAATTACTTCGACTCGGCGATCTAAGTTGCGGCGCATCCAGTCGGCACTGCCAATATAGATTTCTTCTTGTGTATTGTTATGAAAATAATAAATCCGAGAGTGTTCTAAAAAGCGACCGACAATGCTGATTATGCGAATATTTTCACTAATGTCTTTGAGTCCGGGACGCAAACAACAAACGCCTCTAATAATTAAGTCGATTTGCACTCCAGCGCGGGAAGCTTCATATAAAGTGGTGATAATTTGTGGATCGACTAGGGAATTCATTTTGGCAACAATGCGTCCAGAAAATCCATTTTGAACATTTTCGATTTCGCGGTGAATTAGTGCCAAAAAGCGATCGCGCATATTCACAGGCGCAACCAGCAACTCTCTATAAGACTTTTGCAGCGAGTATCCTGTCAAGAAATTAAATAAATCTGTGATGTCAGCACCCAATTCTTCACGGCAACTAAACAATCCCAAATCTGTATACAGTCGTGCTGTTTTGGGGTTATAATTACCAGTGCCAATATGGACGTAACGACGTATCCGGTCTTTTTCGCGCCGTACCACCATGACGGTTTTACTATGGGTTTTCAACCCTACTAAACCATAGACAACATGCACTCCAACTCTTTCTAGTCGTTTTGCCCAGTAAATATTGTTCTCCTCATCAAATCGCGCCTTTAATTCCACCAACACAGATACTTGCTTGCCATTTTCAGCTGCGGCAATTAAGGCGTTGACTATGGGTGAGTCGCCAGAAGTCCGGTAAAGGGTCATCTTGATGGCTAACACATTCGGATCGTAAGCAGCATGGGTAATAAAGCGCACTACTGTAGCCGAAAAGGATTGATAAGGATGGTGTACTAGCAAATCCTTTTCCCGAATTACAGCAAAAAAGTCTTTTCCTTCGTCTGTCTCTAGCGCATCTGGGTCTAAACTGGGTTCTCTCAACCTTTGCAGGCGTAATGGTACAACAGATTGGCGTGGTGGATCTTTGAGTTCCGGCAATGGCAGGGACATAAAATACATTAAATCCCGCAGTCCCAAAAGACCATCTACCTCGTAAACATCACTTTCTGTTAATTCCAAATCTTGCAATAATCGCGATCGCACTATTTCAGGAGTCTGGGATTGAATTTCTAGCCGGACTGGACTTCCACCCAGCCGCCGTTTTCGCAATTCCTGTTCGATCGCTAACAACAAATCATCTGCTTCATCTTCTTCTAAGACCAAATCGGCATCACGGGTAATGCGGAACGGATGATATTCTTGAATATTCATCCCTGGAAATAGAGATTCCAAGTTATGAGCGATCGCTTGTTCTAAAGGTATCCCAGTCCAGTGGGCAGGTTTTTCGCTATTTTGATCTCCCAACTCAGGCGGTATCGGTAAAAATCGTGGCAGAACGCTGGGGACTTTAACTCTGGCAAAAAATTCTTCTTCCGTGTCTGGATTTTTGACGACAACAGCCAGATTCAGACTGAGATTAGAAATAAAAGGAAAGGGATGACTAGGATCAACAGCCAAAGGAGTCAAAACTGGAAAGACTTGTTCTTCAAAATAGCTGTTGAGATGAGTTCGTTGTTTTTGATTCAAATCTATGTAATCGAGAATATGGATGCCGTGATTTGCTAGTAGGGGACGAAGTACTTGCTCAAAATGCTGATGTTGTTTCTGAACGTGAGGAGTAAGGTTAGACATAATATCGTCTAACTGTTGTTGTGGTGTCCGACCATCAGGAGTTAACAGGCTAACTTTTGCCTCTACTTGTTGCTTTAAACCAGCAACCCGCACCATAAAGAACTCATCTAAATTAGAGTTAAATATTCCCAAAAACTTGAGGCGTTCGAGAAGAGGGGTGCGATCGTCACAGGCTTCATGTAACACCCTGGCATTAAATTCTAACCAGCTTAACTCTCGGTTAAGATAATACTGCGGATCGCTGAGATTGATAGGAGTAGAGCTTTTCTTAGATTTTGCCATAATGACCTAAGGACAGGCAGATGTGGCCCATTAAACTGGGGGACAATAAATATAGTAAGTTAAATGGGGCTTGAGCGTGACGCTAAGGGAACAGTTAGTCATAGCTACGTTTTATAGCTGCTTTTTATTGTGTGGAATGGAATATTGGTCTTTTGTAGGGTAGCACCGCTGTGCTACCCTACAACGTTATCTTTAAGAATTCAAATCATTGCTTAAAAAATATTACTGATGAAGATGCACTCAAGATTTAGCAAAGATATGACGTGGCTAATTTGGAAAAGTTATGAGTAATTATTAAGCGCAGTTTACACATAATTTTGGTATGAAAGTTAGTCTAAAGCCGTACATTTAGTAATTGTTAGATGTAGTTTTCCACAATACAAGCTTTAGTAAGCATTAGCACAACTACTATACAGACATTGATTAGGCAGAAGCTTTGCTGTATTTCTTCTTTGATTAAGATTTTGATGTTAACACTCAGCTTTACACACACAATTTTTGCTACTAAATTTTTTAATTTATCACCACAAATATTTTGAAAAATTTCAGCATTATTACTGAGATATTTATGGAAAGCAATAGTTATATTTAAAACACAAAGATGAATACACAAGGAGCTTGTGAATCATGAAACTATCTACAATTATCAAAAGCAGTGTTTGCCTATTAGGTTTGGTTGGTGTTAGTAATTTCTTTGCAGCACCTGCAAAAGCAGATCAAGCTGCTGCTCGTGGTGCTGTTACAGTAGTTAGACCATCAGGTTCTTCTGTTAGCGTCAGTGGTGAGTTGGTTGCGCCCAGTGGTACACAATTCGCTGGCCCATTAACGATTACACCTACAAGTAGTGGTGTTGCTGGTGGAAACGATGAAGGTGTAGCAACTCTCGTAGTAGATGCAGGTGCACTTGAAGCATCTACCTCAACTAGTGCTGGTACAATTGAAGCTGCGATCGCACTAACAATTACTGAAGGAACTTTTGCTGAGGTTCAAGACGTAGCAGCTCTAGTTAGAGCTGCTAGTTCTGGCGGTATGGAATAAGATTCATTGCTAGCTAACAGAAAATTACGATAGTGTAAAAACACATCAGCTTTTAGTTTAGAAGTTTTCACACTTTGCGTTGATTTTCAATGTCTTTTTGGCTTTGGTTTGAGAAAGCATTGCCAGCATTAGAGATAAAATCATTTTGCATCCCCAAGCTGGGCATTTGCATCAAAATACTTGGTAATACACAGATCAATTACTTGACTCACTCTACTTTACCTATATTCATAGTTTTGATGCAGGATAAGGTAGAAAGGGAGATGTAACAAATTTAATAAAAAATACAGCCCCTTGAATGTATTTGAGGGGCGGTATTTCCAAACTTATTCACAATATTACCATATAAACCCGGTTTCTTTTAGAAATCGGGCTTTTAATGTTGGTTTAAATAGATACTTCATTAAATCTTCTTAATTAGACAAGAGGCAAGAGGCAAAAGACAATAGGTAAAAACTAGAAAGCAATAGGAGCAAGGTAATAACGCAATAACTACTCTTGCCTTTTGCGCTTTGCCTTTTGCCTTTCTTAACTAAGTGTCAATCCTTATACCAAATTTTAGTAGTCTAGGAATCAAATTTTCTGGGAAGTGACCGCTATATTGCTCATGCCAACCTAAAAGAGTATGAGGAATAAATTAAATATGTATAGCGTGTTTTGCCAACTACCTGTAACGTTCAAAAGAAGCATTTATTTGCTGGGTTTTATCAGTTTTAGTAATTTTATTGCAGCTCCAGTATCTGCACAAGAAGCTGTAGCGCGTGGTGCTGTTTCTATAGTTTCGCCTTCTGGTGCTTATCAAAGTGTTAGTGGTGAACTGTTTTTGCCTGTTAATAATAATGTTTTAAATTCCGGCATAAGCACGACTCTAACAATCACACCTACTTTCACAAATATTGGAGCAACTAATGAAAGAATAACTTCATTATCTCTCACGGTAGGAACAGCTACAGAAGTAATATCAAACAATAACAATTCACTGTTGAATCAAAATCTAGAAACAGTTAATAATTTAACATCAATCCCTAATACAGCATCTCTGATTGAGACAACTAATGACACTAATGCTTTGGGGGCTTTAGAGTAGTTAAAAACTATATTAATATTACGGCTGCATCTACAAAGATTAGGAATTTTGAGACAATAGACAAGAAGTTTTAAGCTTCTAATTTTTTGATCAGAGAAATAATCACTCTAGTTTAGTTTTTGGAGATATTGAAGAATTAATATAGATATCTGAAAAAATACATATAGGACATTTAATTTTGAAATATACGTAGGTCGTGTTATGCCGTAAGCTAACGCACCGTAAACAATTCATTCAAGGTGTGTTGCGCTATATGTACTTTCTATCTTTAAAATCGATAACCACCTTTAATTTGCATATCAAACCCATTTTCACCAGTACCGATTAGAGACTCTAAAAAAACATTATTATCTGGAAAGTGATGTCTAAAAATTAATCCGTAATTTATGCCAGATACTCGGCTATTTAAACCCACATTTTTGGTAGCGTAATTTTTAATATAAGCGCCAAGAGATAAATTTGTGCCGAGTTTTTGTAAACCCTTTAATTCATAGAAAAAGTTTTCGCCGAGTTCTAGGTTTGTATTAATATTTAAGCCTGTGCTAGTACTGAGTTCACCACTAAACAAGCCTAAAAACTCACCATTGCTATTTTCTTGAATATAAGCGATCGCAGGCGCTAAAGAAAAGCTTAAATATTTTTGTTGACGATTAAAGTAATAACTTAAGATAGTGGAGAAAGGATTATTAACGTTTGATGCACTATTCCAGTTAATTTGTAATGACGGTACGTGAGTATTAACAGCTACTGGCTTTTTATTTGAATCTAACTGGACATGAGTTTTAATCTGGTTAACCAAAGCACTAACATATATGCCTACAGATGGTTCTGGTAATCCTAAATTATTATTAGAAACTCCTGGCGCTGATTTAGCATCTACATTAAACCAAGTTCCTAAGCTAGCACTATAGTTTAAGTCACCGCTGGAACCAGCAGCTAATAATTCGACTGATGGTAAAGAAAGATAACCATTAAAACTGTTAAAACTCACACCTATGAGATCAACTCTGGTGAGTTCAAAATAATCGAATGCCAAATCAAATGTTCGGACTGAAAGTGGCACTATAGTATTATCTGCCGAACTAAATTTTTGTACAAATTGTCTGCCTTCGGTATTAGTTAAAATAACTTCAACAGCACTAGATTCATTAACGGGATTAATGTCTGTATTATTCAAAGGAATTTGATTTCCTATGAAAGTCAAAGGCCCAAATCTTTCATTAGAAAGTCGAAGGGTTGAAAAGAACGTATCACCTGGATCTAAAAGTTCAATATCTTGTTGTAAAAATTGAACAGCGCGTTTGTGGTTTCCTGTTCTCAGCGTCAAAATACTAGAATTATTGGGAGTAATTTTACTCTCAATTGTCATATTTCCTGATACTTGTTCTAGGTTACTTGCTGCATTAAAGTAAGCTAAAGTACGATTAAGTCTGTTATTAATTTGTCTTCTTTGATTTGGTGTAGACTTTGTATTTAATTCAGCAAAGGTTTCTCCGTTTTTAAATCTTTCTCGCGCTTCTACTAAACTTTCATCAATATTATCTATTTTAACGAATTTAAAAATTCCACCTAATGCCAGTCCTAGAGTAGAATTAACTGTTTGTATGCCATCAATACTAAATTCACTAAAATTAGCTGTAATTGAGAATCCCGGACTAGCAAAAACATTAGAATAACTGGCACTAATTTTCTCTGGGTCGTATTGAACAATGGTGCGGTTATGAGGATAGCTAGTATATAACCTGTGCCAATCAGAAGTTTTCTTTGTTTGGGATAAAACTTCAAATTCGGGGTCTCTTTTGCCGAAAGACACCCAAAATAAAGAATTTAAATAACTTAAGTCTCTTTCAGTTTCTGTGAGGTAAGGATTGATTGCTATATTCAATAAATCAAAATTATCAAATCTACCTCGCTGGGCAATCTTAACACCTGGTAATGAAGAAACAGGAGCAGTAAAACCAAAACCTTCACCTGTTAAGATATCGCCCCAAAAAATACCAGCCGCTTCTAGGGCAGAATTAGGAATAATTTCGCCTACTTGGAGTTGAACATTACCTCCATCTAATAGCGGCTTCATATCCGTAGTCGGAAAGGCTTGCAAAATTTGAGGAGTATTAGTGGCATCTAATAAATCAAATAAAGCTTCGCCACCTTGATTACTTAAAGTCGAACCACTACCAAGATTTAGGGTAGGATTTCTCAAAATTGTGACATTAGGATCTTCAGGATTAACTCCGCTATTAATTATCACTCTACCAGCAGGTACTCCTTCAGGATTAGTTACTTGTCCTGCTATAGAAACTATAGAAAAATTATCAACACCAACTTCGCCGATTAATTTATCAAAATTCACAGGTAAAGTATTAAGAGATTGTAAACCCCAAAATCCTTGAGTTGATGTCATGTTTTGGGTACTATAATTCTCAGAAGCTCTACCTTGGTAAAGAATGCCCGCTTGTGTACCTTTTGTCTCAATTACTAATCTATTGTTATCAAGAACCCAGTAAAACTGTTCAGATTCAGGAAATTTCCCATAGGTAAATTTCTCAATAATCTGATTATCTCCAGAAAATCTGATACTTAAATCTGTATCTATATAATTTTCGTCTTTGTTTGGTTTAAATAATTGAGGTTTAAAAGTCAGGTTATCTGTTGGATTAGTTATCCAAGGATACCTGCTGGCACTGTTAGTCAGAGCGTCAATAATTATTTTCTTCTGGATTACTTGTTGTTGTTTTTTTATCCGACGTAGTTTTTGTATTAGTATTCGTTGCTGAAGTGTATGTGGTTTTGGTTGATTTGAATTTGATGGTTTATTTGTATCTAATTCAGGTTTTTCTTCATCTTCTTCCGGTGGTTTAGGTGGTTTATCTTTATATTCTTCAATTGGGATAACGTCAGCTATGATGAATTTGCGTAACTGTTTTGGCTTCTCCAAGTTTGAGCTAGCATTTTTTAAAGCTTGCTTTGATAGTGCTTTGTTTCGGGAGTTATCTATTTTGTCGGACTTTTTAACAGCGATTAAATCAATATTATTTTGACTTTTGACATTCAAGGCGATCGCAGATAATTCAAAAAATACAATTTTGGATAAAATTGCTGAAGACAACAAACACATTCCAACAAGTTTTGCATTTTCTTGGAATTTTTTTAGAAAATTATTGATACTTTTCTGATTTGACTTTTTCAAGGTTTTCACAATAAAAATATTTAGCCTTGGCTAAAATGAAACTTAATCATTCTTTAATACTTAAAATTCGGATTTATTGTTAATTTCCTTGATTCGATGGATTCAACAGTGTTTGAATGAATATAGATAGTCAAAAAAAGTTTTATTTCTTGTGCTGGCTGTAAAGAATAAAATAGGATTAAGCAGATTTACTGCAACAAGAGTGTAATTCTTGAGCAAAAGTTCAACCTCAGCAAAATCACCACAACTGAAAAATTGAGCTATTTTTTAGCCGTATAAATACGTAATGTAAGGATATTGACTTAAAAAAATAGACTAAAAAAACATATTTCAGGCTACTCGCCGCCGTCTGGCAATTTCGTACACTGCCCTATTACTACTACTGTTTGCTAGTAAAGTTTATTTATATGTCCCAGTACACTGATTGAGCGAATTGACGATACCTTAACCATGTAGGGGAAATAGTAAAGCGATGTCTCACAACTAGCCTCTATGCATCTATGCTGATGCGAATAAATTTCACATTAATAATGTAGAAGCCAGTTTTAGTGAGAATACCGACAAAGTAGATGATGATCGCATCTATCTAGAATGGTTTAGTCCGACTGCTAAATCTCTTATGTCTAATAACTAAACCTAATCATGCACAGTAAATAATATCAGTCCTAAACTTGTCTACACTAGGATTAGTGCGATGTCTAGGACGAGCTACGCCTACGCAATAACCTTGTAGCGTATTTAACAAACTTTTCTGAACAGCCAAAGGTGAAGAAACGACTAAAATTCTTAAAAAAGATTCAGCTCTTCTTAAGATAGCCATGCTGCTGACTGGATATCACACTTAAATTTATTAAAAAAAGTTAATGAAAGCTAGACATATTGATACAGAAGTGGCGAGGTTAGAAGCGCTCCGCCAGTATCAAATTCTTGACACAGAACCCGAAGAAGCTTATGACAATCTTGCTCAGTTAGCAGCCTTTATTTGTGGCACTTCCATATCCTTGGTAAATTTCATTGATGAAAACCGTCAATGGTTTAAGGCAAAAGTTGGTTTAGATGTATCAGAAATGCCCCGGTGTGTTGGGTTATCTTATCTTTGCCAAGAGCAGCGTGGTGTTGTGGTGGTTCCTGATACCCTAGCTGATGAAAAGTTGGCAAATAATCCAGTTGTGACTGGCTATCCATATATACGGTTTTATGCGGGTGTTCCCTTAATTACCCCAAAGGGAGATATGCTGGGAACTCTATGTGTAATTGACCAAGTTCCCAAAGAATTGAGCCAAAAACAAGTGGAGGCGCTTGTAGCTCTGAGTCGTTTGGTAATCGACCAACTAGAACTCAGACGTCGTGTAACTGAGGTAGCTCAAATTACCGAGAAATTAGTGGCCCATGAGCAAGCAGCCCACGCTCAATCTGAAGCCGCCAGAACCCGCATTGCTAATTTGCTTGAAAGCATCACTGATGGGTTTTTTGCCTTAGATAAAAAATGGCGATTTACTTATGTTAATGGTCAAGCAGAAAGGCTGTTGCAAACATCCCAGAACCAGCTTTTGGGTAAAAACATCTGGGAGGTGTTTCCAGAAATTATCGGTACAACATTCTATCGTGAGTATCAGAGGGCAATATTAGAGCAGGTAAGTGTCGAATTTGAGGAGTTTTATCCACTACTAAATTGCTGGCTTCAAGTCCACGCTTATCCAGCAAAAGACGGCTTGTCTGTTTATTTTCAAGACATTACTGAACGACGGAAAACAGCAGAAGCACTACGAGAAAGTGAAGAACGTTGGCAATTAGCATTACATGGTAATAATGATGGTATTTGGGATTGGAACCTCAAGACTAATGAAGTGTTCTTCTCAACTCGATGGAAGGAAATGCTCGGCTATAAAGACCACGAGGTTTCCAACCGTTGGGATGAATGGACAAAACGAATCCATGCCGATGAGCGAGAAGGGGTGCTTCAAGCCTTTCAAGACCACTTTGCCAAGAAAACACCATTTTACGTCTGTGAATATCGAGTCCAGTGCCAAGACGGCAGCTATAAATGGATTCTAGATCGAGGACAGGCACTTTGGGACGCATTGGGTGATATAGTGCGGATGGTGGGTTCTTATACTGATATCACAGATCGCAAGCGGGCAGATAAAGAATTAAAACAGCAAAATCTGCGATCGCAATTATTTGCAGAAATAACCCTGAAAATTCGAGAATCTTTACAAATAGATGAGATTCTTAAAACCACGGTGACAGAGGTACAACAAGTACTACAAGCTGACCGTGTGTTAATTTTTCGACTAGAGGCTGACGGTTCAGGAACAGTGGTGCAAGAAGCAGTATTGCCTGGTTGGCCCGTAATTTTAGGAAAAAATCTTTTTGACTCCTGCTTTAAAGAACAATATATAGAGAGATATCGCCAGGGAAGAGTCAGTGCCCTTGAAGATATTGAAGCTGCTCATATCCATCCATGCCATCGAGAATTTCTTCAGCAGTTTGCTGTCAGAGCTAATCTGGTAGTGCCGATTCTTGTCAGAGAAGGCATTTGGGGCTTGTTGTTGGCTCATCAGTGTGCCGCACCTCGACAGTGGAATCAGTTTGAGATGGATTTGTTACAGCAATTAGCTA
This sequence comes from Nostoc flagelliforme FACHB-838, assembly GCF_014698065.1. Taxonomy (GTDB): domain Bacteria; phylum Cyanobacteriota; class Cyanobacteriia; order Cyanobacteriales; family Nostocaceae; genus Nostoc; species Nostoc flagelliforme_B. Next base: position 30,343 of record NZ_JACJSI010000003.1, read on the forward strand.
ACCAAATTGGGATTGCTTTATCTCAAGCGCAACTATTAGAAAAAGAAACCAAGCAAAGTCAGGAACTTATTCGTTCTAATGCTGAATTAGAACAGTTTGCCTACGTGGCCTCCCATGACTTGCAAGAACCGTTGCGGATGGTGACTAGTTATTTACAGTTATTAGAGCGGAGATACAAAAATCAACTGGATGCCAATGCAGACCAATTTATCAACTACGCAGTAGATGGGGCACGGCGGATGCAGACCCTAATCAACGATTTGTTGAACTATTCCCGCGTCAGTAGCCGGGGACAGCCTTTTGTGCTTGTTGATTGTAATGCTGTTTTAGCGCAGGTGCTTGCTAATCTGCAAATTGCGATCGCAGATACAAAGGCAGTTATCACTTATGATGCTTTACCTCAAGTGATGGCTGATGCTACCCAATTTACACAAGTATTTCAGAATTTGATCGCCAACGCAATCAAATTTTGCCGTCATCAACAGCCACGAATTCACATTGGGGTAAGTAAGGGAGATGTAGATATAAATAGAAAAAATTTAAATTTTATCCCCTCGGAGGATGAATGGCTGTTCTCAGTACGTGATAATGGGATTGGTTTGGAATCCCAATATACTGAACGTATTTTTATAATCTTCCAGCGCTTGCACGGTAGAGAAAAGTATCCAGGTACTGGAATTGGTCTGGCAATTTGTAAGAAAATTATAGAACGCCACGGCGGCCATATCTGGGTTGAATCGAAACTTGGTCAAGGATCAACTTTCTACTTCACAATTCCAGAGAGAGCAATAAAGCAATAGTGAGCACCATAACAGCGATTATGCCTATTGAGGTTTTGTTAGTAGAGGATAATCCTGGTGATGCCCAACTTACACGCATCGCCCTGGAAGATAGCAAAATCTCGATTCACTTGAACGTAGTGGAAGATGGTGTAGAGGCAATGGCTTTCTTGCGAAAACAGGGAAAATATGCTAAAGTACCTCATCCAGATATTTTACTACTCGATTTTAACCTCCCTAGAAAAGACGGGCGAGAAGTATTAGCAGAAATTAAAGGAGATGAAAACCTCAAACGAATTCCTGTAGTGGTTTTGACGACTTCCCAAGCTGAAGAAGACATCCTCAAAGCCTATAACCTTTCTGCCAACTGTTATATAACTAAGCCAGTAGATTTCGATCAATTCGTTAAAATTGTCCAATCAATAGAAAATTTTTGGTTTGCAATTGTAAAACTGCCACCGGAGTAATGGAAATGGCAGGTGAAAATATAAAAGTCTTATTAGTAGAAGACAACCCTGGTGATGTCTTGTTGTTACAAGAGTTATTCAAGGAAGTTACCACAGTCGTAGTTGATCTGATGCCCGTTGAGCGGCTTTCTGAAGCACTCAACTACCTAAAAAATGAAATTTTTGATGTGATTTTGTTAGACCTCTCGCTGCCAGATAGCCAGGGATTACAAACTTTTATCATCGCTCACAATCAGGCAAAAGCAACTCCAATCATTGTGCTGACGGGTATGAATGATGAAACTTTGGCAACTAGAGCAATGCAACAAGGAGCGCAGGATTATTTGGTGAAAGGGCAAGTAACTGGCGACTTGCTGGTGCGATCTATGCGTTATGCCATCGAACGCCAACAGGCAGACAACGCACTGCGGCAGAGTGAGGAGCGATTTCGGGTTGCTCTCAAAAATTCCCCAATTTTTGTCTACAACCAGGATAGAGATTTGCGGTACACCTGGGTTTACAATCCCCCATCTGGATTAACAGTTGAGAAAATATTGGGTAAACAAGACTTAGATATCATCCCAATAGAAGATGCTCAACGTCTGATTATAATCAAACGTGGAGTGCTGACGACAGGTGTAGGAACGCGAGAGGAAGTATCAATTACCATCAAAGATACAACCCGATATTACGATTTAACTGTCGAGCCATTGCGGAATGAAACCCAAGAAATTGTCGGGGTGACATGCGCCAGTATAGATATTAGCGAACGACAGGCTGCGTTACGCGAACGGCAAGCCGCGCTATGCGAACGCAAGCTAGCTGAAGAAAAAATCCGCGAACAAGCAGCGTTACTAGACGTGACGACAGATGCCATTTGCGTGCGAGATTTAAACAATGAAATTATCTTCTGGAACAAAGGCGCAGAAACACTTTACGGTTGGAAAGCGACAGAAGCTTACGGCAAAAATGCTAATGAGCTTTTGTATGACGAATTTTCACCAGAAATCGAAGCGGCTCTTTTACAAGTTGTTAGTAAAGGAAAGTGGCAGGGAGAGTTAAATAAACTTACCAAAACTGATAAGGAAATTCTTGTTGCTAGTCGCTGGAGTCTGGTATGCGATGAACAAGGGAAACCCAAATCAATTCTTACCGTTGACACAGATATTACTGAGAAAAAACATTTAGAAGCCCAATTATTTCGCGCTCAACGTTTGGAAAGTATTGGTACTTTAGCTAGTGGCATTGCTCACGACCTCAACAACATTTTGACACCGATTTTAGCAGGAGCGCAACTGCTACCACTCAAATTTCCCGATGCAGATGAGCGAACTCGCCATCTACTAGAAATTCTGGAAATCAACGCTAGACGGGGCGCTGATTTAGTTAGACAAGTGCTGTCCTTTGCGCGGGGTGTAGAAGGTAAGCGCATCACTTTGCAGCTCAGACATATAATTGTGGAAGTCGCCAAGATTCTGAAAGAGACATTTCCCAAATCCATAGAAATCAGCACTGATGTACCGCAGGATTTGTGGATGGTTTCTGGAGATAGTACCCAGCTGCATCAAGTACTAATGAACCTCTGCGTTAACGCCCGCGATGCTATGCCTAATGGCGGTACTTTGAGTATCTCTGCCGAAAATCTGTTGATTGACGAAAATTATGCACGGATGAACCTGGAAGCCAAAGAGGGGCCTTATATAGTGATTACTGTCTCCGATACTGGAGTTGGGATTCCTAAAGAAATGCTAGATAGAATTTTCGAGCCATTCTTTACTACAAAAGATGTAGGACAAGGTACAGGTTTAGGGCTTTCCACAGTACTGGGGATAATTAAAAGTCATAAAGGTTTTGTAAACGTCTATAGTGAACCGGGAAGTGGCACTAGCTTTAAGGTTTACTTGCCAGCCGTGGAGGGAATGGAAACACTCAGCCCTGAAGATTTGCCACCACAGACAGGACATGGAGAATTGATTTTACTTGTGGATGATGAAGTTGCCATTCAAGAGATTACGAGAACATCCCTCGAAGATCACAATTACAAAATATTAGTTGCCAGTGATGGCATTGAAGCGATCGCGCTGTACGCTAAAAATAGGGAAAAAATTAGTGCCGTACTAATGGATATTATGCTGCCCTCGCTGGATGGTTTAATTGCCATCCGTACCCTGCAAAAAATCAACCCCCAAGTCAGAATTATTGCCAGTAGTGGGCTGATGTCTGACAATAAGCTCAGTGCAGTAGCTGCTATTGGTGTGAATACGTTTTTGTCGAAGCCTTATACTGTCAACGAATTATTGCTTTCTTTACAAAAAGTCTTATCGTAAGTCAACCAATTACGTAAATATGCTGTAAAGTGTGAGTAACAAAACGCTGCTTTATTGACCTGGGTGCAAATTGCCTGGATTTGATATGATTGAGCATCGCATTGGTTAAGGCACTTCTCTTACCGATACTAGGAACTAGGCATTTGGAAGAGTTTTCCTAACCCAATACCCAATCCCCAATGCCCAATGCCCAACTCCTTATACTATGCCTCGGTTTCTTAGGTTAATCATTAATATAGTAGTCTTAAGTGCATTGTTAGTTATATCACAGCAAGTTTGGGCGCAAGATTGGCGTCCGGTTCGCGGTGGTATCCCTTTCGGTATCAGTGGTATGGCTTTGATAGAGCAACAAAGCAATTCCTTAGATTTTCTGATAGCCCATGACAACAAACAAAAAAACCAAGGTCGTTTAGCAATCATCAGCATTAAGGGTAAAAACCAACTTGAATATTTCCCATTAAGCTGGCCAAATAACATAGAATTGCCCATCGACTTAGAAGCTTTAACATCTGTCCCAGAAAAAACAAAGTTCTCTTTTATAGGTTTAACCAGTTCTGGAAAAGCTTATTATATCCGTTTAGAACCTGCCAATAAGACTATCTCTATTATCAAGGAATTCAATTTACCAGGAATTATTCAAGGAAATAATTTTGAAGCATTTGGATTGCAAAATATAGACGGTAAATTAGTTACAATTTGGGGACATCGCGGTGAAGGAGAACAACTAGCAACTATTTTTTGGGGAATATTTGATTTAGCTAAATATGAAATTACTCTCGCAGGTTCTGCCAATCTGAAAGTACCATTTCCATCTGGCAATGTTCGTCATATTTCAGATATTAAGGTAGACCCCGTAGGAATTGTATATATTACCTCAGCAAGTGATGCTGGAGATGATGGGCCATTTCAGTCAGCTGTGTATGTCGCTGGTTACTTGGGATTTCGTGGCAACAAAATTGCATGGCGGCAAAATTCTCAACTTGTTCCCCTTTACCGCTCTGATTACCACAAAATTGAAGGTATGGAACTTGTTCCCGGTGCAGAAGGCGGTGTGATAGTGGGCACAGATGATGAAAATTTGGGTTCCTATGTATACATTGTAGGTGGAAATAGCTAAACGGTATTGTCGAATATTTCGGGAGCGTATGATGCGCAATGCCTGCGGCGGGCTACGCCTAAGCATTTCTACCTTGACCTTGGAACGATTAGAAGTATTAGGCTTGGCGCTACTAGATTTTTCATCAATGGCAGACCTCACAACTTGGCTGGAGCAAGAGGAGGCATCATAATTCTGAGAATTGCTGGTTTATTTGCGATCGCCTAGCATAATATGCACATACTTAAATTATTGTCAAGTTATTTAGTCCGATGCCTACGGTGGGCAAAGCCTACGCAAATTAGTATAAGTTGACCATTATCTTATCGATAACGGTCACTGATTAATTACCCCTACACATTAAATCGGAACAACATTACATCCCCTTCTTGCACAACATACTCTTTCCCTTCACTGCGAACCAACCCTTTCTCCTTCGCAGCATTCATTGAACCAGTTGTTACCAAGTCTTTATAAGCAACAGTTTCAGCGCGAATAAATCCCCGTTCAAAATCACTGTGGATTACACCAGCAGCTTGAGGTGCAGACATTCCCGCATTAATTGTCCAAGCGCGGGTTTCTTTAGGCCCACAAGTGAAATATGTCCGCAAACCTAAAAGCGTGTAAGTTGCCCGAATCAACGATTTCAAACCGCCTTCTTCCACACCTAAAGACGCGAGGAAATCAGCTTTATCTTCCTCTGGTAATTCCACTAACTCAGCTTCAACTTGAGCCGAAACTATCACAACTTGAGCATTTTCTGTCGCTGCAATTTGCCGTACTGTTTCCACAAAATGATTACCAGTTGCCAATTCATCTTCAGATACATTCGCGGCGTAGATAATCGGTTTATAAGTGAGCAGTTCTAATCCTTTAATAATTTCTGTTTCTTCTTCATTCAAGCTTACCTGACGCACCGATTTACCTTCATTTAAAGCCGCAGCTAATTTTTCTAAGACTGTGATTTCAAACTGTGCATCTTTGCTGGTACGAGCTAGTTTACGAGTACGGTCAATTCGCCGCTCAATTTGTGCTAAATCTGATAAACCCAGTTCTATATTAATGATTTCAATATCTCGCGCTGGATCAACAGAACCAGCAACGTGGATAATATCGTCATTTTCAAAACAACGTACCACATGGACGATCGCATCAACTTCCCGGATGTGGGACAGGAATTGATTCCCTAGTCCCTCACCCTGACTAGCACCTTTAACTAAACCGGCGATATCTACAAATTCAACCCGCGCCGGGATAATTTGTGCTGAACTGGCAATTTTAGCAAGAACATTTAACCGTTCATCCGGTACTGCGACAACGCCGACATTCGGTTCAATCGTGCAAAAAGGGAAGTTAGCTGCTTCAGCTTTGGCATTAGCAACTACAGCATTAAATAAAGTAGATTTTCCGACGTTGGGAAGTCCGACAATTCCGGCTCTTAGCATTTTGGATTTTAGATTTGAGATTTTGGATTACATTACCAAGGTAATCTAAACAGGTTCCGGTATGGTTTGGGGAATTGGCCCTGGAACCGTCTGAGGAATGGGAGCAGGTACTGGTTCTGGTACAGGCCCCGGTAACGGTTGAGGAATCGCTGGCCCCGGTACAGGTTCAGGACTAGGTAGCGGATTCGGCTCAGGATTGGGACTAGGTAGCGGACTCGGCCCAGGAGTAGGAATTTGTGGTTCAGGTATAGAAATCGCAGTCGGATTAAACATGATAAATCCAAATTAAATTATTCAACCTCCCCACGCTAGATGACAACCTCATCTGTTGACATCTCCCCAAATAGCTATACCCACGAACACATCCTTTAATAATTTACCTCTCTCCTCATTCTCCGCGCCCCTCTGCGCTTCCCTCCGCGCCCCTTTGCGTTTAAACTCTAATCCTTAAACTACTCCTCCTTCACCTTTTCCACCACCTCTGGCACTGGCTCGTAACCACCTGGATGAAACGGATGACACCGCAAAATCCGCCGAGTTGCCATCCAGCTACCACGCAACACTCCAAATCGCTCAATAGCTTCAATAGCATACATTGAACAAGTTGGTTGAAAGCGACAAGTCGGGAGAAACAACGGCGAGATAAACATTCGGTAGCCCCGAATTAGCCAAATAAATAATAATTTCATTGCAGCTACCTAAATCTTATAAATTAGTAACAGAGGTAAAAATTTTCACTTTGTTGCATCTTTGTTAATTACATTTTCTGACTTCACCTCAATTCCGGTTTTATGGCTGCAAATTGCGATAGCTGCAATTTGGGTGTTACTCATCCTCCTGATTGCATGGGTGGTAAACCGCTTTGCCGACAAGCCAGAAATCGTGCGGAAGATAGTTCATATAGGCACTGGTAATGTGATTTTAATCGCTTGGTGGCTAGATATTCCCGCCAGTGTAGGGATTACAGCTTCTATTTTAGCGAGTGCAATTACCTTATTATCCTACCGATTACCAATTCTTCCTGGTATTAATAGCGTTGGCCGCCAAAGTTTAGGGACATTTTTTTACTCTGTCAGTTTCGGTATTTTAGTTGCCTGGTTCTGGTATTTACAACAACCCCAGTACGCAGCACTAGGAATTTTGGTGATGACTTGGGGAGATGGATTAGCAGCCCTAATTGGGCAACGCTTTGGTAAACATAAGTATAAAGTTTTTGGGACAGAAAAAAGTTGGGAAGGCTCCCTAACTATGATGCTCGTTAGCTATGTTGTTAGTAGTTTGATTTTAGTTGGAACTCAAGGAAACAGTTGGCAAACTTGGACAGTATCACTGTTAGTAGCAGTTATAGCTACTGGTTTAGAAGCTGTTTCATTTTTGGGTATTGACAATTTGACAGTTCCCTTGGGCAGTGCAGCCCTTGCCTTCTTTTTAAGTCAGTTAGTTTTGAGTTAGTAATTGCCTTGAGTACTATTGCTAACGCTCTTTTATTACTCTGAAAAAATCAAATATTTATAGGTTGGGTTGAACATTCGTATTACCCAACAAAATCAAGGATTCTTGGTGTTGGGTTTCCTTACTCAACCCAACCTACTTATTAATAATACCCAAACCATAATTGAGGAATAGAGTTATGGAGATGGTTGGTTCCGGGGAAGAGATTACTGGAGAAGAATTGCTCAGACGCTATGCTGCTGGGGAAAGGAATTTTCCCTTGATTCGTATTGAGGACATGGAGTGTGTTTTGGAGGGAGCTGACCTCAGAGGAATTAATCTGATGGGGTCTCACTTGCACCATGCTCCGTGGTGGAGTATTGATTTGAGCGGAGCCTGTCTGCTTGCCACTGACTTTGCTGGTACCTGGATGAATGGAACTGACTTGAGTGACGCTGATTTGACTGGTGCTTGTTTGCGGGGAACTAACTTGACTAACGCTAATTTGAGTAATTGCATTTTGAAGGGAGCTAACTTGAGAGAAGCTATCTTGTGGAATGCTAATTTGAGAGGTGCTGTTTTGGATGGTGCTATTTTGGCTAATGCTAAATTTACTGGTGCTAAATATTTCACTATTAATCAGTACATGACGGGTATTTTGTTCTGGAATACTACTATGCCCGATGGAACTGTTATCGAAGGCCCCACTTACATTAACTGACTCAGGTGTGATTTCCGTTTCAGCCATTAAAGGAGCTGAAATAACGTTGAGCCAATTTACAATGTCTGAAACTAATCTTTTTGATTATATTCAATACCACCCATTACGTGAAAATTGAGCCGAGTCTATTACCGCGATCGCTCCAAAATCCAATCGAGTAAAATCGGATTGACTAACTCCGGTGCTTCATCCTGCGGACAATGCCCCACTCCCTCTAAAGGAATAAACTTCTCTACTTGCGGAAAGTTAGCTAATTCTCTCCCTAACTTAATTGGTTCCCACGGATCAGCCGTTCCCCACAAGATAATTGCCGGACAGGGTAACAGTGGCAAAAGGTCTTCAGGTAATGGCCCCGTAGAATAAGAAGTAAAAGCGAGAAACACAGCACCAGCCCCCACATCACTTGCTGGTGAAGTGAGAATATCTACCAACTCATCTGTCACCATCTCAGCATTCGAGTATGCTTGCAGCAGAATTTTCCGCACCGTTTTCGGTTTGGCGAGTTGATTGAAAAAGAAATCGCCAACTGGTTTGATAGATAACAGGCGTTGCAGTACAGGCGCGCCATAACGACGAGAGAAAGGTAAAGTTACCCGTTTGCGATCGTGCAACAGCCGTAAAGAACAGTTGAGCAAAGCAACTCCCAAGGCAATATCTGGGTTACTTACCGCTGCTTGCATGGCTACAATACAGCCAATAGAATTTCCGACTAAAAAAGCTGGCTCACCGACAACTTCACGGCAAAAATCTGCGATTTGCTGTCCCCAGGTTTCTAGTGTGTAGGCAATTTTTTCACCAGGTTGAGGTTTTGCAGAAGCGCCAAAACCAATCAAATCGATTGCATAAACACGGCAACTTTGTGCTAGTACGGGAATATTTTTCCGCCAGTGCCACCAAGAAGCGCCAAATCCATGTACCAGGACAACAGCTGGCCCAGTGGTTCCTTGGGTTTGATAGCAGATCGGAAAATCTTGCCAAATCCAGGTTTTTGTAGAGTTAAGTGCTGTTTTTGAACTTGAGCTTGTCATGGTAAATTTGATTAAAGCAAGGCTAGAAGACTTTTAGTAGCAAGGCACAAGTAAAATTGTTTTTAATTGGAATAAAATTTATCAGATTTTTAAAATAAAGCCTTTGCTATGGTGATAGCTTATACATATACCACGAAAGCTTCTCGGCTGATAACACTAGCATCAAGCTGATAGTTTTATCCACTATAGAGAGTTTTAATTTGGTTGATATAGCTAATTCACTCACAACTGAGATTATGTCAGTATTATGAATCATAAGTTTTGTAATGTGAGTAATATTTTGGCTATTTTTTAGATGTAAGCGAATTAGCATCAGTGCGAGATTCAGTAGTTTCACAATTTACGATCGCAAATTTGGTCTATAAGATTGGCGGATATGAGGCATCGGCTAAGGGGTGGTTTGCAACTGGAAACTGACGCTGAATTTAATAATATTTTTCTTGTTCCTAGTTCTGCGGGCCAGAAATAATGAATCTACTAGAAACAATTGATACTCCCGTTGGGAGCTATGCACCAGATTTTGAACTGCCAGGAATTGATGGTCAAGTACACCATCTCAGGCGTTATCTTGAGAAGTTCCGAGCAGTGGGCGTTATTTCTCTATGTAACCACTGTCCTTATGTAGAGTGGTATTTAGGCAGGCTAAAAAACATTCAAGCCGAATTTGCCCCAAAAGGCTTCACACTAATTGGACTGAATGGTAGTAATGTTGATCGCGACACTAGGTCAAGCTTTGAAAATATGAAAGCTTTTGCCCTGCATCATCAGTTGAATTTCCCCTACCTGTGGGACTCAACTCAAGATGTGACCGATAGTTTCGGGGCGACAAAAACACCAACAGCCTTTTTAATAGATAGTAATGGTATAGTACGCTACAAAGGTAAAATAGATAATCATCCCCAAGATGCATCATCAATGGGAGAAGATTATTTGAGAACTGCGATCGCTTCTTTGTTTCTTGGCAAAGAAATAGATATACCACAAACAGAAGCGATAGGTACTACATTGATTTGGCGTAACTAGACATAGATAGTCCCTGTAACTGCTATCTTAAATTGGAGGCAATTGCAACTTTTTTGATAAAGCGGAACTTCATGGGAACGAATTACCGACGGGTTTTACTCAAACTGAGCGGTGAAGCCTTAATGGGCAACATGGGCTATGGCATTGATCCCGAAGTGGTCAAAGGCATAGCACAAGAATTAGCAGAGGTGATAGCCACTGGCACTCAAATCGCCATAGTTGTTGGCGGCGGCAATATTTTTCGTGGCGTCAAAGCAGCGTCGGCAGGGATGGACAGGGCAACCGCTGACTATATTGGGATGATTGCCACGGTAATGAATGCCATGACGCTGCAAGATTCGCTAGAACGCATAGGAGTACAGACGCGGGTGCAAACCGCGATCGCTATGCAAGAATTAGCAGAACCATATATTCGTCGTCGTGCCATCCGTCATCTTGAAAAAGGGCGGGTGGTAATTTTTGGTGCCGGTTCTGGAAATCCCTTCTTTACTACAGATACTACTGCGGCATTAAGAGCCGCAGAAATTGATGCAGAAGTGATTTTCAAAGCCACCAAAGTAGATGGAGTGTATGATGCCGATCCTCATATTTATCCAGACGCCAAGCGTTACAATAGCCTTACCTACGCGCACGTTTTAGCCAAAGATTTGCGGGTGATGGATAGTACTGCGATCGCCTTGTGTAAAGAAAATAATATCCCAATTCTGGTATTTGACTTAACGGTGCGAGGTAACATCCACCGAGCAGTCTTGGGAGAATCCATCGGCACCCTTGTGGGAGGTTCTTGTGATATTAGCTGACGCGAAAAGTAAAATGCAAAGTTCTGTTGAATCAACTCAACGAGCTTTTAACACGATTCGTACTGGCCGCGCCAATGCGAGTCTATTAGATAAGGTATTGGTGGACTATTATGGTTCGCCCACACCCTTGAAATCACTGGCAAATATTAGCACGCCAGATGCCTCGACAATTCTGATTCAGCCTTATGAGCGTAACACCCTAAACATCGTTGAGAAGGCTATTTCCCTCTCGGATGTGGGTTTAACACCCAGTAACGACGGTTCTGTAATTCGGCTTAATATTCCGCCTTTAACGAGTGATCGGCGTAAAGAATTTGTCAAAATGGCATCTAAATATGCTGAAGAGGGTCGTGTTGCTATTCGCAACATCCGCCGCGATGCCATAGACGCGATTCGCAAACAGGAGAAAGCCTCTGAAATCTCCAAAGATGAATCGAAAGATCAACAAGATAGCTTGCAAAAACTGACAAACGAATACACTGCCAAAATAGACTCACTCTTGGCAGAAAAAGAAAAAGACATCTCGACTGTTTAAGGTCTGAAGTCTGAAGCATAAAGGCTGAAGGATGATAGAAAAATTCTTCAGCCTTTATTATTTCTTTGGTTTTTAACAAAAATTGATCAACTATCTCAATAGAAAATAAACTAATTGAGGAGCAAAAATTCAACCTTATGTACGACTGCATCATCGTCGGCGCTGGGCCAGCTGGTGGAACAGCTGCATATCATTTAGCCAAACAAGGTCGCTCAGTATTAGTTTTAGAAAAAGAATCCCTGCCAAGATATAAACCTTGTGGCGGTGGTGTATCTCCAGCGATCGCTCAATGGTTTGACTTTGATTTTAGCCCAGTGATTTCTGTAAAAGCCGACTCCCTTCGCTTTACCTGGAATTTGGGCGACCCTGTAGAAGCAAAAATCGCAACAAAAGAACCAGTTTGGATGGTGCGACGAGATACTTTTGACCATTTCCTCGTGCAGCAAGGGCAAAAGCAAGGGGCTGAACTACGAGATAATACGGAAGTAACGGGTATTGAGTTTCAAAGCGATTATTGGCAAGTTAACACAGTTAATGGCCCAGTTACAGGTCACTACTTAATCGCGGCTGATGGTGTCAAAGGGCCAATGGCAAAATGGCTAGGCTTCAAAGACCGTAAACGTCGTTTAGCAGGAGCTTTAGAGGCAGAAGTTGCCGCAGAGGTCAAGGATAAATCTACAATTCACTTCGAGTTTGGCTTGGTGAAAAACGGCTACATTTGGAACTTTCCGAAGGCGGACGGCTATTCCATTGGTGTTGGTACATTTGTCGGCGGCAAACCCCAGGATTTTAAGAAAATTTTAGATGAGTACGCGCGATCGTTTAATGTAGATATCAAAACTGGTAAGCAGTATGGTTATCCCCTTTGCTTATGGGATGGCAACCAAAACTTGCATACCCAAAATGCGGTTTTAGCTGGGGAAGCTGCTTGTATAGTTGATCCGATGACAGCAGAAGGCATTCGTCCGTCAATTTTTAGCGGTTTGATGGCAGCAGGAGCCATTAATGAGGCACTTTCTGGTGATACCAACGCTTTAGAAAAATATAGCGAAGCCATTATTGAAGAATGGGGTACAGAAATGGCTTGGGCGCAAAAATTAGGTGGAGCATTTTATCGCTTTCCAGGCATTGGCTACAAAGTTGGTGTTAAACGCCCCTCCGGTGCGAAAATCATGGGTAAGATTCTGTGCGGAGAACTGCGCTATGGCGACGTTGTCGGTCGTGCCCTCAAACGTTTAATTCCTGGTTTTGGGGCTTGAGCAACTTGTTAAAGTAAGCAAATTTCTGCCGCAGTACACTAGATATTTTTCAATATGGCAATTTACTTGACCAAACGGCTATCTGTATTCGCTAATATTCTTGCTCTTGTCCTCTTCATGCCGGGAATTGCCTTAGCTGCACCCGTTCAAATCAATACTACTTCTGGTGTTGTTTTCGCCCAAATTACCAAAACTGCAAACTACTCCACCTCGTCGGAGATTAATCTGACTCCCCTACAACGGCAAGAACTCCAGGCTGTGCGTCAGAGAAGAAATAGAGAAATTGAGGCAATCTTAAACACATCGCAACGTGCCCAACTTAATCACAATGTCCGCGCTGGTAATAATATCAATCAAGCCCTAGAAAAAGTGCATTTGCAGCCAGAACAGCAAGATTTTGTAAAGGCGATCGTGCAATTTACTAACTTGAAAATGAAAGCAATTTCATCTAGGCATTCGCTGAAAATAGTACAAAAATAAAGGTTTTACTTGGGAGTAAAATTTTTAGCCTTTGTCAGAGAAGATATGAATAATATTTTCTCTGATAGCCTTTTGGATAAAATGCGATCGCTTGTTCGGACTTTTTCTTCTAGGCATCTCACCTACTATTGCTCAAGACGCACAACGTGGAATCAATATATCCATTTATAAACCGTTAGGTAGCCAAAGTCAGATCAATTTTAAAAACGATGTCGTTGTAGTCTCTATCGCCGCCGCCAAACAAATCTTCAAAGCCAAAGGTATTGTTGCCGAGTAGGCGAATGTGGTCAACCCTGTCGGGATTTGCTCCTAAGAACCCAAAGTAAGCCAGTGGGACTTTTCCTTCAGTTCCCTGAGTCGTTTGGTTCGAGGAATTTGACGATAAAAATTGCTCCCTAGTGCCGTTAGAAATAATATAGGGCGAATAGATAGCACCAGTATTTAACCGTTCTAAGCCCAACGCGCTTCGACTATTTCCTAGTTCAGAGTTAAGCACAGACTGCCGAAGCGCAACTTCTGCATAGCTTGCATCATTTGGGGTAAGTTCAGCACCTGTCGACTCATCGATAATCGTACCCTGTTCATCTTGAACTTCATATAGACCAATAGTGTTGTCATAGGCAGCTTCACTAGCAATATTAAAGTTAAAGTCAACAAACTGGTTTGTTTGGCCACGTAAGTCGATGAGTTCCAACTGTTGGGTCTGTTGGAGCTGTGTTCCTACAGGCAGATTTTTATCTGTTGTGGCTCGTGCTGTTAGCACGATGTTGTTGAAGCTCTGACTACTCGATTGATCTCGCCAACCCAAGGTGTAACTTCCATCAGGTGAGGTTAATACTTCTAAGTAATCAATACTATTGGGATTAGCTGAGGGTGAATTTAGTAAAACAGGTGAAGACGTCCTTCCAGCCGCGATGTCAGCTTGCACTCCAGAGGCAGTGCCATTCTGCACTAAGTAAAGCCCTAAGATTGTTCCCGCTTCAAAGCTTAAGTTACGCTCAAGTTGCGTATCGCCGAGTAAACTAGTGGTATCTGGGAGTACTGAGAAAATCGGTTGTGCATTCTCAAGCGCAGCTTCCAGATAACCCTCAGTACCAGGTGTTATGTCATCAATGGTTCCTTGAGCGTCATCAACAACAAAAACCCCAATTTCGTTGATGAAACTCGTGTTAATTGAGTTAAGCCCAAATCCTAATACGACATCTTCTCCAGATGAACCTTGTACAGTAAAAAAATCGTTGGGGTTTAGAACTAAAGACGGTGTGATTGCGCTACCAAATCCAGTATCAGTTTCTGCATCTTTAACGTTGACACTAACAGTCGAGGTAGGCAGATTAATTAAATTGCTCAGAGTTGGATCTGTCAGAGCAATACTGATATTGCTGGTTTCTTCATCATCTTCATCAATACCATCAGCAAACCCTATGATATTGACACTGGTAGTTGGGGTTCCAGCATTGAGTACGACAGTAGTCTCAACCCCAGCGCCGTTACCCAGGTCAAGGTCATCTCCAGGATCTAAGGTGAGTGAAACGTCAGCGACTCCAGTCGGCAAATTAGCAGGCAGGGTGATGTTCAAGCTTGCACTAGTCCCGCCTTCTGTGACTTCTAACTGGGTTGGGCTGATGCTGATTTCAGGAAGTGCTAACTGCAAGGCATCGGTAACCGCAACCGGAACACTGGTGATGGGCAGATTAATCAGACTGCTCAAAGTTGGATTTGTCAGAGCAATGCTGATATTGCTGGTTTCCAAGCCACCTTCATTAATACCATCAGCAATTGCTGCGATATTGACAGTGTTTGTTCCAGCATTGAGGACAACAGTCGTCGCAACTCCAGCCCCGCTACCCAAGTCAAGGTCATCTCCAGGAGTTAAGGTGAGTGAGACATTACCGATAGTAGTGGGCAGATTCGCAGGCAGGGCGATGCTTAGGCTTGTACTCCCACCTTCTGTGAGTGCTAACTGAGTTGGAGTAATGCTGATTTGGGGAAGTGTCGGCAATAGATCGGTAACCGCAACCGGAACACTGGTGATGGGCAGATTAATCAGACTGCTCAAAGTTGGATTTGTCAGAGCAATGCTGATATTGCTGGTTTCCAAGCCACCTTCATTAATACCATCAGCAATTGCTGCGATATTGACAGTGTTTGTTCCAGCATTGAGGACAACAGTCGTCGCAACTCCAGCCCCGCTACCCAAGTCAAGGTCATCTCCAGGAGTTAAGGTGAGTGAGACATTACCGATAGTAGTGGGCAGATTCGCAGGCAGGGCGATGCTTAGGCTTGTACTCCCACCTTCTGTGAGTGCTAACTGAGTTGGAGTAATGCTGATTTGGGGAAGTGCTACCGGATCGCTGATACTAACAGTAGTCGTGACAGGAGGCAGCTGGGATATGATAGCAGGCAGCAGGGACAGAAGGGGGCTATTACTTGCAATTGTGGTTACAATTGTACCAGTATGATTGCCTTCAGTAATACCATCATTAACGGCCAGGACAGGAACATTTTGGATGGCTGTAGCTGCGCTACCAGAAGCAATCGTGACGTTAACCGGATTGCCTGCTCCATTTCCTAAGTTAAGCTGATTATCGGGATCTAATGTAATTATGGCGTTAGCTGGCGTGGGGATGGGGAGGCCTGTGAGGGGGTCAGTAAGGTTAATGCCCACCTGTAAGTTTACTGGAACACCCCCTTCTGTGACAGCGATGACTGTTGGGCCGATAGAAATAACCAACACGGATGTGTAAGCTTCTCTAACAGCCTCTGTAAATGCTAAAGGAGCTTCAATGCTGCCGATTGTGAATTCTAGTTTCCAATCTCCTCCTTTTTGAGCACTGCCGATGCGGTTAGCAGACGCTGCGATATTCGCTCCGGTTTGCTGGTGAAGTTGTGTCAAAAAGGTTGCCCCAACTTCTCCAAAAGCAACGTTACAACCGTAGAGAAATATAGGAGCAGAGGCAAGGAAATTTGACCAAGTTTGGAGTTCTTTTGAATAGAGGTCTAAGTTTTCCAGACTGAGGTGAGTGTTACCTAAGGCTAAACAACCTGGTGAACCGTGACAGATAATATGCAGCGCCGAAACAGGTTGTTGAGCAAGCAGTTCTGTAATTTGCTCAATACTATCCCGTTTGAGGTCAAGAATGAAAACATTTGCTCCTTCCTGAACTCCTGCTGCCAGCATTTGATAGTCTTCAACCTTGGGGTCAATGACTACCAACATCGGTGCTGAATTTTGTGGTTGGCTGAAATAACTATTCTGAGTTGGAAAATTTTTGAAAGTGCTGGCGTTACTGCGGGATTGAATAAGGTTTTTCATATTCTTAGTTGGCTTTGATTGGTGAAAAATCTTCCGTCTTGTAACTTGAAACCATCATGCGGAATCTGCGAATTCCTAACTAAGGTTAAAGATTTTTAATTTATACGTAACCAGTAAATACTATGAAAAGAGACTAAAAATTAAATCTTTCCATAGTAAAAACACTGAATAAAATTTTTCTTTAGTTAGATTATTTCTTAAACCTTTCACGCCGACCTACATAATCGATAAACTCTAGCTTTTTTATTAATTTCAAGAAAGTATTTTATAAATCTAGTTCCCTCATTTAAGACAAGCGCTCGCAATAAACTATTTTTAATACGTAATTATACTTAAATATAATATTTGTTCGATAGTAGAAAATTTAGCTTCCCAGTAATATTATTTAAGTAGTACGCAGATTTGGACTCGTGTTTCACTACTAAGAGAACGGTCAAAAACTGCTTTGTGAACAATAACTTTTACTAAAGTGTGATAAATTTGCTGTGGATATTTGCGTGTTATTCAACACTTAATACTTGATGGAGAATTTTTGGTGTGTTTGATGCCGATACCAAATCTGAAGTTTGTAAAGATTGCAGATAATCGCCCACTTGATTGCAGCATCTATAATTAATGTTGCCCTATTTAGTTCGTTACCATGTCGGAAGAAGATATCCGGGCCGCAAGGCTGGAAAAAGTAGAACAACTCAAGCAGCTAGGGACTAATCCCTACGCCTATCGTTGGGAATCTACCCATCATGCAGCGCAGTTGCAAGAAAAGTTTGCCGATTTAGCCAGTGGTGAAGAAGTTGATTTAGAAGTTGCCATAGCCGGACGCATTATGGCGCGTCGCGTTTTTGGTAAACTGGCTTTCTTCACCTTGCAAGATGAAACTGGCACAATTCAGCTTTATTTGGATAAAAATCGCATCCAAGAAAGCATGGCAGATATTGATGCTGATGCCTTCAATCACTTAAAACAACTCACAGATGCAGGCGACATCCTGGGAGTCAAAGGTACTATTAAACGGACTGAAAAGGGCGAGTTATCTGTCTACGTTAAACAATATACTATCCTCACTAAATCCCTGTTACCGCTACCCGACAAGTGGCATGGATTAACGGATGTTGCCAAGCGCTACCGTCAGCGCTACGTTGACTTGATTGTTAACCCGGAAGTGCGACAAACTTTCCGCCGTCGCGCCCAAATTACTGCTGGTATTCGCCGTTATTTAGAAGAACGAGATTTTCTGGAAATTGAAACACCAGTTTTGCAAAGTGAGACTGGGGGTGCAGATGCGCGTCCATTTATCACTTACCACAACACCTTAGAAATGGAGTTGTATCTGAGAATTGCCACAGAACTTCATCTCAAGCGGTTGATTGTGGGTGGTTTTGAAAAGGTGTTTGAATTGGGGCGGGTTTTCCGTAATGAGGGAATTTCGACTCGACACAATCCTGAATTTACGACAATTGAAATTTACCAAGCCTACGCCGACTACAACGATATGATGGCGCTGACTGAGGGGATTATTACCACTGTGGCCCAAGACGTACTCGGCACATTGCAAATCACCTACCAAGAGGAACCTATAGATTTAACACCACCTTGGAGGAGAGTGACAATGCACGATTTAGTTAAAGAATTTACTGGCTTAGATTTCAATTCTTTCCAAACATTGGAAGAAGCAAAAACAGCAAGTAAAAATGCTAGTATTCCTGGTGTAGATGAAGCAAAATCAATTGGGAAGTTACTGAATTTAGCTTTTGAAGAGAAAGTAGAAGCTAATTTAATTCAACCTACCTTTGTAATTGATTACCCAGTAGAAATTTCGCCTCTAGCAAAACCCCACCGTTCTCAACCTGGTTTGGTGGAAAGATTTGAGTTATTTATCGTAGGGCGAGAAACTGGGAACAGCTTCTCAGAACTTACCGATCCCATCGATCAAAGAGAACGCCTAGAAGCCCAAGCTGAAAGAAAAGCTGCTGGCGACTTAGAAGCCCAAGGTGTAGATGAAGACTTTTTGACAGCCCTTGAATACGGTATGCCGCCTACAGGTGGTTTAGGGATTGGGATTGATCGGTTGGTAATGTTATTAACTGATTGTGCCAGTATTCGGGATGCGATCGCCTTTCCCTTACTCAAGCCAGAAAAATCAGAATCATCCCCAGATGAAGCCAGTAGTAACAATTCGTAATTGAACTAGGGATTGGGTACGGGGGAAGATTTTAACCCTTCCTCCTCATCTCCCTAATCCCCCAATCCTTATACCACCACTTTATCCTTATACCACCACTTTTTCTAAGATCAGCTTAGAACGTTTCACTTGCTCAGGAATCGTCACGGGATAATCTCCGGTGAAGCAGGCAGAACAGAAACTATTGGTGTCTTCTCGTGTCGCTTCTAGCATTCCTTCCCAACTCAGATAGGCAAGACTGTCTACTTCCAGTTGCTTGGCAATTTCTGCTACTGACTTGGTAGCAGCAATTAGCTGATCCTGAGAATCAGTATCAATGCCATAGAAGCAGGGATGAGTTACAGGCGGAGAAGAAATTCGCATGTGTACCTCTATCGCACCTGCGTCACGCAAGGTTTTGACTAGTTTACGGCTGGTAGTACCCCGTACAATCGAGTCATCTACAATAATTACTCGTTTACCTACTAGCACATCTTTGAGGGGGTTGAGTTTCATCCGCAGACCCGATTCCCGCATGGTTTGGGTTGGTTGAATGAAGGTTCGTCCAACATAGCGATTTTTAATCAGTCCTTCGCCGTAAGTGACACCAGACGCTTGGGAAAATCCAATAGCAGCAGGTATACCAGAATCAGGGACACCAAAAACAATATCGGCATCTACAAAAGATTCTTTAGCTAGCTGGTGTCCTAATCGCATTCGATAGCTGTACAAACTCTCGTTGTGCATAACGCTATCAGGGCGGGCAAAGTAAATCATTTCAAAAATACACAATTTCCGCTCAGATTTTTGACTCCAATGATAAGAAGCTAAACCTTCTTCAGTAATCCAAACTAATTCACCTGGTTCTACGTCTCGCAGGTATTCGGCTCCAATGATGTCTAAACCACAAGTCTCGGAAGCCAAAACGTAACGGACTGGATTACCAGCCAAAGTGCCGATTACTAAGGGGCGGATTCCATTGGGGTCGCGGACACCCATAACGCCGACAGGAGTGCCAATAACTAAACTAAAGGCTCCTTGGCAACGTTGAAATGCCTGAATTCCACCTTCTAGCCAATCAGCGCCCGTATCTATGGCTTCTGCGATCGCAAAAGCGATCATTTCTGAGTCTGTTGTTGTAACTAAGTTACATTTTTTCTCAAGCAACTCTTGACGTAGTTGCACCATATTGACTAAATTGCCATTATGTGCAAGCGCTATTGAACCTAAGCGAGTTTCTAGTACTGCGGGTTGAGCATTAACTTTGCGGCTAGAACCTGTGGTGGAATAACGAGTGTGACCAACAGCAAGGCTACCGGGCAATTGATCCAAGACGGATTCATTGAAAACTTGAGACACCAAGCCCATATCTTTGTGGAGATGTACTTGTGTCCCCTCAAAGGTGGCAATACCAGCTGATTCTTGACCCCGATGCTGGAGGGCATACAATCCAAAGTAGGTCAGTTTAGCAACGTTTTCTCCTGGTGCGTAGATGCCAAAAACACCACAAGCTTCTTCTGGCTTATCAGGCCGATTTTCATGACTATTTATTGGGTTGTTGGTTTGGTCGGGGTATTCATCCGAAGTGACAGAATGAATAGAAATCATGCTAGCTTTGCTCCTGGTGGGGGGGTCAAGTCACTGGGATTATGTCTATAGATAGTTGTAGGTTTCTTAATAAATCTTTAACCATCCATTAAAACAGTACCCTAATTTTGCTCAGAGGCGCTAATAAAAGAGTGAGAAGTTAGAAGTTATGCTTTCTATCTCTAACTCCTCACTTTCAATTCCTAACTTCTTTAACTGGGACTATTGGTATGCATGGTGAGACGTCTGGCGATCGCATGGGAATAGTGATCGCTCATATCTTCGATCCTAACTTTGATTAAGGTTTGGTTATCAGTGGTGAAAACCCCCAAACCCGTCTCAAAACTTCCAACCGTACCCAGTTTTTGCCACTCTTGGCCTAAATGTTCCTGTAAATATGATTCCCAAATTCCTTGCTGTGCTGATGTTACAGAAACTAAAATTCTGGCACCACCTTCGGCAAACAACACCTCGTCAAGGCGGTTTAACTGTGTTGGTGCTATTTCTAAATTAATTTCAGCACCAAGATTACCAGCAAGACAACATTCGGCTATGGCGATCGCTACTCCCCCCTCAGCAGAATCGTGAGCTGAATGTACCCAACCATTACGAATTCCTTCACGACAAACTTTCTGGACGCGGCGTTCTAAGTCAAAATCTACCCGTGGTGGTTTTCCGGCAACAGTCCCGTGGATCGTGGCTAAATATTCAGATGCTCCCAAACTGATTTGGGATGCTAGAGGCAATCCGAGAAGATAAATCACATCGCCGGATGCTTGCCAACCTTGACCACAAATTTTGCTTATATCGGGAATCAAGCCCACCATACCCACTACTGGGGTGGGATAAATAGGTTGTGGGATGCCCTCAGGATCAAGGGTTTCATTGTATAAAGAAACGTTTCCGCCCGTGACTGGTGTCGCTAATTCTCGGCAACCTTCTGCCAAACCGCGACAAGCTTCTGCCAATTGCCAGTAACCAATGGGTTTTTCTGGAGAGCCAAAATTCAGGTTATCCGTTACCGCCAGAGGTTCTGCACCCACACAGCTAAGATTACGTGCAGCTTCTGCCACCACTGCCTTAGCTCCCTCGTAAGGGTCAAGATAAACATAACGAGGATTGCAATCTACTGTTGCCGCCACTCCTGATTTTGGATTGGGAATTTGAGATTTTAGATTGGGGATTTCTTCAAGGGGGCGCAAACGGATAACAGCCGCATCTGCGCCACCTGGCAGCATTACTGTATTATTTTGTACTTGATGGTCATACTGACTATATACCCAATTTTTAGAAGCGATCGTGGGTGTATCGAGCAAAGTTAAGAGAATATCATTCCAACTTTGCAGTTCTCCTTGAAGTTCTATTCCAGCAGTTGTAGAAGGAGGTAAGGAATCAGCAGTCCATTCCCAAGCTTTTTTCGCATACTCTGGTGGTTCTGTCAATAGCTCCCGATTATATAGTGGCGTATTCTCCGCCAAAGCCTCAGCGGGAATTTCTGCTGCTACTTCACCCTGAAAGAGAATCCGCACAATAGGTTCAGCGATGACTGTACCAGCAACAACGGCTTGAAGCCCCCAACGGTGAAAAATGTCGATTAATTCCTGCTCACGCCCCTTGTGTGCAACGAATAGCATTCGTTCTTGAGATTCCGAAAGCAGATATTCATAGGGAACCATCCCCGTTTCTCTGACGGGAATTTTATCTAAATCTAGTTCAATTCCCACACCACCTTTTGCCGCCATCTCTGAGGTAGAACAGGTGATCCCGGCTGCTCCCATATCTTGGGCGGCGACAACTGCACCCGTCTTAAACGCCTCTAGACAAGCTTCAATTAACGACTTTTCCAAAAAGGGATCGCCCACTTGCACAGCAGGGCGATCGTCTATTGACTGATCGCTCAATTCTGCACTAGCAAAACTTGCGCCTCCCATGCCATCGCGCCCAGTGGTAGAACCAACATACAGCACGGGGTTGCCTAAGCCAGATGCTCCAGATTTAACAATTTCTGGTGTTTCCATTAATCCTAGTGCCATAACGTTCACCAGGGGATTACCAGAATAAGCAGGGTCAAAGTAAACTTCGCCGCCAACAGTGGGCACTCCCACGCAATTACCATAATGTGAAATTCCCGCCACTACGCCTTGGAACAGCCTTTGAGTTTTGACATCTTCTAAGGAACCGAAGCGCAGGGAATTTAATAGAGCAATGGGACGCGCACCCATTGTAAAAATATCTCTGAGAATACCGCCGACTCCCGTTGCTGCACCTTGAAATGGTTCTACAGCTGATGGGTGGTTGTGGGATTCAATCTTAAAAGCTAGTTGGAATCCATCACCCAAATCTACAACACCAGCATTTTCACCAGGCCCCACGAGTATGCGGGGCCCATCGGTGGGAAATTGTTTGAGTAGAGGTCGAGAATTTTTGTAACAGCAATGCTCTGACCACATCACACCAAACATTCCCAGTTCAGCTTTGTTGGGATGACGCCCTAACCGACGGACAATTTCTGCGTATTCTTCTGGTTTAAGACCTTCGGCAGCAATTTCTTGGGGGGAAAAGAAAGCAGGAGATGTGGCGGTCATGGAATAATGCACCAATTGTACAGAGCATTATTCTATCGATTTACTCACCCTGTAGGTGCAGTTATAGGATAGTTCATGGCTAGATGCTATATATCTAAACAAAATAAATTTACCTAACTAAATATATATGGCACTTTTGTACTTCAATTTGTAATATATAAAGATTACCAAGTATAGCGATGCCTCCGGTAGGCTACATCTATGCTATTTAACCACAAGCGTAGCCTAGCACTAACAATCAGCAGTATTAATACTTAATAGTATGTACAATACTGGTAATTATTATTAAATTATTTTATACTACAGATGAAGTATAAAATATGGGTTTTACAAAATTAAAGGTAGATTGTATTTAACCCTGAATGACTAGTATTTATACCGACAAAAAGAAGTAATAATTTTTTTTCATTGCAACGTCCATAGATCATTTCCAGATTATGGAAATAGCTATCAGCTTGTCAGACGATCCGTTAGTGGAATACTGAAGAAATTTTACAGATGCGATCGCACCTGTGGAATGTGGGTTTAATGCCCTGGAATCTAATTAATTTATTGGAACTTGATTGGGCTTAAGTGACTGCTACAACAGCAGACTCAATGGCTTTTGAACAAAAGATGTCAGGAATTTTTTTGAGATACTGCTCATCCAAATGAGTAAACCAACCGTACTAAATCTAAATTAAGAGGATTTTGATCATGGTTAGACTTACCATCCCACCCAATTTCATTGGTACCCCCGGTTCCGACAGTTTAGTTGGGGAAGAGTTAAATGCATTTGTGGCAATTGGTATTGATATTTTAACTGGAGGTTTGATTTGTACACGCTCAGGAAAGGACACCATCATCGGCACTGGTAGCGGCGACAATGGCGACGACGATGGCCGCAAGGATGGCCGCGAAGGCGGTGCTGGGACAGGCATTAGCAACAGTGGCAGTCTAAATGCTGGGAACGGAAACGACACGATTAGCGGCACTGGTACTGGCGGCAATGGGGGTATCTTTGATTTTACGATTGAATTTGCGATCCCTGGTGGCGGCGGTGCTGGAACAGGCATTAGCAACAGTGGCAGTCTGAATGCAGGGGACGGACAAGACACGATTACCGGTACTGGTACTGGTGGCAACGGCGGTCCTATTGCCGTTAATCGGGATTCTGATGCCGGGGACGGTGGAACTGGGATAGGTATTAGCAATAGTGGCAGTTTGAATACAGGGGACGGACAAGACACGATTACCGGTACTAGTACTGGCGGCAACGGCCGCCCTATGTACGATCGTGGCAGCGACGGCGGTACTGGAACAGGTATTAGCAATAGTGGCAGTTTGAATACAGGGGGCGGAAAAGACACGATCACTGGTACTGGTACTGGCGGTAACGGCGACTATGGTAGGTATGGCGGCGGCAACAGTGGAACTGGCACAGGCATCAGCAACAATGGCAGTCTAAATCCAGAGGATGGAAATGACACTATTATTGGTATCGGTACTGGCGGTAAAGGCGGTTCTACTTCCACCGCCACCGCTGGCACAGGTGGCACTGGGACAGGTATCAGCAACAGTGGCACTCTGAATGCTGGGGATGGAGAAGATACTATTACTGGCACTGGTACTGGTGGTAGGGGCGGTAACGCCGTATTTCCTGGCGACGGCGGTACTGGAATCGGTATTACCAACAGTGGTAGTCTGAATGCCGGAGACGGAAAAGACACTATTACTGGCACTGGTAATGGCAGCAACGGTACTGGCGGCAGCTTTGATTTAGGTAATGGCGGTATTGGGATCGGCATCGCTAATAGTGGCAGTCTGAATGTAGGGAACGGAAAAGATACCATTATCGGCAAGGGTACTGGTGGCAATGGTGCGCCTAGTGATGAAATAGGCCCCACACCTGCCAACGGCGGTAGTGGGACAGGCATTAGCAACAGTGGCAAACTGGATACCAGAGATGGAGAAGACACGATTATTGGCACGGGCACTGGCAGCAAGGGCAGCATCGGTACTTACCGTGACGGCAACGCTGGTGCTGGAACGGGTATCCAGAACACTAAAGATGGCATCATCACTACAGGATGGGGCAACGACGCAATTACGGGTTATGGGAACAGTTCAGGAATAAACGCCACTGCCTATGGCATCTTCAACGACGGAGTTATTGATACCGATAATGGTTGTGATATCCTTACCGGACAGGCTACAGCAACAATTGGTGGTACTGCCTATGGCATTTATGGGCAAGGAATCATCAACACAGGCAATGGCAATGACAAAGTTATCGCCACCAGCATCCTAGATGGAGTTCAACAGAAAGTCTCCATCGGTGGCGGGATTAACATTGCTCTGGGCACTGGGGATGATTACTTCAAAGGATTCGGTGCTGCAACTGTTGATGGCGGTCAAGGTTTTGACATCCTGGATCTTGGAGCTTTCAATCGCTCTGAACTCTTTGTATCTGGTATTATTTCGGGCAATACCCTTAATGCCAACATCACTTTTAACAACAATGGAAGCTCCATTAGCTTCTCTACGACTGGCTTTGAGAAATTTATCTTTGCAGATAGCTCTTTCAGCTACGGGGCTTTGGCAAACGGGGCATAGGTTTGTTAATTCCTCTATCTCGTGTTTTCAACCCTGAGTGTCTAATTGGTGTCCTTTGCTTTTAAGCTGAAAAAGAATCTATTAACGTATATCTTCTTAACTCTAAATTTGCATATATTTACTGTTCCTCAGAGATTATTCGGGTATATGCAGTTTAGATGTAACAATCAAGTGACGAGAATCACACATAATCTATGATTAGGATCGTCTCCCTCATCTCGCTAACTAGGCATAATTAATGACAACTGAACTCTAGCCGAGTCATTAATAGGGAACACACTTAATTGCCGACAGCCTTAATCAAGGACTGTCGGTTTTTTGTATCTATATGTCCCTTTAAGCAATGACTAATGCCCTATGCCCATACCCATAAAATCTCCCCACAGTTGGTTGGTAACTTGACAGAGATTTTGCCACAGCCACTACCAAATATGGGGAAGGTATGATCAAATTGGGGATCTTATGCCATCGAGTGCTAATATTTTGCACTCACTCTAGTAGACCAGAAGTATATTCCTAGAACCAGCACACACTTTGTATTAAGACATCGCTTGAATGATGTAATCAAAGTAAGGTGCCGCTTCAGCAGCGTCTTCCGTACTCAATAAGCTAAGGGAAGCTGTTTTGAGGGAATTGATCGCTTCTACCATTCCAGGCACGG
The DNA here is from genome assembly GCF_014698065.1 of Nostoc flagelliforme FACHB-838. Classification (GTDB taxonomy): domain Bacteria; phylum Cyanobacteriota; class Cyanobacteriia; order Cyanobacteriales; family Nostocaceae; genus Nostoc; species Nostoc flagelliforme_B. Next base: position 56,615 of record NZ_JACJSI010000003.1, read on the forward strand.
GAACACCCAACGAATTGTACATTTCCCGCACACCAATCAAACCGATTTTTTCAATTGGCTCTTTGTCACCAGCAAGAACACCATAGGTAATTAGGCGTAAGTACCAGCCAAAATCACGGATACATAGAGAGCGTTGGCGTTCTCCGTAAGCATTACCTCCAGGGGAGATAAAGTCAGGACGCTTTTGCCAAAGTTGTTTGGTTGCTTCCTGAACTATCTTTTTTTCGTTTTCGGCTAAGGTAGACGCAATCCGCGTCCGTTGTACGCCGGTTTGCAAAAAGTCTTTGATATTTTTAAGTTCGCCACTGCTGGGATAACGCAGTTCGTCGTCAGCTTTGAGAATAACTTGGCTAATTACAGTCATGATGATTGAAATCACCTGAAATATTATCTGTTAGTTTAGCGAGTTGGAGGTACACAAGTGAAGGGATCGGAGCTAGTTATGTATTGAATTTATCTGTTTGGGGGAGTGAGGACTGTAGAGTGGAGACAAAGAAAGTGTTTTCCTAATGCCCCATGCCCAATAACAAATGACAAATGACAAACGACAAATGACTAAAATAATTTGGCAACAGGGTGAATTAATTGAAGTTACGATCGCTAACCTGAGTGATACAGGTGATGGTGTGGGACGCGCTGATGAGCGTGTAGTGTTTGTCCCAGATACTGTCCCAGGCGATCGCGCCATTGTCCGCTTGGTACACGTTAAACCAAAATACGGTCACGGTAAGCTCCAAGAGCTATTGTCACCATCTCCTCACCGTATCCGACCTAGTTGTATTGTGGCGGATAAGTGCGGTGGTTGCCAGTGGCAGCATATTAATTATGATTACCAGCTAGTAGCCAAGCAAAATCAAGTTATCCAAGCTTTGGAACGGATTGGCGGTTTTGTCCAACCACCAGTAGATCCGGTACTCGCCGCCGCTTCTGCTTTAGGCTACCGTAATAAATCTACATATCCTCTGGGTATATCGGCAACAGGACAGGTACAAGCTGGTTACTACCAAAAAGGTAGTCACCAATTAATTAATTTAAATCAATGTCCAGTCCAAGATTCACGATTAAATCCCTTACTTGCCGAAGTTAAGCAGGATATCCAACAACGGGGTTGGCGAATCTATGACGAACAGCGCCATCTTGGACAAATTCGCCATCTTGGTTTACGCATTGGTCGACACACTGGAGAAATGTTGCTGACTTTGGTGGTAAAGGACTGGAATTTATCAGGAATTGAAACTCAAGCACAGGAATGGTTAAAGCGTTATCCGCAGTTAGTGGGAGTGTCGCTCAACCGCAATAGCGATCGCACAAATGCTATCTTTGGATCAGAAACTCGTTGCATCGCTGGAGTCCCACACCTGCGTGAAAATTTTGCTGGACTGGAATTTCAAATGCGCCCAGATACATTTTTCCAAGTGTATACAGAAACAGCAGAGGCACTATTGCAGGTAATTCAATCAGAACTCAATCTTCAAGGGCATGAGTTGCTAGTTGATGCCTACTGTGGTATTGGGACTTTAACTTTACCCCTTGCCAAAAAAGTACGGATTGCTACAGGATTAGAAGTGCAACCAGCAGCAGTGGAAGAAGCTATTTTGAATGCCCACCGGAACGGAATTGATAATGTGACTTTCCTTGTCGGAGCAGTAGAGAAATTGCTTCCCAAAATGGGCACAATACCAGAAGTAGTAATACTCGATCCGCCACGAAAGGGGTGCGATCGCGCAGTCATCGACACTTTACGGCAATTGAAACCATCTCGGATTGTTTACGTCAGCTGTAAAGTAGCTACCCTAGCCCGTGACCTGAAATTGCTTTGTCAAGATGGGCAATATACCATTACACGGGTACAACCTGCTGATTTTTTCCCTCAAACTGCTCATGTTGAAGCTGCTGCCTTTCTTGTGCTATCACATTTGGACAAGGATAGTAATTCCTTTACAAAAACTGAAATTTGAAATTTTTAGTTTAGTGCATACTAAAGATGCTAAAATTGAATTAAGCCAAAAATAAAAATCTCTTTTGTTTAAATAAATTCAAGTTGCATAGGTTATTAAAAATATGAAGTAGATTGGGTGAATTATAAATCGGCAACTAACTAGAGAATGCGAATACTCTCTCAAATTACCAGCATATTTTTAATTTGCTGACATCATTATCAAACTTATTCCAGCCGATATATGTTTAAACAATCCCAACTCATGCTTATAAAGCCAATGCTCCCTAGCATTTTCAAAATTTAGTTTTAAAGACGCAAGTTTGAAGGCAGCATGACCACCTCAAGTTTTATCAGGGTGACTGTAATAGCAAACTGATGTCTAGCTAACTGAAAGCTATGGGGTTTCTCTTGTGATTACTATTTCACTCCGTCCAGTTGGACGTTATTGGGGCACTATTAGTTTTGCCTCAACCCTCTACCTTTGTCCGATATTAGATTTATTGTTGGCAGAAATTCCAGCAAAATTACAAGCAGAACTGCGTCTAGGACTTCAAGAAGCCCTAGTCAATGCAGCTAAACATGGCAATAATCTTGATCCTAGTAAAACAGTTGTAGTCCGTTTTTCCTTAATAGATAATCAATATTGGTGGATAATCTCAGACCAAGGTAACGGCTTTACTCCTTCATCTACTAATGAAGAAGAACCAACAGACTATCTCCCGCCAGATGAGTCAGAAAGTGGTCGTGGTTTATGTCTTCTGCACCAAATTTTTGATCAGGTAGAGTGGAACCGCAAAGGCACAGAATTGAGGCTTTGTAAACAAATGGAAGCTCGGCGGGGATTATCTCTGCGGCGGTAAGTTAATGAGGAGTGAGAGTTAGAAGTTTTAAATTCTTAACTCCTAACTCCTAGCTCCTACTTTCCGTGAGTCGGACAGGGAGGGGCAGAAATAGAGCGATCTAACCAACCAATTGCCTGTTCTAATCTAGCTTGAGCTTCTTGTGGCTGATTCTTTAAAAGATACACAATAGCTGCTGCCACTTGTTCATTAGCGCGGGAATTGCGGTTAGACTTGAGGCGATGCCAATCGTTAGGGGAAATGCTCAGTCTTTCCATGAGGGCTTGAGCAAGTTCTAGAGTACTAAGTTCATTCAGTTGACTGGTTTTCGGCAGCTGGGTAGATTGGGACATAACTATTGGCACATTTGCATTTACTTCTACTTTACTACTTGTAAATGAAGCCGCCTAAACAATCACAGCCATCAGCAGAAAATCCCGAACCAGATTTTGAACAAGAACTAGAGGAAGTAGAGCGATCGCTCCTATCCTTAAAAGAACGTTACGATCAAGTGCAACGCGATCGCCAACAACAGGCACAATGGCAACAGCGCCGCGATCAACTAAAGCACAATAAATCTCAGACACCAGATATCAAAGCAGAGTTACGGCAGATTCAACAGCAGTTGGAAAGGCTAGAAGTGAACTTAGAAAGCCAGTTATTTTCTTGGCGTAGCCTCAAAAAACCTTTCTGGCAAGTCGTCCGCTTTGGTGGAATGGGCGTTATCATAGGCTGGATATTAAAGTCTTATGCTGGATAAATCCAATTTTGGATTTTAGATTTTGGATTTTGGATTGGGTTAAAGAGTTAAGATTCTTTAATATCTGTATTCCTTACGTTGACGAAATACAAGTTGTAAAATATGGCAAATCGACGGATTGCAGAAATATTGCGAAGTGGTCAACCTGATGATTCCCTCCAAGTGCAAGGCTGGGTGCGGACAAAACGCGAGTCCAAAGGGTTTGCTTTTATTGAAGTCAATGACGGCTCATCACTAGCTAATTTGCAAGTCGTCATCAATCAGGATTTGCCAGATTACGAAGCTATATTGAAAAAACTGAATACAGGTGCTGCTGTTGAGGCTACAGGGGTACTAGTGGCTTCTCTTGGTAAAGGACAGCGAATTGAGTTGAAAGCCGAGACAGTGAAAGTCTACGGTGAAGCTGATCCCGATACATATCCCCTGCAAAAGAAACGCCATTCCTTTGAGTTTCTGCGAACCATTGGACATTTGCGATCGCGTACTAATTCATTTGGTGCAGTTTTCCGCGTCAGAAATGCTTGTTCGACAGCAATTCACCAATTCTTCCAAGAAAGAGGCTTTTTGTGGGTACACACACCCATTATTACCGCTAGCGATTGCGAAGGCGCAGGTGAACTGTTTAGCGTTACTAGTTTAGATTTAAAGAATATTCCGCGCACAGAAAACCAAGCAGTAGATTACAGCCAAGACTTTTTCGCTAAACCCACATATTTAACAGTTAGCGGCCAGTTGGAAGCGGAAGTGATGGCGATGGCGTTTAGCAACGTCTACACCTTTGGCCCTACCTTCCGTGCAGAAAATTCCAACACCTCCCGCCACCTAGCAGAATTTTGGATGGTTGAGCCAGAAATGGCTTTTTGTGACTTAGAAGGCGATATGGATTTAGCTGAGGCGTTCCTCAAACACATTTTTAAATATGTGTTGGAAACTTGCCCAGAAGATATGGAATTTTTCAATGAACGCATTGATAAATCTGTGTTGGCAACAGCCGAAAATATTATTAATAATCAGTTTGAACGGTTAACTTACACAGAAGCCATCAAACTTTTAGAAAAAGCTGATGTTAAATTTGAATATCCTGTAAGTTGGGGTTTAGATTTACAATCAGAACACGAACGTTACCTAGCTGAACAATTATTTAAAAAGCCTGCGATCGTTACAGATTATCCAGCGCAAATCAAAGCTTTTTATATGCGCTTGAACGACGATGAAAAGACCGTCCGTGCAATGGATATTCTCGCACCCAAAATTGGCGAGATTGTCGGTGGTTCTCAGCGCGAAGAACGTTTAGAAGTATTAGAACGCCGCGTGTTAGCGCAAGGATTAAAACCAGAAGATTTGTGGTGGTATCTGGATTTGCGTCGTTATGGTACTGTTCCACATGCGGGTTTTGGACTAGGTTTTGAACGACTCGTGCAATTTATGACTGGTATGGGAAATATTCGTGATGTGATTCCGTTCCCGCGTACACCACAAAGTGCTGAGTTTTAGTTTGATTAAATAAATAAGGCGATTAAAAATCGCGTCTACAAAAACCAAGTCTGTCTGCGCTGACTCATAAAAACTCCAAAACCCGCGGATGCGGGTTTTGCTTGTATAGGCACGTATTTTCTAAAGCGATTAATTAAAATTAAGGATTTTAAATTTCCTCTTGTAAAACTTGAATTTGCTCAATAGATAATTCAGTAACTTGAGCAATTTGCTCTAAACTCATTCCAATTCGCAACAAATTTAAAGCCAATTTTCTTGTTGTTTCTGCTTTGCCTTTGGCTTCACCTTCTGCTTTACCTTTGGCTTCGCCTTCTTCTAGGATTTGTTGATAAATGACTGATTCGCGCATAATCTCACTCCTTAATATCTTGCTAATTACATTTTTATTTAATACTAAACCTGCTAAGATGCCACTGGCAGCAGCTATATTTCTTTGTAGCTGGCGATCACTAATTGCTTCAACTGCTTTGGCTACTTGGGTTAATACCATTGTAGGATCGTTTGTCTGACTTAGCACGGCAAAGGGTAATAGACCTTGAATGCTCATAAACCTGTCTGTCGATTGTTCCCACAGGCGTATTACCTCAAACTGATGGTAAGTGTTATTTAATCTAAAACTATTTTCATTGACTAATTCTGAATTTGTTTTTCTCAAATAGTAATCTATTTGACGCATTTCTTTATTAGGAAAGCGGCGATAAACCCTAACTCGATAATCTAACATCCGAAAAGGGATATCTTCATCAGCATCAGTTTGAAATTCGGTATGTAGAACTAAATCATCAGATTGCAATAAGATTAATGAATCGGCGCGAATTGGTTCGCTTGATAATTCAGTAGGGCTAAGTTCTATTAATTTAATCGGTGAACCTAGTAACCATGTTGCCAAATCATCTTTGAAGTTTCCAACAATGAATTTACAGATATTGTCATACATGGCAGCCTTAAAGAAAGGGTATCAGGTATTTTTGAGAAAAACTAAATTTATTGGTATTGGGTTTCCTTACGTTAACCCAACATAATATTACTACACCCATGTTTTAAACACTACCTAATTACCAAGTAATTCTTATCTACGCCCTTCCTGTTCCTCCTCCTCAAGTTCTTTGCGTACTTCCCAATATTTTGTTACGGCTGCACTAGATTCACTCATTATTACTAATCTGAAATCCCGATATTCCTCACCATTGCCTAAAAGAGAAATTAATTCTCTTCTTTGGGGATCATCAAGTTTAATAGACCATTTGACAAAAGCTTCAAAAATATATTTTCGTGAACCTGATACCTCATCATGAGCTACAACACACGAAGGACAAGTCTTCACAATATAAATATTATACCAGTCCTGTATATAACTAGGACTAAATAAATTTCCATCCTTAATTTTAAACCTTGTAAAAGAGCATTGTTCACTCAATATATCTTGATTTGTAATACAGTCTAAAATTGAAGTATGGTAATAATTACCAAATAAGTGTGCTAGATAACTCTACACGCTCCTACCCATATATTTGTATCAGCTATTTAGTTAAATGGTATTAGATCACAAACGCTGTCTTAACTTAACTAGTCAAGCATTTCTTCAAACAGTTGGCGTGTTTGTGTGATTTAGTAGTGGGATTAGCATTTTTTTATTAGACTACATAGTAATTATTGACAAGGGAGTTTATTATTTCAACCTTGGAATCTTCTTTTGTAAAGGTTTTAACGCTTCAATCTGTTAAAAAACGATTGTTATCTTTGAGAAAAAATACTTATGCTAAATAATGATGTTAGTAACAATGTGTTGTCAAATAAACGGCTCAATGTCACTTCAATTTCCTTATTAGATAGCTTTAATACGAAGAATGACTATAGTCTCCAACTCAGGGGACGTAGTAGCTATAAATCAGCAGATGCTGATGTGCAGTTGTTAAATAACAGTGACTCAGAAAATAGCAGTAACGTTAATACTTTTACTACTGAAAGTTACAACTCCATTAATGGCTATGGCTTGATTAATGGGGCAGCAGCAGTGGCCAGAGCTACTGGTCAAAATACCTTTGCTGATGTTCCTGATTTGGGTGGCAATAATTGGGGAGCAGACCTCGTTAAAGCACCGGAAGTTTGGGCACAGGGGTACACAGGTAAAGGCGTTGTTGTTGCTGTTGTAGATACTGGGGTTGATTATAACCACGAGGATTTAAGAAATAATATCTGGACAAATGCCAATGAAATTGCAGGTAACGGTATAGATGATGATGGCAATGGCTATATTGATGATAATTACGGTTGGAACTTCTCTGATAAAAACAACAACACCCTAGATAACAACGGTCATGGCACTCATGTTTCTGGCACGATCACAGGGGAAAATAATAACTACGGTGTTACTGGTATTGCATACAATGCCAAGATTATGCCCGTCAAAGTTTTGAATGAGTCTGGCTCTGGTTCCTATAGTTCCATCTCTAAAGGTATTCGCTACGCTGTGGATAATGGAGCTAATGTGATCAACCTCAGTCTAGGTGGCGGATCTGCCAATCGTACTCTAGAGTCAGCCATTAAGTATGCCAGCAGCAAAGGAGTGATTGTTGTCATGGCAGCAGGTAATGATGGTGACTCATCACCAGACTATCCCGCTCGCTATGCATACAAGTCGGGAATTGCAGTTGGGGCAGTAGATAGAGATAATAATATGCCCAATTTCTCTAACCGCTCTGGAAGTAATGAAATCTCTTATGTCACAGCCCCAGGAGTTAAAGTCTACTCATCAGTTCCAAATAATCAATATGCTACTTATAGCGGCACTTCTATGGCTACTCCCCACGTTGCTGGTGTAGTTGCTCTGATGCTTAGTGCTAACCCCAACCTAACTGATGCCCAAGTACGTCAGATTGTTACAGAAACAGCAGGAAATAATACACAAACTACAACAACAAGCTCTAGTTTTAATGTTTCTAATGTCAGTTCTCTAGCGAGTCAGGTAATTGCAGAAACAGCAAAAAATAACACATCAACTACAAGTTATAGTTTTAATACCAGTTCTCTGGCAAGTCAGGCAATGTCTGACGATAATCTGCTAAATGTCTATACACAGACCGAAAATTATCTCACTTCACAGACAATTTCTAGTTTTAATAGTTATAATTTTAGTTCGCTAATCGATCAAGCGATCGCACAAACAATCACACAAACAGCAACATATTTGACACCAGAAAATTTCGCAAGTTTGAATAATTCTGGTTTTAGTTCTCTAATTGGTCAAACAATCGCACAAACTGTAAAATATTTGACACCAGAGACTATGGCGAATTTGAATAATTCTGGTTTTAATTCTCTAATCGGTCAAACAATCGCACAAACCGCAAAATATCTCACACCAGCCAAAGATAATAACATATTAGCCAATCCAGAATTATGGTCGCAATTCCCAAACTATGAGAATATTTTGGGCAGCATTAATTTGAGTAGTAATGATAATGAGAATAATCTTGGTTTTGGTAAACTACTACAGAGAATCCAAAAACCAATAGCTCAGTACGAATAATTCTTGGGTATGGCTTAAAAATTATAGCAATTTGCAGTTTATTTCTATACTGGTCGATTAATCAAATCAACCAACCCGCTCATATATTGTGAATGAATTTAAGGGTTTAGTATTGCTAAACCCTTAAGTTTTAGGTGTGCATTATGCGGTACATAAGCGTAGCCCAACTCAGACATCGCTTTTGAGGTGGTTATGAAAATAAAAGAGGCTACCAACCTATCTAACAGAAAATGCCTCGTTGAATCGCCGTGTCACAGGCTCAGTGATGAATGTCAAAATTGACTTTTTACGAGTAACGATTTCACCTGTAGCAGTCATCCCTGGTGTAAATTCTACTTCTTGCCCCCGCACGTTGACGGAGTGTTTATTTAGCTTAATTCTTGTAGGAAAAACTAAGCCCAATTCTTTATCAACAATTGCATTCGGACTGACTTGTATGACTTCGCCATCCACAACACCAAATTCTTGGAATGGGAAAGTCGCCATTTTCACTTTTGCCTTCATTCCTTGACGAATAAACCCAATGTCGCGGTTAAGAACTTTCACCTCTAGGAGCATTTCTTCTCCTTCTGGTAAAATTGACACCAATTCTTCACCAGATTGGACTGGGCCCCTGGTGGCTTTGACCCTGTAAATCGTACCAGCAACAGGAGCTTCAATGGTTTCCAAAGCTTGCTGCTTTATCGCCTGCTCTAATTGACCTTGAACAGTTGTCAGTTCTTCTTTACGCTTGTTAAACAGCGTCAAAATTTCACTTTGGCGTTCTGATGATACACGCTGGCCCTGACTGCGTGCAGCGTTGTAAGCTTGTTCTGCTTGCTGAATTTCCTGGACTTGGGAAGCAATATCTTTTTCTAATGATGTGACTTTATCTTGAGCCTCTGTTATTCTGTTCTGGGCGTTGATAACTTCATCTTGCGCTCTGGTGATTTCTGTCTTTGCACGAGTTAGTCTTTCTTGGGCATCCAAGTAATCAACACGAGGAACAGCGCCAGGAGTAATTAGGGTGCGTAGGCTTTTTTCCCTTTCTTCTGCAAGTGCCAAATTACTTTCAATTTTAATTCGGATGCTATCTGCATTGGCTAGGTTGCTTTGAGCATTTGCAAAACTGCTTTTGGCATTAACTAAATTGTCTTGTAAGCGACTCAAGCGGACTTTGGCTTGATCTATGAGTGCTATCTGGCGATTTGCTTCTGCTTCCGCCCCTGCTTGACGTGCTTGGAAGTCTTGCAGGCGTGAGCTTAAAAGCTCATCTTGCAATTTTGTCCCAGTACTTGTGCCTCCAATACGTTCTGCATTCAAACGTTGCAAATCGTCCTGAATCAATCTGCTAGATTTGGCTAGGCGGGAAACATCGGTTTTTTGCAAGTCTGGATCTTTTTGAATTAGAATTTGACCTTTAGTAACGCGATCGCCTTCTTTAACTTTAACAGCAACAATTGACCCCCCACCCAAGGATGTCACCGGTCTTACCTGTGTGGAAGCAATTAATTCCCCTGGTGCTGTTGCTACTTCATCTATTTGCGAGAAATACGCCCAGGCGATCGTTCCAAATACGATGACGCTCATCGTTCCCGCTAATAATCTCGTGTACAGAGGTGGCAATTCCTGTACTGCTTTACCCAATTCATAGGTGAGTTGTTCCTCTGGTTGGGCGAATCGCTCTTTAGTCTGACGTGCTTGAGCAGCATTTACCATATATTTTTGTCCTTTGTCCTTTGTCCTCTCTTACAAAGTTCTGTTCGGAGGAAACTTCCGCTCAGACTTTGCGCTTTGTCATTAGTCATTTGTCTTTTGTTATTCACTAATGACAAATGACTAATGACTTATGACTTGTATTTAATTCAAACAGCTAAATAGCGCCGCAAAAAGTTTTCTAATGTCTCCAACCGAAAGTTATAAATCGCTTCTAAATTGGCAATTTCATCTTTTGTACAGAAAAATTCATTTGCTAGCAATGTGCGATAAGTTCCCAAAGCTTTTTGGATTTGGGGATTAATTAGACCTAATGCACTCTGTAACCCATCAATTGCAAATAGTGGTGAGTTAATTATTACTGGCTGTTTGTTGAAGATCCGACCAAAAATTCGGGGAATATCTTCTCGTAATAAAATCTCCGGCCCTCCGACAGGTAAAATCTGGTTGCGAGCGCCTTCAACTGTCACAGAATCCACTACTATCCTTGCTAAATCATCAGTACTGACAATTGAGGTACGGTTTTTGCGATCGCCAATGAGCAAATACAATCCCGTTTCCCGAAATTGTTCTACTAATGGCAGCAAGTTAGATGCTAATCCAGATAGGCGTAAAATAGTGTAATTTAAGCCACTAGCTGACAAATATCGCTCTACTGCTCGTTTAGCTTTGAAAACGGGAGCGTCTTCATATCCGCGATCGGCTCCGAGTACGGAAATGAAGACGAAATGTTCTACGCCATTGGCTTTTGCCTGATCAATGAGTTCAATATTAGCGCGGTAATCTAAAGATAGGGCATCGCTATTAGAACCGTGGGCGCTGATAATATACCGCACGCCCCGACTAGCTTTCTCGATATCTTTTTCCTCTAGCAAGTCACCGATAAAGATTTCTGCACCCCGGTGTTCTAACTCGCTATGGCGCGAGGTAAGGCGAACAAACGCACGCACAGACTGTTCTCTTTGGCGTAGGAGTCGGATAACTCTGCGACCAATTCCTCCTGTTGCTCCAGTTACCAGAAACATATAAATACCTAAATTGAATACTTTCAGCGTTTACATTTGTCAAAATGCCCGATATATGCTCAAAACCCGTTGAGCAATACTTAAACAGAGATATGAGAATATTTTTATACTTTGTTACTATGCTCAAGATATTCTCATCTCAATAAGTCACACCTTATTCATTTTAATACTCTAAAAATTATCCCCCATATCGTTTGTAGATGCAGGGGATTAAGATAATGGGATTCGTTTTACTGGTTGACATCACGGGCTACAAGCCGGGGGATTCTTGAAGAGTCCACAAACGAACTTTCAACGGGGAAGAGCCTAAAACACCCTAATTGTCGCTTGTAGGACAGGGAACAGACTTTTCTCCTGACCAATCTGTAAGAGTAATTTCATCTTTATAATGCCGAGGAGTTTGCAGCAGCAAATACCAAGCCTCCCCAGCATCAAATAAATTAAACCTTTCAGAATACTGAGTTTCTAATAAATCCCTAACCATAACATAATAGTCAGAGTTCATTCCTGGGAAAATATGATGTTCAGTGTGGTGAGAAAAATTTAAATGCAACAGGTCAAATATTTTATAAACCCGGAGAGACATACTATTAATTAGTGGATCATTAACGTTGGTCATCGGACAAAGTAAATGATTTGTATAAATATAAAAAATTACTCCAGCATAACCAATTGCAATCGGTAAAAAGTAACCAAGTATGAGTTTTATGGGGTCAAATTGAAGATAGATTAGGATACTGAAATGAATCACAATCATCATCAATAATTCCCCTGCGATCGCTCGACGATCTTTAGCACTGACTGTAAATGCAGCAGGAACATAATCGACGGATTCATGATTGAAAAATAGCACAGATGTCAGATTGCGAAAAGTATGTACTCCCCAAGCAGTAGTCATTCCTACTGTCAACAATATAGGATTGACTTCAGTAGAAGGCACAAATAAGTCCTGAATCCATTTTCCCCAGGTTGAAGATTGTTCATACAAGTAATTACGATCTGGGTCGCTTAAATCATTAGTGTGATTATGATGTACTCGATTATGAACTGCTTTCCACAACGTTGGTGGCATCCACCCAATTGTTAGCCCTAGAAAGCTAATGATATAAGTTAACCGGGCGTTTTTAATTACACTACCATGCATCATCTCGTGAGAACTCAATAGTAAGACAAGCACGCTATTGCCCATAATTATGCTTAAAGGTAGATAAAGCCATAAAAGGTATGGCGGCCAACAATCTAACCGCGCTGCTATCATCCAGCCTAAAATCAAAATTGCCAGATTAATGAACAAAATAATTAACTTACTTGGATCAGGGATAAATGCTTCAGGTGGCATTAGGGAACGTAATTCTTTTGCATATATTTTCTGATGAATCAGTGTCTGATCGGTATTAACATTCATAAATAATTGTCGCGTAGAGAATTTAGCTGAGTAAAGTTTTGCGGTAGATCGTAGCGTTTGAAAATTGGATGATTCAATATCACAATATGTAAAAGTTTAATACTACATAATAATTTTTACAATAGACCTATTGGAAGACCTATTGGATAATTTTGGCATTGCCCACAAATCTGCCACAGAATTTATTTTGAGACTCTCAGTCTGAAGCTGGCTGAAATTATTTTTTACCCGCATTTCTAATCAGATGAAAGAAAAGAGTCTGTGAAAAGTTTTCTCAATTTATAATCCCCCTACATCTTTGTAGATGCAGGGGGACAAAATAACCCACTATTTGGATTATTGATTAATTTTTGGGCAATATTCACCGATTAATTCTATCTACCGCAGGTGCGATTGCACTATTTATGCTTTGTGCAAGCAGCCCACTTTAAAGCTATTCAGATGCTTTGTTATTAGCTCTATTAGCACGCGCCTCAGCTGAAGCCATGACTTCATCCATATTCTCTAGCACTTCGCCAGGAAAGTTTTCCAAAACTCTGGTAGAAAGAGCAACCCGCCCTTTACCCTCATCCAAGTCAATAATTACAGCTTTAATTGGCTGGCCAACTTGAAATACTTTTTCGAGAGAATCAATAAATTTTTGGCTTACCTGCTTGATATGAAGCAAGGCGCTCATTCCACTTAAATCGACAAACACACCAAAAGGTTTGATGCCAGTAACTTTGCCTTCTACTAGTTGACCTAGTTCTAATAAGCTGAAGTTGCTAGAACGAGTTGCTAAACGTTGGGAAAGAATGAGTTTATTGGTGTTGCGATTAATTTCCAAAAAGCCCACAGTCAGATTTTGACCTTTGAGTGCTTCTAAATTATCACGCTCTGCCAGGTGCGATCGCGGGATAAATCCCCGCAAAGAAAGAATATCGACAGTGACACCACCTTTATTCACACCCATAACCCGTACTTGCACAGTCTGAGCATTTTCTTGCATTTCAGTCAGTCGTTCCCAGATGTGCTGAATTTCCAACTGCTTTCGAGAAAGGGTGACTTGCCCTTCTGCATCCTGATCTCGGATAATCAAAAACTGCATTTCCTCTTGCAATGGCAGCACTTCCGATAAATCGGTAACTGCTCTCAAAGAAGCCTCATCGCGCGGCAGAAAAGCTGACGACTTGCCACCAATATCCACATAAGCCCCATCATGGTCAAGTTGGAACACTTTACCATGTACAAGCTGTCCCTTTTGAAATTGGTAGTCGTGTTTTTCTAATGCTTTGGCAAAATCGTCCATTGTAAAGGACGAATTGGCTGTTTGAGAAAGTTTCGATTCGGAATTCATGACTTTTGAAGATTAATTGTTATTTGATATGGTGCAACTGAAGTTTAAATTGTCATTTGTCATTTGTCATTTGTTATTCACCAATGACCAATAACCAATGACTAACTTGGCTGCGTATGCTTCAGTTTAGTTGACCAAAGAGTTGTTTCACTTGCTCCCAAGCATCAGCCGCAGCTTTAGGATTATAACTGGCACGGTGGTTACAGAAAAATCCGTGATCAGCTCCATCGTAGCGAAACACATGATGAAGAATTTTATATTTTTCTAACTCTGCTTCAATCTCATCTACTTGTTCGCTTGGGATGCTAGCATCTTCTGCACCAAAAAAGGTATAGAGAGTACCTGTTATTTCTCCGGTGCGGGTGACAGTAGGAGCGCCACCTCCCGGTGTGCGAGTGGTAATTCCAGCACCGTAGAAGGAAGCCGTAGCTTTAATATCTGGCAGGGTGGCTGCAAGATATGCGACATGACCCCCAAAGCAGAAGCCAATACAGCCAAAACCATCTTTTTTCACTTGAGGCAGATTTTTGAGGTAGTCAATTGCTAGTTGAATATCGCTCAATAACTCTGAGGCTTGAGTTTGCATGGCGTAACTTCTGCCCGTTTCAATATCTTCGGGTGTGTATCCGGTTTCAAAGCCAGGGGCAATCCGTTGAAAAAGTGCGGGTGCAATCGCTACATACCCAAGTTTGGCAATCCGTTCTGTAACTTCCCGAATGTGAACGTTGACACCAAAAATCTCTTGCAATACCACCACTCCTGGGTAAGAACCAGATTCTTTTGGCTCTGCCAGATAAGCAGACACTTGAATATTATCTTGCAAAAGATTAACCGTTGTGGTAATTGTTGCTTGCTCTGTCATAATAATTTTTACCAGTGCTGTGTGATTAGCCGTGTGTTTATTTGATATAACTATGCCAGTATGACCAGGTTTTTTCTCATTAAATTATCAATTACTAATAGTGAGAGCATTAGAAATTTCTTTTAGAAAAAATTTATATGTAAATACCACATTCAATATGTAGCAAAGACAATTTTAAGGATAGGGGTGCTGAGTTAAAAGTGCTGAGTAGGCAAGCAACACTTAATACTCAAGCCTCAGCACTTAAAATTCAGCACTTAGTATTAAGGAGGTTTGGTGATGATTCAATTCCGTATTCAGCCAGACAGCGAAATTCCAGCATCAACCCAGCTGTTTAATCAAATCCGATTTGCGATCGCTTCTCGGCAATATCCCCCTGCTTACAAGTTACCAAGCACACGGGCGCTGGCAATGCAAACTGGATTACATCGTAATACTATAAGTAAGGTTTACCGTCAACTGGAGGAAGACGGATTTGTTGAAAGTATGGCTGGTTCGGGTATTTATGTTCGCGCCCAAGGTCATGAGGGCGGTAGCAGGTTACAATCACCAATTCTCAAACAAAATTCTGATGCATATCAAGTTGTCCAGCAAGCACTTGACGAGCTGCTCTCCCAAGGGTGTTCGCTGAATCAAGCTAGAGAACTATTTTTAGCGGAAATTGACTGGCGCTTGCGTTGTAGTGCGCGGGTACTGGTTGCAGTGCCATCTTATGATATGGGTGCTGGTGAGTTGATGGTGTATGAATTAGAACGATCGCTAAAAATTCCAGTCCAGTTGGTAGCAATGGAAGAATTAACAGCTGTGCTAGATAAAACTACCTCTGCGACAGTAGTCACAAGTCGGTATTTTATCAGTAATGTGGAAGCGATCGCAGCTCCAAAAGCTGCACGGGTGATTCCTCTCGATATCTACGACTACAGCAAAGAACTCAGCCTCTTAAAAACCCTACCAAAAGAAAACTGTGTAGGCATAGTTAGCCTCAGTTCCGGGATTGCACGAGCAGCAGAAGTCATCCTCCACGGTTTGCGGGGTGATGAACTACTGGTGATGACTTCGCAACCAAAAGATGCTTACAAGCTTCAGGCAATGGTTAAACGGGCTGAGGTAATCATAAGCGACCAAGCTAGTTTTGCGGCAGTGCAAGCAGCCGTGCAAGCATCTGATGAAGATATTATTCGTCCACCAAAGCTGATTAAGGTTGAAAATTATATCGGCGCTAACTCGATTAACTTGCTAAAACGAGAACTGGGTTTGAGTTAATCTCAAGATAATCCGACCAACATCTTTGAGAGCAACTGATACAGGAGGAATGGGATAGTGCAGATTGTGATTGTGGGCGCAGGTCCAACAGGTGTAACCCTTGCCCTGCTCCTTGTAAAACGTGGTATTGCTGTAACGTTAATTGAAGCAGCAAAAGACTTTCATCGTATATTTCGCGGTGAAGGATTAATGCCCAGTGGCTTAGAAGCTTTAGAGCAAATGGGTCTATCGGCGTTGTTGGAACATATTCCCCATCGGCAACTCGACGGGTGGGAATTCATTATAGGGGACAAGCAGTTGTTTCGAGTTGATGAACCAATGGGAGCAACCCAACCCTGTACACTGGTTTCACAACCACCGCTACTCAAAGCACTGATTTCGGAAGCTCAAACCAATGATAGGTTTGAATTTATTCAGGGTCTTCCTGTCAAGGATTTACTGTGGAGTAACCAACGTGTTGCAGGTGTAGTACTGAGCGATGGGAGAGAATTTGCTGCTGACCTAGTGATTGGGGCAGATGGTAGAAATTCCCTTGTGCGACAACGTATAGCATTAGAATTGGTACGCCAGCCCAAAAATATTGATATTCTCTGGTTTAAACTTGCCGCCAGCCCTGAGTTTGCAGCCGACAATGTGTTTCGTACTATTGTAAATGGCGATCGCGTATTTACCATCTTTCACGGAGCAGAATCAGGAAAACTGCATCTGGCTTGGGTGATGTCCGCGACCGAAAACACTGACTCCAAACAAGCCAACTGGGGAGAGATTTTTGCCTCATTATCACCCTCATGGCTAGCAGAGCATTTCCGTAATCATGCAGACACCATCGAATCCCCCATTCGGCTTTCTGTTGTGGTTGGTTATTGTACACAATGGCACGCACCAGGGGTACTGCTCCTAGGAGACGCTGCACACCCAATGTCTCCTGTCCGTGCCCAAGGAATTAATCTAGCATTCCGTGATGTGATTGTCGCTGCTAATCATCTTGTGCCACTGTTGCAAAAAGAAACTGGACACCAAGATATTGACATGGCACTATCGCACATCCAAGCGGAACGTGAGCCAGAAATTATCCGCGCCCAGCAACTCCAATTAGAAGAAGCTAAACAAGGCGAACTACTACGAAAAAATGCACTGCTGCGTTCGCTATTGATTCAACTTGCTCCCTTACTCCGTAAAACAATTAAAAAGTCTTGGTTAAAACGACAATATGAAATGCGTCAAGGTATCACCCAGGTGCATTTAACTGTTTAAAAAACCGCTATCATTTATCCCACCTGTGGTTTTGCGGTGTTAATTTGCAAAAACTCTTGTACCCGTTGTAGATAAGTTGGTACATCTTCCAACATTGGGAAATGCGCTGTGTTGGGAATCATTACAAATTCTACTTTGTCACTCAGTGCCGCCGCTTGACGCCCCATCTCGGCTGGAATAATCTTGTCATACTCCCCCGCCACGAGTAGAGTCGGTACTGTCAGCTTGGCAAACTCTTGCGGCATCACTTCAGCTTGAGCCTTACTGACTGAAGTAAAAATTGTCCCTATAGCTGCATCATAATCTGCTTCGAGAAAATCTTGCAAAAAAGCTTGCCGTTCAGAATGTGCTATAGAACTATATAAAAATCTGGCCATAAACATCCGGTCAACAAATGGAATTTTGCTTAACCACTTGGGACGGAATTTCACTACATAGCCACCGAATTTATGAAAAGCACTAAATGATTTTTCGTCGTACTCGAAAATGCCGCTACAAGTTAAAATTCCTCGTTCTACTCGTTTGGGATAGCGGTTAAAAAATAAAGTGGCTACAGAAGCGCCCATTGAGTGAGCATTGATATAAACACCCTGAAGATGCAACCCATCTAACAAAGCTGCTAAATCATCAGCGTATTCCTCTAATTCATAGGTCAACTCTCTGATTGCCTGTGATTCTTCTTGAGGAGACTCAGACTCGGCAACAGCTTCACTTGCTTGGGCTATGGTTGGCTTCCCACCAGAACGGCCAAATCCCCGCATATCGTAGAGTAAACAATCAAATTGCTCTGATAAAGCATCAGCAGTATTTTGCCAATATCTAGCAGAACCAGCCCAACCGTGAATGAAAACCATCACTGGTTTTACCAAAGAACTGGATGGTTTTTTCACCCATTCGTAGTAATGCTCAACGCCACGAACATTAATATAAGGCATTAGTCATTTGTCCTTTGTCAGTTGTCATTAGTCCCTGGTATATGGTTATTATTCCTTATTTTTTCACCAATGACTAATGACTAATACAAGTCTTGGAGAGCCTGCGCTAACGACTACGCTGAGTACAAGTGACTAATGACTATTAAGCTGATTCTGGCTTCGGTAGTGAAGACGGATGTATTATCAGTTCAGCAGTCGATCGCTTCTCGACCATTTCTCTTGTAACTGTACAGCGTGTCACATCCTTACGGGATGGTAACTCATACATTACATCCAACATCAATTCTTCGACAATACCACGTAAGGCTCTAGCACCAGTTTTACGGCGGTAGGCTTCTTGAGCGATCGCTCGCAAAGCATCTGCTTTAAAATCTAGCTGGACATTATCCATCTTCAGCAGCTTTTGGTACTGCTTCACTAAGGCACTGCGTGGTTGGGTAAGAATCGCCATCAGCGCTTCTTCATCTAGCGGATCTACTACTGCTACCATTGGCATCCGCCCAATAAATTCTGGAATCAGGCCAAATTTTACTAAATCATCCGGTTCTAGATGGCGAAGAGTATCTGCTGCTCGTTTCTCCTTAGATTGCCCTTCTCCTGGTTGCACAAAACCGATTGCTTTTTTGCCAACTCTCTGATCTACAATTTTCTCTAAGCCCCCAAAGGCGCCACCACAGACAAACAAAATATTACTTGTATCAATCTGGATGCAGTCTTGATAAGGATGCTTGCGCCCTCCTTGGGGTGGTACATTAGCGATCGTTCCCTCTAGCATTTTTAGCAAAGCCTGCTGCACGCCTTCGCCAGAAACATCGCGGGTAATTGACGTGTTTTCGCTCTTACGAGCAATTTTGTCAATTTCGTCAATGTAAATAATTCCCCGTTGCGCTTCTTCTATATCCAAATCGGCCACCTGCAACAGTCGCAGCAAGATATTTTCTACATCTTCTCCCACATAGCCTGCTTCCGTTAGCGTCGTCGCATCGGCTACGGCAAAGGGTACATCAAGAATTTTCGCTAGGGTTTGCGCTAGGAGAGTCTTGCCGCAACCTGTCGGGCCAATTAACAAGATGTTGGACTTTTGCAGTTCTATGGCATCATCTGTGCCAGGTTTGCCACTGGCTTTAGACTGAATAACTGCCAGCCGCTTGTAGTGGTTGTAAACAGCAACTGACAGCACTTTCTTCGCTTCGTCTTGCCCAATGACGTGTTCGTCTAGATACTTTTTAATTTCTCTTGGCTTGGGTATTTGATTAAATGAAATACTAGAAGAGTGGGTACGCCGTTTTTGAGGCGGCTCTGCTCTTGGTGCTGGTTGTGCTGCCGCACCATTGGTATCGAGTAACTCCTCGTCTAGTATTTCATTACACAAGTCAACGCATTCATCGCAGATGTAGACTCCCGGCCCCGCGATTAATTTACGCACCTGCTCTTGAGACTTGCCACAAAATGAACATTTTAAATGGGAGTCGTACTTAGACATACCAGCCTCTTATTTCAGAATGGTGACGTTTTCCCCTGCTACGGGAAGATTTTGTCTGGAAATGACCTGATCAATCAAACCGTAGTTTTTTGCCTCTTCAGCCGACATAAAAAAGTCGCGCTCAGTATCTGCTTCAATTCTTTCTAAGGGTTGACCAGTATGGTGAGCCATTAACTGATTCAACTTAGCCTTAACGTAAAGAATTTCTCTGGCTTGAATTTCAATGTCAATGGCTTGACCTTGAGCGCCACCAAGCGGTTGGTGAATCATAATCCGCGAGTCGGGCAGAGACATTCGCTTACCGGCAGCTCCTGCTGTCAACAAAAATGCCCCCATGCTCGCGGCTAATCCAAAACAGATGGTAACAACATCAGGGCGAATTTGTTGTATTGTATCATAGATTGCCATCCCTGCGTAGACCGAGCCGCCAGGAGAATTAACATACAGTTGAATGTCTTTTTCTGAGTCTTCAGCGTCTAGGAATAACAACTGAGCCACAATTGAGTTGGCTACGGTATCATCTATTGGCGTTCCCAAAAAGATAATCCGCTCTCGCAGCAGGCGGGAGTAGATGTCGAAAGCCCTTTCTCCCATACCAGATTGTTCTATCACCATCGGTACGATGTTGCTAGGACTGCTCAACTGGGAGTTAATGTTTATTCGACTTAAGTTGCTGATTGGGGAATTTCCCGACTGCGATTCAAGCATACAAGCTTTCTTTGACGATAATTTAGGACAAATGTTTCAGCAGCCGATGCTGCCTTTTCAAGAATGGAATTTTTATAAGCTACGTGTTAACCATTATGCCTCATATAATTTCCTCTCGTGTAACACAGTATCAAGCTCAGGCGATAACAGGTGTCACTATTTGCCGAAAATTCATTAATTCTTTAATTATTCTGACTTAATCCCTGGGTCATTGGGCATTGGGCATTGGTTATTTCTCCCCCTGCTTCCTCATCTCCCTTACGTTACCCACTTCACCAGTACTTTAACTCAGAACTGGTGAACTCATGACTGTGGGATTTTTTATTATCCTTCTGTGACTTCTATTGTAGAAGTTTCGCTGTTTTCTTCCTCAGTCTGAGGTTCATCAGTATCAGCATCTGATTCTACGTCTTCCGTTTCCTCTGCGGGACTCAAGGAACCTTCGGGTACAAGTTCAACTGAGGAATGTTCTAATAGCCAATCAATGGTTTTTTCGGTTAATAGTTCGTTTTCCACGATTGAGCGCAGTCTATCTTCATCAACGTCTTGTTCCTCCGGGTACTGTTCTAAAAGTTCTGCGACTCTGGCTGCGATTTCTCCTGGTGTTACCTCGATAGATTCGCGTTTACTGACCTCCCGCAAGGACAAGGAGCGTTTGATACGTTCAATGGCCTCAGTACGCGATCGCTCCCGCAATTGAGGAATAATATCTTGAGTAAACAACTTCCTCACATCCAATCCCTGCTGAGACAGCCGCATTGCTGTTTGCGTTAGCATTGCATCCACTTCTTTCTCAATCAAGGTTGCTGGTAAGTCAACTTCTACATGGTTGAGCAGTTCCGTTAACAACGCTTCCTGCTTATTTGTTTTTGTTTTGTCGTCTGCCTCTTTTTGATATTGCTCTACCAAAGAAGCGCGTAACTCCTCTAATGTTTCAAAATCGCTGATTTCTTGAGCGAAATCGTCATTTACTTCTGGTAGTTCCTTTTCCTTCAGTTCTTTGAGCGTCACTGTGAAAGTTGCCGCTTTTCCAGCTAATTCTTCATTAGCATAAGGAACTGGAAACTGCGCCGCAATTTCTTTCGTTTCTTCAGGATTCATCCCCACTATTCCCGAAATAAAGCCTGGAATAAACTTATCTTCCTGCAACTCAACTTGAAAATCAGTTGCTTCGGCTCCGGGAATCGCTTCTAGTTCAGCTGTTTCGTCTTCGCCCTCAACTCTAGCAAATGAACCTTTAAAATCGACTACGGCGATATCGCCGATTTGAGCTGCACGTCCTTCCACAGGAATCAATGTCGCCAATTCTTGACGTTCCTTGTCAAGGCTAGCCTCTACTCGTTCTGGATCGTACTTAACTTCTTCAGCTTTAGCTTGTAAATCGGTGTACTGAACTAAATTTACTTCTGGTTCTACATCGACAGCCGCCGAAATTGTCAGGGGTTTTCCCGGTTCATAATTCTTAATTAAATCCTCAAAAGAAGAGCGCAATTGCGGCTGACCGATTGCTGGGATGGCTTCTTGTTTGACTGCTTGCTCAATGCCATCTTGAATTAGTTCTTCCAGCGCTGCTGCCTTGATTCGAGTTGTACCCAGCCGTTGTAGTAATATCGGCCGAGGCACCTTGCCTTTACGAAACCCAGGAATATTGGCAGTACTCGCTAAGTTCTTAATGACCTGTTCGTAAGTTTGCTTGGTAATTTCCGGCGTAATCTCTATTTCCAGGCCAATTTGGCTGGCGGGAAGTTTTTCCTGGGTGACTTTCATGCTTCGTCTCTAGTTTTCTGGTATTTTATACTCCGAGTACACACAAGACGCAATAAAATAATTGTTTGCGTTTATAGCTTGATGTCTCTTAGGGGCAATGGGAGTTTGCCAAAAGGTCTGATGACATCCAAGGATGGATGTTTGTCCTGGGGCAAAGATCCAGTTTACTGCCAATGACCAAGGACTTGACATTTTACCTTCATAACAATTTGCTTAATGGGGCATTGGGCATACTTATTTTTTCTTCCTTCATCTCCCAACTTTCCCTAAAAGTTAGGAATTAATTATTCAGTGGGCTAACGCTGTGATATCCTGGTTCTCAACGAGTTGTTAGTACCACCAAGTTAAAGTTATAGTATTGAGTCTAGCTATTATTTAAGTTGTGGTACGATAGCGCATCTCTGACTTAACCGCATAGCTGAGTTTTATGCTGTGCTGGTTTTATGCATTACGGTTTTAGTATATTCATCATCTTGGTAAGCAACTTTGTAGCCAAGACGTTTGTTGCCTTACAGGTAGGATGCCTGTTAAACGTCTAAGTGCAGATATCTCCATTTTTCTACTAAATGGCGGTTTGTTGTATAATAATATATAATTTAAAATCGATGAAAAATCAGATGGTCATTGTTGAAAAATGCAACATCACTTAACTTATTAAAAAACCAAAAAAATAAATGTATTAAATATATAAAGATAAATTAAATTAGAGAAAAATCTAAACCTATTCAAAATCTATTTAAAGACTGCGATCGCATTTATATATAACTAAATTGTCAATTGTTCCAAGAAATTGCAGATAAGTATCTTAAAGGAGGAAGCAAATTTGTCGAGATCCTATCGTTTAGCTATTTTGGGAGCTACTGGTGCAGTTGGTACAGAGTTGCTAGAATTATTAGAAAGCCGTAATTTTCCGGTTGCTGACTTAAAACTATTGGCATCAGAGCGGAGTGTTGGGCGATCGCTACGGTTTAAGGGTGAAAATATACCAGTAGAGCCAGTGAGCGATCGCGCTTTTGAAAATGTCGATATAGTACTGGCTAGTGCAGGTGGTTCCACATCCAAAGCTTGGGCAGCAATAGCCGTCGATAAGGGCGCAGTGGTAATTGACAACTCCAGTGCCTTTCGGATGAACCCGGAAGTTCCCTTAGTAGTACCAGAGGTGAATCCACAAGCCGCAGCCAATCATCAAGGGATTATTGCTAACCCCAACTGCACAACAATTTTAATGGCTGTGGCAGTTTGGCCATTGCATAAAGTTAAACCAGTACAACGCATCGTCGCTGCAACCTACCAATCTGCTAGTGGTGCAGGGGCTAGGGCAATGGCAGAAGTCAAAACCCAAACAAGCGCTATACTACAAGGACAGCCAGCGATTGCCGAAATATTGCCTTACCCATTGGCATTTAATTTATTCCCGCATAACTCCCCATTAAATGATTTGGGTTATTGTGAGGAAGAAATGAAAATGGTCAACGAAACCCGAAAAATATTTGGCACGCAGCAAATCAGAATCACTGCGACCTGTATACGGGTTCCCGTATTGCGGGCCCACTCAGAAGCCATTAATTTAGAATTTGAGACTCCCTTTAGTGCAAAGGAAGCCAAAGAAATTTTAAATTCCTCCCCTGGAGTAAAATTGGTAGAAGATTGGGGAACGAATCATTTTCCGATGCCAATTGAAGCAACAGGGCAAGATGAAGTTTTAGTGGGAAGAATTCGTCAGGATATTTCTCATCCCTGTGGCTTGGAATTATGGTTATGTGGCGACCAAATCCGCAAAGGCGCAGCATTGAATGCAGTACAAATCGCCGAGTTATTAGTAGAGAAAAATCTACTCAAACCATTAGCTATTAGTCATTAGTCATTGGTTAAGTAACAAAGGATAAATAACAAATGACTAATGACACTTGAAAGCAATTTGCAAATCAGGTTATTACAATAGAAAACCACCAAGATACAAAAATATGGGTAATCAGGAGTGAAAAAAGGGTGGCAGATTTTGGCAATGTTTTAACCGCTATGATTACGCCGTTTAAAGCAGATGGTAGTGTCAACTATGATGTAGCGGGTGAACTGGCGGCGCATCTAGCTAATAACGGTACAGATACATTGGTGATGTGCGGCACAACAGGAGAATCTCCAACACTCAGTTGGGATGAGGAATACCAGTTGTTTGTCGAGGTATTGCAGTCTGTTGCCGGAAAAGCCAAGGTAATCGCAGGTTGTGGATCAAATTCCACAAAAGAAGCGATCGCAGCCACCCAAAAAGCGTCTAAAATAGGAGTACATGGTTCCTTACAAGTTGTTCCTTATTACAACAAACCGCCACAAGCGGGATTGGAAGCGCACTTTAAGGCAATAGCACAAGCCTGTCCCGACTTACCATTGTTGTTATATAATGTCCCTGGTCGTACCGGACAAAACCTTCAGCCAGAAACAGTTGCCCGGTTAGCTGAGGTTAGTAATATTGTCGGGATTAAAGAATCCACTGGTAATATAGATCAGGCAAGCGAAATTCGTCGCTTGACACCAAAAGAATTCTACATCTATTCTGGTGATGATTACATGACTTTGCCCTTGTTAGCGATCGGGGCAAAGGGCGTGGTAAGCGTGGCTTCTCATCTGGTAGGAAACCAACTACAGCAGATGATTCAAGCTTTTAGGGCGGGGAAAATTGAGGTAGCCAGCGACATTCATCTCCAACTGTTCCCGTTGTTCAAAGCTTTATTTCTCACTTCAAATCCCATCCCAGTGAAAAAAGCACTGAAACTTCAAGGTTGGGAGGTTGGTTCAACTCGTCCGCCCCTATGTGAAGCTGACTTAGAAGTAAGTCAAAAGTTAGAAGCGGTTCTGAAAGAACTTAGCTTAATCTAACCACAATCTGGTTAAGCGCTGGTAATCTGCTGCTTCTGCTTTCTAAAGATACATATAAACAATGACCATAATTGTTCATAAGTTGCAATTTAAAAATCTGTGCTAGGACTGATAGACATACTATAAATTCTTCAGTGTACAGTCGATTTTATTGAATAAAAAATTGAAGATTTCAATTAAAACTTGATTGCTTTGGGACTGAATTAAGAGACAAATGATGTTGTCTTAAATACATGTTCGTTAACTATCAACTAAATTAACCACAAGTAACAATCTAAGGAGAAAATGGCTAAAAACGAAGCTAATAATTCCGCCTTGAAAATTATTCCTTTGGGCGGTTTGCACGAAATTGGGAAAAATACCTGTCTTTTTGAGTATGACGATGAAATTATCCTGTTAGATGCAGGATTGGCTTTTCCCACAGAGGCGATGCATGGGGTAAATATTGTTCTACCAGATACGACCTATCTGCGGGAAAATCGCCACAAAATTAAAGGGATGATTGTTACTCATGGTCATGAAGATCATATTGGTGGGATTGCCTTTCATCTCAAGCAATTTGATATCCCGGTGATTTATGGGCCCAGACTAGCAATGGCAATGCTAGAGGGTAAATTAGAAGAAGCAGGAGTCCGCGATCGCACAGAAATTAGAACAGTTCTACCACGGGATGTAGTGCGGATTGGCAAAAACTTTTTAGTTGAATATATCCGCAACACCCACTCCATTGCTGATAGTTTCACTGTTGCCATTCATACTCCCCTTGGTGTAGTGATTCACACAGGGGATTTTAAAATTGACCATACCCCAGTGGATGGTGAAAAATTTGATTTGCAACGTTTAGCAGAACATGGTGAAAAAGGCGTTCTTTGCCTGCTAAGTGATTCTACTAATGCAGAGACACCAGGCTTTACACCTTCAGAACGTTCAGTTTATCCCAATCTGGAGAGAGTATTTAGTCAAGCCACTGGGCGATTATTTGTCACTACCTTTGCTTCCAGCGTCCATCGCATCAACATGATTTTGGATATCGCCAAGAAACAAAATCGTGTAGTGACGATTGTCGGGCGTTCAATGCTGAACTTGATTGCTCATGCCCGCAATTTAGGTTACATCAAATGTGAAGATAATCTACTGCAACCATTGCACGCAGTCCGCAATCTGCCTGATGAAAGAGTACTGATTTTAACTACAGGTTCTCAGGGTGAAACGATGGCAGCAATGACTCGCATTGCTAACAAAGAACATCCTCACATTAAAATCCGCGAAGGAGATACAGTAGTATTCTCTGCTAACCCAATTCCCGGAAATACGATCGCAGTAGTCAACACCATTGATAAATTGATGATTCAAGGTGCAAAAGTGGTCTATGGTCGAGATAAAGGAATTCACGTCTCCGGTCACGGCTGTCAGGAAGAACAGAAGCTGATGATTGCTTTAACTCGACCCAAGTTCTTTGTGCCATTTCACGGCGAACATCGGATGCTAGTGAAGCACGCAGAAACGGCTCAGGGTATGGGCATTCCCGCAGAAAACATGATCATTATTCAGAATGGTGATATTGTCGAACTGACTGAAGATGCCATTCGTGTCGCTGGTAAAGTGCCATCTGGTATCGAATTAGTGGATACTACTAGTTCGGGGATGGTAAGTGCCAAAGTCCTGCAAGAACGGCAACGCATGGCTTCAGAAGGGATTATCACGATCGCAGCTGCCATTGATTGGAATGGTAAACTGTTGGCAAAACCAGAAACTCACCTACGGGGTGTAGTAACAAGTGTAGAGCGATCGCTTTTACAAACCTGGGTAAAACAACGCATTGAAGAAATCCTCACTGTGCGCTGGACAGAATTTGCTCCTAGTGAAGGTGAAGCAGCAGATATAGACTGGGGTGGATTGCAAGGAACTTTAGAACGAGAATTGCAACGTTCCATTCGTCGGGAATTGCAATGTCAGCCATCTGTGACTTTGTTGATGCAAATCCCTGATGAGCCACCTGTAAAAGTTGCTGATGGGAGAAGACGGCGGACTCGGACTGCTGCTCAGGTAGCATCATAGAGAATTTAAGATAAAAATCTCATACAGAGATAACTTTGAGCAGTGGCTTTCAACGCTCAAACTTCGATTGGTGCAAAGACACAGAATTTTTCTGAACGTCTTTGCGCTTTCTTTTGTAATGGGTATAAAAATTATCTATAGTTATTGGAGGCGATCGCCTAAATTTTGCAATATTCAACACGGCATAGGGATCTAACTTATTAGGTTGCTGTCGCCTCAAGCAACTCCAACCAGTATCTCCTCATTTTTCTCGGCTGCTAAAAGATACAAATCTCTCCACCCCTCGAAGTCGTCAAAACACGATTCATCTCTTGCAAACAGTGTTTCAGGATCGATCTGTCGAAAAATGCTGGCTCCTTCACTGACTAGCTCACGAGATATAAGTCCCAATGACTCTTCTGTTGATAACAGAAGTGGAGCAAGAGTTTGATCTCCGAACATGAGCTTTTCAACAATCTCATCGGCATTCACAACCTTTCTTCTCGATAGCTCCTGCGACAAACGTTTCTCGATCTCAACAGATGTTTTTTCTAGTGATGCTCTTCTATCTTCAATCCCTGGATAGGCTTGACGAGTAAGCCTTAACTCAGATCGCAATTGGGCGATTACCCGATCTGCTTCTAGCTCAGATCCAAAAGTCTCTTGGTGTGTTTCGATAACATCTTCAAGGATTTCATTAATCTCTTCAGCCTCAATTTCAAAAAAGCGGAAAATGCCGCAACCATAGGGAAAAGAGAAACTACAAGGACGCTGAGTGCCTTTTGACTCTGAAGGCGTGCGTGCAGCGTACTGCCAGGAGGAATTGCGCTGTAGAGTACAGAAACACCCATAAGCAAGAAGTTCATCTGATTTTAACGCTTCAAACTATATCACCTCAAATCGCCACTGCCAACCTAAGTTTTGTGAAACGCAATCGATTCTACTCGAACAAAAATCACTATTTCTACGGTATTCAGCCAGCGATGAACAAGACACACTTACGTGAGAAAGTGGGAACACGGAGAGGAAAAATGCCTTCTAGGATATTACCGATGTTTATACTTAGCAAAAATACTTTTAGAAAGACCTTATATTAAGTTCTGTAAATGTTACACTAAAACCTATCCAATGATGGATGTCTTTATTAAAATTTAAACTGTGTCAAGTTATGAACAAGATCGTAATATTACACTACCGATCCCCAGAAATTTGCGATTAACTTGACGTAGTAATAAATTAGGTTCTGACTTAAGTGGCTAATCAGGTATTACATTATATCGCAGTCAGAACGCGATTTTTCCGGGAAAGTTCGTTGCCACGTTGTATATATTCATCAAAAAGGTGAATAGCCTCAATAACACAGAGGGTTAACCATGAAGGTATTCGACAATACCACAAAAAAGATTTTTCTGGCTAGCTGGGTATCAATCAATCAAGCAGAGACAAGTGACCATAAAGCAACCCAGCTAAACCGTTCTATTTCCAAGCCTTATTGGGATATTCTCCAACCCCTACGGCAACGGGTAGAAAACATTCAAGTCCGCGATCGCCAACTAGCTCACCGCTTGTGCAAACTGATTCCATCTCAGTGCCCCTTTGAGCGCGATGTCAAATTATTTGGCAAGACTTTATTTCACATCCCACCGATGTGCAAGCTCAACCCCTTATATGAAGAAGTGGTTGGTTTACGTTTTCGAGCGTTGTGCTATTTAGCCGACGAATGTGGCGAAGATGTATCGCAGTACTGCTAATGCCGTTAGCGCAGCATTAAGCCAGTGCTGAAAGGAAAGTTATGAGTAAGGAGTAATAGGCTTGGGGATCAATAATATAACTCCTAACTCCTAACTCCTAGCTATTCTTTTACTATTTTTTTACTATTTCTTTTGCCATTTTTGAATTGCATCCTGAGCATCTTCGTAAGCTGTTGTCTCCTCTGGCACTAAAGCTGCGGTGGCAATTCCGGCATTACGTTCTCCCTGGGCGGCGCGACGCTTTGCCATGTCTAAAATTTTCTCACTCCATTTATTGATCGATTTTTGGGCAGTATCGAAGCCTGGTTGACCTGCTGGTACTTTCTTAGCAACTTCGATTGCCCGATTGTAGGTAGATGCCTGTTCAGGCTTAATTAGGGCATTAGCTGCATCTAAAAGAGTTTTGTTACTCACATACTGCTTGCCCTCTAGCCGCCACAGGTTAATTGCTGCTTGTGCTTTGGCATAAGGGGCTTCATTTTTGGTGATTAATCGAGCGGCAGCAATAGCGCTAGCATACTGTCTTTGTTTAGCACGACCTTCTGCTAAATCTAAAATCATCTGGCTCCAAATCTTAATATTCTCCTGAGCTTGTTCGTACAGTGGTTCACCGGGTCGAATTTTCCGGGCTGTAGCGATCGCCATGCTTAAATCGCTAGCCTGAGTTTGTCTGAGCGACATTTTTGCCAAGTCTAATACTGCTTGATTGCGTTTTTTCGACTCGGAACTAGAGACTATTTGGGCGCTAGATTGGTTTTTGAGTCTAACTGGTGGAGTGCGTAGGCGTAGCCCGTCGTAGACATCGCTTGGTAAATTCTCCACAACCTGGCGATCGCTAACAGTAGCATTAGGTGATGTACTTGATATTTGCTTAATTCTAAAAGTTTCTTGATTACGCAGAAAAACTACAGCGATTAAACCTGCTACTAGCAAGCTGCCTCCGCCCCACAAAATAAATTGTTTCCAAAAAGGGAGGCTTGGCTGATTCGATGGCAATCGAGAGACGTAACCTTTGGAGGAATTGGGGATAAATCTTCCTCTGGTATTCGCTCCCAAAGAAGTTTCCGCCATTGGCTGCGAGATTAAGCCGCCTCCTGACTCCTGGACTTTTTTGCCTTTCACCTGTTGGGAGGAGTTTACACTAGCCTCTCCCCATTTACCCCGTTCTGCTGAAGTTTTAGGGTAATCGTCGAGGGGAGGAGCTGCAAGGGCAACAGCAAAAGATTCTTCGGGATAAATCACCGCTTCTGATTGAAAATCACTTTCGATTGCCAATTTTGGCAAAATTACTTGCTGCCTTGATGGGATGATCGTGGCAGGGTTTTGGACAGGACGCCAGTGATGGTGACATAATTTTGGCACGATCAGGCTTAGGTAGCTTTCTAAATCTGCCAAGTTGCTGCCATTACCAGAGCGTAAAGCTTCTAACAAAGCTGCTGTAAAGAATCCGTGACCTAATTCGCTACTTTCATGGGAAAATTGCTCTGGTTGACAAGAAAGAATTGTCGCAAGTTGTAGTTCTTGGGCTAATTCTATTGTTTCTTCACCAACCGGAGCATCCGCTTGAGTGCCAAAAGCGCGGTTGATATCGAGTAGTAACAATACATTTAAGTCAGCAAGTTGCAGACTTTGCATTAGCGATCGCAATTTTATGCCAGTCTCTTGTACTAGTTCGGGGTTGCCCTCTACTGGCATTAAGTAATCTTTGCCCTTGTAGTTGACTCCATAACCGCTAAAGAATAACCACAGATAGTCTTCCGGTTGCCAACTTGTTGCTGCTAAATCCTCAAGTAGCAGCAAAATATTCTCCTTTGTCGGGTAAGTTGACCTATTCCCAATCGGCGGCGAAGTATCTGTCATGACTAGACAGTGGTTGGGAATAAAACCTGCCTCTGTCACCAAAAAATCTTCTAGTGCCTCAGCATCTGCTTGGGCAAAACTTAAAGGTTGAAATAACTGATATTGATTGATGCCAATCGCAATCGCCCAGTAATTTGCCATCCCGCTATTTGTCAGTTATTGTTTGCTGGTCTTAAAATTGCGGTTGGCTTTGCTAAAAAAACAAAGCTAACCTATGTCTTATAGTCTAGGTGATTCTATTCGAATCTTAAGCTAGGATGTAATTTTTATTACGCTTGTAGACCGGAAAATACCTTTTACCTAATTTCAATATAAAGATTATCACTAAGGAGATAGAAGGTCATGAGCAAGATTTCTGCTCACCTACCATCATCGATCACTCCCTTTTCAGTTATTAGCCAAATTGCCAGAAGAATCCGGATAATTCCTTTAGTAGTTTTGCTCATATCTACTGTTCCTGCGTGGTTTTTGATGGAAGCGATCGCACCGCAGGTTGTGCGAGCTTACACCGCTAGAGTCGATCTAGCTATTGACCGTCTGCCGGAAGAAAACTATGAAACCGTTCTCACAAGAGCGGAAGCGGCGGCTAGGGCAGCTGCTCAAAGGAGCTTCGACCAAGATATCTTGGTGACAGATGTTTCAATAATTGTATCCGTACAAAATTATGGGGCGATCGCACCAGTCTTGACATTAGATGTCAGTCGTCCCCAATGGCGATCGCGTCCCGATGCTCAAAATTGGGCAACTTACTTCAAAACTGCGCGATCACTACTTTTCTTTGACAATAACCAAAACTTAGGTAAACCATAGCCGAACTCTGATTTTCAGTAGGGGCAATTCATTAATTGCCTTTACTGTTGCTCTTCGCGTCAGTGGATGGCCTAGAATAGTAAGGTTGTCAAGAATTGCGATATCTGCTGACATGGCTGTTCCTAAGAAGAAAACTTCAAAATCAAAACGAGATAAACGTCGAGCTACCTGGAGGCACAAAGCCGTCGTCGAAGCTCAGAAAGCCCTGTCTCTGGGCAAATCAATTTTGACTGGACGTTCTACATTTGTATATCCAGCTGCTGAAGAAGAGGAAGAAGAATCATAATTTCCCAGTCAGGAAAAGCGTGAACAGCACCGATAGATATGATTGCTATAATTCACCAATCAAACTTCTTAACACTGGATAAATGCTTTTTCTTAGCTTTCCTGATTGCATTATGAATCATAGAGACTCTACACAAGCTCATTAGATCGATAAAATTGGTAGTGAGTAATTGGGAATATCCATTACCCATTACCTATCATTCATAAGTAATGATCGCGTAATCATAATAAAGAGTCAAACATTTAGTGCTGTTGGCAACTCAGTAAAAAAGCTTGTAAACATCTTGAGAAAACTTATTTTTCTCTAACTATGCTAGGAAAATTTTTTCAAAAACCAGGGAAGGAAGAGAGCGATCGCGTCCCTCCTGGGCAACACTTAGCTAAAGGTTTCCCCGTATTAACTTACGGTGAAACTCCCCAAGTCAACATTGAGGAATGGGAGTTTCGAGTTTGGGGTTTGGCAAAACCTGCTACTTTTAGCTGGTCAGACTTTATGGCGCTACCTCAACACGAATTTACAGCAGACTTCCACTGTGTAACGCGCTGGTCTAAGCTTGATGTCAAATGGACTGGCATTAAAGTCACAGATTTCATGGGTCTGATTGAACTAGACCCCAAAGTAGCCCACGTTATGGAACACTGCTATGGGGGCTACACTACCAATATTTCTGTAGAAGATTTTCTGCGCGAAGAAAACTTCTTTGCTTTTAAAGTCTTTGGTGAAGACCTTCCATCTGAACATGGTGGGCCGATGCGCCTAGTTGTACCCCATCTGTACGCTTGGAAAAGTGCAAAGTGGATTAATGGTTTGGAATTTTTAGCTGCTGAAGAACTTGGTTTTTGGGAGCGCAATGGCTACCATCGCCGTGGTGAACCTTGGGCTGAGGAGCGTTACAGCAACGCTTTTGGATTTTAATAGTGAAGAAGGGAACAGGTTACAGTAAAGAAAAACTATACTCTATCACCTGTACCCTTTCATCTTTTTATCCCAGAAGTTTCTTGATTAGCGGCAATTTGCCCTGATATGGAGCGTATCGCCATTTTAAATCGAGCCAGAAAGAGTTTTGCAACACACTTTTGTGATGGGAAAAGGTGTCAAAACTAGCTTTGCCGTGATAATTGCCAATACCACTATCTCCCACCCCACCAAATGGCAAAGACGATACACCAACCTGCATCACTGTGTCGTTAATACAAACTCCACCAGATGAAGTTTCCTGCAAAACTCGATTTTGTAGGCTTTTGTTTTGGGAAAATAAGTATAACGCCAAGGGTTTAGGTCTAGAGTTAATCAAGGCGATCGCTTCTGCAATGTCAGTATATTCAATGATCGGTAAAATGGGCCCAAAGATTTCTTCCTGCATTACAGAATCTTCTAGGGAGACATTATCAATCAGTGTTGGGGCAATATAACGCTCTGAAGGTTGATTTTCTCCACCGATGACAACTTCACCGTCTTTGAGAAAAGTAACTAATCTCTCAAAGTGTTTTTCACTGATAATTCGGGCATAATCAGGACTGTTTGCAGGATTATCACCATAAAATTCTTTTAAAGATTTTTCCAGACCATCTATTAAATCTTTTTTGATTGTTTTATTAACTAAAAGATAGTCGGGGGCGATACAAGTTTGTCCAGCATTAATAAATTTGCCCCAAGTAATTCGTTTAACAGTGTGTTCAAGATTAATGTCAGTATCTACGATACAAGGACTTTTACCACCCAATTCTAAAGTAACTGGTGTGAGATATTTTGCTGCTGCTGCCATGATAATTTTACCGACAGCTGTGCCACCAGTAAAAAAGATATGGTCAAACTTTTCTGCCAGTAGTTTTTGACTTGCTTCCACGCCTCCTTCAACCACCGCAAGATAAGCAGGGTCAAAATGTTTGGCAATAATCTTAGCAATGACATCAGAGGTATGAGAAGCAATTTCTGAAGGTTTGATAATTGCACAATTCCCAGCTGCGATCGCACCTACTAACGGTGAGATAATTAATTGAAATGGATAGTTCCAAGGGCCGATAATTAAGACAACTCCTAATGGTTCTGGATAAATTTTTGCTGAGTACGAAAAAAAATCCCAGGAAACTGCTGCTTTTTTTGGCTTACTCCAGTTTTGAAGAT
This sequence comes from Nostoc flagelliforme FACHB-838, assembly GCF_014698065.1. Taxonomy (GTDB): domain Bacteria; phylum Cyanobacteriota; class Cyanobacteriia; order Cyanobacteriales; family Nostocaceae; genus Nostoc; species Nostoc flagelliforme_B. Next base: position 90,651 of record NZ_JACJSI010000003.1, read on the forward strand.
GTTTGATGGCGTAATCAATATCCTTAATTACGCTAATTTCTGTAAGGTAAGTTTCTACTTCTGGTTTATGTAAATCCGCTTTTAATGCCTCGACTATTGACTGTTCATGCTCGATAATTGCTTGCTTAAGATTTTTCAGTTGTTCAATGCGAAAGTTTACATCTTTAGTTTTGCCCGTTTGAAAAAAATATCGCTGAGTCTGGATAATATTGCCAATGTTAGATAATTCAGTGGTAATCATTGTTTTGTCCTATCAAAAACTGTTTAATACCAATACTATGATCTCAGCATATTTGGTTCGTAAATATTTAGCGTTTAATTATCTAATTTAGATTTTTAATTTAAATTATTGGTAGATAGTAGTAAAGTTATAAATCATGAATTGCCAGGATAAAAAACTCTACAATTCATAATTTATGATTACTACTTTTTTCATGCCTTGGTGGGTAGAAGCACAATAAATACACTACCTTTGCCCAACTCAGAATTAAGCAGAATAATACCTTGATGTGCCTCGACAATTCGACGAGCAAGGTACAATCCTAAACCACTACCAGAACTCTTATGGCTGCCTTGGCGAAATCGTTCAAAGATGGTGGCTTGTTCTTCAGGGGGAATACCTGGGCCAGTATCCGCTATTTCAATTCTAATGTAGTCAACGGAATTGGATTTTTCAGAGAACTGAGATTGATTGCTTTTATCGAACTGGCGTTGAGAAGTAAAACGAATAGTAATAGATCCAGCTTCGGTAAATTTGATGGCATTCCCTATGAGATTGGTAAATAGACGATGCAACTCCAAGCGATCGCCCATGACTGTGTTTGTGTTTGACTCTCCAGTAATGTCCAAATTTAGGGACAGTGTTTTATCTTGAGCTAAGGGTGACAATTCTCCAGTCACTTCATCTAGCAGTTGGCCCAGATTAACTGGTTGAAACGCCAAACTTTTGCGGCCTGCTTCAAAGCGATAAACTTCTAATAAGGTATTGACCATAGAAAGCAAGTTTACATTGCTACGCGCCATGATGGCGATTACTTCCTGCATTTGCGGTGATAATGTCCCCAACGCCCCTTGTTGAAATAGCATCAACATGCGATCGGCGGCTACTAAGGGAGTGCGTAAATCGTGGGTAAGGCGGGAGACAAAATCTTCTCGCTGACGGGCAATTTCATCACGTTCATCCATACTATGCTTCAAACGCAGGAGCGATCGCACTCGTGCCAGCAATTCATCTACTGTTACAGGTTTGCGGATAAAATCATCAGCACCTAAGTCTAGTCCGTGGGCGACGTTGGGCGCATCGTGGGCAGTTATCAGCAGTATGGGGATATATTGTGGCAATTTCATATCTCCGCGAATGTGCTTGGTAACTTCGTACCCGTCCATATCTGGCATCATCAGATCCAGCAGAACCAAGTCACAAGGAGAAGCTTTCAATTCTGCCAAGGCCGAAATTCCATTTTCTGCGGTGCTAATGGTGTAACCTTCTTCCTCCAAAATAGTTTTGATCAAAAACACGTTATCAGGAGAGTCATCAACAACCAGAATTTTGTCAGAGCGAGAAGATTGTGAAGTCATATAGATGCAAGGTACGAGGTAAAAGTAAATTTTTAGGGAAACTGGTTTATTGGTATAGTTTTACTAGATATTATCCTTAGATATACTTTCTCCAAAAAAAATTGTTTATCTAAAAATTTATATAAATTGGCTTTCAAAACAACTTTACTTACCTTTTTTAGATATAGCCACAAGCTAATTAAATTATGGCTCGTAAGCTTCTAGAACTGAATACAGAGGATGGGGGCACGATTTTGGTAGCAGTTGAGCTACCAGATGCATCAGTAGGTCGTGTATCGCCTACTGGTGAATTACCTATAGAAAAAGTAGAGGCTAACTTCGATGCAGTTAAGGAATTGATTGTTCGCGGGTGTCGCCCAATTACAAAGGCGTTTCGTACCTTGCAGCAAGAATCACAACCCGTAAGCGGAGAAGTTGAGTTTGGCGTGAATTTTACCGCCAAAGGCTCAGTCTATGTAGTCGAATCCACTGGGCAGGCATCACTGAAGGTGAAAATAACTTGGAAACTGGCATCCGAAGAAAACAAGTAATAAATTTTCATGAACTGGGAATTAGTTAAAGCTTGTACCGTAGCGATCGCTACCCCAGAAGGTTACATCCAAGGCACGGGCTTTTTTATCTCACCCAATGGACATTTACTCACCTGCGCCCATGTAGTTGATTCAGCAGGAGGTTGGGAAAATGTCCGAGTAAATGGGCAAGGGGTTGAGTTGGTTTATCTAGGCGATCGCACCCGTGATGATTTCGCAATATTGCAATTATCTGGTTATCAAGGTCAAGCTGTACTCTTATCGCTAACTTTTGCGCCAGGAAATCAATTTCGCTCTATTGGCTATGGGCGTTCTGACTTCCCTGAAGGTGGGACGATTGAAGGCAGTATAACTGATGCTAACCGCCATTCCGATTTTAGTAACTTATCAATGTTACGGTTGCGGGTAATGGCAGATGCACAACAGATCATCGGTGGCTATAGTGGTTCCCCTGTGTTTGATATTCAATTGCAAGCGGTAGTTGGGATGATTGCCGCTTATGACAATACCCAAGGAGGATTAGCTGTACCATTAACCACAGTTCAAGAAAATTGGGCTGGCTTGGAAAGTTTGCTGCATCCAGAAACATTTTCAGAACACGAACTTCTGTTTTTTGATCAAGCTTTTTATTTTGATTGTTTTAAAGAGATTAATAATAAGTCAGGAGCATTAATTCGGATAAAGGCTCCTTTGCAATGGGGCAAAACCTACTTAATGAACCAGATTCTCGATTATGGAACTCAAGAAAGCTATCAAACAGTGCGAGTGGACTTTCAGGAGCCAGAAAAAGAAGTTTTCAAGACTTTAGAACGCTTCTTGCAGTGGTTTTGTGGCAGTATAACTGAGGAATTGCATCTACCGAATAACCTAGCTGAAAACTGGCGAGATGCACTAGGTGCCAATAGCAATTGTACAAACTATTTTGAAAGATATCTCCTACCAGTAATCAGCAGTCCCTTAATTTTGGGATTGGATAACGTTGATGTGATTTTCTCCCATCAAAAAATTGCTTGTGACTTTCTTCCCTTGCTGCGAGCTTGGTATGAGAAGGCTAAGACTAAACTTATTTGGCAAAAACTACGATTGGTGATTGCCTATTCTAAAGAAGATTTCATTCCCATAGATACCAATAAATCGCCGTTTAATGTGGGGAAGCTCATTGAAATACGAGAATTAAATGAGGTGCAGATACTGAAATTGGCGCAACACCTCAAACTTTATTGGAATAGAGAGCAAGTCGCCCAACTGATGGCGATGGTGGGTGGGCATCCTTGGCTGGTGAAAAAAGCATTGTATAAAATAACACAAGCCCAATCTGACGTTGACAGAATTATTGAAAATTGCACCTACCGAAGAAGGTTTATATGGCGACCACCTGCTGCGCCATTGGTCAATTTTGCAGGATAATCCAGAACTACTGAAAGTCATGAGGCAAGTAGTTACTGTCAATGACCCAGTTAGAATAGACGCAGGAAAAGCATCTAGATTACGAAATATGGGACTGGTGAAGTACACAGGCAATGATGTTCTGCCCTTGTGTGATTTGTATCGCCTGTATTTTCGCGATCGCCTACGGGTGCAGTGATCAGGTAAAATTCGCAAAACTTTAACTCCTGCAACTGTATTAGATATCACTAATGAATCCAGCACCTCTGCCAAACTACGAATACAAAGTCGGGGGTAGTCTACCACCTGATGCCCCCACCTATGTGAAGCGACAGGCAGATGAAGACTTGTACAAAGGGTTGATAGCGGGGGAATTTTGTTATGTCCTAAATTCACGACAAATGGGCAAATCGAGCCTGCGTGTAAGAATTATGGAACGGTTGCAGGCAGACGGAATTATTTGTGCAGCCATCGACTTGAACGAGATTGGTACAGATATTACCCAAGGGCAATGGTACAGAGGGGTAATAAATAGTCTAATTAGCAGTCTGAACTTATATGAACATTTTGATTTAGCTAGTTGGTGGAATCGCCCGCAATTATTGTCACGAGTGCAGCGTTTGAGCAAATTTCTTGAGGAAATTTTACTCAAGCATATTTCCGGTAAGATTGTGATTTTTGTCGATGAAATCGATAGTGTTCTGAGCCTGAAGAATTTTTCCACAGACGATTTTTTTGCTTTGATCCGGTTCTGCTATAATCAGCGAGTTGATAAACCAGTATATAAACGCCTGACATTTTGTCTATTGGGTGTGGCGACTCCATCATATTTGATTCAAGATAAAAGGCGCACACCATTTAATATTGGTCGAGCGATTGAATTAAATGGGTTTCAATTCCAAGAAGCGAAGCTATTAGCTAAAGGTTTAGAAGGGAAAGTTAGTAATCCCCAAGCAATACTGCAAGAGATTTTAAATTGGACTGGTGGGCAACCATTTCTCACCCAAAAGCTTTGTAATCTCGTTGCAAATGGTACGGAGGTCACGGGAGTAGAGGAATTGGTGCGATCACATATTATCGAAAACTGGCAATCTCAGGATGATCCAGAACAATTAAAAAATAAAGTCTTCTTTAGAACAGTACCTTCTGACATAGAAAGTGCTAAAAAATTAGCGGAATATGCTGCAAGTCAGGGTTACAAAAAAATTGTTATCTTCTATAATCCTGATAATATTTATAGTCAGAGCCTATATACAGAGTTTCAAAAATCATTTAAAAAGGGAAAAGTTCTACGAAGTATTAATTTAGCTCTTCCTACACTGAATGCCCCTGCCGAACTTTTACTTAGCGTTTTTCAAGATCAAGCGGATGCAGTTATTTTGTTTCCGAACACAGAGTTAATTTCTGTAGTGATTGAAATTACCCGCGCTCAAAAAATTTTGGTAAATAAAGGAAGCAAAAAACTACCTATGCTAGGAGCAGATGCTTTATACAATCCAGAAATTTTGAGGTCAGGTGGAGAAGCCGTTGAAGGTTTGGTTCTAGTTGTACCCTGGTTTGCAGAGGAAGACACCTCAAGACCATTTGCAGATGAAGCTAAAAAAAGATGGGGAGGGCAGATTAGCTGGCGCACGGCTACTACTTATGATGCGACTCAGGCTTTTATTAAAGCTATTTCTATGTCTAACAATCCCACTCGTCAGACTGTGTTGAAAAACCTCAAATCTGTTAATCTTTCATCGAAGGAAACTTCAGGTTATCCACTCTATTTTGATAATAAAGGCGATCGCCAACAAGAACCTGTTCTTGTCAAAGTAGAAAGAAATCCCGGCGCACCTTTTGAAAGCGGATTTATGTTTAAACAGGTTAAGGATAAAGATATCAAGCAATGAAGAAATTACCAAGGATAAAATCACTGCCGGCAAGCTTTGAATTCTCACCTCAAAACAAGCGATCGCTCATTTCCCAGAGGTGAGGTTATCCAGAACTTGCTGGAATTCTGCCGTGGAAGGAATAGCGATCGCACCTCGCCACAGAACAAGCGATCGCTCACATTACACAATTTGCACTGCCTGAGTGTTAATTTCTGTTAAATTAGCTAATCTTACATCATTCGTAAACAATATTGCATTTATAGATTTTGCAGTTGCTGCAATTATTGCGTCAGGAAGCTTGAGTTTGTATTGTTTACGAAATGTAATTGTTAAATTTTTAATATTACTATCAATACCAATAATTGTAATTTTATTTAAAAAATCAATAATTTGTGTTTCTTCTTCTAAACTGAGACTTGGATAAGAGAGCAATTCAATCTCAGTAATCACTGAAATAAAATATTGTCCTGATGGTAGTGGATTTAGCAAGCGACCACCAAAAAAATACAAGACTATGTTTGTATCTAACAAAATTAAAGGTTGTGTCAACACCACTCATCCCTAATTTGCTGCTGATATTCTAATGGGTCTTGAGTTAGTTGAATTACACCAGCATACTGGTTTAAATTAAACTCTTGTTTTTTTTGTGATTGATGAGCTTCTAATATCTTCTCAATTTGCTGCCAGTCCTGATAATCAATCAACACCGCTACCGGACGCATCGCTTCATCAGTCACTATTTTTTTCTTAAAAGGTAGCATGATTTTCTACATCAGATGCAACGTTTAACTATTTGATCGTAACTCTAAAACAAAAAGTACCTCTGTGCCATTGGTAAAACTGTCGCAGGTTCACAAATCAGCGACTCGCCATCCGCCCTGACTTGATATGTTTCTGGATCTACTTCTATGTGGGGTAGTACATCATTCAGCTTCATATCCTGCTTACTTAATTGGCGTGTCCCAGAAACTGCAACTGCTGCTTTTTGTAAACCTAGCTGGCTGGGAATTTCGTTCTCTAAAGCTGCTTGGGAAACAAAAGTTAATGATGTGGCATGACGCGCCCCTGCAAAACTGCCAAACATCGGCCGCATATACACTGGTTGCGGTGTGGGAATACTGGCGTTAGCATCGCCCATTTGCGACCATGCAATCATTCCACCTTTAATCACTATCTCTGGTTTCACGCCAAAAAATGCCGGACGCCATAAACATAAATCTGCTAATTTTCCTTCTTCCACTGAACCCACATATTCAGCAATTCCGTGAGCGATCGCTGGGTTAATAGTATACTTAGCAACATATCTTTTTGCCCTAAAGTTGTCTGCTTTTTGCTCTGTCCCTTGTGGGTTAAGAGTTCCCCGTTGCACTTTCATTTTGTGGGATGTCTGCCAGGTGCGAATTATCACTTCGCCTACTCTTCCCATAGCCTGAGAATCGGAAGAAATCATGCTAAATGCGCCTAAGTCGTGCAAAATGTCTTCAGCAGCAATGGTTTCCCGACGGATGCGAGATTCGGCAAAAGCGACATCTTCAGCGATCGCTGGGTCGAGGTGATGGCATACCATCAACATATCCAGGTGTTCGTCTAAGGTGTTGAGGGTGTAAGGACGTGTGGGATTGGTAGAAGATGGTAAAACATTGGCTTGGCTGCAAACTTTGATGATATCTGGTGCGTGTCCTCCACCTGCGCCTTCGGTGTGGTAGGTGTGGATGGTACGATTCTTGAAAGCGGTGATCGTATCTTCGACAAATCCGGCTTCGTTTAGGGTATCAGTATGAATCGCTACTTGCACATCATATTCATCAGCAACGCTGAGGCAGGTATCAATTGCTGCGGGTGTGGTTCCCCAGTCTTCATGAAGTTTTAACCCCATTGCACCGGCAGCTACTTGTTCTACAAGTCCTTGAGGTTGACTGGCGTTACCTTTGCCCAAAAATCCTAAGTTGACGGGAAAAGCATCAGCAGCTTGCAACATTCGGTAAATATTCCAAGGGCCGGGGGTACAGGTAGTGGCATTTGTACCTGTAGCTGGGCCAGTACCACCGCCGATCATGGTGGTAATACCGGAAGCGATCGCAACTTCAATTTGTTGGGGACAAATAAAATGAATATGGGCATCAATACCGCCAGCAGTGAGAATCATTCCTTCACCAGCTAAGGCTTCAGTACCGGGGCCAATAATAATACCTACATTATTTTGAATATAAGGATTTCCGGCTTTACCAATTTTGAAAATCTTGCCATCTTTAATGCCAATATCCGCTTTGACAATACCCCACCAATCGAGAATTAAGGCATTAGTAATTACTAAATCAACAGCACCATCGGCGTTAGAAATGGGGGATTGTCCCATCCCATCGCGGATGACTTTACCACCGCCAAATTTCACTTCGTCGCCGTAAGTGGTGAAATCTTGTTCAACTTCAATAAATAATTCAGTGTCTGCAAGTCGGATGCGATCGCCTACTGTGGGGCCATAAGTTTCGGCGTAGGCGCGGCGATCCATTCTGTAAGGCATATAAAATCCTTCTTTTTAACGCAAAGGGACGCGGAGGGAAGCGCAGAGGTACGCAGAGGGTTTTTAGAGGTTTCCGTTAATTTTGGCGTTGAAGCCGTAGACTTGGCGAGTACCAACGAGGGGGATTAGAGTTATTTCTTTTTCATCCCCTGGTTCAAAGCGGACTGCGGTTCCTGCTGGGATATCGAGGCGCATTCCTCGCCCTTGTTCTCTGTCAAAGTTTAAGGCGGTGTTGACTTCATAAAAGTGATAATGGGAACCGACTTGTATGGGGCGATCGCCTGTATTTGACACTTGCAATTTTATAGTTGGACGACCAACATTTAGTTCAATTTCACCTGCTGGTGTGATAATTTCCCCAGGAATCATAATAAATTCAAAAATTAACGAATTGGATTATGTACTGTTACTAACTTTGTACCATCAGGAAAAGTAGCTTCTACCTGCACTTCATGCACCATTTCTGCTATTCCTTCCATGACATCATCTCGCGTCAATAGAGTTGTACCGTAACTCATCAATTCAGCTACAGTTTGCCCATCCCTTGCACCTTCTAAAATGGCAGCAGAAATATAAGCGATCGCTTCGGGATAATTCAGTTTTAAACCCCTTCCTTTCCGTCTTTCTGCTAATAAAGCAGCAGTAAAAATTAGTAGCTTATCTTTTTCCTGCGGCGTAAGTTGCATTCTTACCTCCTCTGTGTTCTCTGCGCCTCTGCGGTTCGTTTAAACCTGCCACACTCTTGGTATACAATTACCACGATTTAAAAAAGAAACTCGCAGCATTTGCCAAACATCAATAAACCAGTTTCTCACCTCAGATGTAGAAGCACCGCGATATCGACACAATAATCCATGTTGTAAGCGACTAACACCCGCTTCTCCTTCCCCATCCCATAAATTTCGTGTTTTTTCAACAATTTCTCCTGAAACTGCACCACCAACCCAAACTAGACTACCTACAATTGGTTTTCCAGCCAATGCGTGGAGACTGTGAAAAGTTTCTTCGCTACCCCGTACCCATTGCCGATCAATCCACAATGGAACATCTTGTTGCCAAATTTCGGTGTGCGATCGCCATTCCCCTTGTAAGAATTTTTCTCCCCTAGCACTGCGACCAAATCGGGTAATTTCCCAGCCTAACCAACTAGCCCCGGTTGCTAATTCTACCCGTAAATCTTGCCGATAAATTGCGTCATTAAATAAAATTGTTTCTTGCGGCAACCACTCCAAACAAGCACCAGCATCAACTTGCATCTGGATGGTTTGTCTAGCTTGTAAGCCATTGCTGCGGTATATTTTGCTTGCAGCAGCTGTAGTGATTAAGGCTTGGGTTTGGGGTTGGAGGTGGATGTTAGAGGATAAGCGATCGCCTCCTACCATTCCCCCAGCCGTGTGTAAAATTACGCTATGACAAACTTTTTCCCCTTCTGGATAAAATGGACGTTGTACCTTCAGGGGCGCTTGTTGGTGATTGTAAATTAATTGGGTTGTGCCTTTGCGATCGGCATAGACTAAATTAAGTTTGCCATGCCAACCTTCTGCTATTTGGGGATTGCAGGTCATTTATAAATTCAAGATTAAAGTTCAGATACCTTATATTTATTTAATGCATTTTCTGCTACTTTACTTGCAATTTATTATTGTTTATCGCAAAGGTATACGCTAGTGCGATAGACCATATAGACAAAACCACTTTTATCACAAAAGCGCTGATATAATTCTTGAAACCTATCAATAAGCTGTTTATATCCCAAGCCTTCACGCGGGAGATAAGAAACGCTCATTGCTCGGCCAATAAGTCCAGTTAAATCTAACTGTTGCCTATAAGTAAAAGTATATTCACGGATGTTAATAAAATAGGGAGTAACTAACAGTGGCTCTACCGACTGCATTCGAGATTCTGCTGGATGATTATCAGATGCTTCGCGGACTATTCGGCTATATTCTGTAGTTAACGTATCTTCTTGATCGCGGTTATTCCACACCACACCCAAGCGTGCCGATGGTTTTAAAATGCGGTGAAATTCCAATAAACTTGGTTCGGGATTGAACCAGTGGAAAGCTTGAAAACAAGTAACTAAATCAACTGAATTATCAGGTAGTTGGGTAAATTCTGCTGTTCCATCACGAAACTCTATCAAAGGATGTGCTTGAGCAGCTTCTCGCATCGCCGCGTTTGGTTCTATGGCTATGACATTAACCCCCCGTTCAGCTAACAATCTTGAGGCAATTCCTGTACCTGCACCAATATCTGCTGCTACGAGTTGTGAATTTTCACCTAATCCTTCCAAGATAATATTAATTGCATCTGCGGGATAACTTGGTCGATATTTTACATAATCTTCTGCTCTGTCAGAAAATCGGTTGAGTGGGTTTAAGGTATGTAACGGAGTTCTTTCAGGATTAATTTGGCTCATGGGTTTTTAGGGAAAAGTAGAAAATCGTGCGAGCACTGTAGTTTAGAAAAGCAATACGATAAGAATTACTGTTATTTTTATAGTGTTCATTCATTAGCAGAATATTTGTACTACTATTTTTGCGCCCTTTGTATCCTAGCCTCCGCAACAGCTTCATCAAAGACAGTTCAAACAAAAAAACAGCCACCTCCATAAAGGAAGCAGCTGTTTTACAAATTATGTAACTACAAAGTATTAGTAATCGAAGTCGCCGCCACCAGCGCCAGCGCCAGCAGGAGCGCTATCTTTAGGCTCAGGCTTGTCAACTATAATACATTCGGTTGTCAACACCATACCAGCGATGGAAGCAGCGTTTTGCAGAGCAGAACGAGTCACTTTAGCAGGGTCAACAATACCAGCAGCTAACAAATCGACGAATTCGTTTGTCGCAGCGTTGTAGCCAACGTTGAAGTCTTTCTCTTTCACGCGTTCAGCGATCACAGCACCATTCTGACCAGCGTTTTCAGCAATCCGCTTCAGAGGTGCAGGTAAGGCGCGAACGACAATCAAAGCACCAATCAACTCTTCATCCTTAAGATTGCTCTTTGCCCAAACTTCCAATTCAGGAGCAAGGTGAGCCAGAGTTGTACCACCGCCAGGAACAATACCTTCTTCCACAGCAGCTTTGGTGGCGTTGATAGCGTCTTCTAGGCGCAACTTCTTGTCTTTCATTTCGGTTTCGGTCGCTGCACCCACTTTCACGACAGCGACACCACCAGAGAGTTTAGCAAGACGCTCTTGTAATTTCTCTTTATCGTAAGAAGATTCGGTTTCATCGATTTGACGACGAATCTGTTCTACACGAGCCTTAACAGCAGCTTCGTTACCTTCGGCAACAATTGTGGTGCTGTCCTTAGTGATGGTGATCCGGCGAGCTTTACCCAGGCTATCCAGCTTGGTGTTATCCAGCTTCAAACCAGCATCTTCGGTAATTAGTTGACCACCAGTTAAAACAGCAATGTCTTCTAGTAGTGCTTTGCGGCGATCGCCAAAGCCAGGAGCCTTAACAGCAGCTACGTTGAGTACACCACGCAAACGGTTTACAACCAAAGTTGCCAAAGCTTCTTTTTCAATATCTTCGGCGATAATCACCAAAGGACGACCAGCACGAGCTACTTGCTCTAACACTGGTACAAGGTCTTGTACCAAAGCGATTTTCTTATCGGTCAGCAGTATGAAAGGCTCATCAAAAACCGCTTCCATCCGCTCAGGGTCGGTAGCGAAATAAGGAGAGATGTAGCCTTTGTCAAAGCGCATCCCTTCAGTGATTTCCAACTCGGTGAACATAGATTTCCCTTCTTCTAGGGAAATTACGCCTTCCTTGCCCACCTTGTCCATTGCTTGGGCAATCATCTGACCAACTTCTTCGTCATTACCAGCCGAGATCGCACCAACTTGGGCAATGGCTTTGGAATCTTCCACTGGACGGGCGTGTTCAGCAATTTTCTCTACGAGGAAGCCAGTAGCTTTGTCAATACCGCGCTTCAGCGAAATTGCGTTAGCACCAGCTGCAACGTTCCGCAAGCCTTCTTTGACGATCGCATGAGCTAAAACGGTAGCAGTGGTGGTGCCATCGCCCGCAGCATCATTGGTCTTAGAAGCAGCTTGACGAATCAGAGCTACACCAGTGTTTTCAATGTGGTCTTCTAATTCGATTTCTTTGGCGATCGTTACACCGTCATTAACAATTTGCGGTGCGCCAAATTTCTTTTCTAGGACTACGTTACGACCTTTGGGGCCAAGGGTAACAGCTACAGCCTCAGCCAGGATGTCAATGCCTCGTTCCAAGGCGCGACGGGCGTTTTCGTTGTAGATAATGCGCTTTGCCATAGGTGTCTAAATTCCGGGAGTAAGTCTATTTTTTGTTGAATTAGGCATTGGGTATTGGGCATTGGGCATCGGGAAAACTCTTTCCTATTCCCCATTCCCCACTCCCCACTAGATAACGACTGCTAAAATATCTTTTTCAGAAAGCAGTACATATTCTTCGGTGCCGAGTTTGATGTCAGTGCCAGCGTACTTCGAGTACAGCACCTTATCGCCGACTTTGATTTCCAATTCCTGACGGTTTCCGTCGTCATTACGCTTGCCAGGGCCAAGAGCCACTACTTCCCCTACCTGGGGCTTTTCCTTGGCGGTATCGGGCAAATATAGACCACCTGCGGTCTTTTCCTCAGAGGCGTTCACTTTTACGAAAACGCGATCGCCTAAAGGTTTAACTGTAGAAACGCTTAGAGATAAAGCTGCCATATTATTTCTTTCCTTTAGAGATTAGCACTCTCAACTCCTGAGTGCTAATCTACCGAAAAATTGCATCCAATGGCAAGAATTCCTTTAGTACGGGTTCCCGAACTACAGGGTAATAGATGTACTTAAGTACAAATGCTTAATTATTTCTACCTTGCGGGTTCTGTTCCGTAAGCTACGAAGAGAGTAGGGAGAGATGCGATTAATCGTCTCTGTACTAGAAAGTTAGGAGTTATGAGAATTCGTCCCCATTCCTTTTCTATTTTCAAAGGTGGGAAATTGTTATAGAACTGTAATCAGGAAGCCGCTCAATGAGTAACAATAGCGTGATCCAGGCCAGCCATCAAATCCCCAAAACCACTAAGTCTCTAAAACATAAAGCCCTGAGCAATTGTGTAGAAAGTTTAGGACTTGCAAAAATTCAGCGCCACATTTTTATTGGCGCTGACCAGGCAATTGCCAATTGTGGCTCAAAACGAGCTAGTCTGGAATCCTGGGAATACTTAAAAAAGCGATTTAAAGAGTTAAAACTTGATGAACCGCAACAGAGTCATCCCATTTGCGTTTTTAGAACTGAAGCCAACTGCTTGCGTGTTTCTTGTTCTAGACCCATAATGGTGGTTTACCCTGATGGTGTCTGGTGTCGCCAAGAAAACCCGGAAGTTACCCTGCGGACTGACCGAGAACACTTAATAGGCAATAAGGTGGTAGAAAAATATGCGTTTTTAACCCATCCTTTGCCAGAAACTTCCCTAGTTTCTTGTGAACACCTTATAGAGGCTTAACAACCAAAGGATATGGTATAGCAGTAAGCTTAAAGAAAGTGCGGGTTGGTTTTGAGGTAGGGTCATCTTTAAGCCAATACTTACTTGTGAGTCAGAAGGATTATTGTTTTATCAGTGTTTTTTACCCCGCCCCTTTCAATGCGATATATAATAGCGCATTATAGATACTACTGCTATACGTATCCTTGCTGGACTTTTGCTATCGAGCTACTAGTCTATTGAAAGTGCTCGGCATTTTTGAGACTTCGAGACAGCAAAGGCAAGTTAAGTAGGAAAAAGGACAACATCTCGAATAACCCACCATAGAGGATAAATATTCAAGACTTTGATGGACCGAAGCGCGACAAGTGCCACTGCTATGAAAGAGCCCAGCATGAAAGATCACAAACGACTTCTATTGATTGATGATGACCCTAACCTCATCTTGCTGGTGAAGGATTACTTAGAATTCCGGGGATATGAAGTCATCACCGCCGAAAATGGACGTGAAGCTCTGGAAATTTTAGAGCAAGATGTTCCAGACATGATCATCTGCGATGTGATGATGCCGGAAATGGACGGATATACTTTTGTAGAGCAAGTCCGGCAAAACGAACGCACCAGTTGGATTCCGGTTCTTTTCCTTTCAGCTAAAGGACAAAGTGCAGACCGAGTTAAGGGTCTGAATAAAGGTGCTGATGTTTATATGGTCAAACCCTTTGAACCAGAAGAACTCGTAGCGCAAGTTGAATCCTCGCTGAAACAAACTATCCGTTGGAAAGAACACCAAGCTAAAGGAGGCGAAAACGGTTCCCGTATCCAGGTTCCCTTCGATGTGCAATTAACCCCAACCGAACTGAAAGTAGTCCAGTTCGTCGCCAGGGGTCTAGCTAACCGGGAAATTGCTGAAGAACTAAATGTTAGTCAGCGCACGGTTGAAAGCCATGTGTCCAATATGTTGGGCAAAACCAATCTCCACAACCGCACTGAACTAGCGCGGTGGGCGATTGAAAATCAAATGGCTTAAACAAAGTTAAGAGTTAAAAGTTAGGAGTTATGAATTATGAATTTTTTAACTTCTAACTCCTAACTCCTAACTAAGATTTACCACCCATCTTTTTCAGGGCTGGATTGGTGCAAAACTTCTAAATCCAGCTCATCCAGGTAAGTTAGGGCGCTTTCAATTTGGGAAACAGTACCTTGCAGTTCCAAATCGAAGCAGCTATGTTGTGGCACGTTTGCGCTTACCTGAGCATCAGCAATAATGACTGTAATGCCATAGTGAGAAACCAGTCGTGAAATGACTGGTTCCTCATGCAAGTCTTTAGGAATGCGAACCTGGATACGAGTTTGGGTGCGTCTCTTATTTAAAATATCAGTATTAGATTTTACTTCTTTATTTGGAATTGCTATTATAGCTTCCTATTGGACTTCTGGGATGAGGGTTTTGCTTTGCACGATTTCTTTTAACACTAGCGTCACTTATCCCACGCAGGCAAGCAAAAAAGTATTTGCATTGGCAAACCACTAATCTAGATGTATTAAATGTGAAGAATTGCTTATAATCCGGTAGTTCCGAGGTTGATTATTATTCTGTATTGGTTTTTGATCGGATTGAATATAGTTAATCTTTAGGGGTACAACAATTGTTGTACCCCTAATTTAATTAATACTTAAGTAAAATTACCCATGAATTAAAATCCTCGTGCGTTTACGCCGAGGAGTATGTCAATCCTTGACTTGTATGACTGATATTTGCGATCGCAATATTTCTCATCCTGTTACATGACAAGTTTAGAAGCAAATTTAAATGGCGAATGAAGTTATGCTCCATTTACCAAAAAGTCTCCTCTAGCCGCTTGACAAGCTTTGAGCTTTTTTTATATAGCCACAAGCTTTGAGCTAGCAGTCTGTCAAATTTAAATTGATGAGTAAGCAAGTTCGCAGTCAGGACTTTAGCCCTTATTTTCTAAGCTTTAAATAAAGTCCTGACTACAAACTCTCAAAACTAGCTTGAAATACTACTGGTTAAATCTACTAAATGTTTGCTTGCTGCCGTTGATATAATGACCAATACAAACCCTTTTGTTGCAACAACTGTGAATGAGTACCACGTTCGGCAATCATGCCTTGCTCCAATACCAAAATCAAATCAGCACGTTTGAGGGGGGCAAAGCGGTGAGCAATCAAGAACACGGTACGGTTTGCAGAAACTTTTTGTAGGTTTTGCAGTACTTGCTGTTCAGTTTCACTATCCAAAGCGCTGGTAGCTTCATCCAAAACTAAAATTGGCGCTTGGGAAAGAAATAACCTTGCTAGGGCAATACGTTGTCTCTGTCCACCAGACAAGGCGGTACCACGTTCACCCACATTGGTTTCGTAACCGTAGGGTAATTGACTGATGAAGTCATGAGCTACTGCTAATCTTGCCGCTTCTACTACTTGCTCTGCGGTAATGTCAGGAGTACCGAGAGTGATATTTTCCAAAATGGAACCGTTGAATAAAAAGTCTTCTTGGAGAACTACACTAACTTGTTGCCGCAGTGATGCTAAATCGGCACTTTTAATATCAAAACCATCAATCAGGATGCGTCCTGATTCAATTTGATAGAGGCGTTGCAATAGCTTAGACAGGGTACTTTTACCAGAACCGCTGCGTCCGACAATACCAACAAATTGCCCTGGTTCAGCATTGAAAGAGATTCCCCGCAGAATTGCTTCAAAGTTCGGCCGGTAGCGGAAAAATACTTGCTCGAAGGTGACTTGTCCTTTTAAGGGTGGTAAAACTAGACCAGTTCCCAGTTCTGCTTCTGGGGAGACGTTAAGAATATCACCAATACGATCTACAGAAAGTAGCACTTGTTGAAGGTTTTGCCACAACTGTACTAAACGCAAAAGTGGGCCTGTGACTCTACCAGACAGCATTTGAAATGCAACTAGCTGTCCGACTGTGAGCTTTTGTTCGATGACTAACTTGGCACCAAACCAGAGAATCAGCATGGTGGAAAAATTGGTGAGAAAGTCACCAATGTTGCTGCTGATATTGGAGGTAGTAGAGGCTTTAAAACCTGTGCGAATGAAGCGAGCAAATAAGCCTTCCCAGCGATCGCGGGCTACTGGTTCGGCTGCATGGGCTTTAACGGAGTGAATTCCGGTGATTGTCTCTACTAGAAACGATTGACTATCGGCACTCCGGTTAAAAGTTTCGTTGAGCCAGTTACGCAGAATTGGTGTTGCAACTATCGTTAATGTGGCAAACAGTGGCAGTACTGCTAAGGCGACAAAGGTAAGTGGGACGTTATAGTAAAACATCAATGCCAGGTACACCACAGCAAAGATGCTATCTAAAATGACAGTTAATGCTGTACCTGTGAGAAACTGACGAATTTGTTCGAGTTCCTGGACTCGTGCTACTGTGTCTCCGACGCGCCGCGACTCAAAATAAGCTAATGGCAGACGCATCAGATGCCGAAATAGCTGTGCTGATAAACTCAAATCCAGACGACGAGCTGTATGGGTAAAGATGAATAAGCGCAGAATGCCTAGTATGGACTCAAATATGGCTACGGACAAAAGTGCGATCGCCATCACATCGAGAGTCGGCAAACTCCCTTGCACCATCACTTTATCAATGACAACTTGCGTAATTAGCGGTGTTGTTAACCCTAAAAGCTGCAAGGTAAAAGATGCTAACAATACTTCTATTAGCAATCCCTTATACTTCCAAACCGCTGGGGTGAACCAACTAAGGTTAAATTTTTCTTGCTGGGATATGAGTTCTACTTGCCAAAATCGTCCATCCCAAGACGCTTCAACTATTGACTGCGGCAAACTTTCACAAGTTCGTTCGGGATTTAGAGGGTTAGCGATAATTAAGCGATCGCCTTTAACTCCATAAGCTACCACCCAGGATGGACTCTGGGGTGAGTCAGAATTCCACAGTAGTAAAGCTGGAAATGACAGCTGTCGCAACTCACCCCAATTCACTTGTAACCGCCGCAACACTAACCCTAACTTTTCCCCTGCTTCTACAACTTGTTTTGGGCGTTGTCCTCTGAGTTGGCGTTGTACCCATTCCAGTTGCACAGAATTTTCTAACTGTTGCGCCACCATTGTTAAACAAGCAGCAGCAGTGTTCCAGCTAGCAACAAAGGGGTAATTTGAGATAATTAGATTGGCGGCTGGAAGTCCTCTTTGAGGTTGGAGACTATGGGGGCTGGAAGTTCCATCCGAGGCTGATATTAGTGAAGGATTGGAAGAGAAGGAAAATGTTTCTCTTTCTCCGTCCATTTCCACTGGCAACACTTGCCAGAACTCCTGAATTTGTGGGTTAGAAAATTCATTCCACAGCGCAGTATGCCAACAAACTACTACTACTTCTTTACTAGCGGCTACAGCTTTGAAATCCGCAGACAACTTTTGCAAGTCGCCAAACCAATCCCCCGCATCTAGAGCGGCTATTGGTTTGCTAACTCCCTCTTCTCGCAAGCGGACTTTCCCAGCCACAATTAAGAATTGATAACCGCCGACATCGTTTGACCAGATTTTTTCTCCCAGACGATACTGGCGGGTTTGGGACTCATTTTCTAATTGGGATTGTTGTTCGGGAGTCAGCCAGTATAGTGGTGGCTGATTCCAAGGCAAAGAAGCTAGCACTTTTAATCGTAAAGATTCATTATCCAGAATTTTTAACTCACTTGTAACTTGACTGTCAGTTTTTGAATTTTCTCTGCTAGCCATTTCTCAAACAACTCATTTTGTAGTGCTTGCTGTAGTTGAGTATCTTCTAAAGACGCTGGCAGAAATTGTTCTACTCGAAACAAACCATAAGGTCCTTCTCCTTGCGGAGAGTCTTTGCCAACGATTTCTATTGGTCCTACCAATTGTCCAGGACTGGCCACATCAATAGCTGCCCGTAATATATCCGGCATACTGCCTCGGCTGATAATTCCCATCATGCCGTTCATAATTCGGTCATCTGAAAGTGAATACTCTTTAGCTAGTTGTTCAAAACTACCTCCTTCTTCAATTTGGGTGTGTAGTTCGTCTGCCAATTCTCGATTATCAACAACGATCCGAGAAAGCACTATCCGATCCAAAAAAATTTTGCGTTCAATAAAATATTCTTGGAGTTTTGATTCCGTGACTACAGCTTTCAGTTTTTCTAACTTGTAACCGAAAGTAACCGATGTGTGAAAGGTAGCGTAATCTGTATTATTAGCCTTTAACCATTCTTGAAAACTTTGGGGGTCAGTCAGTTGATTTTTCAGCCTAAAGTCAATAATTGCCTGTTCAGTTATTGCTGTGCCAATTTCAATATCGTCTCGGGTTCGGATTTCTTCCTCAATTACGTACTGGCGGAGGATATCCCCGATGAACTGTCCCAATTTCCCCGAGGCTTGCAGGTACTTTACTGCTTCCTCAATAGAAATTATTTGGTCATCAATTGTCAAAAATGATAAAGATTCCATGAACTAATTATGTGAAAATTGTGAAACAATTATAGGACTTTTAAATTAAATCATATAGAAATCATCTAGTGATTAACTGTCAAAAATGATAAAGATTCCATGAACTAATTATGCCTAGATCGCCAAAAAATTATATGGCTAAGAAATCATCTAATTTTCCATAATCTCTTTTACAGTCTCGCGGGGACAAAACAGGATTTAAAATATTAGCTTTAGCGCAATAGTAAGGCAAATTATTTATTTTCTACCAATGCCCCACATAAACGAGTAATTGTTTATTTTCAGCGATTTACTTAATGAAACTTATCCATGCCCAAGCAATTAGCACAGCTGCGATCGCACCGATTAATGTATTAAAAATATTTACTACTTCATTGGTCAGCCAAGTATACTTAGATTGCAGTGTCGCGCCAATCACACTTTCTAAGTTGGTAGCAATAAATGCTGCCAGCACACACCAAGCGACTCCCAATAGATCAATTAAACCAACTCCCCAACCAACAAATGCGATCGCTACAGAAGCCACAATACCAGCTAAAGTCCCCTCCAAGCTTACCGCCCCTTCTGTACCCCGTGGCACTGGTTGGAGTGTGGTAATGAGAAAGGTGTTTTTACCATAAGCTTTACCGACTTCGCTGGCGGTGGTGTCAGCCAGCTTGGTACTGAAACTCGCTACATAGCCTAACAATAATAGAGACTGAGGATTGGGAACTAGGGATTGGGGACTAGGTACGAAAAATCCCGAATTAATCATCCCTACTCCCAAGGCACACAGCGCCCCAGTCAAAGCGGAACCCCAAACATTTTCTGGGCCTCTCGCGCCAGAGCGTTTTTCGGCAATTCCTTCTGCCTCCTTCTGCGCCATACCGATACGAGTAACGCCAGAACCAACCAGAAAATAGAACATTACTACTGCATATCCTTTCCAATCAAGAGTTACCCAAATTAAGATGGCCAAAAACCACGCATGGAATAATCCAGCAGGGGTAAGTAGTTTTTTCGGGGCAATCCAAGCTAAACCCAATAAGATTGTATTTAATACTACTGCTATTAGCCAGGGATTTACAGAATTAATTAAAGTCATGAGTAATTTTGTTTGAATATCAACAGAATAGCGAATTGTCATGCTTAATGCTTAATTTCTAAAACCTCTGCTGCTAAAGTAATATGTTTGTATATTAACTAAATAGCATAGCTATCGCTTTGAAAGCAGAGTGTAAAACTATAAACCAATACGCTTGGGTTAAAGGTAAAAACTAAAAGTGGTTTAGGTTGACTTGAGGAACGAAACCCTACATTATCAACTATTTGTTCGGTTTCGCTATGCTTAACCCAACCTACTATTTTTCACAAAGCCAAGCGTATATAACTTGAAACAATATCTTAGATATACACTGCAATATTGACTAAATAACGCGGATCAAACAAAATGCAAAACTTCTGTTTAGTCGGGTAGACTCTTTGAGTACGTAAACACCCAAAGAACTTTTATTGAGTGTGTTCAGTTACTAAAACACCATAAGTTGTAAGTGATTAAATCTAGGTTATTAAATGTGTGCCAACATAAACCTAAATTACTATAGCTGCACAAGACAAAGCAGCTCTCTCAATAATTAAGTATAAATTATATAATAAAGACAGGGCGAAGTCATAGCTATAGATATATGGCTAAAGAAAGTATTACTTAGTCCCCGATCTGAGTTATAAGCATAAAGGATATAAGTTAATGTTAATTAAAACTGTATTCAACTTGACCACAATCAAAACCTAACAGCATAAATTGTAGATCGAGCAACTACTAATCTTTTTGACACAACCTATGAGTCAAACTTTATTCCATCTGGCTTTCCCTGTGGCTGACATTGCCCAAACAAAAGCATATTACGTGGATGGCTTGGGCTGCATTCCTGGTCGTGAAAACCGTCACGCTTTGATTCTCAATCTCTACGGTCATCAACTAGTGGCTCACGTTACCAGAGAAGCCTTGATAGCGCAAGCTACCATCTATACCCGACACTTTGGGCTAATTTTTACCCAAGAACGTGATTGGCAAGATTTACTAGAAAGGGCACAACAACAACAGTTACTTTTTCGTGAGGAAAGCAAAAATCGCTTTGTTGGTTCTCCTCTTGAACATCGGACTTTCTTTTTAGAAGATCCCTTTTATAACCTCATGGAATTTAAGTATTATCGTCACCCAGAGGCGATTTTTGGAAGTTACGAACATACACAAATTGGGGATAGGACTTAAGTAATTTGTAATTCGTAATGACGCTCCTACATCGCTACCGCTACGCTAACGTAATTCGTAATTAAAGATAAATAAATTCAGCGTGGTAAGCATCCTAGCTACTGACTGGATTTTTTCTTCAGCAAGGGTAGCTTAATAGGCTCTTTTAAAGCTGCTGTGACTACTGTTAAACTCCTGGAGTCTGTCAGCATCCAGGGGTGTAGAGGGACAGGGACTATTACTTCACGTCCTACAGACATTTGTGAACTATTGGCTGGAACAATCATCAAATCATAAGGTGTCCAAATCGACGTAAAATCTAGCTGCCCCAATGTTACAGCATCAGAATTTAAATCTTTGAGAAAAATGCTGTCGGGGCGCATTTGTAAGCAACCAGGACGCCGAGAACCATAAGCAACTACAGTTCCATGATGGGGTGAAGAGATTGTGATAAACCGCTGCACGCGGTTAATTCCTCCTAGTCGTTGGACGTAGTAACGGCTGACAATTCCTCCCATGCTGAAGCCTACTAAATCTAGGCGTTGTTCTGATGCAAAGGTAGCCGTAACATAATCGGCTATCTGCTTTGCCAATTCATCAAGACCCACATCACCATTATTTGGTACTAAATTCAGTGTATGTACAGGCAAGCCTTGTTGTATTAAGTTTGCCCTCATTTTATGGAAAACTGCCTCTGTATCGTCAATCCCGTGTATTAACAAAACGGGATTGAATTGTTGATTTTCAATGTTCATTTACAAAATTGGCTGGATTAAGGGGTGTATTTTACTTTTGTAGGTACATACTGCTCTACAAAATTAAGCTATTGCTTTTCGGATTCTTTTAGAGATATTTTTGCTAAACTGAAATCCTTCTGACTACAGGTTGTATAAAATTTAACAAATTAATCTTGACATCTGCCAATAGGCTATGACACTCCTCCCACTGGTTGAGAGTAAAATGCTTGCTTAACTTCAATTAAATATTTAACAAACAAAGAAATGTTAATTATTGTAAAGCTTGCTTTCAGAATCTTGCTCTTCGTTACGGTAAAATTTAATAATTAGTTCTTGGTGTATCCAGGTTGCAAATGCTTGCAACAGAACATTTGCCCTGTAGTTTTACTACAATGTTAATTAAGCACAAACCTATAAGGGTTGTCACCAGAACGGGGTGACGCAAAGCAGAAAATGTAACATTTAGTCGTAATTATTAATAATTACGGTTGAGTTCCAAATATAAAAGGTAAAAGGCAGGAGTAATTGTAATGGATTTTATCAAAAATTTAATTTCGGGTATTCTGGGTTTCATTACTGGACTGTTACGAGGGAAAAACAAAAGCAACGGCTACTTCTTGGAATTAGACGAAGCCAAAGATGCTGCTAAAGAGGTAGCATCGAACGCGAAGAAAGTAGCAGAGACAACTGTATCGAATGCTAAGAAAGTAACGGCAACAGGTGCCTCTGATGCACCAGAAGCATCCAAGCCAGATTCATTGAACGGAACAAAAACCGCCGCAGCTAAAACTAAGGAAAAATCAGCTAAAAATTCCAAACCAGCCGATGTTACGCTTGTCCAGACTGCTGAGGGTCTTAAAGTTGAACCGGGCAAAAAGGCAAAAGCCGCAGCAGCCAAAGTCCTGAAAGAGGAGCCAAAAGAAACTACCTTTGCGCCTAAATATCTCGCTCCTTCGACGACTAGCTCTAATAGTCGTCGGCGTCCAGGAGCCAATATGAGTGCTTACCTAGAAATGGCACGTCAGGTTAAAACACCTAATAATTGATAGAGAACGTAAATTTACGATATCTATAGATTAAACGTGAATATGCAAGGTTAAGATAACTTTGCCAGTTGTAGATGGGGAAACTCTCCAAAGTAGGAGCGATCGCTTAATTTTCTCCACTACAACTGCATTTTTTAGGGTTGACGCTTTTTCATCCAACACTACCTGTCCTACGCGACCTTTGTTGACGGTGAACTCAAAGACAATTTCACCACTGAAGCCTGAAGGAAAGCTTAGTTTTTGAAGGTGTTGGGTTAGGTCAGCAATTCCTGTTTCATCTAAGCCAGTGACGCTGATTACTTCTAACTGATGGTTGATGGCTGCATCTGATATTTCACCTTGTTCCATCCTCTGGGAATCAAAGCTCTTAAAAGGGATATCGGCTTCTTTCGCTACTGGGGATTGTGGCGATCGCCTTTGCCGGAGAAAATCTGGAGCTTCTGCTGAGGGTGGCGATCGCCTTTGCCGGAGAAAATCTGATGCTAATGCCGCTCGCCTTGGACTTTTACGCGCAAAACCACCAGGAAGACTGCCAAACACTCCTTGGTAACTAACCGCTTCAGGCATTTGCACTGGCACTTGCATAGATATATATTCGCTTCCTGGTTCAACCCGCACGTCATCGCTGACAGCAACAAAAGCGGTGTATTGAGAAAGCAGTTGATAAGTTAAGGCTGTTTGTGTAACTGCCTCGACACCAGCTTTGGTTTCAAAACTTACCATTTGATTCATCAAATCTTTGATGTAGGCGCGTCCCCATAACTGCGCTACAGCAAGATTTTCTGTTTCCTCAAATTTGAGGTTATACGTTTTTTCGTAGTGCTTACCACCCGCAGCGATGCCGGAGATTTGCAGATTACCGCTAACTCCATCGTGTTTTCGACCAAACAAAACTAATGGTTGTTCGCTGAATAAATCAGGCGCTATTGCTGGGTAAATGACGGGCGATTGTGTGTCACCTTGCCAAGAGATTTGAATATTTGTGAGTACAGGATTGTTAATTTGTCTGTAAAATTTTTCGGCAACTTCTTCTATGGATTCATCATGACGAATAATTCTGGATATTCCCCGGCCAATTTCGGCGATGCGATTCAGTAAAAAACGGTTAACTGAACTACCAACACCAAAACTGTAAAGGCGATTTCCTGGTTGTAGGTGCTGTTGTACCTCCGCCAAAATCTCATTTTCGTTGCCGATGTAGCCATCGGTTAGAAGTACAAGACTCCGCAATCTTCCAACGGGTGTAGGGAAATTTATAGCTGTACGAATGCCACTGAGCATTTCTGTACTGCCAGCAGATTATAAATTGTTAATATAAGCGAGCGCTTGGGTACGATTTTCTGGTGTATTCGGCAGAGGTTTTGGTGATAACTGTCTGACTCTATAGGAAAAATCGATAATTGTGAAAGTATCGTTGGGATTCAACCCATTAATAAATCGTCGCATCAATTCCTGACACTTCCATAAAGGATCGCCAGATTGGGAACCGGAAGTATCTACCAAAAATACAACATCTTTAGGGATAATTTCATCAGTGGAATATTCTAAAGCTGGAATCAAATAAATTGCAAAATGTCCGCCGCGATCGTCGGCTTGGGTTAATACTGTAGATTGAGTTTCTTTACCAGAAACTTGATAGCGGAGAATTAAATCTTTGTTGGGGATTGTATCTTCTGGGGCTAATTGAATCCGCACAATTTGACCTGAATGTTCAAGTTTTAACTGATGTGAAGGAGAACGCACTTCAGAAATTGGCAAACCCGCATCAATTTCGACTGTGACATTAATATTGTGACGCGCGCGAACGCGTTCCTTCTGGGACTACAGGCGGTGTAATGCGGGAAGCATTAGGAACTTGATCTGTGTCACCGCTACCATCTATCGGCGTTCCTGGAATATATCTTGGCCCCACCACCATCGGGAAAACAAATTCGTAGTTCCCTGCCTCAAATTTTAAACTTTCGGTGTAACGAATCGTGACATCAATTTGTTCACCAGGTTTGATGTTAGCCAAAGATTGGGTAAAGATGTTGTCTCGTTCCTGTTCTAGAAGTCCGGCGGTGCGTCCTTCTTGTTTTGCCTTTTCGTAGATGGCTATAGCTTCTTCACGTTTTTTAATATTACCTTTGATAATGCGACTACCTATTTTGATTTCCATATCATCCACTGCCGCCTCATCAGGTAACGGAAAGATATACAGTGCTTCTAAAGGCTGCGTAAACGGATTTTCAAAACTTTGGATGACCTCAACTCGTGACAGATTACCTGCAATTTTTGCTAGAACTTCTGTGTGCTTGTGCTGAAAAAATTGCTGCTTTCCTTCAGGGCATTGAACGTACAAACCTCCCAATTGTTGGTTTTTATTGGCTACTATATTCATAAGTTAAATAGTTTTGTTTCTAACTAATCGGCATCTTTAATAAATACCAATCCACTATATAAATGAAAAGCTGAGTCCCAATTAGTCTGTTCCCTACGAAACAGATGAATGTGAGACTTAATATTACCCAGCATTTCTGTTTGATCTAATATTGTATCTGCAAACGATGTGAAATCTGACCAAATTTTTACTTGAGGTAATTGCTGGTCAATCCAACTCGATAAACTATTCCAATTAATTCTGATTGTATTTTGGCTAGCTTGGGGAATGATTTCTAAACCTTGCTGAAATTCATAACCGTTATCATCAAATCGGAGAATGCAACGTCTACCAGGTAGGTGGAAATCACAAAACTGGGCATAGTCTTGTGTTTGAGTTTTCCTTTCTAGTTTACCGCGCACGTCACGATCTACGACTTCCTCAAAAATCGGCAATAGTCCCACTACTCTTGCTGTGACTTCTGACCAGTCAAAGGTGAGAGAACCAAGTTGATTTTTCTCATTACGGCAAACAACAGTAGCTTGTGAGGTAGATTCTTGGAAATGTTTAACTTGATAAACTTGAATCTGCTGAATTTGAGCTATTGTTGCCCAAAAGCAAGGAATGCCAGCCTGCTGTAACTGTTTGCCGTAAAATTTTAGTTCTCCTACTTGGCCAGTGCGGTACAATCTCCAGCCACGACTTGGTAGTAACAGCCGTGCAGTGTAAGGGTCTAGCTGCATGATCTGGGCAAATTTTCGAGAAGCTTCTGTTTTTAGTTCGTTACTGAGTGGCTCTAAAACTAGTACGCCAGGTTCGGTGTTATTCTCTTGGGCTGTTGCTTGGGAAATGGCTCTTTGTCTTTCTTCTAGCTCCATTTCTTGTAGCCGTCGCAAACCTTGCCGTGCGAGCGTCACTATTCTATTATTCCTCGTATCTCGCAGCAGTTGCCGATAAACTTTTTCCGCATCTTGGCGCTTTTCAGATACTTCATGCAACCGACCAAGATAATATTGTACCCAAGGATGTTCTGGCGATTCTAGTAGCAGCTGTTTCAGTAATTTAGCAGCTGTTTGATAATCTTTATGTTCAAAGGCGATCGCAACTTGCTCAATCATCACTTACTTTGAATACACGCTGGAGTGATGTCTCATGCAAAATATCTTTTGCGTGAGCTATAAATCATTTATACTTCACAAGCTGCGGTAATCAAGGATAATGCTACAACTGGGGCTGTAACTGCTCTCAGGATGCGGCGACCAAGGGAAACAGGCTGAAATCCAAATGCGATCGCATTCTCGATTTCTTGTGTTGTCCATCCTCCCTCTGGCCCCGTAGCAATGACAATCGTTTCTTGTCCTATGTCATTTGTCCTTTGTCCTTTGTGCTGTAAGCAATCTTTTAAATGGGGAAACTCACCACGCGCCACACAGATATATTGCTGGCTGTTTGCAAATGACAAACCCGTATTAAAAGCAACAGGCTCTAAAATTGTTGGTACAAACGAGCGCTCTGATTGCTCGGCGGCTTCGGCTGCAATGCGCCGCCAGCGTTCGAGCTTTTGAGGACTAGGATGAAGCAAAGTGCGATCGCTCAATACTGGTGCAATACAAGTTACTCCCAACTCTGTACAACACCGCACCACTTCATCAAATCCATTACCTTTGGGTAAAGCCACCATCAACGTAATTGATACAGGTAATTCTGTTTCTACCAAAAGCGCTTCTAAAACCTGTGCTTGCTCCCCTGCTAGCTGCGCTAACCACCATTTTCCCTTACCATCCATTGCAATAAAGCGATCGCCTTCACGCAAGCGCAACACCCGCCCCAAATAATGTTGCTGTTCTTTGGTGAGCAAAATTTGCTCTTGTTGGAATTGGGAGGGTGCGATCGCAATTCTTTGCAGTTGAGACATGAGATTTGGGAATTTTAAGAATATCAAATCAAAGATGGACACAGATAAGCCCATCTGTGTCCATTCATGGTTTAGTTATTTATTCGGCTTAAGAAAGATTTTGGAAGTAAGCTTCTAGCGCTTCAGTCACTAACTGAGTCATGGGCTTACCTTGGCTTTCTGCTACTTCCTTCAATTTGCCATAAACCTCTTCTTTCAAATTTACCCGGTGGCGTGATTTGTTTGCACCATTGGCTGTTTGGGGATCGTAGCTAGCAGCAAATTCGCGGATGGCATCAAAACCAACGCGATCGCAAAAATCACCAAACTTTTCCTTAGATTTCCGAGATTTCTTAAAGTAAACAAAAATTGGCTCTAAGAAGATTTCTAAGTCATTGTGGTGCAGCTTTTCTATGTAAGGTTGTGCCAGTCGAGTCTGATTTGGCGAACCTCCTAACCATAATTGGTAAGATTCTGGAGCGCTACCGACAAAGCCCAATTCTGCTAGGTAAGGACGAGCGCAACCATTGGGGCATCCTGTCATCCTTACCACAAAATGCTCATTTTTTAAACCAACTTTATCCAACAGAGCGCGAATCCGCTCCAAAATACCCGGTATTGCTCGTTCTGATTCCGTGATTGCCAAACCGCAAGTGGGCAAAGCCGGACAAGCCATTGCATACCGCACTAAAGGTTCGATTTTTTTGGGGTCGTCTCCGACACCGTGACGGCTGAGAATGTCTTGAATAGCTTGCTTGCTATCTGGTTCGATATCGTAAAAAATCAGGTTGTGGTTGGCACTCAGGCGGATGGACAAGTTAAACTGCTCGACAATTTCCCGCAAAGCGGTTTTCAGTTGAAACGAACCTTCATCCTTGATTCGACCATTGTCAATGGAAATTCCTAAGAATAGCTTGCCATCACCTTGTTCATTCCAGCCGAGGAAGTCGTAATATTTAAACTCTGGCAGTGGTTTGAAAGCTTCGAGTGGTTTACCGAAATATTCTTCAACTTGGGTGCGGAATTTATCTACACCCCAATCGTTGATTAGATATTTTAATCTGGCATGACGACGGTCAGTGCGATCGCCATAGTCTCTCTGGGTCGCAACAATCGCTTTCACTATGTCGTAAACGTCATCCTTCGCCACATAACCGATGGGGTCTGCTAACCTAGCGAAAGTTTCTTCTTTACCGTGGGTTCTACCTAAACCACCACCAGCAAAAATATTAAATCCTTCTAATTGCTTCTTCTTATTGGTAATCACTACCAACGTTAGGTCTTGAGAATACAAATCAATCGAATTATCCCCTGGCACCGTCACGCAAATTTTAAACTTGCGGGGCATGTAGTAAGTGCCATAAATCGGTTCTTCGTTGTCATGGATAATTGTCCCATTTCCATTGCGCTGTCGGGCTGCCTTCACCTCTGGGGCTTCTTCAGCACTAATTGCCTTTTCTCCATCTAGCCAAATTTCGTAATAAGCGCCTGTTTGCGCTGTCAGCAAGTCAGCAATATTCTGGGCATACTCCCAAGCATACTGATACTCTGGGCGATTCTTAAAGGGGGCTGGTGGTGCCATCACGTTGCGGTTGATGTCACCACAAGCTCCCAAAGTCGAACCCAAATTTTTGACAATTGTAGCGATCGCTGATTTAAGATTTTTCTTTAAAATTCCGTGCAGTTGGAAACCTTGACGGGTAGTTACTCGTAAGGTGTGGTTGCCATACTCATCAGCTATTTTATCTAAAGCCAGATACAGCTGCGGCGGTACTAAACCACCGGGATTTTTTGTCCGCAGCATAAACTGGTAATCTTTTTCCTGTCCCTTGGTGCGGTTGTCGCGGTTATCCTGTTGGTAAGAACCGTGATACTTCAAAAGTTGCACCGCATTTTCAGTAAAATGGGTAGTGTCTTGAAGGATCTCAGTTGCTACAGGTTCACGCAAAAAATTGCTATTTTCCTTGATTCCTTCTAGTTTAGAAGGCTTACGGGTTGCGATGGGGGAAGGAGCAGATTTAACCATTAGACTTGTATATTATTCTCAATAAAGCATTAGTAGACCCCGAATCAGCACCCTTCGGCTACTTGATCCCCGGTAATCCGGCCGGAATAATGAGGAATAGTTTAATTTTAGCACGGCAAAAGCAGGCTTTGTCAGTGATGTAACACTTAACAAAACCAGCTTTTTGAAGTAGTGAGTTTTAAGTGCTGAGTCCTGAGTACTTAAGTAAAGTATAGACTGACTGAGGACTCAATAATCATTTATTTGAAGCGATAGCCTAAACCACCATTGATACTAACAGCAGGAGTATCGCTATTTTGGTAGGCACCAAGTCCGACTTTGGCGTTAGTGTAGACGAGGAAATTGTTAGCAACTTCCGATTCAATACCAGCACCTAACACAACTGAATCTTTGTTACCTATGGGAGTTGGTGAGCCATCTTTCTCTACAAAAGAATAACCACCAGTTAAATAGGCATTAGTTCTATTAGCGATAGGCACATCCACAGAAACTTCTGGAATAATAGCACTTGTCTTATCACTCCAAAGGACATTACCGCGTGCAGAAAACGGGGTAGTTCCTAATTTCACGCGACCTGTGACATTACCACCAAATGTTGCATCATCGTTGATACCTTGTCCGCCACTGGTAACGCCACCTGCAACACCAGCACCAATATAGCTAGCATCAGTACCTTTTTTGGTTTCAGCAGAAGCTTGACTTGCTGATAGAAGAAAAGGAGCAACTATTAAGGAAGACAATGCAGAAATTGTCACCAAAGATTTGAGTAGGCGTTTCATAATTGTGTCCAGAATTTGTATTTTTACTTATATATTTAAGGTCGAAAATCGTATGAGAAGGTTCCAAATGTTTTCCAGATTTTATTAAATGAATGTTGCCATTGATGCATGAAGTTTACAGCTAACTATCCCTGAGAATAATAAATAAGCTGTTATAATTAGATTCAACGTCTTTTAATCCGGGTTCTTTGTTCCAAGAATAGACGCTTTTAAAACTGGCACAATATTAGGAACTAAAACTAAGCCGGGATCTGGTAAATAAAATACCCAATTAACATTTTTGCGGAGCTTTTCACATAGGATTAAAAAGTAGGCTGTAGCATCCGTTGCAACAAGCTATAGAGGGAATCTATAAAGTTAATTTTGAGCAATTCTTGTGGAGATTGAATAATGCTAACCGCTACAAAAACGTTGTCTGGTTTGATGGGTTTATGTGTCGGTGATGCGTTGGGTGTGCCGGTGGAGTTTACTAGCCGCGCTGAACGAGTCAAATCTCCAGTGACAACGATGCAGGGTTATGGCACATGGAATCAACCACCAGGAACTTGGTCAGATGATAGTTCCTTAAGCTTTTGCTTGGCGGAATGCCTTTGTAGAGGGTATTCCTTGGATGCTATAGCCAATTCCTTCTGGCGCTGGTACAAGGAGGCTTACTGGACTCCCCGTGGCGATGTCTTTGATATTGGTCAAACTACCCACACAGCAATTATGCGCCTAAAACAGGGAGTTGTTCCCCATCAGGCGGGTGGAAAGGTTGAAAATAGTAATGGCAACGGTTCTTTAATGAGAATTTTGCCAATGGCTTATTGTCACAGAAACTTAACTTTAAGCGAACAGCTAGCGCGGGTGCATGATGTTTCGGCAATTACTCATGCTCATGCGCGATCGCAGATGGCCTGTGGCATTTATATTAGTATTGCAGTGGCGCTCTTGGAAGGGGCTGACCTGCAAACAGCTTATTTACAAGCACTGCAAGATATCCAAACAATTTATTCTGTCCGAGAATTTTTGTTAGAAAAGCCCCATTTTGGCAGAATTTTCAGTGGTGAGATTGCCAAGGTACCAGTGGAAGAGATTAATTCTGGTGGCTATGTGATTGATACCTTAGAATCATCCCTGTGGTGTTTACTAAATAGCTCGTCTTATTCTGAGGCGGTGCTGAAAGCTGTTAACTTAGGTGGAGATACCGATACTACTGCCGCCGTCACTGGTGGGTTGGCGGGAATTTATTACGGCGTGGAAAATATTCCCAAACAATGGATGAACCAAATTGCTCGTAGACAAGACATTATTTACTTGGCAGAGCGTTTTGCAAGGGCTGTTTACGCTTAGAGTTATTAGTTAAAAGTAAAGAGTGAGGAGTTATGAAAATCCTAAATCTTCACTCTTTACTTTTAACTTGTTGAGAAATCCACTGCAAGTAGGCTTGAGAACCGGCAACAATTGGTAAAGCAATAATTTCTGGCACTTCATAAGAGTGCAGTTCCCTAATTTTGGCTTCCAAAGTAGGGAATTGCGCCAAATCAGTTTTAATGAGTAATTGCCATTCTTGCTCTTTATGCAGTTCCCCTTGCCAGGTATAAATTGAATGGATTGGTAACAGACTGACACAAGCAGCGAGTTTAGCTTCCACAAGGGCATTAGCAATTGCTTCTGCCTCCTGCATATTGCCAGCTGTCACCAATACCACACCATAGCCAGCAGGTGTTTCCATAACCTCTAAACCGTCGTGGATAAGGAATAAACCTGACCATCAATCAGCAGTCGCGTGATGCCCTTAGCTTGCAAATGAGTCCTAGCCTTATGGAGCATTTTACTATCAGGAACTTTAATCACGCGATCGCGTTTAGTAGAAAAGCGCTTTGCCACGCGATGGTTATCAAACACCGGCAGAGTTCTTTGCTGGGTTTCCAGGTTAGGAATTTGCCCCAAGTCACCAAAGTCCTTGAGAGGTCGGGTAATTAATTCTGAAGAACGGTCAATTACCAAATAACAAGTTTTTGGCAAATTGGCTATCGACAGAGGTAAAACTTGAACTGATGCTTCACCTGGTCTTCGTTTTGTGACTAACGGTCTTTGGTCATCCAGGTCATCATCGTCATAGTCTTCTTCCTCAAAGTCATCATCTTCTAAATCATCATCTTCTAAATCATCCAAATCCTCTGATTCGTCTAGCAAATCTTCGCCCAGCATCTGCGCGATGACGGCCGCTCCTGGATGTTCATTCTTTAGCGGTGGAATGGGAATGCTGACTATTTCCGGCGGCTTTGGCTCTGGAGTTTCTAATTTCTCTGTGACTCGGAGCTTTGGTTTTTCCGTCGCCGAGGGACGACGCCGCACCCGTCTACTAGCAGCGAGTGATTCTGCCGTTTCCTCTGAGTAAAGTTGCTCCTCTACATGAATTACCCGACGCGGCAGTGGCTCAACCTTTGGTACTTCCACAGGGTGGCTCTCGATGGGTGGAACTTCTATCTCCGGCTCTGGTTCCGGTTGAGTCAACAGAGGTAACTGCTCATAGCTTACCTGCGCCCTACCCTCAGGAGTTCTCGCAGCCCGCTTCAAGGAGACTAAGTATTCATACTCATCTTCTGGCAAAGTGCTTTTGAGCAGGCGACTTATTGTCGAATTACTCACACCATAGCGGTCTGCCAAAGTTGAGGTTGTTTCGGCAGTCTCTCGATATAACTTAAGAATTTCTTGCTTGTCAGAATCTGTTAATTTTCTCACGGTAGATACCAAAAATCTTTACTAAGCTCGTTTACGTCCACTGGTACGCCGCGTTCGTCTTAGTGATGCGTCATATTCTAAGACAGCGCCCAGTCCAAATAACACTCCACTAAACACCCAAAATACTTCTAATATTTCCCCACTTTGATAATTGGGGCTTTGGGCATATTTGAACCACATATCTGCAATGTAGAGCGAAAAGGCCGCAGCTGCAATCATTCGCCAAGACTGGGAAACTCTTCCCCCCCAAAAGGCTAACAGTAAAGTGGTAGCAATAATTAACAAAACCACATCGCTAACTACGTAAAACCAATTCAAAATAGCGACTAGCAGTTCTGAGGGTGTTCCCTGTTGCATAGAAATCCACCATGCTAACAAACTACCGAACATTGCAATTGCTAACACAATTAGCCACTGCCATTTTTCCAGATTGATTCGCCTGGAAGCCACAGCTAAAATCATGCCTGCGCCAAGTAATAGATAACTAAGTACAAAAAATATATCGCCTAAAGACACATCCGGTTCATCTTTTAAAATTATTTCTGTATATCCGAAAATTATCCCCCCAACGAAATAGGAAAGCATGCCTAAGCCAATTAAGAGCCAAACATTTCGCCCACTGACGATTTGTGGAC
Organism: Nostoc flagelliforme FACHB-838; assembly: GCF_014698065.1. Lineage (GTDB taxonomy): Bacteria > Cyanobacteriota > Cyanobacteriia > Cyanobacteriales > Nostocaceae > Nostoc > Nostoc flagelliforme_B. The sequence continues at coordinate 123,913 of NZ_JACJSI010000003.1, forward strand.
TCAGCCAGTTCCTCAAGCATAAGATACTTGCACCCAAATAAGCTAAAGCTTCAAAAATATTTGTGCCAATCACATACCATTCGGCCCGGCTTTCGATGCCATCTGCTCCGGGAACTTTGGCACTAAACAACAAAAAGTATAGCAGTGCCAGTACGGCCCAGCCAATATTAGCTAAGACAATGTTCTGAGTAGTGAAAATGGATTTAGAAAGGAACGAATTCTCGTAAGAGTTATTCATAAAACTTGACTATGTAGACGCACTCTGGCAGTATTTTGAGTTAAAGGACTGTATATGTGGTGGTGTGTCTGCTAAAAAATGCCCAATCAGACACCAAAAGCAAGTGCCAATGGCAGGAACTTTGTTAAAGAATTTCCATACTACTGCCATAGTTTACCCAGTGGCGATTGATTTAGCCAAGCCAGAAATAGCGATCGCTCGGCTTCTGGCATATCTTCTAGCTTATAAATCACTTGTTTGGTAAAATTAGCGTTGCCAAAATAGGATTTTCCTAATCTATGTAGTTCTTGTAACAATGTAACTACATGATTTTCTTGCCAATCAGGTATTTTGGCTGTCGGTAACGGATTAGTAGATACCAAATATTTAACTGCTTCTAGAGAAGATGTTTGGGGAAATTGTTTCTGCTTGAATACCTCTACAATATCTTTTTCAAATAATGCAGCTTGTCTAGCACCCAAAAACTCTTCAATGTCGATAGAAACACCTTGCAACAGCAAAATACTGGCTTGGATTAAAATTCCCGTTTTACCATGACTACCTGTGTCATTACCTAGCTGCTCTAAACGGATTTTACCCCAAACGCTAAAGCGTTCCGGTTCCTCCAGCAAAACACAGGCTTTACCTCGGTTATCCGTTAATTCTCTCCATAAGGCTCTAGCTTCTTCTTCTTGACTAGCTTTGAAAACACTAATCAAGCGAAAAGTCTGCCCTTGATAACTGAGGATCGGCACTTGCTGATCCTTTTTTGGGTGCTGAATGCTTGATATTTCAACATCCTGCCGTTTGAGAATAAACATGGCACTAGCAAATAACTCCTCACAGGGGCACTCTTAATATGGAATATATAATGGCATTTGGCAGCATCGCCAAGGCTGAAATTACCTAGCGTACTGTGAAAATGGGCCTAGCGATCGCCAGTTCTTTCCCGAAGGTAGCCGCCCATAGGAGGGTGGCGTTAACAGGCAAATAACCCTTTGACAACTCAATATATCTGAACCAATACTCCATCTGTTTCGTTTTCGATGTAGATTAACTAACTAGCGACTTGCATCTTAGCCTTGCTAGTAGTAAATCTGCAATTTTTGATTGCTTCTTGATAGGTGAACACGATATAATAGTGCAGGTGACTCCTTCGGGAGCCATTATTTTGTTTTGGGCGCGTAGCTCAGTGGATAGAGCAATTGCCTTCTAAGCAATCGGTCGCAGGTTCGAACCCTGCCGCGCTCGTTTTAACTTAATATGTACCCTCAAGCACCGTGAAGTGATATGATCATTTCCACATTTGAGGGTTCGTTATTGCTGCACCATACTAAGAACAAGGGTGATATTGCTGCTACGAAAGCAATGGCTGATCTAACCCTTAAAGGTTATTTAGTCCTCACGCCATTTGTTTGTGAACATTTACCTTTTGATTTTGTTGTCTACAAAGACGATAAATTTTACAAAATACAAGCTAAATACGCAGGAGATAACAGGGTAGTAAATAAAACTATTTGGGTAGATAAAAATGGGACTCATCAGAAGAAGTACAAAGTAAATGACTTTGACTTTTATGCTATTTATCTTCCTGATATAGATAAAGTTGTTTATCCATCAATTAACTTTAAGGGTTGCTACATAACTACCCAGATACCGAATTCAGCTACACCCTTTTACTGGTGGGAGGATTTTACAGACTTTACTGAAGCAGCATCTAAGCGAACCTACAAGGAGTTTGGCGTTGATTTAACAAGTAGGAAAATTAACCCAGACTCTAGAATTCATACCAGAAAAGTAGGAAGACCATCAAAAGAAGAACTAGAAAAACTAGTTTGGGAAAAGCCAACTGCACAAATTGGTAAAGATTTTGGCGTGTCTGATAAAGCTGTAGAAAAGTGGTGTAAGGCTTATGGGGTAGAAAAGCCACCTAGAGGGTATTGGGTTAAGAAAGCTTATGGAAAAGTAGAAGGACATTTAATAGCCCATAAGGAGGAAACAAGTCGTGACCTTAGCCTGAGTAACGACGTGAATTTCCGAATACTAAAGTGGTTTAAGTTGGTCTAAAAGTTTAGCATCAAGATATTTTTGTTCTATAACATCCACCGAATTATCACACCATTTTGCAACTACAGCAGTAGGAACACCTTTTGCAATTTGCTCAGATATGAAAGTATCACGACACGAATATGGTGTGGTTTGACGTTCTACTAATGGGTCTACAATTTTATCCCAAGCTCGACGCGAGAAGTTTCTATAATGTATTGATACTCCTTCAGGTGATGGAAATATTAAAAATTCCGGCTCAATATGTTCTGGTTTGATTTTTAAAATTAATTCTTGTAGTCGTTGGTTACAGTTAAAAACACGCTTTTTATTGTTCTTAGAGCCATTAACCCTCACCCTTTCACCATTTCCCACCTGAACTAATGCGCCTTCAAAGGTAATTTGAGAACAATCAGGTGTAATATGCTTCCATTGCAGACCGATAGCTTCTGATGGTCGGCATCCTGTTAAAAACAAAAACTCTACAAATGCTGAGTAATAACTGTAGCCTATACCTTTAGATGGTTTGTGATTTTTAAAAGCCTGAATTATTTTTTCTTTCTCTTCTTTACTGAAGGCGTTAGGTTGTGAATTATCTTGCCATTTATGCTTGGGAAGCTCATTATACATCCCTTCAAAAGGATTAAAAGTTATTAAACCATGTTTTATTCCCCATTTACAAGCTGCTGAAAGATACATGAGTACATCTTTGGCTTGTGAGGTAGTTGTTTGTTGCAACAATGCAAGTCTGATTTTTATACCCTCATCCAAATCTTGATATGGACAGCGTTTAATATGTTTTTCTAGTACAGCTAGTTTATCTAGTGTTCTAGGTTTTAAAGATGGGCGCTTGTAATTAATGTACCTATCCCACAGGTCTGAAATTGTTAATACCTTCTGCTTTTCGCCAGGAGTAACTATAGATAAATGTCTCTGTAGCTTGTACTTAGCCAGTGTTTGATCGAAGCTACCAAATGCAATGTCTAACTCTATCTGATGTGCTTTCTGTTCTGCTAGCTGACGATTTTCTGGTGTATCAGCTAAATTCAGAGTCAAATATTTTTGTGTACCTTTGTAAAGTTGTCTTGGCAGTCTCAGACGTAATCGACTTTGAAATGATTGAACACTTACTGTTCCTTTAGGCGCTTTTTGTGTTCTATCCATTAATTTTGACTATGAAAATAATTTGCTCTATAAAAATCATAGTCAAATCATAGTCAAAAAACAAGCTCATAGCCAAATCATAGTCAAAATCATAGTCAAAATAGCCAAAAATGGAAGTAAGAGAGTTAGCTTTTCAACATCCAGATTCCTCAAAAAGGCTGAAACCCTTACCTTTACGTTGATTATTTTGTAAATTTAAAAAGCCCGTGACGAGGATTGAACTCGTGACCTCACCCTTACCAAGGGTGTGCTCTACCACTGAGCCACACGGGCGAAATATAAATTTGGTTTTTTAGTTGTAAGTTACAATGCTGGGAGCTTTGCTCTTAACCCAGTCATTATAACTTATAACTTCGTAAGTGGTGGGCCGGGCTGGATTTGAACCAGCGTAGGCGCTAGCCAACGGATTTACAGTCCGTCTCCATTAACCACTCGGACACCGACCCGATTTGTCTCACGATTTAAAATCTTAGCACCATGTTTTATAAATTGCAAGTGATTAGAAAAAATAACTTGCAGGTAGAGATCGCAACAAAACTGCGTCTCTACCATCTAGATAAAAAATACTGGTTACACGCTCATCTCCAGCATTCGTTGCATTGGTCGCAGTGCAGCAAGGCGAATATCCTCTGACATGGTAATTTCGGGAGTGCGATTTTTCATTGCCCAGTAAAGCTTTTCTAGGGTGTTTAACCGCATAAAGGGACATTCGTTACAAGCGCAGTTATTCATCGGCGGTGCAGGAATGAAGTGCTTGTCAAAAGCTAGTTTTTGCATTTGGTGAATGATTCCCGGCTCCGTAGCAACGATAAATTCTTTGGTGGGGCTGCTTTGACAATACTTGAGTAAGGCGGCTGTGGAGCCAATAAAGCTGGCGTGGCGCAATACACTACTTTCACATTCTGGGTGTGCGATCGCCTCTGCTTCGGGATGGGCAATTTTTAACTGAACAATTTTCTTTTCCGAAAAGGTTTCATGGACAATACAGCTACCTTGCCATAGCAGTAAATCTCGTCCAGTCTGTTCCATGACATACCGCCCCAAATTCCGATCTGGGGCAAAAATGATCGGCTGTTCCTTCGGTATCTGCTCTACAATCTTGACAGCGTTGGAACTGGTGCAAATAATATCGCTCATCGCCTTGATATCAGCAGAGCAGTTGATGTAAGACACCACCAAATGATCTGGATGTGCTGCTTTAAAAGCTGCAAACGCCTCTGGTGGACAACTATCTGCTAAAGAACAACCAGCATCCAAATCTGGTAAAAGTACTAATTTATCGGGATTAAGGATCTTTGCTGTTTCTGCCATGAAGTGAACACCAGCAAAGACGATCGCATCCGCATTAGTTTTTTCTGCGGCTTTTGCCAGTTGTAATGAATCCCCAATAAAGTCTGCAATATCCTGAATATCTGGCTCTTGATAATAATGTGCCAGGATAACGGCGTTGAGTTCTTTTTTGAGACTCTGAATCGCGGCAAACAAATCTAGTGGTAGTTCACCCAGTTGGGTGTTTTCGCGTTGAGCTAGTGCAGTAGTAAACACAGTTTAGGGGTGCTTTATGTTGCAAATGTATGTCCTGTGGATTCAATTATAGTAGTTTTTACCAAAAATAGTGGACGGTTGATATTTTGGGGTTGTGTCCAAATCCGGCTGAGTTTCATATCCTGGAGATAGACGGCAAGGAAAGTGGCATGACCAGTCAGAAAACTCAATCGATAAACCTCAAAATTGCTGTAGTTGGAGATATTCACGACCAATGGGAAGTGGAAGATGGCGTTGCACTCAAACATTTGGGTGTTGACTTAGTGCTGTTTGTCGGGGATTTTGGCAACGAGTCGGTGGAAGTGGTCAGAGCGATCGCATCTCTCGATATTCCCAAAGCAGCCGTGATGGGCAACCACGATGCCTGGTACACCGCCACCGAATGGGGACGCAAAAAGGCTCCTTATGACCGCTCTAAGGAAGACTGGGTACAGGAACAACTCGATTTATTAGGTTCGTCCCATGTCGGTTATGGTAAGTTGGATTTTCCCGCTTGGAATTTAACTGTAGTGGGGGGTCGTCCCTTTACTTGGGGTGGCCCAGAGTGGAAATTCGCGGAAATCTGTAAAGAACGTTACGGTGTGACGAGTTTGGAAGAATCCGCCGGTCGCATCTTCAAAGCAGTTAAAAGCGCCGCTTACGAGACAATTATATTTTTGGGTCACAATGGGCCTAGTGGGTTAGGCGATCGCCCCGAAGACCCCTGCGGCAAAGACTGGCATCCAATTGGCGGCGACTTTGGCGATCCAGATTTGGGCGAGGCGATTTCTCAAGCCTTGACTGCTGGTAAAACCATTCCTCTGGTGACATTTGGTCACATGCACCGAGATTTACGCCATACCAAAAAGGTGCAGCGCAAGCCCATCTTTAGAAGTCCAGAGGGGACAATTTACTTAAATGCGGCTAGTGTCCCCAGGATTGTGGAAAATGACGGCGAGAAGTTGCGTAATTTTTCCATTGTCACCCTAGAGGCGGGTGTGGTTTCGCAAGTTTCCCTACTTTGGGTGGGGAATGACTTTCAGGTGGCACAGGAGGAAATTTTGTATGAGCGATCGCGTATTGTGTCGTAGACATTTGCATCCAGTAGTGCAATCTGCGTAGATGATACGATATAGTATTATCTGTCAGCTTTAGTGCTAACCAACAAAAACGCCTGAATAGCGTCTGAAAGTAGGGTAGGCATAAGTTTGACAGATTTACTGGAGAGGTGGCAGAGTGGTCGATTGCGTCCGACTTGAAATCGGATGAGGCTAAAACCTCCGGGAGTTCGAATCTCCCCCTCTCCGTTGAATAAAAATTAGATTTTACAAGTGTTTTTGAGTAAATCAACTATTAGGTTTTTTGGGATGAAAGTTGATTGAGTATCTTTAGCTATTTTTTCCTGTGAAGTGGCTTTGATTTCTTTATCAAATTTGAGTTCATCTCAAAACCATTACAAAACATACATAGTAAGGCTAACAAGGCATTTACTGGGTCAGTAAGCCTTAAATTTTTCCAAGGTGGGTAATTCCTAAGACCGCAAAAACAATTTTATGATGGCAAATTGGCTTGAAAATTAGTGTAATAAAACCGTAATACACCAACAAATTCGTAGAGATGCATTATACAGCGCTTCCGGCTATTATGCAATATAGTTTTCTCCTTGTCCCTCTCCTAATCATTGCTTTCAGCTTTTAGGATGTACCTCATAGCTGCTGGAAGTGCTGTATTGAATCAGAAGAGAAATTAGCACCCTTCTTTCTATTTGCATCTGGATGAGTTGCCTGAATATTATCAATAGTGTCAGAACCACCAACTGCTAATGGTTTGATGTGATCATAGTGTAAATCATCGCCATAGTATATTCCTGCACCTGTCAAGGCACATTGATTTCCCTGACTCTTAATCAATAACCTTTTGTCTTCCTCTGTCAAACGAAGTCTTCTATCCTCTCTCTTAAAATCACTTTTGATAATTTCGCGTAAAAGTAGTCTTTTCTTCCTTATTCTTGACAGAAAATCGTCAATAGTTACTCTTTGGGGATCTGGCTTTGTTGTTCTTAATGTTTCCAATTGGCTTACCTTAACTAAGGTGTCATCTTGACTAGAAGCGTTAATTTTAGGTTTGCCACCACCTAAGTAGTTATTAAAATTAGTATTTAGTTTCTTGCTAAAGAAATTTGCTATAGTTTGATATCTTTCAAGGGTAGGAGAATAAAAATGTGAACCTTCTTGAGCAAAAATAGCTATATTTTTTGCTATATAATTTGAAAATTCAATAGAGAGAGAAACACTTTCAAAATCACTTCTAGAAACCTTCTCTTTTTCTAATACTGAAAATGCCCATAAAAGACATTCACAAACTAACCTATTAGACCTTATTGCCCTTGATTCTAAAGTTGAATTTACTTTTTCAACCAACTCAAATCTCTTAATAAGTTTAGTGCATAAGTCTTTAGGATCAGAAGTTAAAGCTATCAATTCATAAAGCTTATCAATAGTTTCGGTTCTTGATTGACTAGATGCATAACTTCTAATGGGAAGCATACTAAGGATTAGCTGTTTACGCACAAAAGTTAGAATCTTTTGAACTTTAAATTTAATATTATCTTCTGTTTTAGTATGTTTTAAAAAAAGCTGATATGTTTTTTCAGCTAGCACTACGTCATTAATTAGCAAATCCTTAAAACATTTAGTTACAGGGTCATTTAAATATGCAGCATTATCAATCTCTGCTTTCTTCAAGGGTGTAATCCCAGAATTATATCGTGAAAATATTTCTTTCTTAATCTTATCTTCTAAATCGCTATCAAGTTTAGGTTCATTAACTACTGCAAATTCAAATACTCTAAGTTTAGAATCAAAAAATAGGTCTTGAATTTGAATGCTCAAATCTTGAAAGGATTTTTTTCTTAGTTCTTTTAGCTCATATAAACCTTTCTCAGTCAGCTTTAAGTCTTTTTTAAGAAAACGCAAAATTGTTTCAAATCTTTGCCTACCATCGATTACTTCTTTTGTATTTCCGCTATCAAATAGTATTATTGGTGGTATTTCTGTTCCAAGCAAAATACTCTCTATAAAAAATGTTGCTTTCTCAGGAGTCCAAACATAGTTTCTCTGATAATAGGGGTCATATTTAATTTTATTTAAGTTTCTTTCTCTAAACAAGCTTTCTATACTTTGCGAATATGTACTAATTTTTAAGTGAGATGAAAAAATTCTTTCAAAATCAGCTTGTTTCAAAAATATGTCATCCATATATTCTAATAGTTACCTCATAAAACGTATTTTTAAATTCAGCTATAGAAAGACTATTTAACTTTTGACTGATATATAATAATACCAGTATATGTATAAGCTATGAAGCAGTGTATCATCATTTTATGGAAAACTGTAACAGATGATAGCTCTTCTTAGGCGTATAGTAAAAGTGATCGCTCCTTTCTCCCCATGCTTGCATTATGCTATCATTTTGGTAAATTCTACTTTGAAGTAAAGCGATGGCTACCCTTTATGTAAGAAATTTACCCGATGATTTGTATGCCAAGCTGCAAGAGTTAGCGGCATCTGAACACCGATCAATTAATGCACAAGTTATAACTCTGTTAGAGCAAGCTTTGAAAACTGAAGCACAGCAAATAGAAGACCAGAAACGCCAGAATGTACTTAAAGTCCTAGAAGAAAGTCGCCAGCGTCGCCGTGTGAATCCAGCAGACTTCGGATTACCTGATAGTACTGAACTGATTCGAGAAGACCGCGACAGATGACCACCCCTCTAAGATGCGTGTTAGATACCAGTGTGTGTATCAAGTATTTTATTACTGATCCACTAACTGCCAAAGTTAATCAACTTTTCGACCATTTTGCCAATCCACAGACGGAAATATTTGTTCCAGACCTCTTTTACATTGAGTGTGCTAACGCTTTATTGAAGTACGTCCGTGCAAGGATGTACACTGCTGCTGAGATTCAGACAGATTTAGCCACCCTCAAAGCTTTTCCGTTGCGTGTTGTCTCTACGACTGATTTGATGGCGGATGCAGTTGCGATCGCATTAAATTATGGAATCTCCGCCTACGATGGCTCTTATGTGGCTCTTTCACAACAGGTAGGTGCTACTTTGCTGACTCTTGACGGTAAGCTGGTAAAGGCTTTAGCTGCTTCGTCTTACAATGTTTGCTCGTTTAATGACTTGGAGGTTCCGCCGTTGGAGTCAATGTAGAAGCGATCGCCTCTTCTCCCCATATATTTAACCCCAAAGTATTAGATAAGACTAAACATCTCGATATAAACTCAGAATTGGGGGAATTGAATTTTTCTCACCGATTTACTTGGTTGCAATAAAATTAGTTTGTACAGGGGATACCTGCTGTTTTTTTAATATTCAATTGTCAAAAATGTCTTTTACTTATAACCGCACGGTTCGTTTTCAAGATACTGATGCTGCTGGAGTAGTTTATTTTGCTAATGTTTTGGGTATTTGCCATGAAGCTTATGAAGAATCTTTAGAAGCATCAGGCATTAATCTCAAAGATTTTTTTACTAATCCATCTGTAGCTTTCCCTATTGTTCATGCTAGTGTCGATTTTTTGCGCCCTATGTTTGGCGGAGACAAGTTGCTGATTAGTTTAATTCCTCAAAAAATAAGTGTTGATAAGTTTGAAATTACTTACGAAATTAGAGTGGCTGAGGTGGTTGTTGCTAAGGCTATTACTAGGCACGTTTGTATCGATGCAAGTAGTAGAAGTAAGCAGGAATTACCTGATGAGATTATTCAGTGGTTGGAGACGAACCGCAGAGACGCAGAGGGCGCAGAGAGAAGAAGGTCGAGGGAGATTATGTGATAGGGTTTTGGAGGAATTCTGTGGCTATTTGCTGTAATTGTTGGCGGTTGATTTTACCTTGGGAGTTGCGAGGTAGGTTTTGCTGGGGAATCCAATATTTTGGGATTTTAAATTTGCTGAGTTTGTCTTTGAGTAGGGTTTGAATTTTTAAGGCAGAGATATTTGATTTTTTGGGAATGTAAATCGCTGTTAAGGCTTGTCCCCAATATTTATCTGGGATGCCAATGACACAAATATCGGCAACCATTTGAGTTGCTTGTATAGCTGATTCAATCTCTGCTGGGTAAATATTTTCTCCACCTGTAATAATTTTGTCGCTGTTACGTCCGAGAATATTTAAATGACCTTGATCGTCTAAAAAGCCTAAATCATCTACTTGGAAATCAGTTTGATTCTCTATGATTGTAGGATAATAACCAAGGGCTAAAGATTGAGTCTGAATGGTGATATTTCCTATTTTATTGGAATTTAAAATTTCGCCTTGCTGATTGCGAATAGTTACTTTGGCATGGGGAAGAATTTGACCACTGCTAATTTTACCACCGAGAAAATCATTTGGTTTGAGGGTGGCGATTTGAGAGGCGGTTTCTGTCATGCCATAAGTAGGTGCTAACCGGATGCGATGAAATCTGGCTTTTTCTAGTAGTTCATTCCACGCTGGCGCACCTCCTAAAAGTACAGTATTAAATTGGGATAGCCATCCAGTTAACTCTGGATTTTGCAGGAGGCGTTGTAATTGAGTTGGTACTAAAGATATAAAAAAATCCGATTGTTTAATATTTAATATTTGGCTAGATTCTACAGCTTTAAATGGCAGAATAGCCAGTTTACCTCCGGTGATGAACGAACGCATAAATTGCATTAACCCGCTAACGTGATATAGCGGTAACACGCAAAAAGAATTAACTTGTTTTAGTTGAAAGTATTCTGTAAAGCCTTGTACAGATGAGATGAGAGTTTCCCAAGTGTGAATGGCAAACTTAATTTGTCCTGATGAACCACCTGTAGGAATCATAATGCTATTGGGAATTGGGCATTGGGTATTATTATGCTCATTCCCTATACCCCATGCCTCATTCCCCATTCCCAAAATAATATCTGGTTGTACTAAATCAAAGACTTGTTGGCATTCTTGTGTTCCCCAGTCGGGGTTACAAAGAAAAACTGGACAATTCGCCGCACAAGCGGCAATAAAACTTGCTAAAAATAGTAATGGTTCGCGTTCGGCTAAGATGATTTTTGGTGGTGTTCCAGACGCTGATAGTTGTGTTAGTTCTAAATATAATTCTTGAGCTATTTGATTAAATTTGTGGCTATTATAACCAATAAGCCAATCATCCTGAACCAGATTGTTAAGGCAGTCTAAAGGTCGTTCCATAAACTTTGAAGCCACGTATCTTCTTGTTCAAAAAAATGGTCGATGCCAAAACCAATTGCCCTGTTGTTTCGGGATAATTCCGCCGCTAGTTGGAGTGCTGCAAGTCTACCGATCGCAGTTTCAAATACTGAAGAAAATACAGTATCAATTTTATGTTGGTGGCAAAACTTTCTCAGCCGAGATGGTGATCCAACTATCCCAGGCTTTATGACAAAAATTCCTCGCCAACCTTGTTGATAACAGGCAGCGAGTTGCCCAAGTGTGGCGACAGATTCATCTAAAGCGATCGCAGTTTTATAACACCTACTTAATTCCAACATCTCCTGAAATTGCTCAACGGGTAGCGGTTGTTCGATAAATTCAATTTCTAGGGGTAGTTCTGGATTTGCCTTGAAATTGTCGCAAGTCCGCAGCCATAAGTTAGCTTCTTCATGGCTGAGTCCACAGTTGGCATCTAATCGCAGTTTGGTAAAGGCTGGTAAGGTTTGTATCAGTGACTCAAAAATTTCTAGTTCATCAGTGATCGCATACACACCAATTTTCCACTTAAATGTGTGATATCCCTGCTCCCACAACGTTTGCCACTGATTTAAAGCCGCTTCCCCGGCTGATAATAAGGCACTGTAGAAGAGTGAATTAGGAGTTAGGAGTGAGAAGTTAGGAGTTATAAAATTATCTCCTTCATCTCCCCCACTCCCCACTCCCCACTCCCCACTCCCCATCTCACAAGCTGACTCAAAGCCAAATTGACAAGCAGGTAACTCATCTGGAATGGAGAAAATTATCTCGTCTGTGATTTCTCCTGGGAGTTGGCGACAAAAATCTAAGCCTTGTTCCACGGTTTCGGAACCAAACCAGCTAATTGGGGCAATTTCTCCCCAGCCGACTTTACCTGATTCATCGGTAAGGCGAAGAATAATACCTTCACGGATACCCCACTTACCATGATTGGTAGTTAGCGATCGCACAAATCTTCGCCGATAGGGACGAAATTGAAATTTGTAAGTCATTAGTCAACATTTATTAGTGATTCTCCCAATTCTCAATTCCCAATTCCCTAAACGATAAATCCCAAGCCGAAAAGCAAGCAAGCCCAGAAATGCACGGCTACAGCGATGAATTTACAGTTACTAACTTTGTCTGGTTGATTATGATTTTCTTGAACGTGGCGGCATAATTTAAAGGCGAAGGGTAAACTTACCCAACTCAGCAATGTCCAAATTGGAGAAATCCCCCACAGTACAAACAGCAAGGTGAGGGGATAAATGCTACCAGTGAACCAAACTAGGAGTTGCGCCCCTTTTTGGGTTCCTAGACGGACGATAGGCGATCGCTTACCTGCGGCTATGTCATCCTTAACTTGGTGGAAGTGTGAGCAAAACAAGACTAAGGTTGTGGCAATCCCGACAATCACTGAGGCTGCTAAACTTGTGATTGACCAAGTTTGGGTTTGGCTGTAGTAGGCTGCCTCCACCGCTAAGGGGCCAAAGGCAAAAAAGCAAAGAATCTCGCCTAAACCCTGATATCCTAAGCGAAAGGGAGGCCCTTGGTACATATAGCCCAATCCGCAGCATAGTACAATTATGCCGATAACAGTTAGGTCTTGTTGCCAAAAGGCGATCGCTAGTATGCCCAGCAATCCCAAACCTAAACACAAGTTTCCTAACCAAAATACTAATAGCTTATCGCCTGTTAAATTAACCAGAGAATGGTGCTTGTTTTGATCAATACCTGTTTCTGAATCAAAGACATCATTACTGATATTTTCCCAGGCAAGAATTAAAATTGCAGCAGCTACAAAAGTAGAAAATACTGTACTATTGAACATTTTAGTTTCTGCAAATGCTACTGCTGTTCCTACCCAAATGGGCATAATGGCAACGCTGTACATTGGCGGTTTAATCGCTGCCATCCATAACTTAGTGTTGGGATATAAAATTTGCTTGGTAGTCATCAGTTGTGATTAATTAAATTGCCGGAATAGTACTTACTCTTGAGGTTTTATGATTTAAAGAGATGCTAGATATACATGAGCTAAAAACAACTACTACTTTGACTGTGGCTCGTTCACATCGCGTTGTTAACACTCCACCCTCACCTTGGCAGTCTAAGGCTGGAACTGTCTTGTCCGGGTCTAGGAACACCACAAACAAGGTAAACTCTACGCTGGTGAAATAGCAACTTAATATGTTACCTGTAGAAATACGACCACGATTTATTACACTTTAGGAAGTTAACTTAAAAAAAATTTACTATAGAGCCATGACAGTTTCACCATGTCGTAGCAACCTCTTTGTAGAGGACAAAGATTTATATCAATTTTTGGTAGCGGTGCAAGAAAAGTGCGTCAAAAATAATTGCAGGCAAATTGTCAGTATCTCTCAGGAGATCGATTTAGTTGACCCTTTACTTGTATTAGATAAACTTACACAAGCAAATGAAATAAATTTTTACTTTGAGGACAAAAGTAAAGGAGAAGCGATCGCAGCAATAGATGCTGTGGCAAAGTTACAAATTGATGGTGCAGATCGTTTTACTCAAGCTGAACATTTTATCAAATCTTGTCTAAAAAATATAATTAATTTTGGTAACATTAGCCAAGGTTTTTCTGGGCCTCACTTTTTTTGTTATTTCAGCTTTTTTGATAAAAATGCCCAAGTAGATTATCCATTTCCATCTGCTACCATCTTTCTTCCACGCTGGCAAGTAGCTGTTAAAAATCAGCGTTGCATATTAGTAACAAATATAATTATCAATAAAAGTGTAAATATTCAAAGATTATTGGAGAATGTGCAAAATAAAATTGATTTTGTCCAATCTTTAGAATATTACTCTCCTAATATTAATCCTTTTTCAGCAAAGTTATATAAGAAATCCGTCACAAATCCTGCCCAATTTAAACGTTCAGTAACATCTGTTTTGGAAAAAATCCGGTCTAGTCATTTAAGCAAGATTGTCTTAGCAGATATATTAGATGTAAAATCAAGCAATCAGTTTGACTTAGTTCAATCCTTAAATAATCTTAGGCAAATACATCCTAATTGTTATATCTTTTCTACAAGTAATGGCAAAGGACAAAACTTTATTGGGGCAAGTCCAGAAAGATTAATTAGTATTAATAATCAACAGTTAATTACTGATGCTTTGGCTGGTTCTGCACCACGAGGTAAAACCCCTGCTGAAGATGCAGCTAATGCCAATCGCTTACTTAATAGTGAAAAAGAAAAGCACGAACATTCGCTGGTACTTGATTTCATTACACAACGCCTATGTCAACTAGGTTTGTTACCACAGATATTAGCACCACGGCTGCGACAATTATCGAATATCCAGCATTTATGGACACCAATAAGTGCTATGGTTCCCGCTAACATCCATCCATTAAAGATTGTTGCTCAGTTGCATCCTACACCAGCCGTTGCCGGTGCAACACGAGATGTTGCTTGTGCGGAAATACGTCGTTATGAAAACTTTGAGAGGGGTTTGTATGCTGCGCCTCTGGGTTGGATAGATTCTCAAGGGAACTGCGAGTTTATTGTGGGAATTCGTTCAGCCTTGATTGATGGCGATCGCGCGAGATTGTATGCTGGTGCTGGTATCGTGGCTGGCTCCGATCCTGATAAGGAGTTTGCAGAGGTACAACTGAAACTTCAGGCGTTACTGAAAGCATTAGTTTAAAGAGACTTCCAAATTAAAAAACATCCAAAGATTTCTCTGCATGAAAGCATATCTTTATAGTTCCAATATCGTAGATGCTTTATGAAAATTGAAGTGGTAAAAGCTACTCAACAACAGAAGTCAGTGTTGGGTAATTTAATGGAACTATACCAGTATGATTTAAGTGAGATAGAAGCTAAAGATGTAGATGCCTGCGGCTTATTTGGCTATCGATATCTTGATTACTATTGGACAGAACCTGAGCGACACCCATTTCTAGTTAAAGTTGATGAGAAACTGGCAGGGTTTGTACTTGTTAATCAGCATACCTGCCTTCATCAAGATAACAATGCTATGTCTATTGCTGAGTTCTTTATCCTCAAGAAGTATCGAAGTAAGGGCATTGGTGAACAGGTAGCTACTCATATTTTCAACCACTTTCCCGGCAATTGGGAGGTACGCCAGACTGCTTTGAACTTAGGCGCACAAGCTTTTTGGAGCAAGGTAATTAGTCAATACACTAATGGAGCTTTTAATGAGGTTTTCTTAAATGATGAGCGATGGCATGGCCCAATTAAAACTTTTTACAACTCAGATAAACTATTGACATAAAAAATACACCGATTTATCCGGTGTATTTCTAGCGTTACTAAAGCATATACTTTTGATGATATCTTACACTAAATCTTGATGAGTAAAAGCTTTAGCATTGGCCCCAGCGTAAGTAGCTACAATATGACCATCGCCAGTCATTTGATATTTGTATGTGATTAATCCTTCTAAACCAACGGGGCCACGGGGAGGCATTTGTTGCGTACTAATCCCTACTTCTGCACCGAAACCATAGCGGAAACCATCAGCAAATCTGGTAGAACAATTGTGAAATATATTAGCTGAATTTACTAATCCAAAGAAAGTTTCCACAGATGTTGAATCTTCAGTAATAATCGCGTCAGTATGACGAGAACCATATTCGTTAATATGCGCGATCGCACCTTCTAAAGAATCTACAATCTTTATCGACAAAATAAAATCGCTGTATTCTGTTTCCCAGTCTTGCTCTGTTGCAGCTACGATATTAGGCAAAAGTTCTAAGGTGCGTTTATCACCTCTTAATTCTACATGACGTTCTTGCAAAGCCTCAGCAACTTTTGGTAAAAACTCTGTAGCAATTGATTGATGAACTAGCAAAGTTTCAATCGCATTACAAACAGCAGGATATTGGGCTTTGGCATCAACGGTAATCGGAACTGCTTTAGAAATATCAGCCGCTTTATCTATATAAAGATGACAAATCCCGTCGGCGTGGCCTAATACAGGAATCCGTGTATTTTCTTGCACAAACCGTACAAAAGAATTAGAACCTCTAGGAATAATTAAATCCACATATTTATCTAATTTCAAAAGTTCTAAAGTTTCTTTTCTAGTTGTCAGCAACTGTACCGCATCAGGGTTAACGGCAGTTTGAGATAATCCTTGCTTAATTGCCTTAACTATCGCTTCGCAAGAACGCACCGCTTCCTTTCCACATTTGAGGATTACACCATTTCCCGATTTGATCGCCAAGGAGACAATTTGAATCGCCGCCTCTGGACGTGCTTCAAAAATAATCCCCAAAACGCCTAAAGGACAAGTAATCCGCTTGAGAATTAAGCCAGTATCAAGTTCGCGGTGAATCTGTACTTTACCAATTGGATCGGCTAGTTTACCAACATCTCTTACTCCAGCGATCGCGTCTCTTAATTTATGTTCATCCAACTGTAAGCGTTTATAAAGTGGTTTAGGAATTCCTTCGGAAGTAGCAGCTTCACAATCAGCAATATTTGCTTGTAAAATTTGATCTCTAGCTGATTCTAAAGCTTGGGCGATCGCTTCAATCGCCTGATTTTTTGCCTCAGTGGAGAGAATCGCTAGCTTACTGGCAGCTTGGCGGGTTTGCCCTGCGATCGCAATTAGGGGAGAAGCAATGTTAAAAGTAGTCATAGTACAAATCTTTACCTTTTCCTCATCTTATCAATCTGAGGTTATGTTCATCATTCGTCTTCCTCCAATCGGGTGAACCATTTGGGTAATCAGCAATTACTCTGATTGGGTGAAGCTAGACTGGGTGTAAAACATTTATTCTCTGAATATCAAACACAGGCAAAAAGGCATTAAGTTTACAGCACCAAAAATATTGTAAGTATTATTACAGGTTTTATTTGTAAATCTTAAATATGATTTATGCGTTCCCCAGGCTAGAGAGACATAGTAATGTATGTTTTTCTAGCCTTTTACTTAAGTAAATAATTTATACTTTACTTATTTAAATTTTTACTGATTAGATGTATAAATCTTGGTGTAGAGACTAGCAATTGCAACGTCTCTACAAAGATTACTACTGTAAGACTAGTACGTGGGTTCCCTTCTGCCTTCTGCCTTCTGAATTACTTATTAGCCCTGCAATCAATCGCAAGGCTAATCTAGTAGAGGTTTTAGTTATTTCACTTTTTCAAAACTACATTGAAGGAATTTAAATATCCATTAATGGTTTTAACTAATGTCTTCTGCTGTTTTTTTGTAGTTATTGCCATTACTTGATATAGTCTGCCTTCAGCAACATACATTCTACTTTTAGTAATTTTCCCTCCAGAATTGATGTACTCAATTTCTTTGCCAGGATGATTATTGGAACTACGAATATTTCTTTGACTAATTAAATTACTTTTCGTAGTCTTTAAAGCCATATCCCGTGCATTATTAAGTACAGCTTGGGGATCAGTCATTTGACCATAACTATAAGGAAAATCATTGTAAGCGACTACATAAGCTACTTGCTGTTTTGGTGGTTGAGCGACAAATATTTCTAAGGTAATTTCCCCCATATAAGTTTTTTGATATTGGGTATTTCTGTTGGGGCTTCCCGGCATCAAAATAGTAAAGCGTCCATCTGGAGCGGTGTATAACTTCCATTGTGGCTGCACGGGTTGAGAAACCGTTGGTTTAATAACAGCCTTTGGAGGTTTGGGTTGACGCGCTTCCACCAGAACAGAACCACCACAGATAAAGGTGGCGGCGATGAATGGCAACAGACTTTTAACTGTCATAAGTTTTACCTTTCGAGATGCTAATCTCACTGATGATGCTAGCTGTTATAACCTAGCAGCACATAAAGCAGCACCTATTAGCCCCACTTGGGGGTTGAGGATAATATACACGGGTATTTCTTCCAGGAGACGGCGCATCCTACCTTTTTGGGTGAAGTTTAATAAGAAACCACTGTTTTGGATTAAGGGCAAGATTTTGGGCGCAATTCCACCAGCGATGTATAAACCACCATAAGGTAGAAGTTTCAGGGCGAGATTGCCAGCTTCTGCACCATAAGCCTCTATAAATAATTGCAAAGTTTGTTCTGAAAGGCGATCGCTACCTTGCAATGCAGCAGTACCAATGGCAGCACCGGGATCGACGCTTTTCTCTTCCTGTCCCGCTTCTTGTTCCCAAGTTCTGACGATTTGGGCAATGTGTGGTGATTCGGCGGCGAATTTGCGATCGCGCAAAAATTGGTAAATTGCCACAATTCCCATTCCAGAAACCACGCGTTCTACAGAAACGCGCTGGATATCATGTTTACCCAGCAGGTATCTCAAGAGTTGAAACTCGATCTCATTCCGAGGGGCAAAGTCAGCGTGTCCACCTTCTGAGGGAAAGACTTGATAGTGGTTTCCCTGCTTAATTAAAAATCCTTGCCCTAAGCCAGTACCAGCACCAATAATTCCAATTGGGGTTTCGGGTTGAGGTTTGCCAACTTGTAAGGTATGCAAGTCTTGTTTTTGTAAACCTAAAATGCCGTAGCCAATGGCGGCGAAGTCATTAATTAAAGAAATATGCCGGATACCTAATTCTTGTTGTAGACGTTCGGTATCCAGGAACCAGACTAAATTGGTTAGCTTGGCAGTATTTTTGACAATGGGGCCTGCGATCGCAAAACAAGCCTTTTCTGGTATTGGTGTATCGGCTTTCATCAAAAACTGTTGCACAATTGGTACTAAATCGGGAAAATCAGCACTGTGGTAACTTTCCTGATAAATAGTATGTGTTGATGAGTCTGATGTTTTAACCAATCGCAGAATAGTTTTCGTACCGCCGATGTCTCCTGCTAGTAACAAAGTCATAGAACTTATTCGTGAATTAATTACTTTTTTGTAGGATATACCCAAAGTAACAGAAGCGATGAACCCAAATCTCTATTAGAGGTTTAAGCAAATCGAATAACTTCTTCTATGTGGGTTAAATGGGAAGTATCGCCCGTTAGTTCTAATAACCATTCTGGATCTTGGCGTACCACTTTTACCAGAGAACATAAAGAAGCCTTAACTTCTATTTTGGCAATTTCCCCCACTAGCCCCATTGCTGCGCCCAACACAGATGCACCATGTGCCACTAGCAGGATATCCTCTGGGAAGAACTCAGTAGCTAAACATCTCGCAGTTTGCCCAGAACGTTCTCGTACTTTTTCGTGAGTTTCAGGAAATTTGGCGGCGATGCGCGAAGTATAGCTGGTGTCAATCCTGGGGAATAACTCTGCTAATGCTCTAGTTGAGAGTCTTTCAGGTTCTTCTGTCATCCAAACTGGATTTAGCCATTCACTCAAACCTGTTTCGAGTTTAATCGGTAACTTGAGCATTTCTGCAACTGCATTTGCCGTTTGTACGGTTCGCAGAAAAGGAGAAGCGAAAATATGGCCAATATTTTCTCCTTTTAATCGTTTAGCTAACTGCTGTGCCTGCACCATACCATCATCAGACAAAGGTGGATCGTAGCGTCGTTCGGCGGTGAGAAACCAATCAGGGTTTACGAAATCGAGGCGGTTAGCGTGTCTTGCTATCCAGACTATTTGACTCATGAGTTTAATGATTCCGGTGAATAGAATTCGCCGCTAAACAAATATAGATATCTGCAACGAGGGCTGCAAATATTAATATATGACAAAAATCGTAATAATATTTAATAATAAGAATAATTAGGAAAATTTATAAGTACTGTCAATGTAGCTTTATTAAAGCCTTTTTAGCCAAGTGTCTAAAGCAATATCGACTAGCTCATTCAAAGTTTTTCGAGATTTAATAGCATTTTGATACTCTTGATGTCGTCTTTTATTATTTATAATTTTAACCATCCAAATAGTTGCCCTACAGTTAATTGTAGATCACTGACTAAATCGGGAACTGGTAATATTTCTTGTTCTTCTTGTAAAAGTTCTGGCTGCTGCTTTGGTGGATAGACTAAAACAGAACGATCGCCTGGATCAATTAACCAACCTAAACGACTACCATATTTTAAACAATGTAGAATATTTCCGGTTACTTTAGTCTGGCTTTGATCAGGTGAAAGAATCTCAATTGTCCAGTCTGGATGCGTGTGAAAAACATTTGCCACATCTCCACTTTCATCTAAAGGAATTCGTTCCCAAGCAAATACAGCGACATCAGGTACAATTGAGCGTCCGCCAAAAGTACACCGCAATTCTGGGAAAGCTAGAGCAATCTTTCGACTTTCAACTATCTCGTTTATACCTGTGACTAACTTTCCCTGTAATTTACTATGTTTTCCTTGAGGCATTGGCTTTTGGATAATTTGACCGTTGATGTATTCTGAGCTAGGCTTTGTTTCTGGTAATTTCAAAAACTCTTCTAAGGTTAGGGGTTTAGTTGGTGATTTTACCATCTGATTGTACTTCCCATTTAATTTAATTAATTATCCTAAATAAGCCTTTTTAACTCGTTCATCACTAATTAATTCTGATGCTCCACCAGTTAAGGTAATAGAACCGGCTTCTAGAACATAACCGCGGTCGGCAATTTGTAATGCAAGATTAGCGTTTTGTTCCACTAACAAAATAGTCACGCCTGTAGCACGGAGATTTTCAATAATTGAGAAGATTTCGCGGACGATCGCAGGTGCTAAACCTAAGCTAGGCTCGTCTAAGAGTAAGAGTTGTGGTTTACTCATTACAGCACGAGCGATCGCTAACATTTGTTGTTCACCACCACTGAGGGTTCCTGCTAGTTGATTGCGTCTTTGTGACAAACGCGGAAATAGCTCAAATTGGCGCTGAATATCTGCTTTTATCTCTGCTTGATTGGAGCGAATATAAGCACCCAAGAGTAAATTATCCAATACTGTTTGCCGCGCTAATACTCTGCGTCCTTCAGGGCAATGGGCGATACCAAGTTGTACAACTTCGTGAGTTTGGCGACGGTTAATATTATGTCCATTATAGATAATTACGCCACTCTTAGGATTAACTACTTTAGATATAGCGCGGAGTGTAGTAGTTTTACCCGCACCATTAGCACCAATTAGAGTAACTACCTCGCCTTTTTTAATAATTAAATTAATCTTTTTTAAAGCTTGGATGCCGCCATAATTAACATCAAGTTCTTGAACTTCTAAAATTGTATACTCTGGTTTGCTATCGGATTTCATCGGCGGCTTACATCCAGAAATGTTAATTCAAAACCTAACATACATCAATCATACATTTCTTGAAACAGTGCGAGGGCGAATAGCCCGTCTGAGACTTTGTTTCAATTTAAAAACTAACGCTAGAATACTGCAATCTTTAATGATGTACTATTAATTACTGATAAAGATATCAAATGTTCTGTGGCAAAAGTAGCAGATATTGGTAGCAAGCGACTAATTAATTTAGCTCCCGATGCCTGGGTAAAGTGGGTGACACAGCGTCCTGAAGTCGTGGCAAAAGAAATTCTCGGCTCTGAGTTTCATTGGATTAGCCGGGAAACAGATGTGTTAGTGAAAGCATACAGTGCTACTCACGGAGATTTTCTAGTATTAAATGAACTACAGTTGCGTTACACGGCACAGATGCCTCTACGGATGAGAGCTTATGCTGCCTTGGCACAAGAACGCTACCGATTGCCAACTTACCCAGTACTGATCAACATTTTACCGCCTTCATCCACCTTAACTATTGTCAATAGTTACGAGCAGGAATTTTTGGGATTACGTGCCATCCAAGATTATCGTGTGATTAATTTGTGGGAAATCGATGCTGAAGTGGTATTTGAGCAATCACTACCATCCTTATTACCCTTTGTGCCAATCCTGCGAGGAGGGGGAGAGGTATCAGTTGTGCAACGAGCATTACAGGCGCTACGAGCCGATGAACAGTTGAACGAATTAGAATCATTGCTGGCATTTTTTGCTAGCTTTGTGTTAGACACGCCTTTAGTGCAACAAATCATGAGGTGGGATATGGCAGTATTGCGAGAATCGCCTTGGTATCAGGAAATTGAGCAAAAAGGTATTCAGCAGGGTGCGCGACGGCAGCTAATCCGCGTATTGGAACAACGCTTTGGCGAAATTCCTCATGAAGTGGAAGTAAGGTTTGAGGGCGAGAGTGTGGAAAAATTGGAAAGCTTAATGGATAGCGCGATCGCTGTGAGTTCTTTAGAAGAATTTGTGAGTATTTTGTCTACATAAATTCATTCATTTCCCAAATAAGCTTCAATTACAGCCGGATCATTTCTAACTATAGATGGTTCACCCAATGCAATTAATTGCCCAAAATCTAACACCGCAATGCGATCGCACAAACCCATAACCAATGGTACATGGTGTTCTATGAGGATGATCGTTAAATTGAAGCGATCGCGCAGGCTACGGATAAATTCACTCAATTGCTGCTTTTCATTGGGGTTCATCCCCGCCGCCGGTTCGTCGAGGAGTAAAATTTGCGGTTGTAATGCCAAAGCGCGGGCAATTTCTAGCCGACGCTGATCGCCGTAAGCAAAGTTTTTAGCTTTTTCGTCAGCGCGATCGCTCAATCCCACCAAATCCAATAAATCTAAAGCTTTTTGCTTAGTTTTTAATTCTTCACTAGGCGCTGGTGGTAATCCTAAAACACCTGTAATCATATTACTTTTAGTGTGTAAATGTCGGGCGATTATCACATTTTCTAACGCCGACAATTCCCCAAACAAGCGGATATTTTGGAATGTACGGGCGATACCTAAAGCAGCAATTCGATGGGGACGCAGTTGAGAAACTTCTGCACCTTGATAAATTAATTTACCGCTAGAAGGTGGAATGAAAGCAGTAATTAAATTAAACAGTGTTGTTTTCCCAGCACCATTAGGGCCAATCAGTCCAAAAATCTCATGTTTATTTACACTAAAAGATACATTATTTACCGCCACTAAACCACCAAAGCGGCGAGTCAATGCTCTTGCTTCTAAGACAATACTGCTGTTAGTTTGTGAAATACTATGTAACATTTTTGCATATTATTATGAATATATGAACCATGCAATAACTCTCTAAAACTTTTCTTACTTCGCGCCCTTTGCGTGCTTGGCGGTTCGTTTTTTCCTCTGAAAAATATCTGGAGTAATTAGCCCTTGGGGAAAAAAGATTGTACCTATTACTATTAGTAAGCCAAAAATAATTAATCTCCCATCGCGCAAAAACTGTGCTAGCCAACTAGGTAAACCACCAGTATCAGCAAGGCTTCGCAGAATTTCTGGTAAGGCTGTAAACACCATACCTCCAACTACCGGCCCTAAAAAACTTCTCGAACCACCAATTAAAACAAAAGTTAAATATATAATACTGCTATCAAAAGTACCTTGACGAGCATTCCAGGTATTAAGGAAGTGGGCGCTAATTGCACCTACCATCCCTGCAAGTATAGCCCCTAAAGTAAAGGCTAAAACTTTGTAATAAGTTGGATCAATTCCCATTGCACCCGCAGCTAATTCATCTTCGCGGATAGCGATAAAAGCCCTTCCTACGCGGATGCGTTCTAAACGGTAAAGTAACACCATACTAATTAATAGTAATGGCAAAGCAATCCATAAATATTCAAGTTGTGTTTGGAAAGGTTGAGGAATACCAAAAATTCCGACAGCACCGCCTGTAATGTCTAGATTGAGGGAGATGACGCGCAGAACTTCTACAAAAGCGATAGTTGCGATCGCTAAATAGATTCCTCGCAATCTTAATGCTGGGATTCCCACCAATACACCTAATAAACCACAAATTATTCCAGCAACTAACATTTCCAATAACAACAATGGAATGGGAAATAAACTATTGCTAGAGGTTAAGATTGTTGTAGATAAAATTGCGGCAATATACCCACCTAAAGCATAAAAGCCTGGACTAGCTAAAGACAATTGCCCTGTCATTAGCGGTAAGTAAAGCGATAACCCTAGTAGCGCCCCCAATACCATAGAAACAATTAGAGAACCGTAAGTAGCAAAAAAGTCAGTCATTTTAATACATTGTGATTAAGCTTAATCAAACTATCACTTTTATCAACTACTAAGCTGTTAACATTTGCTCTGCTGTCAACTCTTCCAAAAATTGCTCAAAAGTTAGTTTTTACTTAGTGTATGTTTTCATCTGGCTACGTTTCTTTAAACCTTCTGAATAAACCGTCGTCCTAGCAAACCTTGGGGTCTAACTAATAGCATCATAAACAAAATTCCAAAGGCTACTGCGTCTTTATATCCAGAGTATTCGGTGGGTACAAATGCCTCCACTAATCCAATTACCAAGCCTCCCACTACCGCACCAGGAATACTACCTAAACCACCTAAGACAATTACCGCTAAACCCCGCAAACCAAAAGCAATGCCGAAATATGGCCCTGCAATACTAACACTAGAGGCGACTAAAGTTCCTGCTAATCCTGCTAAAAAACTGCTGATGAAGAATGTTAAAATTATAAAGCGATCGCTATTAATTCCTAACAAACTAGCTGTAGTTGGATCTTCTGCGATCGCTTGCATTGCCTTACCATATTTAGTCCGATTGATAAAATAGGTAAGAATAGCCACAATCACTACTGATACAGTAAAAATTACCACCTGAACGCTGCGGATCGGAATTGGATTTTCTTGACTACCGAAGTTAATCGCAGGTGGCAAATTGCCATAAGTATTTGCAGGGTATGTGTAACTTTCTGCGCCTACTAAATACTGGATTAAATTCACAATTACTACTGCTACCCCTAAACTGGAAACAACAGTTAGTAAAGGATCAGATCCTTGACGGCGTAGAGGTTGAAAAGCAACGCGTTCCATCACAACCCCTACCAATCCCGCCAAGATGCTTCCTAAAATCAAAGATATAGCAAAAGGTAATTTTATCGGTAGGGCTGCATTAGCCAACAAGCCATTAAATCCAAAGTTCCCACCCATAAGTGCATAAGTGAAATATGCACCCAAGGTAAAAATCGCGCCATGAGCTAAATTAATAATGCCCAAAATAGAATAAACCAAGGTATAACCTAAGGCAAAAATTGCATAGACGCTACCAATGGATAACCCATTTAATAATTGCTGCAAAAATAGATTTATATTCATGTAGCAACTATTTTAAAAATGTGAATTTACCTTGACTTCCGTCGTTTTGCATCTTTATTTGGGCTACATAAAAATCTTTTTGTACAACTTCGCCTATGGGAGTAAAACCAATTTCGCCCAACGGTGTATTGTATGTTCCTCCAAGTATCTGTTTGTTTAACTGCGTCCGTAATTCTGGTAGCTGTAATTTGTTGACTTTGCTGTTTTTATCTAAAGATTGGAGTGCTTCAACATAAACCTGGACTGCTGCAAAAGCTTGAGCGCTAAATTGTGGTGGTTCTTTTTTATATTCGTCAATATAAGCTTTACGAAAGGCAGCGTTAATTTCGCTTGGATGTTCTGGACTGTAAGCTTGAGCAATCAATACGCCATCACAAAGTGCTTTACAAACTGACAATAAATTTGATGTATTTAAACCATTTCCACCCACAATTAAGCCTTTATAACCAAGTTCCCGCAATTGTCGGACTAAATTACCACCATCAGCAGCCAAGCCGGAAATAATTACTAAATCTGGCTTTAAATTAATCGCATTGGTAGCTTGGCTTTGAAAATCTGTATCACTGGTTTGGAACTTTTGTACTGTTACCAATTCCAGCCCTTGATCCTTAACTGTTTGCTGAAATATTTCTGTTTCTGACTTGCTAAATGCATCATTTTGAGCGTAGAAAACTGCGACTTTTTTAAGTTGCGGGTTCTGTTTAAGTGCAGCTTTCACCGAATTGGGTGCAACAACAGAAACTGGTGCAGAAACACGAGCAACGTAATCACCAATTTCCGGAATATTTTTAGCAGTATTTGATGGGCCAATAATTGGTACTTTGGCACGTTCGGCAACGGGAGCAGCACTGAAGGCTTGCTGTGATAAAGTCGGGCCGACAATACCAATAACTTTATCTTTGTTAATTAAAGTTTGAAAAGCGTTAATTGCCCCTGCTTCATCACCGCTAGTATCTTGAAATACCAATTTAATGGGTGTGCCATTAACACCACCTTTATTATTAAAATACTTTTCAGCAAGTTTAGCTCCAGCGACTTGCTCTTGACCTAGTAATGCCACGTTACTAGTTTGGGCAACAGCAATACCTATGGGAATAGCACTTGACAGTGTACCCGTTGTTGCTGTGGTATTGGTTGCAGTGCTATCTGGACTATTAGTTGGAGAAGTTGTCACTGTGCTAGTGCCACCACCACAACCTGTTAGTAGCAAAGTGCAAGTTGATAATAATGCTGTTGTCCGAGCGATCGCGTTGTTCATCGTTAGATAGTCATGTAGTTATCAGATAGTCGGCATACGCATCCATCTGCAAACAAAATGACGCAGATTCATACCTTTGCCCGAATTCTATTAAATCATTCTTATTTCACCATGCAAAGACAAATATTCAAAGTCTTTATAAATACACAATTATTATAATTAGCAATGATTTTATCATTTCCAGGTAAAACTTGGGAATCGTTAAGCGTAAGCGCTGTCAGGTGTCAAATGTTCTAGTCTAACTTAGGTATCTCAACTCATCAGCCGATTAGCAACGAGTATTCAACTACGTTAATGTTTGTCCAGATTTAAATTGTGAATATAAACAAACTTTTACCTAAAACTTACTTTGATATAGTTTAATTTAATTAGTGTTGATGTAACAGCTGAGAATAGCAAATATATCACACGAAAATTGTGAGTTTTAACTAGACATTGTAAAGCTTTGTAACTGTTTTCCGTAACTCTAGAGCTGAAACTGATTCCAAATATGTGAGTGATTTCATCGTTCAATATCACTCAAACTGAATGAAAAACTCAGGAATAAAACTTTACATTTGTCTAACTTTTTCCAACCAAACACAGACTGGTATTAAGGAGGAAGACATTAGATTTTATGAAAAGGAAATTTTCAATTTTAGCAGGCACAACATCGGTGATTTTATCCCTGGTAAGCCAACCAGTTCTTGCCGTTTGGAATGGGCCTCAGAGTCTGGGAGGTATAGCCACCTCAAATCCTAGTTGTACTTCCTTAGGTACAAATCAGGTTATCTGTGCCGTTCGAGGAACCGATAATGCACTTTTTGTGAATCGGTTTAATGGCAGTTCTTGGAGTGGGTATCAGAGTCTGGGAGGTATAATCACCTCAAACCCTAGTTGTGCTTCTTTAGGTACAAATCAGGCTATCTGTGCGGGTCTAGGAACTGATAATGCACTTTATGTGAATCGATTTAATGGCAGTTCTTGGAGTGGGTATCAGAATCTGGGAGGTATAGCTACCTCAGATCCTAGTTGTACTTCCTTAGGTACAAATCAGGCTATTTGTGCCGTCCGAGGAACCGATAATGCACTTTTTGTGAATCGGTTTAATGGCAGTTCTTGGAGTGGGTATCAGAGTCTCGGAGGTATAATCACCTCAAACCCTAGTTGTACTTCTTTCGGTACAAATCAGGCTATCTGTGCAGGTCTAGGAACCAATAATGCACTTTTTGTGAATCGGTTTAATGGCAGTTCTTGGAGTGGTTATCAGAATCTGGGAGGTATAGCCACCTCAGATCCTAGCTGTACTCGCTTAGGTACAAGTGAGGCTATCTGTACCGTCCGAGGAACCGATAATGCACTGTTTGTGAATCGGTTTAATGGCAGTTCTTGGAGTGGGTATCAGAGTCTGGGAGGTATAGTCACCTCAAACCCTAGTTGTGCTTCTTTCGGTACAAGTCAGGCTATCTGTGCGGGTCTAGGAACTGATAATGCACTTTATGTGAATCGGTTTAATGGCAGTTCCTGGAGTGGTTATCAGAATCTGGGAGGTATATACACCTCAGATCCTAGTTGTACTCGCTTAGGTACAAGTCAGGCTATCTGTGCCGGTCTCGGAACCAATAATGCACTTTTTGTTAATACTGGCCCATAGTTAGGAATTTTCAGTCCTAGAGTCTTAGGGGCGCAAGTCTTTGCGCCCCTATAAATATAGAAATAATTATGGGATAATTTATTTTTTGCAAGTCCCTTATTAAGACCCTTTTTCACTACCAGCTAATTCTTTAGGTTCATAGTGACGGCAACCGTTACATGGGCCTTCAGGATTGACAGCACAACGCATGTAGCCAGATCGGGCATTAAATTTGCAGCTGATATCGCCAATCAGATAACCCACCCCTTCCAAATAATAGCGATCGCTTTCAACCGGTCTAAGGTTTTGCTGTCTCTGTACTGGTGGAAAATTCATCGCTGCTTGTCTAAGCCGTAAGCGCGATCGCGCATGGGTTTTGCGGATCGCCCACAGGGAAATTAGGGACGGTAAAAAACCAACGGCAATTACTAAAAGTGTCTTTAACACCTTCTTTTTACCTCTTTTGTGCGCTGATTGATTGTCCCTGATGTTACACTCTGGTTTTACGGAAGTGCAAATATTAGGGCAGCTAGCTGTGCCTCTTTGCAAACATAGTTGCTAGCAAAGAGACAATGGCAGTATTGTATCTAGCAATTTTGAGGAAGAAGTTTTTTCTGCCACTTCAATCAGCATAACTGTTACAACCTCAAGGGTGAGATGCCGTTTAATGTTGATAATTTTAAGATTTGTTGACTAATACCTTTTTTAACGAATGTTTTGTGTCAGTCTTAGCGCGACTCTCGTTTTTTCTCTGTTGTTGTGATACTAATCTTTTTTTAGTTTGCTGACGAAGTTGCTGTGCTAACAGTGCGGCTTCCCTTTCGGCTCGGAATAAATCAATTCTTCGCGTTGTCAAAATAAATGATTCGTCCGGTTTTCGTTTCACCCAAGGAACGCAAACTGCAAAATACTGACAAATCTCTTTGCATGGCTCCTGATTGATACCTGGGTAACGTTTTTGAGTATTCAACGTGTTAGCGATCGCTTTCAACTCTAATATCGCTGCCTCTAACTCTCTTGCCATCTGATTGATGCGTTCGACTTGTGCGTTCAAACGCTCCTGTTCACTAATGGTTTTTTCCTTTTGGGGACGCAGTGGCACTATAGCAGCGCTTACAGATGTAGGCTGCAACAGCGAAACTTTCAGTAAAATAGGCTTTTTGTTCGTGTCTTGGATGTTTTTCATACTACCTCAAGTAAGGCTAGCTAACTTGTAAGGCATTTTAACAGCAATATAGTACTTTTGTACTAAGAAGGTTATTGAAGAGTGAAGGTCTTGGTATGGGACAGGCGATTGTGCTTGATGCAATCCTTCGTAGCCTGCTGCCGTAGGCATCGCTAAAAGTCGTTGAGTGGGGGCTTTGCTCTTGGCGTAACCGCCCGCAGGAATGGGATCTTTTTTTAACTGTAAGTCTCTGAGCGATCGCATAACGCACAGAAATTAATTATAAAGGTGCATTAGTAACATAATGCACCTTTATAATTATTTGTTAATCAACAAAAAACGATTAAATCGTAAACGTTATGTCCCACTTAGACAAGTGCAAATTCTCCATGATTGGTTGGAAGGAAAACGCCAATCAAGACAATCTGGGCGTGTAGAATAGCACAGCGCCCAATTTCATCAGGATTAGCATGACCTTCAACTATCAAAAGATCATCTTTCTCTAACAAGCGACTCAAAGAGGATATTAATCTGTTAAAAATGACATTTTAGTTAAAAATGACAAATAATTAGTGAATGTACATTTGAAAATACTTAGAAAGTGGGTGACGAGGGAATCGAACCCGCAACCAATAGATTAAGAGTCTACTGCTCTACCGTTGAGCTAGTCACCCACACGAAAAACAATCATAGCACAACTTTTGAGAATTTAGCTAGTGCCACACCCAAAAACGAATTAAAAGGAGAATTTGACGGTAAAGGTGGTTTGACCTGCTGCACTCTGTACATAGATTGAGCCGCCTAAATGTCTGACCATTTTCTGCACTAATGCTAATTCCAGTCCAGTGCCACTATGTTTCCAAGGATCATGTTTGGAAAGATGATAGAAAGGCTCAAAAATCCGTGACAGTTCATTGCTGTTAAGCTCTATTCCAGAATTGGTAATATTAAGCTCTACTGCATCCCCTGTCAGGTGAGCAGAGACTGTGATGGATTCGCCTGCTGGGGTGTACT
The DNA here is from genome assembly GCF_014698065.1 of Nostoc flagelliforme FACHB-838. GTDB lineage: Bacteria > Cyanobacteriota > Cyanobacteriia > Cyanobacteriales > Nostocaceae > Nostoc > Nostoc flagelliforme_B. Next base: position 154,167 of record NZ_JACJSI010000003.1, read on the forward strand.
TGCAGGCATGGTTAAGCAGTTCGGTGACAATCCGCTCCAAATCAGTAATATCTGTTTCCAAAGGCGGCAGCGCATGATCAACCGTTAGATTTAACTGCTGTCGCTGGCAGTTGGTCAGGTCTCGAAAAGACTCGATAATGGGATGAAGCCAGCTTTGAAGGTCAATGGCAATCAATGTTGGGGCAGCGGGTTCGGCTTCAAGATATGTGAGTGTAAGGAGGTCGTTAATTAACTTACTTTCTCGCCCACACTCGTTATGGAGAATCTGCAAGAGTTGCGGAACTATTTCTATCTCTGATATTTCTGCTGGCGTGAGGACACTTTCAAGTGTTTGCACTGCAAGGCTGATACTTGTTATCGGTGTCCGCAGTTCTTGGGACAGGTTTCTGAGAAATTGGTTTTTGAGCCGATCACATTTTTCTAGTTCTTTTACCTGTGCCTGGTTTTGTTTATAAAGCTGGGCTTGACGAATGGCGATCGCACATTCATTTGCTACCTGCTGCACTAGCTCGATTTCAAATTCATCAAAGGCTTCTTGTGATGGTCTTGTTAACCAAATATTTCCCAAAATCCCTTGAGTATCGAAAATTGGACAAGCCATCTGGGACATAACTAGCAATTTTGGTTGCCATCCCGGGACAATTTCCAAAAATTGCAATGGTTGTTTTTGTAATAACGGTTGATAAATTTCGGGACGGTTGGCAATCTGTCTAGTCAGACCTTGACTTTGAGGTAGGTTAACGCTGCACTCGTAGGTAATAGTAACCAGAGTTTGGCAATTGCTGTAGAGTTCGATTTGGCAACGGTCAAGCTTTAGCAACTGTGCTAATTCTTGGGTAACAGTCTGCAACACCTGAGTTTCATCCAGGCTGTCGCGGATTTGTTCTGTCATGCGTCGCACCAAGGCTTCAAAGTTTCGCACCTGCTGCAACTGATTAATATGCTTTTGTTTCTGTAACTCTATCTTGGCTTTAAGATCCTGAAGCTGCTGGTGAAGTTCTGCCTGTTGGATAGCAATGCCGATTTGAGTTGCCAACTGTTTAAGCAAGTCAGTTTCCGTTTGCTGCCATTGATGCCCTTGGTGGCAATGCTGGGCAATCAATAGCCCCCACATATTTTGCTCTTTGAAAATCGGCACGACTAAATTGGCTCTTGTCTGCAAAGATGCCAGGAAATCTATATGGCAAGGATGTAAGTCGAGAGCATCAATATCTTCAATAACTTGAATAAAACTTCTTCCGTAGTGTTCTGGATGTTTGCCACTCAAGCCGGGATCGCTGATGTTTTTTCCCAGAACGGGATCGCTTGCAGGTATAGTTGATTCGGCAATGATTACTCCATTGCCATTAGCCTCAAAGCGATAAATGAAGACGCGATCGCAATTCAAAAACTGCCGCAGTTCAATTGCTGTCTGATGTAGAATTGTCTCTAATTCTACAGATTGGTGAATTCGTCCAGCGATCGCTTTTAGCAGTTGCTCCCGTTCAGCCTGGAATCTGATCTGTTGTTCTGCTTGCTTAACAGCAGTGATATTACTACTAGTACCAATCACTCGATAAATCTTGGAGTTAGCATCCTTTAGTGGCGTAAGAGTTGTACTCCACCAAGTGGGAATTCCCTGGAATTGCAAACATTGTTCGTAAGAGATAGTTGTGCCAAAGCTTACACAGTCAGCATAATGTTGACGTACCTTAGCAGCATCGATGGGGGAGAGAATATCTTCTGGTTTTTTGCCCCGAAGATCATCTGAGCGAATGCCTATCCACCGTTCATGAGTGGGATTAAGTGCCACATATCGAAAATCTCCTTCTTCCAAAACATCAACTACAAATATTGATGCCTGCAAAGAATCGTATATGCTTAGTAGAAACTGTTCGCTACTACTTTTTTCATCTACTTCTGTGCCAAAGAGAATTTGCGGTGGCGGTAATTTTGTCAACTCCATAGTTGATTCCACTGGATTTTTATTCATGCGAGAGTCCCACTCTTGTATTACTGAGTCTTCTAGGCGCTCTCTTGTAATTACGCTTTTAGTAGATGTTTAGCGCCTATGGCAAAGTATTGTCAGCTGTTGCTCATCGAAATTTGGATCTTTCTCTACTTCTTGTCAGAAATCTAGGAAAGCTAATAGGAGTCAGCTTAACAAATCCTGCTTTTTGAAGGCGAAAATACATTTGCAGGTGAAGGCAAATTTACTGAATTTTTTTTTAAGACTTTTTCAGCATTCTTGCATATATCTAAGTATAAACATCAGTATATATCAATTAAATTTATAATTCTTAATATTGGGAGTGGGAACTTGCGTAGGCGTAGCCGCCGCAGGCATCACAATTTGTCAGCATTGGTTCCTGTGAGGATGCCAACCAGTAGCCAAGTGACGGCTAATCCGATGACTTCGCCTAAAAATAGCTGCGTTACGCCGTGTAAAATCATCCCCACAGCAGAACCCACCGGGACAGCAATAGCCCAACTTACCGCAGAGACAAATATCCATCGCCACGCTACAGGCTGGGGAATTGCTAACCATTGTGCTAATCCAATCCCCAAGCCGCCAAGACCACCATAAACAGCCCCTGAAAGGATTCTCAGGGGAAGAATCTGAGTGCTAGGTACAATCCAACCCACAGCACCAATACCGATCGCAGTGATTATACTCCAACCTAAAAGACTTGACAAAATCCACCTGATACAAAATATAGGTTGTTTGAGAAGGCAACCTTGAGGAAGTGCGATCGCAAATGCGCCTATAGCCGCCTCTACCACTCCAATATCTGGCTTTTCGCCGACTTCAATTAAGAATAAACTTAATAAAAATCCGCTAAAAGTCGCTAAAGTCCACAGCAATGTAAAGCCAAATCTAAGGTTTTCAGGCGCGAATGACATCAAAGTTTCTTTGGTTGTAATAGTCTGACAGTTTTAGCATTAAACATCTCAAAAAAACCTTTGCGTCGCTGTTGGGGTGATTCTGGTACGATGTAACCCCACAGACTCTCCCAGTAGAAAAAAGAGATGCCATCAAAATTGCGATCGCGCACTGCTTTAACCTGTTCTCTAATTTGGGCAATTTTCACCGGATTACCTACCGTTCCTGTAGATATACCAATACCTACAGGAATTAGACTTTGAGCCAATTTTACAGGTGGTTGTTCGAGTTGAGCGATAAAAGAGTTTTGATCATTTCGATATACCTGCAAAATTAACTCACTAACTAAACCTTTTTTTACCCAATTTTCCCAATCTTGCAAATAGTATTTGTAGGCAAAAGCTTGATAGTTAGGAGACAAAGATATTTTAACTTTAGGTTTAATTGCCTTGACAGCTTGATAGATTTCTGCCATGAAATCAGTAATTTTGTCTGCCCGCCAACGCATCCATTCTGAGTTAAAAGGGTCGGTAGGAGGACTTTTGCCTTGATGTTCTTGCTGGTAGAGTTCTATAGTGAAGCGATCGTAACCGAACTGTACAGGCATCCCAAAATGGTCGTCAAGCTGAATCCCATCCACATCGTAATCTCTGACTACTTCTAAAATTAACTCTTGCATGAACTCTTGCACTTGTGGATGTAAGGGATTCAACCAAGCTTGTTTATTCACCAGAACATTGTCGATTTCTTCCGGTGGAGCATCTTGAATAGAGTTTATACCTTCTTGCCCAATTGTCAACCAATCGGGATAACGCCTTGCTAATTGTGAATAATGCGGTGTCATGAACCCATATTCAAACCAGGGAATAACTCGCAAATCTTTATTTTTAGCAAGTGTGACTATCTTTGCTAAAACATCCTGTCCACCGTGCATGAAGTTGAGCAAAGGTTGAGTATCCGAACCTGTAGTCATTTTAGCTATAGCACTTTTATAAAAAGTATGCCCTCGGTTCCAGACTACAGGATAAATTGTATTAAAGTTGAGAGCCGATAATTGATTTACAGCACGGTTAATTCCCCAAGGAACAAATAGTACACCACTAGCAACATTAGTGATCCAAACGCCGCGAATTTCTGTAGTTAAAGGTCTTATTTTTTGAGAATAGACTGGCAATGAAGAGGGTGAAAAAACTGTGAAAGCAATTACTAATCCCAAACACAGCAAGTAAAAAATATAACGGCGAGCAACCCGATTCATTTGTAAGCGTGACCTAGTGCGATCGGAATATAAAAGCAAGAATTCAACACCCAGAAGTCAAAACTCAGAATTTATAAGGAGTCGAGAATGATTGGTATATTTATTTATCAAACATTATCCTAATTCTGGAATTATTTTGACTTTTGAATTCTTACATGAATGATAATTTTATGCCAATATGTAAATTAATAAATGTACCTTAGCGGACAATTATCGCTATTTTTAATTAACTTAAACAGTTATACTACTTTAGCCTAAACCTGTGGTGTTATCTCAAGTAATTGTAATCCAAGAAGTTGTGAATTGGTTACCAAAATACTAAGAGGATGTTTGAAAAGTTTTCTTCTCGGTAACAAAACATTCTAGATCCTCCTAAATCTCCCTTAAAAAGGGGGACTTTGATTCCGGTTCCCCCCTTAAAAAGGGGGACTAGGGGGGATCAGTTAGTGCCTAAAATCACAGCCAACCACTTTTCAAACAACCTCTAAGGAATCATCGCCACCTTGATTACCTGTCGCGCCTTCATCTGAGAAAACACCTGTTCTAAATCTTTTAATGGTCGCTGTTCACTAATAAGCAACTCAAAGGGATTTTTGCGACTTGCTATAAGTGCAAGCGCCGATCGCACATACTCTGGTGTATTATGAAACACGCCTTTTATAGTTAATTCGCTATAGTGTAGCTGTTCTGTGTTGACGGTAATGCTGGTATCGCGTGGACATCCACCGAATAAGTTCACTGTTGCACCAGGACGGGCGCAGGCGATCGCAGTTTCCCAAACGCTTGGTACACCAGTAGCTTCAATTACCACATCTGCGCCCCATCCTTGGGTAAGTTCTTTCACCACACTGGGAATGTCTGAAATTTGATGATAATTAAAGGTCTGGGTTGCACCCAATTTCTGACCAATTTCTAGTCTGTGGTTATTACCTCCCCACAGCAAAACCTCAGCTTTCTCACTCAACGCCGCCACAAACATCAGCCCGATCGCCCCATCTCCTAAGACGACTACTTGATCTTTGGGCTTAATATTAGAACGCGCTACACCATGCAACACACAAGCTAGAGGTTCCGTCATCGCTGCCAATTCCCACGGCAACTCATTGGGAATCTGCAACAAATTATGCTGTACTATCGGTGCAGGAATTTTTAAGTATTCCGCAAAAGTTCCATTATTCCAGGTCAAATTTGGACATAATGAATATTCTTGCCGTTGACAAAAAAAGCACTTCATACAGGGAGCAGAATTATTAGCGACAACGCGATCGCCCACTTGCCAATTTGTCACCCCTGCACCTAAGGCAACAATTTGCCCAGCAGCTTCGTGACCAAACAGCGTTGGCGGTATCAGCATCCTGGCATGACCACCACGCCGCCAGACTTTCAAATCTGTACCACAAGTTGTTGCTGCCCCCACCTGGATCACAACTTCGCCAGCCGCCGGAGTGGGGTCAGGAACTTCCTCTAGGCGTAAATCTTCTTGTCCATGAAGTAACGCTGCTAACAAAACTTTAAACCTATCAATTAAATTAGCTCCATCCGATTTTATCAGTTGGAGCTAATTGATAGGTCTAAATTAAATCAGTATTGATTTTTATCGAACAGAATTCAGGAGTCAGGAGTCAGAATTCAGAATGGATTCTGTATAACTGACGGATAGCGCAGCGTTAGCGAGTCCACGATAGCGTAGCGGTAGCGAGTCTGCGAGCGTCGCGTCTGAATAACTGGGTTTAAGACCCCCACCAAATCTACGATTTGGTGGTCAACAATACCTGCGCCGATCTGAATCCCCGACTGATTTTTTCTGACTCCTGAATTCTGACTTCTGAATTCTTCTTCAATAGGTTTTATATTATGTCAAAAAACTAGGTATTCACCGCTGGCTGGGGAAGCACCCCGGTGTTCCGGGTATCCACATTCGGCAAGCGAGTAGCAGTTAATAGCGGTACTTCTAATCGGCACGACAGGCAGAACCAATATAGTTCACCATGACGGGCATGACGCAGGAGGGAACCACCGCAGCATGGGCAAGTGTTGGCTCTCGTACTCATACCAATGTCCTCCTTAAAAAAATTATTGTTTTAAGCTAAGTAAAAAAGCAGTTGATTAAAACTCGATGTTAGCTGCATAAATGCGACCATTCGATTTTATGCGGTCTTTAATAATTTGTCTGTAAATAGGTTCATATCCGTTGACAATTTAGCGATCACTAAACTTGTTTTCCAGATATTTTCGACAGATTTGACGATTAAGTTCCAAAAATGGTGGAATCATCGCTGCCATTTCTGCATAACTTTTTTTGAAAATCGCCAAAGGCAAATAAAGTTTCCTTATGACCGCGACGAACAAGTTCATCAGTCAAGCGACTTATTACCAATTCTGTTCCTCCATAATTAGGAGGTGGAACCCTTTCCCATAAGGGGCAACTTAAGCTATTTTCAGAAGTTTTTCTGGTTCAGTCTATGAAATTGTCCTCAATATAATTGAGCTACATAATTATTTTATGAGTAAAGAGTATTTGTACTTACTGTTTTGAGATTTAAATTAACCTAACAGGCTAATAAAAGCGCAATAAAGTTTAACAGTAACGCAAATTTTCTCCTGACAAATCTAACAGACTATCGCCAAAAGCCAACTATCAGCTACACTTATAAGTTATCACTAATCTATTAATTGTTGTATCTGTCTTGGGGATCATAATGATGTAAAATATTTTGTAGCAGAACTTACAAAATTGAATTTTTTGTAGCTGCAAATACTAAAATCTTCAATGGGATCAATTCATTTAAGCTTTGTTTAAACGTAATTGGCAAATGGAACAGAAATTATAAATATTAAGTAATTGTATAATAATTACATAATTTGTAATTAGTAATTTATAAAAACTCTGATAATTAACTAATGAAAATCGCTACTTGGAACGTCAACTCAATTCGCACTCGCCTTGAACAGGTTATCGATTGGTTAACCCTGAATCCTGTTGATGTTCTCTGCTTGCAAGAAATCAAAGTTGTGGATGCTGAATTTCCGCGATCGCCTTTTGAGCAGTTAGGCTATAACCTTTATATATCAGGACAAAAATCTTATAACGGCGTAGCCCTGATTAGCCGCCAGCCACTCGTAGATGTCAGTAGCGGGTTTAGGGCGATTTTACCAGATTTACACCACGAGTGGGACGAGCAAAAGCGTGTGATTACAGGTGTAATTGATGGTGTTCGGATTGTAAACTTATATGTTCCTAATGGTGCTGCGGTAGGAACTGAGAAATACGACTACAAACTACGCTGGTTGACAGCGCTACACGAGTATTTGCGATTGCTCGTGCTGTCACAACGGGCAATTTGTGTGTGCGGCGACTTCAACATCGCCTTAGAAGACAAAGATATTCATGAGCAAGTGAGTACAGAAAATCACATTATGGCAACAGAAGCAGAGCGCCAAGCCTTACGGGATATTCTGAAACTGGGATTTGCCGATGCTTTTCGCAAATTCACCACAGAAGGCGGAAATTATAGCTGGTGGGATTATCGCTCTGCTGCCTTCCGTCGCAACTTAGGTTGGCGAATTGACCATCACTATCTCACACCTATTTTGTATGAGCGTGCTAAAAGTTGCATCATCGATACCGCACCCAGAAAATTAACCCAACCCAGCGACCATGTACCGGTGATTGTGGAATTTTAAATTGGCGATTGGGCAGAAGAGGCAAAGGGAAAGGGGGAAGGGTGCAATTTTCCCCTGCTCCCGGCTTCCCACTCTCCATCAATTTAAAGGCTTATATATATCCTCAGAACTGGGATTGAGATAAGGACGCTGCAAATCTATTAGATGTCGGGTAAAGTGTTGGTCAATAACCCCCATCCGTTCCTCCATCGCATTCTTACCTTTTTGCCAAGCTTCTAACAAAGCATTAGCAACGATTTGGCAACGGTTCATCCCAAAACTTTCTTGTGCCGCAAATTTTTGGGTTGGTTCTTCGGCTAAACCTAACCCTGGTGCTAAAAATTTGGTAAATAAAGGAATTTTGGGGTGGAAATGGGATTGATTTTCTATATAAACAGCCTGAAGGATTGTGCGGATTGCTGAATAGTCGGGGAGTTCAAAGTACAGTAGCCCCGAATCATAGCGTCCGTATACAGAAGGGTTGTGGAGAACCTGAAAATTAAAGGGAATTGAGGCTGCGTTCAATTGCAGTGTCAAGCTTTCCATCAGAGCGATCGCACCAGATGGCGTAAAGTTAAAGTAGATTCGCCCTGCTCCCAAATCAGCGTCTGGGTTACTCTGCTTTTCCTGTCCGACATTACTAACTGCCAAATAACAGCCATTTTGCAGTCTATTTTTGGGCATCCAGATTGCTACCATATCACCGACTTTGGTAGATTTCTTGCTGGATTTTAAATGGCACTCTGGCTCAACATAAAGTGTTAAACCGCCTTTAATCACCGCCATAGTTCCATCAGGTTCTTTTCGCAAGACCTCCCATCGAGGGTCAAAGTAACCTATGCCGTGATTACTGGCGTGTAACTGCTCGTAAAAGTCCCAATCAATCTCCGAAATGGAATTATCTGCTAAATTATGTTTTGGCGAGTGATTAGTACTATCAGCATTTACCGCTAAAGTACTTTGCAGAGAGCCATTGTAATAGATTCCATAGAGAAAATTTCGCAGCAGTAAAGTGAGATACTTCTGTTTTAAATCTTGGGAATTGTGCTGAAATCTCTCGGCTATTTTAGTTGGTAGAGCAAAGGGCTGATAGTTGGGATGGTAAATACAAAAATTGGACTCAATCTGGATATTTTTAGCAATATCAAATAGAGGAGTTAGCGATTGATTGACAGAGGAATTTAGCATTAATCCATTCAGAAATCAAACTTTAACAAAATAGAATTCAGGAGTCAGAATTATGTGTTTTTCTTCAAATTATTTTGCTCTTTAATTATCAGCAACCACGAAGCTGAGTTTTTTCGTAATAAATACGAAGTAACTGCTGCTCTCTTACAGGCTGAGGAAACTTGTGGATTTTTGCGACAGGATTCAGGATTTCTGACTCTGATATCCCGAAAATAGTCATTACAGCTTGTTCAGGCATCATGAGTAAACTTTTAGCTACTTGGAGTATACAAATCTCAGTATTATGAAAGTATTTTCGGCAAGTAACCATATCCTGAATTTCATGAATTAGTGCCAACCCCGCAAATTGCATAACGCGCAAAATAAAGTCATTGCGGTATTCTAAAATCATCGGGAAAGCATTCACATAAGCCCTAACTAGAGCAATAAGTGAAGGTTGTAAAGTCTCTAACGGCGTTAATGCCAAATGTAAAGATTCTTCTAACTCAATGGTGGGGTCTACTACGAGACTATTGAGCCAAATTCCTAAATAGCTTGCTAGCAAAGTTCCTAAATCAAAAGCTGGGTCTCCCCAAGAACAAGCTTCCCAGTCAGTTAGTCGTATTAGACAATTATCTAGTTGCTCCCACCTGGAATGAACCAAAATTTTGTTCAATTTCAAGTCGTTGTGAGTCAAGCAACAAGGATTCCAATCATAAGCCAAATCTGCGATCGCAGATTCCAAACTCTCCGATTGCTGGTAGAGTAAATAAAATTTCAGCGCATCCGTGGGAACCGTCCCAAAAATCTCCGGCCCAATTGACCCTACCCCTTGCGCCGGATTGTAAAAGCCATAGCGAAACTCTCCTTGAGGAGCAGTTGCCATAAAATCCTTATATTCTCGGCGGTTGTACGTGGCGCGATGGAGTCCCGCCAAAGTACTGCCGATGGCAGTGGCAATTTCTTGTGGACAAATCTCATTGTTGTGATATAATTTCGCAAGTTCTACATATTCATTCAGGTAGTTGCAGACAAGAATAGAATTTTCTTCGTCAAAATGCACAACCAATGGTGCGATCACTGAAGTATTACCTAGAACTGGAAACTGTTGGAGCAACTGGTGAAACAGCCACTCCTGAAACAATTCATGAGGCGCTGCGTCATGATTGTTAACCTTACGTTCTTGTTTAATGAGCAGTTGGCGATTATCTGCTAAAGTCACTAGTAAATTAAAATTGTCCTTACTACTTCCTGGCAACTCAGATTTGTCTGATGGGCCATCTTCTGAGCTACACAGACCCGCGTCTTGCAGATACTGGATAACGTTATGAGAAGACAGTGATAATACCATGTATTATTTCCTACTTCATTAAATTACTTAAACTTATCTGTGTCGAATTTGCTTGGTATTAAAAGTTTGTAGTAGATAGGAACTAGTGCAAGAAGGCAAGAGGCAGAATAAATACAGCTTGTTTCACCGATTTTTTCGCCTTTTTCAACTGGATAGTTATTTCCGCCAAGCTGCACTAAAGTGTGAATAACAGTAAAGATTTGTACAATCTACTAATATCCCATCTTTTAGCTAAAAACCTGCCAAAATGGCACCAAGTTTTTTACAATTACTTTAAAATTTGCTCCCAGATACAGTGACATCTTTACACTTTATCAGCGTAGTTACTTAGATACACCTAGAGTAATTTGTGTGTTAGAGCCGTTTTGATGTAACAAAGAAGCCCCAGATGTTTTTTGATGTTCAGTAGTCATCCTCAAAGCAGTGAAGAATTTCAGTAATCCTTCGCGTGACGAAGCATGACATTCAACGCTATTACTTTTATTTATCATCACAAAGCCAAAAAAACCGGACTTTTTAGGCTGTTAATAATTATTTTTTGATTTAATTTTTAGAATTGATGTCTGTAAGCCTTGCTATCACGTCATTTGTGCTACCTAGAAATTGTAGATGACTATAGGCGATCGCAAACAAAGGCTACATGAGCGCATCTTATGGAAGTGTACTTTTGTCAAGGTTGCAACCGGGTATCTTTCAAACACTTAATTTTTTACACCACCCTGCGGTAATACCAATTCACGAAAACCTTGATACATATAAATTTATCGTAAGGGCATGGCATTGCTATGCCTTTACTAGGGTATTTGTATCATTATATTAAAGTGAAATAGTATAAGCCGTGCCCATCTGTTTGTGTAGCCGCGACTTCCAGTCATCCTGGTATAAGAATTGTCTGTTTCTACTCATGTACCTGATTTACACAAAAATCACCATAACTCATTGAGAAAGCTGAAAATTCTTAAGCAAGGGTAACAAGTCATAGTAATATAAATGTACTAGTACATTTCAAGACAGAGAAAGTCATGCCATGTCAAAAAAAGGAGGGTGATTATTGCTAAAAGATTGATATTACCTGAAAGCCATTATTTGATTCACCATCACCGCTAATGCCAGCATACCCAAAATAGTCATTAATCCTGCTGGCATAAACTTACGTGTCTTTACTAGTCTAAATGCAAAGAAGACTACTAAAGCAGCAGTAACTAACACTGCTAAAATTGAACCCCAGGTTTGCCCTTGAAGTTGAAAGAAAGCGGCAAGTAGTAGTAATAAACCGCTAATACTACCACTTAGCAGTGAAACTATACTTGTAGCCTGAACGTAACCAATAATGCCACCAACAATCGCTAATATGCCGTAGGCAAAAGCAGCAATTATACCTAAATTCATTGTTAAAACCTATGTAGACTTTGACTTTACTGCCAGGATCAGCAGACAATTTACCATAGCTATTTAGCTATACCACACAGTTGATTGATGGATAATCAAGCGATGCCAATGGCAAGTACTTCCTCATATACAAAGATTCAACATCTCCAGCGCCAAGCAGCCTCACTTTTACTGTACCAGTCAGTTCTTCAAGGCGAAGTGGGGATGGCATTTCTAGAACTGTTGCAAGCTATACGTTACACTGAAGCCGATGCACGGGGTTGTCTTCAAGCCTATGGTAGTTACTTCCATGCTTTGGCTGCTAGAAATCAGAACTGGGAAGACTATTTAATTACTCAACTTCTTTTCTGTGAGAATCCCTTTACAAAGCTAGCCCAACAGCGAGAATTTGAAGATTTGCCCCCGGCTTTAATAGCAGCAGTTCAGCATGATTTACAAATATTACAAAATCTCTATGAATGTAGTAGCGCTTCTTTAAGCGAGTGGGTACAAGGCGTTGCTCATATGCCGATTTCGCCAGTAGTGTGGTATAAAGGGCAAGAATTGGTAGGAGTAGAGACAAAGTTCGCTACATATCTACAAGAGTTAGACAATTGGGGTGATGCTCTAGAAGAGTTAGCAACTTATTATCGGCAATACGGCTCTGGTTTATTTGCAGAATATCGCGCTTTACGCTGGCAAGCTGGCCAGTTTATCGGTATTCGGTATTCTGACCCCATTAAGCTGAATGCGCTTGTCGGTTATGAGTCTCAAAGAGATGCTTTGCTAAAAAATACAGAGTTTTTATTATCAGGAGAGATGGCACTGCACGTATTACTTTACGGTAGTCGGGGTTCAGGCAAATCTTCTTTGGTGAAATCTTTGTTGAATGAGTATAGCAATCGCAACCTCTGCTTGTTGGAAGTGGCAAAATCTGATTTAAAAGACTTACCACAAATTGTGGAACATCTACGGGGTGTATCACAAAAATTTATTATCTTTGTCGATGACCTTTCTTTTGAAGAAGATGATGACGCTTTTAAAGCCCTTAAGGTAGTTTTAGAAGGTAATTTAACCGCACGGCCGCAAAATGTAGTTGTGTACGCAACTTCTAATCGCCGCCACCTGATTCGGGAGTTTTTTGTGGATAGACCTGCACCCAAGGATAACGAAGAAATCCATGCCTGGGATACGATGCAGGAGAAGCTTTCGTTTAGCGATCGCTTTGGGTTAACCTTGACCTTTGAACCAGCCAATCAGAAAACTTATTTAAAAATTGTACAGCATCTAGCTGCACAAGCTGAAATTAATATTACCCAAGAAGATTTGGAATTTCAAGCATTACAATGGGCAACTCGCCACAACGGTCGTTCTGGGCGTACAGCACGGCAGTTTATTGATTTTTTAAAAGCAGATTTAAAAGTTTTTCATGCAAATAGCAATACATCCAATACCTAGCATTAACTATTTTACTATGTGTGTTTTAATTACGAATTACGTTAGCGAATCCTTTCTCAATGGTAGACAGAAAGAGCAAACGAGCGTCATTACGAATTAGGATGAGAAATACTTATTCTGATAATTTAAATTCGCTAAAAAATAGCAATATGCAATCAGTAATGATCAGCAATCGATTTATACTAATGATAGTTGCCTTTAGTGTGAGCTTTGGTCTGAGCCTTGTCCCAAGCTGGGATTTTAATAAAGCCTTTCTCACAGCTGTAATTACTGCCGCTACTATCTATACAGCAGCACTATTCGTAGATAAACGACGCAGAAATTATGAAATGTTTGTTTTAACTTCTCTCCGCAAGCGAATTAAAGATATGGAAGGATTAAAGGCTCGTGTTGTTAGAGAAATAAATCAGATTGAAGAACATCATAATTCATTATATGCTGAATCCCAACAACTGCAAAATCAAGTCACAGAAAGCCGAAACCAAAGGGATAGTCTACATCGAGAACTAAGAACATTTGCAGGACAAAAAAAACAGTTAGAAAGTGAAATAAATAGCCTGCAAGCTGAAATTAATAATTTGCAGAAAAATCAAGCAGAATTGAACAATGCTTTTTCTGTTCTCACATCAGAAAAGCGCCGTCTAGAGTCTAATTGTAATGTATCTCGTGCTGAAATAACCCAGTTGCAAAGTAAAATTTCCGAACTCCAACAGGAGAAACAAGAAATTGAAAGCAATTTAACCCTTTTAGGCAGACTCAAACCTCAATTAGAAGAAAAACTATACGAACTGCGAATTGCAATTCAAGAACTAGAAGTTGAGACAAGCCAAAAAAACCAATTGCTGATAGCAACAAAAACCGAAAGAGAAAATATCCAAGCTATTCTGAGTTCTTCACAAACCCAACTAGCAGAACAAAAAGCCGAATTACAGCAGTTGCAAGGGCAAGTTTCGTTATTGCAAGAAGAACGAGACTCCTTGCAAAATCAAGTATGGGAACTACTACAACAAGTAGAAACATTCAATTCCGAGCCTTTGTCTGATAACTTCCAAGAAGATGATATTGAATTGTTTCCATTTTCGGAACTAATTGAAACTTCAACAACCGCAGACATTTCGGATTCTCAAATATCGGAAAATCTACCCGAAGAATGGGCTAATTTTCTAGAAAACCTTCCAGGACATGAATTACAAGTGTTAAAAGCAATAGTTGAACAAGATAATCCCAATGGTGCTATAAAAAAAATTGCTGAAGCAAACATCACTATGCCGAATTTATTAATCGATTCTATAAATGAACGGGCAAATGATACTATTGGTGAATTAATAATTAATTCTGATTCGGAAACTCCAAAAGTTTACCCTGAGTATATAACCTATGTAAAAAAAATAATTGCAATTTATGAAAAAATTATGGCTAGACATGCTTCGTCAAATTAAATTATTATTACCGTAGTCAGATTATTAGTAAGGTGAATATGTATTTTACCTACTTAGTGCGTTTAAAATTTCAAAGTGAAGTGTAATACATGGCAAAGCTCAAAATCTCGAAAAAAACCTCCACTGCTTTAATCAATTCCCTTGGTGCGGGGGTAGTACCAAGAGTGGGAGTTGAATATATAGCAGTAGGTCGAGAAAAAGAACTAAAAAGCCTGTTACAAAATCTCGATGATATTGCAGAAGGTGTCGCAGCATTTCGCTTCATAATTGGTAATTACGGTTCTGGTAAAAGTTTTTTATTGCAATTAATTCGTAACCGAGCGATGGAGCAAGGTTTTGTAGTAGCTGATGCTGACTTATCCCCTGAGCGCCGATTAGCTGGAAGCAACCATGAAGGTGTAGCTACCTATCGAGAATTAATGAGCCACCTAGCTACAAAAACTCGTCCTGATGGTGGTGCTTTAGTCTCGATTTTAGAAGGATGGATTAATAAAATTCAACAAGAAGTTGTCAAAGAAACTGAAATGCGTCCAAATGACAATGGTTTTGATGACAAAGTTGAATCGAAAATTAGGGAAGTAGTTCAGTATATTGAAGACTTGGTTCACGGCTTCGATTTTGGTAGCGTGATTATCGCTTATTGGCGTGGCTACCGAATGGATGATGATAATTTAAAAAATGCGGCAATGCGCTGGTTACGCGGAGAATTTACTACTAAAGTAGAGGCGAAAGCAGCTTTAGGAGTGCGCGTCATTATTGATGATAGTTGGTATGACTATATTAAATTATTTGCGAAATTTATAGCTGAGATTGGCTATAAAGGACTGTTAATTTTAGTTGATGAAGCCGTACATTTATATCAAATATCTACTACAGTCACGCGGGAAAAGAATTATAATAGGCTCCTCGCAATGTTTAACGACACCATGCAATGTAAAGCAGAACATCTTGGCATTGTTGTTGGTGGAACAACTAAATTTTTAGAAGACCCCAAACGGGGACTTTTTGCAGACCAAGCTTGGCAAAGACGCACAAAAGAAAGTCGTTTTGTTGCACAAGCTAATGTTCAGGAACATTTAGGGCCAGTGATTCGGCTAAATCCGTTGAGTGAAGCAGAAATTTTGACGCTTCTGCAACGTTTAGCTGAGATTCATGCACTCAATTTTGGGTATGAACAGACTTTGACAAATCGTGAGTTGAAGGAGTTTGTGCAAGAAATTATTAATCGTTTGGGTGCAGAAGCATTACTGACACCAGGGGAAATTGTGCGAGATTTTATGAGTGTGCTGAATATTCTTCACCAAAATCCAGGAATTGCGTTTAGTGAATTAATTCATGGTTCTAAATTTAAACCTACTGCTATGGGTAAGGATGCAGATGTGGATGAGGATGACGCAGCCGAATTTAGTTTGTGATTAATAATAAAGACATTGAGTCAGAAGAACAAGCAGATTGAAAAATTCATCTGCTTTAATAAGGAGAAAACTATCAGGTTTTTCAACAAAGCGACTTTTAAGATTTCTAAATGCTTTAGGTTGTGATGTCGAAATAGTGGTGAAGTGGAAATCTAAATCTCAAACACAGGCTCAAACAAAAGTAGTTACAACGTATTTCAGAGAAGAGAACACATTTTTTACGCGATCACACCAACAAAATCATTCATTAGCATCCTTTGGAAACAACCGATTCAAGTCTAATAATGCATCTTCAAATCCAGGAATCACTACTGATTGATTCGATAAATAAATCTGCTTGCTGAGATAGCTAAACTTATTTTGAGCATTTTGATACGGTTGGCTATAATGCTCAAGCTGACGAGCCGGCAAATTCACAATCCAGTAATGAGAAATTCCAGCTTCTGCATATAATGACAGCTTGGTTGTTTGGTCGTAATCTATTGTTTTATCCGAAATTTCAATTACTAACAAAATATCTTCGGGATAGG
Source organism: Nostoc flagelliforme FACHB-838 (assembly GCF_014698065.1). GTDB lineage: Bacteria > Cyanobacteriota > Cyanobacteriia > Cyanobacteriales > Nostocaceae > Nostoc > Nostoc flagelliforme_B. Next base: position 170,679 of record NZ_JACJSI010000003.1, read on the forward strand.
GATGATGAGCGAGATAATCTTCATCTTTTCCTTTTGCAATGACAACATCCGGCTCAGGCTCACTCTGATTAGGAAGAGTGATAGGATCTTGTCCACGGATGACTGCTCGTTCGCCTAAAATCCGATCCAATTGACGGCACAGGATAGAACTACAAACTGTATGAGGCGTTCCCTTTGCTGTCATTTGAATCAGTTCCCCTCGAATCAATTCAATATGATTGGCCTCTGTGAGAAATCCGAGTTCAATCAATTGATGGTATTCTGCGATCGTAAATCGCTTAGGTGTCACAATATTCATGAGACATCTTTCCAATAGTACTTGTATATTAGTAGAGATTAAACTAACTGCGTTGTTTACCGCCGCAGGCATCACAATGCCTCAAATTGCTGCCAACAAAGGTACAATGCACGCGGTACGTGGAAACATCCTTTCCATTTGCCACCTTTAAGGTTTAACAATACTTCTCCACGGCGATTGAGATAGCCAAACCACTCACCGTATTCTGAATCAGCAAAATGTGACCAGGCGTAATCGTGCATCTTTTGATACCATTCCCAACATACCTCACGCCCACTCAGGCGATAACCCATTGCTAATGCAACCAAAGATTCTAAGTGAACCCACCACAGCTTTTGATCCCATTCTAATTGTTGTGGAGGATGACCATCTGCATCCATAAAGTAATACAATCCGCCGTACTCGTTATCCCAAGCAAAATTCAGGATGTTTAACACCACATCAACGGCTTGGTTAATAGTTTGGGTGTCGTTTTTCCGACGCGCAATATCCATGATGAACCACATAGCTTCGATACCGTGACCTGGATTAATCAGCCGTCCTTCAAAAGAATCTATGTGAGAACCGTCAGGGGTAACGTTTTCGTACATTAGTCCTCGTTCTTGGTCGAGAAAATCGGTCATCACTTCGCGGACAGTCTCAGCTAAGACATTTTCTAGTGTTCCCTTTGGCAGCAACCATTCCATTTCTAGAGTCAGGTTGGCTAAAATCATTGGTACAGCCAATGATTTCATCGGGCGTGTGCCGGGATAGGTTTTATTATATTTGCCCTTTGGGTTATCTTTGCGGCGTAATACGTTGTTATAAGCTTGCATTGCTACATCCTTTGCCCATTCTTCGCTGCTAGCGAGTGCATATTGACTAAATGCCATCGCTGCAAAACAATCAGAGAAGATGTTGTAAGGCTCAACCAGTGGTTTTCCTTCACGGGTGAGCGCAAAGTACCAGTTACCATCGCTATCTCTGCCATGTTCCGCAAGAAAATTAGCGCCATTACTGGCAATTTTCAACCAGTTTTCGCGCTTTTCTAGCTGGTTATAAAGCATGGAAAAAGTCCACACCTGGCGGTTTTGCAGCCAAATGAATTTGTCTATATCATAAATTTTGCCGTAGCGATCAAGACAGGTGAAATAGCCGCCTTGCTGCCAATCGAGAGAATATTTTTCCCAAAAGGGGAGGACATCGTTGAGGAGAGCGTTTTTGTAAAGTTCAGCGAGCGCTTGAAAATTATACTCCATAAATTTCCTCCTCTTTTGTGCTAAAACCAACAGCTTAACAGTTATCATATTTTGGCTCGAACATGGAGCGTAGGCGTAGCCCGTCGTAGACATCGCGTCAGCCTTTTACAAGATTTAGTCAGCAGCAGGTATACTTCTATCTTGTATCTTGCACCATTCTCAATAACCGTAGGGTAGTTTTTTAGAGATGAGGTTGTTATGAGTCAGATTGAACGAGTTGCGATCGTTGGAGGAAGCCACGGTAATGAGTTAACAGGAGTACATCTTGTCAAAAAGTTTCAGCAGTATCCAAATGTAATCAATAGATCAAGTTTTGAAACTCTGGCATTACTTGGCAATCTCAAAGCTATTGAAGAAGGCAAACGATACATTGACAAGGATTTAAATCGTTGCTTCACTAATCAAGGTTTACAAAATTCCCAACTCTCAAGTTACGAAGATACGCGGGCGAAAGCAATCCAACAAATACTGCAACCACAAAATCAGCCTTTTGTAGATGTAATCATTGATTTGCACAGCACAACTGCCAACATGGGGTTAAGTCTGATTTTTTGTGATATGCATCCTTTATTACTTCGGTTAGGCGCTTATTTAAGTTCTATCAATCCGATGGTAAAGGTTTTTGTGAATCAACAATCTAGAGAAGGTGGTTTTCTCCGTTCTCTATGCGAATTGGGTTTTGTTATAGAAGTTGGCGCTGTGGCTCAGAATACTTTAAACGCCGAATTATTTCAGCAAACGGAGCAGCTTATTTATGCAGTTTTAGACTATTTTGAAGGGTACAACCAAGGTAATATTCCGCAAAAAAATAGCACGCTTACACTTTATGAATACATTGAGACAATCGATTATCCTAGAAGCGATGCCTACGGGGGGCTGCACTTACGCGGGGAGATTCAAGCCATGATTCACCCCCACCTTCAATTTAGGGATTATGAACCTTTGAATCCAGGCGATCCAATGTTTCTGACTTTTGAAGGGAAAGATATTTTATATGAGGGAGAGTCTACTGTTTATCCTATTTTTATTAATGAAGCAGCTTATTACGAAAAAGGAATTGCCATGTATCTAAGCAAAAAGCAGCAACAAGTAGTTTAATTTATTGCTGAATTAGAAAAAGTAAATCATATTTATGATGCAATCTTTGAGTGCATCTTCATCAATTTTGCTCGAAATATAGTTCTCATTATCTAACTGAAAATTAAAGACTAAAACACAGCTTTTTGAGCTTAAGATTACTTGGCACTACTGCAATGTACTGAACCAGGTTTCTAAATCTGCGTAGTTTACCGCCGTAGGCATCGCCTGAAAATCTAACAAAGCTTCACCGAGATTTTCTAATTTTTCTAAAGAGAGGGTTTCAATGCGCGATCGCACCTCTTGGGGTAATTCTCCCACGCGGCGAGTAAGCGTCGGAGAATGAGTGATCGTTCTCGTTGTTATCCTTCTGCGAGAATTTCTTGATAAATTACTGACTCGCGCATCATACCCTCCCGAAATAATTGTCGAATTAAGTCCTTTTTGTATTTTAACCCCGCTAAGATTTGGGTGTAAGCCGAAATTTGTGATCGTTGTCCTGGCTCAAGTTTTAGAACTTACACACGGGTAATGGAAAACGAACCACAGAGGACGCAGAGGACACGGAGAAATGAGAGTTTGGGAGGATTTTTGCATAAGTCCTAATTATAAACTTCAGGGTTGACACAATTAGCCAAGCGATCGCCTCTCAGTCCTGCGATTAAGTTAGCGATCGCCATTGTTGCCATTTTTGAACGCGTTTGGCGGCTGGCACTGCCGATATGAGGTGCAATAATTAGATTGTCTAAGGTCAATAACAGGCTATCGCTGGGAATCGGTTCTGGTTCGGTGACATCTATAGCCGCCGCAATTTGACAACTGGCAAGAGCGCGATACAGAGAATCTGGATCTACAATATTTCCTCGCGCCGTGTTAATCAAAATAGCCGATCGCTTCATCAATTCAAATTGGCGATCGCTAATCAAATGGTAAGTATCATCAACCGATGGTGTATGCAGTGTAACAAAATCTGATTTTTGCAGTAAGTGTTCTAACGTAGCAAACTCCACACCTAGAGATTGTTCTAATTCTGGGCTGCATCGTTGCCGACTCGTATACAAAATCTGCATTTCAAACCCTTTGGCACGACGAGCGATCGCTTGACCAATCCGCCCAAAACCAACAATTCCCAAGGTAGCGCCCGTAACATTTGGCCCCAATAATAAATCTGGTTCCCAAGTCTGCCACAAACCTGCACGAGTAAACCGATCTGCCTCTACTACTCGCCGTGCAGCTGCCATTAGCAATGCCCAGGCGAAATCTGCGGTAGCATCGGTTAACACCCCAGGAGTATTACCGACGGGGATTTGCCGTGTTGTAGCGGCGGTAATGTCGATGTTATCGTAACCTACCGCCATTTGACTGATGACTTTGAGTTTCCCTGAGTCGATGAGTTGTCGATCAATTTGGTCAGTCAGCAGACATAGCAAACCATCTATTTCCTTGACTTTTTCTAGTAAAATTTCGTAGGGAGGGGGTTGGCGTTCTGGCCAAACTTCCACAGTGGCGAGCGATCGCAGTGGCTCTAATTCGATGGGTAGGCGACGAGTAACGAAGACTTTAGCTTGAAGCATAATTATTGAACCTTTTATCTCCTCAAAGAGATATATTACCGAAGAAGAATTCAGGAGCCAGAATCTATTCTCGATTCCGTGTGACTGGATGGAGAATCGAGGTTGAGAGCAAGCGATTTTAAACGCGCGTGATATTAAATTCTTTCTTTATCGAAACCCCTGGCTTGACTGCTGGGGTATTCTCAATTTTGAATTCTGTCTTCAGCAGGACTTCTCATTGGTTCATTTTGCCTTTGCTTAGTCTACGCTGAATATAGATGTTTATCCGTGGTGGTGTAGTACAAATTTATGACTAACTCAACTCCAATGGATGACGAGAAAAAGCTCCCCAAGAAGAAAGGCAAGTCGCTTCCTCCCAAGCTGGTTATCGGGCTAGGAAAGTTTATCTGGACGAGTATGTGGCAGATAATGATGTCAAACCTTGCTCCCCGCAATCAGTCGGGAGCATATATTCGTCCTAATAGCCAGTTTCGCAAGTTTATCGGCACAGAGTCAGGGAATCCACATCTACCAGCAACGGGGCGTTACAAACTCTATGTTGGGCTGGGCTGTCCTTGGGCACATCGAACTTTGGTTGTGCGATCGCTCAAAAAACTTGAAGCGGTAATATCAGTGTGTATCATCTCTCCTTCTCCCATTGAAGGCGGTTGGATATTCAATGAAGAAGAAGAAGGTTGTCGCACACTGACTGAATTTTATCAGAAGGCAGAACCCGGCTACAGTGGACGCTCTACGGTGCCAGTATTATGGGATAACCAAACAAAAGCGATCGTCAATAATGAGAGTTCAGAAATTATCGTCATGCTGAACTCTGAGTTTAACGAGTTCGCCAACAATCCGACGCTAAATCTTTACCCAGAAGAACTTAAAGAGAAAATTGACTGGTGGAATGAAAAGATTTATCACGCGGTAAATAACGGTGTCTATCGTTGCGGCTTTGCCCAAACTCAAGAAGCATATAATGAAGCTTGTAATGAACTGTTCGCAACTCTCGATGAAATTGAGCTTGCATTGCAGACTAATCGTTATCTCTGCGGAGAAAATCTGACACTCGCAGATGTGCGGTTATTCACGACATTATTTCGGTTTGATAGTGCCTACTATGGGCTGTTTAAATGCAATCGGCAACAAATTCGAGACTATCAGAATCTCGGAGCTTATCTGCGCGATTTGTATCAGCTTCCAGGTGTGGCTGATACTTGCGATGTAGAAACGGTGAAGCGGGATTACTACGGGAATCTATTCCCACTCAATCCCGGTGGCATTATTCCCAATGGCCCCGATATGTCTTATCTTAATCAACCACACGATCGTGATCGCATCGGCAAGGTGAATGCTTCATGAAGCAGATTAATCGAGTTGCAATTGTCGGTGGAACTCATGGCAATGAGTTTACAGGAGCCTACCTAATCCAAAAATTTGCCCAGTTTCCCAATTTAATAACTAGATCGAGTTTTGAGACAGTCACCCTATTAGCAAATCCTCATGCTTTTGCCGCCGGAAGGCGATATGTAGAGAAGGATTTAAATCGCTGTTTTCTCAAGCAAGATTTACAAGATTCGACTCTGAAAACTTACGAAGAATTGCAAGCTAAGTTAATTCAGGATACCCTAGCCTCAAATGGGGATAAACAAGCAGATTTCATTTTAGACTTGCACAGCAGTACAGCTAATATGGGTCTGACAATGATTTTGGTAAACAGCCATCCCTTAAACTTGAAATTGGCTGCTTATCTGAGCCAAGTTAATCCTTTTGTGAAGATTTACCGCTGCTCTTTTAAATCAGTTGCAGAAAACCCATTTGTAAATTCTCTGTGCGAATTAGGCTTTGCGATCGAGGTTGGCCCGATTGCCCAAGGTATCTTAAAAGCAACGCTGTTCCAACAAACCCAAGAACTTGTTCATACGGTTCTGGACTACCTAGAACAGTTTAACCAGGGTGAAATACCGTCAAATAAAGAAACGTTGATTCTCTATGACCATTTATCAGTTGTGGACTACCCAAAAAACCCGGATGGGACAATCTTTGGGATGATTCATCCAGAACTTCAGGACAAGGATTATCAAGCCTTAAATCCAGGAGATCCAATTTTTATAACCTTTAATGATAAAACAATTGTTTATGAAGGTACATCTACCGTTTGGCCGATTTTTATTAATGAGGCAGCTTACTACGAAAAGGGAATTGCCATGTGTTTAACTCAGAGGCAGCAAATAAATATATAGAATAGGGAGAAACTTTTGATATAACCACTTTTTATGGTAAGCAATGATAATAATTTAGCATCAAAATCATTAATAACTTTTATTTTTAGCGCGATGTCTGCGACGGGCTACGCCTACGCTAAAACTTACTGTTACTTACTTGTATAAGTTTAAATATGCCTTAGTTGTGATATACTGAATTACCAATAATTAAGTATCAGGGTAATAAGTCAAGATTAAAGTAGCACTAAAAACCCATTACCTTATTTACCGGGAACATTTTTTACAAAAATGGGACACTAATCTGGGCGATGCCTACGGGTGCTGCTTTTAAACTAAGTCTTGATTTTGAAAATGAGGAACAGTAAACCTTCAGGCTTAGGTTTTTCCTATCAGTCGAACGGTGACACTTGACCGATAAAGCCCAAATCTAAAACTATAATTTCCTTTTAAAATTGTCCAAATACTTGAACTCATAATGAAAACCAAGCAAAAAGGAAACAGACCAATCGCCAGCCTTTCTTTAGACTTGGATAATATTTGGTCTTATTTAAAAAATCAGGGCGCTCCAGGTTGGGAGACTTTTCCCTCTTACCTGGATATTGCAGTACCTCGTTTCTTAGATGTTCTCCGGCAATGGGATTTGACAATCACAGTATTCATTGTAGGTCAGGATGCAGCCCTAGAAAAGAATACTAAGGCAATACAAGCGATCGCTTACGCCGGCCACGAAATTGGCAATCACTCGTTCTATCATGATCCTTGGCTACATCTGTATTCAGAGAATGAAATTGAAGAAGAGGTGGCCCTTGCCGAAAAACATATCAAGCGCGTTACTCATCAACATCCTATCGGTTTCCGGGGGCCAGGATACAGTTTTTCTCCAGCGGTATTGAAAGTTTTAGCACGACGCGGATACGAATATGATGCTTCGACTTTCCCCACGTTTTTGGGGCCCCTAGCACGAGCTTATTATTTAATGACCTGTAAATTGAGCAAGGAAGAACGTAAAAAACGGGAAGCCCTGTTTGGCGGTTTTAAAGAGGGTTTACAACCTTTAAAGCCTTACCAATGGAAGATGGGGAAAGATAAATTAACTGAGATTCCCGTTACTACCATGCCAATTTTCAAGGTGCCAATTCACTTCAGTTACATAATGTATATAAGTACATTTTCTTCAGAATTGGCGTTACTCTATCTGCGAATTGCCTTGTGGCTGTGTAAACTTACACGCGTTCAGCCTTCTTTGCTACTGCATCCTACAGACTTTGTAAGTCAAGAAGATGTGCCAGAACTATCATTCTTTCCTGGTATGAGTGTCCCTACTTACAAAAAGCTGGCAATAGTCAACAAAAGTTTAGAACTTATATCTAGCCAGTTTAATGTTTTGACTGTTGGACAACACGCCAAATTCGTAGCCGGCGCCCGTGAACTGCCTGTATTAGTACCTCAAAAAAGGTAAAAGTATGATTTATTACCAATTGCAAGAAGCAAACAAATTAGCGACAATCTCAACTAGTTCTCCTGGAGAGACTGGTTTAGATACATGAGTCTGAAAGCCAGCTTCCAAAGCGCGAATACGATTCTCGCTATCGTTATAAGCAGTTAAGGCAATAGCTGGAACTTGTCCACCCATATCTGGCTTGAGCGCTCGTATTTTTCGGATAAAAGTGTAGCCATCTTCCCCAGGCATACCTATATCACAAATTAAGACATCAGGTTGCAATTGCGGTAACACTTCTCGTGCTGCCGGTGCAGATGGAACAGCTACAATGGTCGCTCCATCTGCTTCTAATACTGTAGTAATAAAAAAGCGAATATCATCATCATCTTCAACTACAAGAATATTTAAGCCAGCAAGAGCCAGAGGAGGTTGCATAACAAATTACACTATCTTGTCTAACAACAATGCCGACGTAAAATATAAAATGCTGAAAGGTTTCATTTTACTCTAGGTCTACACCCAACAATCTTGTAGCTAACAATAAATTTCAACTATTTTATATACTATCTCTATCGTACATTATATAATGTTAACATTTGTGTGGTGTTTGAGAATTTAAAAGATAGATAAGTAAGTAGACGCAATTAAATATAAGATGTCATTGCGAGCGGAAGGAAGTAAAGCGTGGCAATCTCAGTCTTTGCGATTGCAACTTTTAGAGACGCTCCGCGAACACTTCGTACCCTACGGGAAGGCTTACGCCAACGCAATGACGAGCTATCTGATATTTATTTAGATTCATCTACTTAATGAAATAGTCCTGAATTTTATCCTAACTGTATTTTGATATTAGCCATATTTATGAATGGTCAGGGATAATTTCTAATTATTGATAACCTTGACAAAATTCTTTAAGCTTTGTCTTAAATGTCTTGGGGTTTAAATCTGATCGGAAAAATTTTCATTAGTCAATAGTCATTAGTGAGTTGTTTAAGTAATATCAAGCAATTAAATTGCATAAAAATTCTCAGGAATTTTACTGAACCATCAAGACAATTAATATTACTAATATATAGATAAATATTGTCAGGATGCTGAATATGTCAGATTTATCGCTTCAGTGGCAAAACTTGCAAGCGCAAGTTGAGTCTATATTACAACTTTTACAGCAAGAACCAACGCTACGTTCTCAAGATATTACACCTGTACAAACTTCTTTAAGCAAGGCGATTTCTCCGAAGTTTGAGATTGTCTTTGCGGGTGCATTTACTGCTGGCAAATCAATGTTAATCAATGCGCTATTGGAGAGGGAATTACTTTACAGTGCAGAAGGGCACGCTACAGGAACAGAATGCAAAATCGAGTATGCAGATGTAGATAAAGAACGTGTTGTTTTAACGTTTTTAAGTGAAGTAGAGATTCGAGAACACGCAGTTTCTTTGTGTCAGCAATTAGGATTTAAGACAGTACCTAATATTAACCAAACTGATGTTATTAACTCACTAAATCAAGATTGTGAAGCGATTATTAAGCAGGAGGGTGGTGAAAATAAATCAGAACGTGCAAAACAAGGGAAGGCGTTAATGTTGTTGCTAGAGGGATATATAGCAAACCGCGATCGCATCAACACGGTTAATAATGCTACATATTCAATGGAGCAATTTAACTTTTCCAACCTCAAGGAAGCGGCTGGATATGCGCGTCGTGGTAGTAATAGTGCCGTATTGAAGCGGATAGAATATTACTGTAATCATCCTCTGCTACAAGATGGAAATGTAATTGTTGACACGCCGGGTATCGATGCCAGGGTAAGAGCATCTCAATCAGGCTTGACGCAAGGAATCAGAAGAATCTAATATATTGTCAATCAAACAACAACTAAGAACCTGAATCATATAATTATTATCCATAGCAGTGCGTTTCATTTTTTGACGAAGACTACGTTTGTAGGTTTGTTCAAGGTTAAGAGCATTGAGAGCAAAGCGTCTTAAAAGCGCAAAATTCTGGGGACTGTGAAAAGAACGAATGCGACAAGCATCTTCCGCAAAAGTACAGTCGAGAGTCCAATGAGCCTCGTTTTCAATACCCCAGTGTTTTCGGATAGCCCGACCGATAAGTTGAGC
>NZ_JACJSI010000030.1 GCF_014698065.1 Nostoc flagelliforme FACHB-838
GGTCATGGTTGAAGAGTCGAATTCGTCAACAACTTATTCAATTTGACTGTATCAGGGATGCTATGGAATATGTACTTCGCCTAGCGTCCTAACCGCCTTGTCTGTTGCTATAAATCGCTAGATGTCAGATGTATCTGTATTAGCAGGTTCAGAAAATACCTAACGTTGAACAGTTACATTTAACTTCAATAGGTAGCGAGTACTTGTCAATTGCCGAGATTGTTTTCAAACAAGTTAACTAAGTAGTTCGTAAAAATTTACAAATGTTGAGGCATTAGGAGAAGACCGCAGTGGCTCCCCTCAAAAAGGGGGGCTTTGATTCCTTTTTAAGGGAGGTTAGGGGAATCTAAAAATGCCTAAAGTCATAGTGAAGCACTTTTCAAACAACCTCTTAGGTAAGGCTAAAATTAACAAATTTAGAAGAAGCAAAATGACTTTGATTCGTTAACTAATTACACGTAATGTACTATTTTGAGTGGCACATCATGGCTCATATTATAAGTAAACAAACTGTCTGGCTCTTGAGATTTTTTATCGTAGGATTACTGCCTGCACTAGCTGCAAATCAAGCTGTAAGTGCAGAGCGGATAAAATTTAATTACGGTGTTTTAGAACGGTCTATTTCAATTAGTTCGCTTGAAACCTATGCTAGAACAGGCAAAATGGATGAAGATTTTGCTGTATATAGTCAGTATATAGACAAAAAGCAACTAACTCAACTGCGTCAAAGTTTACTAACTCCTATTAATTTAAATCAAGTAGGAGTTTCGAAATATTTCGCTCTTGCTTCAGGTGAGGTTGCGAGCCAGTTGAAAAGCTGATGGTGCAACATTTGACATCCAATGATAACCAGTGAAGGAGAAAATAGGTGGAAAGCGATGCTTACGACTGAATTACGCAATCTGCCCTTTTTACGTTACAAAATATTAAGCTAGGAAATATACATACCCAAGTCCAGTAGCAAGGTTGCGAGTCCAATTAGGATGATCTAGTCTTGCTAATATTCAAATGCGGTAATTAAATGCAGCGATTAGATACCAAATTGGCTCTCGATATGTTTTGGCGGCAAGGGTTGGCGCTTCTTTTAGGAATTATTATCTGGTGCGTGGCTGATCCAGCACTGGCAGTAGACTGGACTCATCCACTGTCATTTAGTAATGCAGAGTTGTCAAGACGTGATTTTTCTGGTGAGAGTTTGCAAGCAGCGGAGTTTTCTAACGCCAATATGGAACTGGCTAACTTTTCTAACGCTGATTTGCGGGGAGCAGTCATGAGCGCTTCGGTGATGACAAAAGCAAATCTCCACGGAGCAGATTTAACTAATGCAATGGTTGATCAGGTAAACTTGACTAAGGCAGATTTGAGCGATGCAGTTTTCAAAGAAGCTCTTTTACTCCGCGCCATATTTAATAATGTGAATATAGACGGTGCAGATTTTACAGATGCAATTTTGGATAAAGCACAAATCAAAGAACTGTGTACAAAAGCCAGTGGTGTGAATACCAAAACTGGCGTGCAAACTCGTGATTCTTTAGGATGTCAATGAAGCGTGTTGGTGTAATTGGTGGCGGGCAACTTGCCTGGATGATGGCGGATGCAGCACAGAAGCTAGGAGTAGAATTGGTAATACAAACTCCTAGCCAAGACGATCCGGCCGTGTCAATTGCTAAAGAAACTGTTTTCGCCCCAGTTGATGATGCAACAGCTACGAAAATATTAGCTAAAAAATGCGATATTATCACTTTTGAAAACGAATTTGTTAACCTGCAAGCTTTATCTGATTTAGCCGAGCAAGGTGTTTATTTCCGCCCCAGATTAGAAGCTTTAGCTCCTCTTTTAGATAAATATCATCAGCGTTGCTATTTACGCGACTTGGGCTTACCAGTTCCTCAATTTTTCCCCTTTGATGAGGTGGAAAATATCAAATCAAAAATAGAATATCTAGGGTTTCCAGTAGTCCTCAAATCCCGCCGCCACGGTTATGATGGTCAAGGTACTTTCATAATTCAGAATTTTGCTACTTTACAGCAAAAATTAAGTGATGAAACCATAACAAAAACTTTCAATCCATCACTTTTCTTGTTAGAAGAATTTATCCCTTTTGAAAGAGAATTAGCAATAATTGCAGCGCGTTCTGTAGAGGGAGAAATTGTAACTTATCCAGTAGTGGAAACCCAACAAGAAGAACAAGTGTGTCGGCGGGTGATTGCCCCAGCCCAGATTACGCCTAACCAAGTAGCAGAAATCCAAGCGATCGCACATACTCTATTAAATAGCCTAGAAGTAGTAGGAATTTTTGGAATTGAGCTATTTATCAGTGCTGATGGCAAAATCCTGGTAAATGAAATTGCACCTCGTACCCACAATTCTGGGCATTTTTCTCTTGACGCTTGCGAAACTTCTCAGTTTGAGCAACACCTCAGAGCCGTTTGTGGTTTTCCTTTGGGAAATCCAGCTTTGCAGTGTGCTGGTGCTGTGATGGTGAACCTACTGGGGTATGAAAATTCTCATAGCGACTACCAAAGTCAGCGTCAACAAATAGCCCAGATTCCCCAAGCGCACGTTCACTGGTATGGAAAAACTCAATCACGTCCTGGGCGGAAGTTGGGACATGTTACCGTTTTGCTAGATGATCAGAATCAAGAGTTGGGTAGTGTGTATGCCAACGGCATCGCCCACACCATAGAATCCATCTGGTATCCCAGGTAAATTGCTCAGAAACTTTCGATGTTGAACACACAACATCTTTTGAAAAGCTATAATGAGTGAGTTGCACTACGACGTTGGTGACTGCCATCAAGTTTTTTGATCTATGCCTTTAATGACAAGGGAGTCAACTGTTCTCGTGGCAGTATACCGGGCATGTACCCGGAAACTTTAAACGAGGAATTTAGGTTCCCACCTGGATAAACCCAGGTCATAAACTTAGGTAAAACGGCGTCGCGGTGAACTTAAAATCATTAGCTCCTAAAGTCAGTTAGAATTTAGGAGCTTTAATTATTTGGCATTGGAGAACAGAGAGAGCAGGGAAGGCAGGCGGAGAATTTTGGAAGTTGCTAAATCATCTCGCAAATATGCAACGCCAATTATTTAAATAAGTATTACTTATAATACAAATAAGAAAATATAAACTAAAAATCTGAAGCAACGCAGATTCACCATTTTGGCTGTATTAATCAAACAAATTTAATTAAAAATTAGTAATACTTGGAGATAAAAACAAAATCTGTATAACTTGATTCTAAATTAGGTATCGTTCAGAGTTAAGATGACAAAATTGCCTTAAATTGTGGTTAAAGCTACAGAAAATTGTCACAGCAACTAACTAATACAGTATTTCCAGCCTCGGTCTTCCGACTAGACAGTGGTTTAACTTTTATTCATCAAGAGATTTCCACTACCCCTGTAGTTGTGGCGGATGTTTGGGTGCGTGCTGGAGCAACCCTAGAACCAGAACCGTGGTTCGGTATGGCGCACTTTTTAGAACACATGATTTTTAAAGGTACGGCGACGCTACCCCCTGGAATGTTTGATTACAAAGTTGAAAACCGAGGTGGTGTCAGCAATGCGGCGACAAGCTATGATTATGCTCATTATTCACTCACCACAGCTGCTCCTTATTTAAAAGATACTCTGCCCTATTTGGGAGAACTACTGCTCAATGCGGCAATTCCAGAAAATGAATTTAGCCGCGAACGGGACGTAGTGCTAGAGGAAATTCGCTCTTGTCAGGACGATTCCGACTGGATAGGATTTCAAGCTCTAATTAAAAGTATCTATCAGTATCACCCTTACGGGCGTTCGGTGCTGGGTACTGAGCAAGAACTTATGCAGCAGTCACCAGAAGGAATGCGTTCTTTTCACCGCACTCACTATCAACCAGAAAACATGACGGTAGTAATTGCTGGAGGTATAGCGCAGCAACCAGCTTGGGAAATGGTAAATCATTCATTTACTGATTTTGTTGAACGCTCGAATTGTCCGCAATTTGAGAAAGTGGCAAAGCCAGTGATAACAGGTATTCATCGTCAAGAACTGTGTTTACCACGCATAGAACAAGCACGATTATTGATGGCGTGGCTGGTTCCTGGAGTAGAAGAAATCCGCGCTGGCTTTGGTTTAGATTTGTTGTCGGTGTTATTGGCCGAAGGGCGAACTTCGCGTTTAGTGCGTGATTTGCGAGAAGATTTGCAATTGGTACAGGGAATTTGCAGTAGTTTTTCTCTACAACGGGAATCAAGTTTATTTACAATTACTGCCTGGTTAGAACCAGAAAATCTGGAAGAAGTTGAGTCCTTAATTTGCGCTCATTTGGATGATTTGCAAACTATAGGAATTAGTGAGCAGGAACTTGCCCGTACACGTAGGCTGCTGTGTAACGAGTATGCCTTTTCTACCGAAACGCCAAATCAGCTAACAGGGCTTTATGGTTATTACAATACCATCGCCCAAGCTGAATTAGCTGTGACATATCCCCAGCAGATTCAGTCTTTTAGTGCCCAAGAACTCCAAAAATTAGCTAAACAGTATCTCTCGCCGGAGAATTACGCGGTTACTGTACTTAAACCGTGCTAGTTATTGGGCATTTATGGGGTATTAGTTTTTGACAAATGACAAATGACAAATGACAAAGGACAAAGGACAAATGACAACCTTGCTGCAAAAATCATCTATCCATCGCACCGTATTAAATAATGGCATTGTTGTGCTAGTTACAGAAAACCCTGCTGCGGACATTGTTGCGGCGCGAATCTTTGTGCGTGCTGGTAGTTGTAACGAAAACCGGGAGCAAGCAGGGTTGGCACATTTGCTATCGGCAGTGATGACAAAGGGATGTGATGGGCTTTCTAGTTTGGAAATTGCTGAAATTGTCGAGTCTGTAGGGGCGAGTTTGAGTGCGGATGCTGGCACTGATTACTTTTTGCTGTCTTTGAAAACGGTAACATCTGATTTTGCGGAAATTTTAGCATTGGCAGGGCGGCTTTTGCGATCGCCTACTTTTCCCGAAACTCAAGTGGAACTAGAACGGCGTTTAGCACTCCAAGATATTCGTTCCCAAAAAGAGCAACCGTTCAATGTCGCCTTTGAACAAATGCGGCAGGTAATGTACCAAAATCATCCATACTCTATGTCAGTGCTGGGAGATGAAACCACGATGAGCCGCTTAACTCGTGCGGATTTAGTGGAGTATCACCAAACTTATTTCCGTCCAGATAATGTAGTCATTAGTATTGCTGGTAGAGTCACACTCACAGATGCCGTAGCATTGGCAGAAGAAGTTTTTGCTGATTGGCAAGCGCCAACCCAAGCACCGCCAATACTGAATTTACCTGAGATTAAAGTGGAACCGCAGGTAAAGATTAAGCCAGTACAAACACAACAATCAATCGTGATGCTCGGTTATTTGGGAACATCGGTAAGTTCTGTTGACTACGCCCCACTAAAGTTGTTGTGTACCTACTTGGGAAATGGGCTTTCTAGCCGCTTGTTTGTCGAATTGCGGGAAAAACGAGGTTTAGCTTACGAAGTATCTGCATTTTACTCCACGAGGCTATTTCCAGCATCCTTTGTGGTTTACATAGGTACAGCACCGGAGAACACCAGCATCGCCCTAGAAGGACTGCGTACAGAAGTAGATTTATTGTGTACTACGGAAGTAAGCGAAAGCGCACTCAAAGCTGCTAAAAACAAAATTCTGGGGCAGTACGCCTTGGGTAAACAAACGAACGGTCAAATTGCTCAAATATACGGTTGGTATGAAATTTTGGGTTTAGGAATTGATTTTGACACCAAGTTCCAAGAATTGATTACGGCTGTGAGTGCCCAAGATGCGATCGCTTCAGCTTGTAAGTATTTAAAAGAGCCTTACCTGTCTTTAGTTGGTCAAGAAGAAGCAATTAATCGAGCGATCGCATCTGCTTGATTTTTAACGTGCGATCGTAGTGTTTCTGAAAAATGTCCATTTTGGGATGAGATGATTTTAAAGGATAACGGTTAAAGGTGAATTCACTTAGACTTTCCCCTTAACCAAAAAGTATTATAGTGATATTACCTTTATACTTCATTGTTCAGATCAGGAATATAAGTTTATGAACTCAACCACAACTTATACTTACGATGCTGCTGGTGACTTAATAGCTGAGAGGATAGACAACAACAGTGATGGGACAATAGACTCAGTTATTACTTACCGCAACAACGCGATATTGATTATCGCTGATTATGACAGCGATAGCATAAATGATGTTGTCTCAACCTTAACTTATGATACCAACGGCAACCTGATCTCCTTGAGCCGTGACGAAAATGGCGACGGCATAGTTGATAGTATCCAAACTTCTACTTATGATACCAACGGCAAGTTGATATCCTTTAGGCAGGACAACGGCGACGGGATACCTAATCTTATCGAAACTTATACTTATGATGCCAAGGGCAACCAGACATCCGCTAGCTATGACTACAACGGCAACGGCATAGTTGATGAGATCCGAACTTATACTTATGATGCCAAGGGCAACCAGACATCCTATAGCTTTGACGACAACGGCGACGGTATACCTAGTTTTATCTACACTTATACTTATGATCCCAACGGCAACCTGATATCCTTGAGCGAGGACTACGGCGGCAGTATACCTAATCGTATCCAAACTTATGCTTATGATGCCAAGGGCAACAAGATATCCTATAGCTATGACGAAAATGGCGACGGCATAATTGATTATATCCAAACTTATACTTATGATGCCAAGGGCAACCAAACATCCTTGAGCGAGGACATCAACGGCGACGGCATAGTTGATTATGTCCAAACTTCTACTTATACTTATGATGCCAACGGCAACAAGCTATCCTTTAGCCGTGACGACATGGGCGACGGCATAGTTGATTATATCCAAACTTATACTTATGATGCTAACGGCAACCAGACATCCTTTAGGGAGGACGAAAATGGCGATGGCATAGTTGATTATATCCAAACTTCTACTTATGATGCCAACGGCAACAAAACATCCTCTAGCACTAACGGCTACGGCAATGATGCTATTGAAATTTTTACTTATGATGCCAACGGCAGGATCACATCCTCTAGCAGTTATGACAACGGCAACAGCATACCTTATTATGTTGTAACCTATACTTATGAACGTGCATCTGCCAGCTATGACCTCAACAATGATGGTGTAATTGATGCGGTTGGCATTTACAGCTACGATTTGAGCGGCAAGCTGACCTCACAGAAGATTGACAATAATCATGATGGCATCTTTGAACAAGTAACTTTTTACAGCTATGATGCTAACAACAGACTAGCTGCACAGGTAGCTGACAAAAATAATGATGGCATCGCTGACGAGATTATTACTTACAACTATGATGCCAATAGCAAACTGACTTCAGCAGATATTGATAGCAACAGTGATGGCACTACTAATGTCTTTGCTACTTATCTATATGATACCAATGGTCAATTAATCAGCAAGATCACTACAGAGGGAAATGTACTAAACATTACTCTAAATGGTGGTAACGGTGCAGATAAACTCACTGGTGGGGCTGGTAATGATAAAATTTCTGGCAAAAACGGCAACGATCAGCTTTTAGGATTAGCCGGAAATGACAAACTAGTTGGTGGTAACGGTGATGACATTCTTAATGGTGGCACTGGGCGTGATACTCTAACAAGCGATCATGGCGCGGATAGATTTGTGTTCAACAGTCTGAGTGATTCGCTGCTGTCTGGTTTTGATACAATCACTGACTTGAACATTTGTGAAGATAAAATTGATGGGCTGTATGCAGTTAACGCTGCTAATTTAATTCAACTTGGCACTGTTGCTAGTTTAAATCTCGCAGATGTACAACAGATATTGACTGCAACTGCTTTTGTGGCTAAAGGTGCGGCAACTTTTACTTTTGGTACAGGCAATAATCGACAGACTTTTTTAGCACTCAATGATAATATTAATGGATTTTCTGCCCTCACAGATGCCGTAATTGAGATCAGTGACTACAAAGGCAACTTGGCTAACTTAGCGATTGTTTAACTTCAGTTGCTGACCAAAACTAGGGTATGGGGCATAGAGAATTAAATAATTCGTAATTCGTCATGACGCTCGATGACTAGTTGGCGGAGCCTCTCGTAGAGAAGAGGCTCCGCTAACGTAATTCGTAATTACGTTTTGTGACAGGAATTTAGCTTAGGTGTTCAATACTTTGAAAAGTCACAAGCAGGAGCAATTGTGAACCCAAGGATATTGAATTATGTGCAATCACTTTCTACAGCAGCTGTTTTTTAGACCAAGCGGCTGTACCATTAGCATGAGAATATTCTGGGAGTAAATTCCATGCAAAGCAGCCTGACAGCAAGTATTTTGAGTTACTTAAAATTACTAAACCCAACTGTAAATCGCTGTAAAATGGAAAAACGGCAAAAAAGTTGGTGGACAAAGAGGTCTAAATGTTTATCAGCCATCGAAATACTCTTGTTCTCCACTACGCCTCTGCTTATTGCCTCAACGGCTGTAGTATCAATAGCGGCACCACAAAAAATTGCTCAAATAAATCCTGGAGATACCATCAATCGCCCTACCCTTAAAGTTGGTAGTCAAGGTGAACGCGTAACTGAACTTCAGGCAGCTCTGAAACTTTTGGGTTTTTACTCTGGTGCTGTTGATGGTACATATAGTGAGAATACGGCCAGTGCTGTTGCCCGGTTTAAACAAGCAGCTGGCTTGAATCCAGATGGCATTGTTGATGCCAGCACTTGGCAAAGACTTTTCCCAAAAGAACCGATAGGAGCATCAAACGTCCCTTCATCCCAGCCAAGATTTAACTCGGCTACGAATTTTCCGATTCCAAACCAGGCTAACAATCTCACCAACGTTGCAAATATCAACCCCAACCCCCCAAGAAGAGCTGTAACACAAGTTCCGACTAGCCCTGAACCTAGACCTACTACCCCAAGAAGAGGTGTAACACAAGTTCCGAACAACCCTGAGCCAAGACCGGCTACCCCAAGAAGAACTACAACTTCAAGCACGCAGAAAACGCCAAATCGTACTACATCCACTACTCGAACTCAGTCAAACACACGGACTGGGCAAACTACTCGAACTCAGCCAAACACAACTACTAAACGAACCCCTGGTATTCAATACACCTCAGAAGGAATGCCAATTTTGCGTATAGGATTACGTGGTTCTGAAGTTGTTAAGTTGCAACAACAACTGAAAAAGCTTGGTTTCTTGAAAGGCGATGCCGATGGAGACTTTGGCGAGACAACCGAAGCCGCCGTGAAAGCTGCACAAAAGCGCTATGGTTTAGAAGCTGACGGTGTAGTTGGTGGCTCTACTTGGGAGGTTCTTTTACGGCGTTAACCTTAGCCCTACCTTCAAGCTTGCTAAATACAGCATCATTACGTCACGCGCCTGTAACCATAAGGTGCATTTATTGGAAATCCCCAAAGTACAGAGGTTTTTCAACTTTGAGAAACCTCCGTAGGGGTTTTATGCTTCACAGCATTTTTTATCAATTCATGCGGTACATCCTGCAATACGATAAAGATATGCCAATTAGAAATATCTCTTTATGCCTAGCACTAAAAAATTACATTGCTTTTGCCCTGATAAAAGATGATGGCAACTTTAAAAGTCAAGCACAATGACGCCTAATCGTGTTACAGATCACAACTGGCAATAGTGAAATTAATTAAACTTACTGCTAATTCATCTAAAAAAACTTATGCAACACTTTTTATTAACTTGGCTCGGTACTGCGGTGGCGTTATTCATTACTGCTAATATTATTCCAGGATTCTTTATCAAGAATTTTGTGACTGCCTTGATCGCTGCCCTTGTTATTGGTCTGGTTAATGCATTTATTAGACCAATTTTGCGAATTTTAACGTTTCCGATTACCTTACTCACCTTTGGTTTATTTACATTAGTAATTAACGCCTTAACCCTTTGGCTGGCAAGTGCCCTAACTCCTGGTTCTGGTTTTGAGATTAATGGCTTTTTACCTGCTTTGTTAGGTTCAATTGTGCTAGCAATTGTTTCTAGCGTAATTAACTATTTTTTGAGAGTTGTTGAGTAGAAAAATTAGTGAAGTTCTGTAATACTAATATTTGAAGCTTGGGCAACAGCTAGCGTTAATGCTCCCGGTTGCCCTTGTAGCTGGAAAATTTGTTTAGGAATTAAAAACTTGACCCGCAATTCCTCTATGTTTGTAAAGGGGAAAACAGTCAACGATGTGAGTTGAGAGGCTGCAAGAATAGCAGCTGCCTCGGCTACGCTAGGTGTACCTACTTTGTGGTCGGTAATTCTGGCAGGGTTGGGGACACAGACAGAGCGAAGGATTTCGGCAGAAAAGGTTTTTAGGGGCAAGTTGCGGAGATGGCAAAATTCTACTAAACCGAATTCTGAAGCTTTAGTGTCAATAGTAGCAATACCTGCGATCGCACTTTGAAAAAGTTGATTTTCTCGAAATATTTGCTCAATTGCTTGATCAATCAACTGCCATGAAGTTCTCTTTTTACAACCGATTCCTACCCATAAAACTTGTCGTATTTGGTGTATTTCCTTACTTAGTTCTTCACTGTTTGACATGATTGGGTTTACTCCAACAGCCAACTAAACAAATCTCCTACTGTTAGCCTCAACTCACTTGCAAAATCTGGCATAGGGAGTAAAGCTTCTAATTCATCCAACATAACTGGCTGTTGATTGCGGATATACACAAATACCGTTTGTTCTTCTGGATCAATCAGCCAACCCATTTGTGCTTCATAATTCAGGCAATGCAGAATATTTTTTGTAACTTTTGTTTGTCTTTGGTCAGGTGATAGAATCTCGATAGTCCAATCGGGAGCAGCTTGGAATACATTGGCAACTTTACCATTTTCATCACGGGGAATTCTTTGCCAAGTAAACACAGAAACATCTGGCACTATTGACTTTCCACCAAAAGTACATCGCAGTTCTGGGAAAGCACGAGCAATTCGCTTGGGCTTGATCGTTAAGTTGACAGTGCAAATCATTTCACCTTGGATTGTACTGTGCTTCCCCTGTGCCATTGGTTTTTGAATAATTTGACCATCAATGTATTCATTAGCAGGCTTAGTTTCTGGTAGCTTCGAAAACTCTGCCAAAGTTATGCTTTTTGATGGTGTTACCATAAGCGATCGCCTCCAAGCCCAGCAATTCTAATTAACAAACCGCAAAGACGCAAAGAAAAAATCAGCTTAACTCTTCCTCTGCGTACATACACGTTTAAAAAATTACATCCTCTCCAATACTTGAATTCCTAACAAAGATAGCCCCAACTTCAGAGTTCTAGCAGTCAAATCACATAAAACCAAACGGGATGTGCGCTGCGGTTCCTCCGCATCCAAAACTTGCACTCCCTGATTGCGATCATAAAACTGATTAAACTTCTTACTCAGTTCGTACAAATACTCACATAAACGATTGGGCAGCAAGTCTTGCTCTACAATACTAATAACTTCATCAAGTTGAAGTAAATATTTTGCTAACGCTAATTCTGTTTCATGCTGCAACAGAACGGCATTGTTTCCCAACTCTTGAAAGTTAATATCACCCTTGCGGCTAATCCCCTGAATCCGGGCATAAGCATACAGCATATAGGGCGCAGTATTACCTTTGAGATCCAGCATTTTGTCATAGCTGAAGATGTAGTTACTGGTGCGATTTTGGCTTAAGTCTGCATATTTAACTGCACTGATGCCAACGATCCTAGCAACTTCATTAATAAATTCTTCAGTTTCTTGGCGCTCTTCTTGTTGTAATCTAGCTTTTAGGTCTGCATGAGTACGAGCGATCGCTTCATCTAACAAATCCCGCAACCGCACAGTATCCCCAGAACGAGTTTTAAATTTCTTGCCATCTTCTCCTAACACCAACCCAAAGGGGACATGCACTAATTCCACATCATCGGGAATCCATGCAGCTTTGCGTGCTACCTGGAAAAATTGAGCAAAGTGGTTTCCTTGTCCAGCATCTGTTACATAAATTATCCGTTTTGCTTTATCCTGCTGAATCCGGTAGCGGAGGGATGCTAAATCTGTCGTGGCGTAGTTATAGCCGCCATCTGATTTCTGCACAATTAAGGGCAAAGGCTCACCTTCTCTATTTGTAAACCCTTCCAGAAAAACGCATTTTGCTCCCTGATTTTCTACCAGTAATCCAGATTTTTCTAAATCTTCCACAACGCCAGACAGTAAGGGGTTATAGAAAGATTCTCCGCGTTCAATTACTTGCACATCTAGCAAGTCATAAATTATTTGAAACTCTTGCCGTGATTGTTCGCACAGCAGTTTCCAAGCATGCAGTGTATCTTCTGCACCTGCTTGTAATCTAACGACTTCTTGCCGTGCTGTTTCCTGAAAAGCTTCGTCTGTATCAAAGCGTTGTTTGGCTTTGCGATAAAAAGAAACTAAATCTCCAATATCTAAAGCATTAGCGGTGGTAAGTGCGTCTGGGTAAACTTCCCGCAGATAGGCAATTAACATTCCAAACTGCGTACCCCAATCACCTACATGATTTAACCGCAAGACATCGTGCCCTTGGAATTCTAAAATTCGGGCTATAGAATCACCAATAATTGTCGAACGTAAGTGTCCGACGTGCATTTCTTTGGCAATATTCGGACTGGAAAAATCCACAATTTCCCGCTTCGGCCTTTTCGCGGCTGGAACTCCTAATCTGGGATCAGCTTGGATCGCATTTAGTTGTACTTCTAAGTATGCCGTTTTCAATTTGAGATTGATAAATCCTGGCCCAGCGATTTCTGGCGGTTCGCAGATTTCGGATACATCTAATTTATCAACGATCGCAGATGCGATCGCTCTTGGTTGCAATCCTTTCTTTTTACTCAGGGATAAAGCCACATTCGCCTGATAATCGCCAAATTTAGGATTACTAGCAGGAACCAAAATTGGATCTACTCCAGTGACATCAGCGCCAAAAGCCGCGACTAAAGCCTTCTCAAGCTGATCTTTTAGTTTTTCTTGTGTAGAGTTCATATATAAATTTTATCTGTGAGAGGGGAAATGTAGCTCTGGAAAAGCTTGATTATTTTAACCTTATAAAGATATTCGTCAAGTCCAAGCAAAGCCTGTCATCCTAAATTACAGTCCCCTTAAATTGTCTCCCATGCTCGGCGTAACTTCCAAATTCTGACAATACTGAAATGAATTTTGACAAACTACTACTAGTTAATCAAATAGGCATCTTGCCCGCCCAGATAATGCAAGTTGTATATGTAACCGTTTACGTAGTAAGCAATTCAGTGCTTACTTCAAAGAATAAACTTATTTACCCAGGTTTCATGGATTTGATAGACTACTACGTTTCCCAACGTAAGTACGCAGATAAACTTTGCTTGTATAGAAGCAAGTAACTTTGGTTAAAACTTAGTTGATACCCATGACAGCGTACTAGTACTTATCAACCTCATTCAAATAAAAATCCTTATAAATTAATACCAATTTAATATGAAGCTGCATAGAATAGAGCTTCCAGGATAAAGTTATAAGAAGAGACAGAAATTACCTGCTCAAATGTAAGTTGGTCGAAGATTTCTTGGATGCGCTCGCGTAAAGCTTGTAAAGAAGAGAAAAGTTGATTTTTGAGAGGTTTCTTAAGAGCTTGCCAAAGCCTTTCTATAGGATTGAGTTCAGGAGCCGATGGTGGTTGAAATAGAGGAATAATATTCTCCGGCCAGCTAATTGCTGAACTTGTATGAGCCGGTGCTTGGT
The DNA here is from genome assembly GCF_014698065.1 of Nostoc flagelliforme FACHB-838. Classification (GTDB taxonomy): domain Bacteria; phylum Cyanobacteriota; class Cyanobacteriia; order Cyanobacteriales; family Nostocaceae; genus Nostoc; species Nostoc flagelliforme_B. The sequence continues at coordinate 13,784 of NZ_JACJSI010000030.1, forward strand.
CAATCTGTAAAATGGCATAATCTGAACCTAATTGCACAGATAGCCAGTCCAAAAACTGTTGAAAACACTCACCATTCAGTTTTGGGTACTCATAAAGAAAATGGTCTCCAGTTAATGGTTCAATTGCACCATAAATCCACGCATTTATCTCTTGGCCATATCACTTTAACAGTGGGCTTGACTCCGGAAGCTGTAATCACTTTTCCTGTGAGAGTTTTCAGTCCAACCCTAGTTTCATCCTGACACAGGTAGCGAACACACTTGCCGGGCGCTAGATGTTCTTCTAGACGATTCAGAATCATACCGAGTTTTTTTTAAACTCAGATACCAACTTTTCATCCTGCTTGTGGCCTTGAGGACGTGGCACTTTTAGTTTTGCTCCTAATCGATATCGAACCCATGCATAAACCGTTGCATACTCTATATCTTGTCCATGTTCTTGTTTTAACCAATCAACTATTGCGCCATAGCTACTAAAGCCCTTTCCTGTTTTTAACTCCTCCTCAAGTGCTGCGTAGTTTACCGCCGTAGGCATCGCAGCATCATCGATTTTCCGTTTTGCCCCTGGCGCTTTCTTGATTTCTAATAAGCCTGACAGTCCATCAGTTCTGTACTTCTGCAACCATCTCGTGACTGTTGAAGTATCTTTTGCCAAGCGTTTTCCGATTTCTTGCTGCTCCTTAACTTGCCCGCTTTTTATCCACCACAGCATAATAAGCTTTTCTTTCTGGGTTCCTAAATTCGCTGTTTGTAAACGTTTTTTAAGTTCTTCTTCGCTCTCTGCGATTTCAATCTTAAAAGGGCGGCTCATGGTTATTTTAAGTTATTGAGTTTGTTCTCTCTATTATATGCAGCCTCATATAAAATTGGTATAAACTTTTAGCCTTTGACTATATAAATTGCACATCTTATTTTTATAAAAAATATAAATTTCTCATTAATTTTTCATTACATATAGCGTTTCCAGCCTAAGTGTCAATAACAGTGTGTTTCCAGGTCATGAATAGTTTATTTTCAGTAAAAATACTTTAAATAAAGAGCTATTTAAATATACTAATAAAAATTGAAAAGCAGATTGACTTTGCAAAATTGCATTTGTTAAAAATAAAAGATATCAAAAACAGATAGCTGCTGAAAATAGCATTATCTAAATTGCTTTTCCTACTTAATGACTCCTAATATGAAACATAATTTATTTACTGCCTTAATTGCAGCTACAGCTACCTTAAGCGGATTATTTTCCCAAGTGGAAACTGCATCTGCTACTGGTTTTAATTGGAATAGTGCATGGACTTAGCCAACAGTATATAACAATTCTCAAACTGGTTTTAACGACACTCCTTTTCAACAATTTGTCCAAGCAGAAAGCGTAGCTCTAGCAAATAGCGGACAATTTAAATTAGATCCTAGTAAATTAAACCTAAAATACGACTACGATGTTTCTGTTTACTTTATCAATGAAGCGCGGGTTATAGAAATCAGTTAGCCTTCAATTCTACAGGAACTACTAATAAGTCTGGACTGCTTTTTAATGATATTTCTTGTGCAGGAGCCGGGTGTATTCTTGGCGGGAGTAATACACTAAAATTAGGTGATGGGGTCAAAGTTGGTAATATTACCGGAGGTAGTCAACTTGATTTCTGGTTAAGAGCTGATGGTTTTAACCGTGGCACCTCTGCCAATATCTTTGGTACTCAAACTGGTTCTAATGCTGACGGACTACAGCACGCAGTTGCTTACGCTTATAACAACTACATCCTCCTAGCATTCGAGGATTTATACGGAGGTTTACACGCTTCAGGGGTAGATTCTAAAACTGGTAAGTGGAACGAAGGTTCTGACCGTGATTTTAATGATGTTGTCGTCGTTCTTGATATCGGTGAGGCAAATGTTAAAGCGTTAATTGGTGCTAGCGTTCCTGAACCATCTGTTACTCTATCAATGTTTGCAATGGGAGCAGTTAGTATGTTTGGATTGCGTCGTCGCCGTCAAAGTCGCACTTCTAACTAAATTTTGAAACGTGCTTAATGTAAGGGACGTTTAGTTTGTTTAGAAAATAACAAGTGATTGAGCGAGTTTTCACCCGTATAAGTGTACGGGTGAATTTTTTATATATGTAGTGGTATTCATATTTTATCTACCGCGATCGCGTTCTAAATCATCAATGACTTCTTGCAAATACGACTCGTCTGACATCCCAGGATGGTAATCTTGCTTATGCTGAATTAATCGTTCGGCAATTTCCCAATATCCCCCAACCATTCGCAAAATTCGCTGGCGTAGCAGATGAGATTTTTGCTTTTTTGATTCTGGACTAAATTTCTGGATTTTTTCTAGGCTACTTAAGACTTGTTGATAGTTTCCCCAATCTTCTTGTTCACAAAAAATACTCGCCGCACGTTGATAATTCTCCACGGCATTTTGTATTTCTTCTATGCAAGTATAGGCAATGCCACAATTGTAGTAAGCTTGAGCATCATCAGGATTGATTTGCAGTGCTTGGGTGTAATCTTGAATTGCATCAAGATAATCGCCCATTGCCCGATAAGTATTACCTCTGGCAATATATACTAGGGGATCTTGTGGTTGCATCTGGAGTGCTTGGTTAAGGTCTGCGATCGCTCCTTGATGATCTCCCAATGCAGAACGTGCTTTGCCTCGGTTACGATAGACAATGGCATCTTGAAAATTTAGTTGCAATGCTTGATTAAAATCTGCGATCGCTTCTCGATAATCCCCCATTTTACAACGCACAACTCCACGGCAGCAGTAAGCTTGGGCATCTTGCGGATCAGCTTTTAATACCCAGTTTAAATCGGCAAGCGCCTCTTGGGTATCTCCCTTCTCAGCCTTTTCTAACAATTGCGTGAAATAATCATTGGTGGATAAAATGGGCGCATTGGTAGAATGCGATTCCTGAAAAGGAGATTTTTCTGGGGGTTGTAGCTGTTTAATTCGTTCTAGACAAAGACGACAATTCTCTTTGTCCTGTTGCTCTAGATATAATTGTGCAGCCTTTTTAAAGTTAGCGATCGCATCTTGAATATAACCTTGTTTGCGCCGCACCATTCCCCGCAGATTATAAGCAGCAGCATAATTGAGATTGAGACGGATAGCGCGTTCAACATCCTCCAGCGCCCCCGATAAGTTTTTCAGCGCTACCCTAGCCAATCCACGACAATAATATGCCTCTACACTCTCAGGATTCAGCTTTAGGACTTCGGTATAATCTGAAACAGCCTTAAGAATTGCTCCTGAGTCATAATGTGCCAAACCCCGTTGCAAATAAGCTTCGGTAAAGTAAGGTGTCAGTTGTAAAGCATGGTTAAATTCCTCAATTGCTCCAGCGTAGTCTTTTCGCCTAGCCTTTTCCAATCCTCTATTGTAGAATTCGTCATTCATGGCATTTGTTTGGTTGATTCAGTTAGTTGAATTCCAGCAGGCTTGTTTGGTAGTCTAACCTATGCACTCACCTTCATATTTTAAGTATATTTCGTACTTTTTGGGAAGTAAAATCAACACACTACCCTAAGTCGTTATAAGTATAATTTATCCAATATAATATTGTAAACTTCCAGGTTTTATAGTTAAGTTTAGTTAAAATATGATTAACTATTTATATCAATTAAAATTTAGAAGTATTACAACAGGTATATCAATTTAATCTCTACAATATTAGGATTAGGAAAAAATTAAGCAAGCTGCTGAGTTTAGCCAGCAAGCGCAGATTTTGTTTGAATATTAAAAAATGTATCAATAAAAATCTATGGTTACTCTAGGCTAATGCTTCCAGTTTGTGAAGATATTTGGCAACTTTAGCCATCAAGTTAGATAAACCACTATCAGCACGATTATTTCCAATTACAAATAAAAAAGCTGGGGAAATGACTAAATTCAATTCCCCATATCTCGTAGATTGTAAAATATTTACGGTTGACTAAAATTATTCCGAAAGTAAGCTGGGAGAAGTGAGTACAAAAACATCCCTACTTCCCTGAGCATCAATCTGTGGTTTGATAGGAGTAGTGAAGTGGAAAAAATCATGATCGTTGACTAATAAGAGTTCTCCCGGATTTAGAACTTTGCTAAACACAGGCTTTTCTTTTTTGCCAGCATATAGATGTGTTTCTCCACCTTGAATATTATCTCTATCTACTGAAAATATGCCAATAAGATCAGTGCCATCTTGATGGATACCTTCAGGCGCTGGATTACCCAAATTATCTGCCGAACAAATAGTTCTAATTTGATGAACTCCGATTTCAGCTTCAGGATGAAGTCTACAAGAATCACTAAATGCTAAGAGGAGATTCTTAAAAATATCAAGTTCTATTAGTGCATCTTCTAATTCTGCAAACTCTCTTTTGATGTCACCCACTAATGGATTGTACTCTTTACTTTGAAAGAGGTAGCCATGAGGTAATTTGATTAACTGATTTCCAGAAACTGTGAACCGAGATAATCTTCTGGAACGATAATTGCCTTTGATATAAGGGTCAATAGGCATATTACTAAAAAATGGCTTGAAACCTTCTGGATTAATTGAAGTTACTTTTCTAAGAGTAAACAGAAAAGCATATTCTAATTCCGTTGATGTCCACACTTTTTGCATAGGATTTACCTCCTTGCACATTGAAATTCTCCCGATTTTTTATGGGAGCCTTATAATACTTAGTATATGCTACTTTTTATTAATATGTTGTCACTTTGACTACAAAAATTGACAATTTATGATACGTGAAGGTGCTGAAAAGTTTTGCTGATGGGGGTTCGGTGGGCAAGGAATCGACGTATATTTACCTAAAACAGCAACAAGGTTCCATAATGATAGATTGGCTTTACCGTTACCCGCCTTTGTATCCCGGTATTTTACTCAAGCGTTACAAGCGGTTTTTTGCTGACGTTCAACTTACTTCTGGCGAAATAGTCACAGCGCACTGTCCCAATACAGGGCCAATGACTGGAGTATCGACTCCCCAAAGTGCGGTACAGCTTTCTAAAAGCGATAATCTTAACCGTAAATTGGCTTACACTTTAGAACTAATTCAGGTACATGACAACGAGCCGACTTGGGTAGGTATAAATACTTTTTTGCCCAATCGGGTGGTAAAGCTAGCTTTGGCGAAACACCTTTTCTCAGAATTGGGCGACTATAGCCAAATTAAGGGGGAGGTGGTTTATGGACTAGATAAAAAAAGTCGAGTGGATTTTTTCTTGACGGGGAGTGATGAAGAACGCCCGATTTATTTAGAAGTAAAAAATACAACTTTGTCTCAGGGGAGATTAGCGCTATTTCCTGACACGGAGACTACAAGAGGACAAAAGCACTTGCGAGAACTAATGGCGCTATTACCTCTAACTCGTGCGGTGATGCTTTACTTTATTAATCGTGGTGATTGTATCGAGTTTTCCCCTGGCGATCACACAGATCCTATATATGGTAAATTATTGCGGGATGCGATCGCTCTCGGTTTAGAAGTCTTACCTTGCCGTTTTGACATTTCCCCTGAAGGTATCCGTTATTTGGGTTTGGCAAAACTAAAAATTTGATTACATCTAATTAAATATTAAAGACTTTGCTTTGCAACGTCTCTAAACGCATAAAACAATAAATCCATCTAGAAAGTATCTAGATGGATTTATTGGTAATTGATGTTTAGTAAAAAACATTCAACCAGACAGTAATGAAGAAACGACTATAGGTAGTCGCCGTCCCAGCCAGAAATAGCATCTGCTATTCTGAAGCTTGCTTATGCAGGAATCAAAACTGTGTCAATTACGTGGATGACGCCGTTATCAGCAGCAACATCTGCTGCTGCAACAGTTGCATCATTGATTTTAACGCCATTAGAAGCGTCAATTTTTACATCTGAACCTTCAACTGTTGTAGCTGTCTTCAACTTAACTACATCAGCAGCCAATACCTTTCCTGAGACTACATGATAGGTCAAGATTTTCTTGAGCTTGGGAATATCTTGAAGTAATGCGTCTACTGTACCTGCTGGAAGCTTGTTAAACGCTTCATCAGTGGGTGCGAAGACGGTAAATGGGCCGGGGCCTTTCAGTGTATCTACTAAACCGGCTGCTTGGATTGCTGCAACTAGTGTGTTGAAAGAACCATTATTAACGGCGGTATCAACTATATTGGCCATGTGCTTTACCTAGTTCTGTGTAATCTGTTACAAATCTAAACTATTTATTTGATAAAATCTATCTATCATAAGACGTATGCTCAATCAATTTATTTATTGATACCATAAGAAATTACATATATTTTTATACAAAATTAAAGAATTATATGTGCATTGTCTGAGCGGATGAGTTACATCATGTTCGGCAAATCACTTATAATGTGTCATTGCGAATGCAACGAAGTGGAATGAAGCAATCGCAAAGGTTTGGGATTGCCGCGCTACGCTCGCAATGACATAAGTATTAAGTCGAACATGATATTACAACCGCTCCTGGATGCATAGTCTAGCCTTACAGTCATCGCCCTTTTTTCTATACAGCGGTAAGGGTGATGCCTGTGGCGGTAAACTACGCATCCAAATACTTAGCGCATCACTCGCTATACCAATAAAGTTAGTTAAATGGATAATTAAAAGTATTTTGTTGGAATAAATAAATTTTTCTACCAATTTAATTAATGATTGCAACACATCCTTGGGTAAAGACGTGATGAATCGCGTCTCTACAGATGGTCTATTTGTCGCATTCTTTTTTCAAATTGGTATTATTTATATGCACCCAATCCACAATTTGCTATTTGGTTACAAGACTAATTAAGCGAGTTATTTTTTATTTCGATTTGTTGAATAAAAAATTCTTCTAAGGATTGACGCGACAAGTTCATGGCGATAATTTTACCCTCCATAAGGCGAAGACTAGCAAGAAAATCATAGTAATCATCTTGTAATGTACCTTGCCAGGAACCATCAGGTTCAAATCTGAGAATGGATATCCATTTTTTGAGGATTTCCCAGTCACCACCTTGACCTTTGACGTGATATGTGTTTTTTCCGCCTAAGAGTTCATTAAGGGAACCAGAGCAAATTAATTCACCTTGAGCGAGAATGGCAATGCGATCGCAAATCTGTTCTACTTCACTAAGAACGTGGCTGTTGAAAAAAATCGTCTTACCAGCGGCTTTTAACGCCAGAATAATTTCCCGCATTTGGTAGCGCCCTATAGGATCAAGACCAGACATCGGTTCATCCAGAAAAACTAAATCTGGCTCGTTAATTAGCGCCTGTGCCATACCAACACGCTGTAGCATTCCTTTAGAATAGCGGCGCAGGAGCTTTTTACGAGCATCAGCTTGGGATAAACCCACTAATTCCAGCAGTTGGGGAATGCGTTGGCGTTGGACACTTTGGGGAATTTGGAATAGTCCAGCTGCTAGCTGTAAGAATTCCCAGCCAGTGAGATAGTCATACAAATAGGGATTTTCTGGCAGATAGCCGATATGTTGCTTGATAGTGCGATCGCCTATTGGCTTACCCAATAATAATCCCCGTCCAGAGGTGGGATGAATAATTCCCAATAACAATTTTAAAAGAGTGGTTTTACCAGCACCGTTTGGCCCTAGCAACCCAAAGGTTTCTCCTTTGTAAACCGTTAAAGAACAGTTTTTCAGAGATACGACTTTTTGATTTAGCCAAAAACCAGTGCGATAGACTTTTCGCAACTCAGAAGTTAGGACTACTGGCGGAGTGTCTGCCGTATTAAGTTGAGAATTAGAGTCATCTGCAACAGACTTCATCTCGGTTGAATCACTATTTACCTGGTAGGCTGATAATAACCATCAGAAACTAGTGTGTCAATTATCGAAAACTGGGGAGTTGGGAAGACAAGGGTAGAGTTTTCCCGATGCCCAATACCCAATTTGACTGCTTTCATAAAACGCCCTTAGAACTGGGAATTAGGGCAGCACGACGGGAGTCGATTTCCACCGCCAGCCGCGCTGCTCTTGCAAACGCCTTAAATGTTGCTTCAATGATGTGATGGGAATTAATGCCATCCAGTTGCCGAATGTGCAATGTCATTTGGCTATGGTTCACCAAAGCCACAAAAAATTCTCGCACCAGTTGGGTGTCATAGGTTCCTACCCGCCCAGTAGGAATTTGCAAGCCGTAGCTGAGGTGAGGACGTCCAGAAAAGTCTAGCGCTACCTGAACTAAAGCTTCATCCAGTGGTGCAAGAAAATTACCAAAGCGGACAATGCCTTTTCTGTCGCCTAGTGCTTGGTTAAAAGCTTGCCCTAAAGTAATGCCTACATCTTCATTGGTGTGATGGTCATCAATTTCCCAGTCTCCCTTGGCTTGGACATCTATATCAATCAGCCCGTGGGAGGCAATTTGATGCAACATGTGATCCAAAAACGGAATGCCTGTTGCTGCCGTGCAAGTTCCTCTACCATCCAGGTTGATTGTAACTTGCACATCAGTTTCACCAGTGGTGCGGTGAACAGTGGCAATCCGAGAGGTTTTAGTTGAATTATCGTAGCTTGAATTAACTTGGCGATTGGTTGTTTGCATACGTATTAAGGAGTGGAGACTGGGGGCTGGGAACTGGAGACTAGGGAATGGGGATTGGAGACTAGGGACTAAATTCTTCCCAATACCCAGTACCCAATCCCTAATTACATTCCCATAATTTCATATCCTGCATCTACATACAGAATTTGTCCGGTAATGCCACTGGACAAATCACTACACAAGAAAGCCGCAGCGTTGCCTACTTCTAACTGAGTGACGGTGCGTCGTAGGGGAGCTACTTCTTCTACATGATGAATCATATCCAAAATCCCGCCCACTGCTGAAGATGCCAAAGTACGAATTGGGCCTGCGGAGATAGCATTCACGCGAATATTTTGCGCCCCTAGTTCAGCAGCCAAGTAACGCACACTCATTTCTAACCCCGCCTTGGCAACTCCCATGACATTATAGTTAGGGATTGCTCTGACACCGCCTAAATACGTCAAAGTGACGATACTACCTCCTTCTGTCATCAAAGGTTTTGCTGCACCACTTAACTGCACCAGCGAGTAGGTACTGATTTCTAAGGCGGTGTTGAAGCCAGAACGGGAGGTTTGGCTAAAATCTCCGCTCAAGTCGTCTTTGCTAGCAAAAGCAAGACAATGGATAAGGATGTCTAGCTTTCCCCACTGATCGCGAATTGTCTCAAAGGTAGATTTAATTTGGTCTTCATTTTGGACATTACAGGGAAGAAATAAGCTGGGGTTGAGGGGTTCTACCAACTCCGCGACTTTTTTCTCCATCTTGCCGCGTTCATCCGGCAGGTAGGTAATACCTAGGTTTGCTCCGGCTTTATGCAGCTGTTGGGCGATGCCCCAGGCGATCGAGCGGTTATTGGCAATACCTGTAACAAGGGCATTTTTTCCAGTCAGATTTAGCATATAAATTGTTAATGCGATCGATCATTTAGGAGCATACTAGAATCTGAGGCTAATTTATCTTTGTTTTATACAGGATTTGCAAAAATGAATATTGGTAAGAGTGTTTGCTGTGACAAAAATCTTGATTTTTTCTAAAGATATTCTCAAGATATCTTTATTTGTTCTTCAAAAAACCTATTAAATATAGCTATTGGAAGTACTTATCAACAATTAGTAGCTTAAAGGATCAACAATTATGTATCATTATAAACAAAGAGTTATGAAGAGATTAGTTTGAGTATAGGAAAGTACAGAAAGCTTGACGGTGCTTTATTCATTTTTCGGGTGTATTCTTAGGTAATCAGTTTTTGTTTTTCCGGCATTGGGTAGGGGAAGGGAGATGATCGTGACACAAGATAAAGCCCTAGCAAATGTATTTCGTCAGATGGCGACCGGGGCGTTTCCGCCAGTTGTGGAAACGTTTGAACGCAATAAAACGATCTTTTTTCCTGGCGATCCTGCCGAACGAGTTTATTTTCTTTTGAAAGGTGCTGTTAAACTTTCCAGGGTGTACGAGGCAGGAGAGGAAATAACGGTAGCGTTGCTCCGGGAAAACAGTGTTTTTGGTGTATTGTCATTGCTGACAGGAAATAAATCGGATCGGTTTTACCATGCGGTTGCATTTACGCCTGCGGAATTACTGTCAGCACCAATTGAACAGGTTGAGCTAGCACTCAAGGAAAATCCAGAATTATCAATGTTAATGCTGCGAGGTCTGTCTTCGCGCATTTTACAGACGGAGATGATGATTGAAACTCTTGCTCACCGAGATATGGGTTCTCGCTTGGTGAGTTTTTTGTTAATTCTTTGTCGAGATTTTGGCGTTCCTTGTGCAGATGGGATCACTATTGATTTGAAGTTATCTCATCAAGCGATCGCAGAAGCAATTGGTTCAACTCGTGTTACCGTTACTAGGCTACTAGGAGATTTGCGTGAAAAAAAGATGATTTCTATCCACAAAAAGAAAATTACTGTGCACAAACCTGTTACCTTAAGTAGGCAATTCACATAAATGCAATTGGAAAAAGGGGAATCGGCGCGTGTTGTATTTTGAAAGATGACACTAATAGCTAGAGGTAAATCTAAAATTGAGTAATTTCAGCTATTGCCAATTTCCACTTCTTTCCAGACAATACTTAAAAGTAGTAGGCTGTATCTGGAAGGATTTCGGTAGCTAAAGATGACCACCGGATACATCCTCATCGCAGCAATTTTGATTCTGGGAGGCGTAATTGCCACCGTGGGCGATCGCATCGGCACACGAGTTGGCAAAGCCCGCCTCTCACTTTTTAAGCTTCGTCCGAAAAATACTGCTGTACTGGTAACTATTTTTACGGGTGGTTTGATTTCAGCATCAACTTTAGGGATTTTATTCGCTGCCGATGAAGGCTTGCGAAAGGGAGTCTTTGAGTTAGAAGATATTCAAACAGACCTTAGACAGAAGCGGGAACAGCTAAAAACCGCAGAAACTCAGAAAAGTCAGGTAGAGAATGAGCTAAACCAAGCAAGAATTGCCCAAGCAAAAGCACAACAAGACTTGCAGGTAATTAATCAATCATTGCAGGCGGCCAATGCCAAACAGAGGCAAACACAAGCTCAGTTGAACCGCACCATTAGTCAACAAGCCCAAACTCAAACTCAACTCCAACGGACTCAAGGTCAGTTAGGACAAGTTGTAACTCAGTACCAAAAAGCTATAGCTGAATTGCAAAGTGTTTACAATCAGAGAAAGGAGTTACAGGCAGCAGTTGAACTATTGAAGACAGAACGTCAACGGCTGTATGCTGAAGCTAAAAAAGCGATTGACGAAGCCAAAACAGCCATTGAAAAACGCGATCGCGAACTCGCTAACCGTCAAGAAGCCATAAAACAACGCGATCAAAAAATTGCCCAACTGGATCAACTAATTCAAAAGCGTAATTTAGAAGTTGCAGCGCGAGAGCAAGTGATTGCCACACGGGAATCGCGCCTCAAAGAATTGGAAGGACAACAGGAGCAACTAGAACTGGAAGTTGCAAGGCTGGAAAAATATTATCAGTCTTACCGCGACCTGCGTCTAGGTAAACTAGCCATAGTTCGTGGTCAAGTTCTGTCTGCTGGTGTAGTTCGCGTTACCCAACCTGCTGCTGCTCGCCAAGTAGTGATACAACTTTTGCAAGAAGCTAATCGCAACGCCAACGTTGAATTAAGTGAGCCGGGTGCAAATCCAGCCAATGTAGAGCTACTGCGTGTGACTCAAGATCGGGTTGAGCAATTGAGCAAGCAGATTGGCGATGGTCAAGAATATGTGGTGCGAATTTTCTCGGCTGGTAATTACGTCAGGGGAGAAAAGCAGATAGAATTTTTCGCCGATACAGCCCGGAATCAACTGGTTTTTTCGGGAGGTGCAGTGTTGGCCACAACTACTGCCGATTCTCAAACCATGACATCTTATCAGTTACAGCAGCGGCTAGAAATACTGATTTCTGCTTCCCAATTTCGTGCCCGTAACGCCGGAATTGTCGAAGATGTGCAAGTAGAGGGGACTTTCTTACGCTTTGTCAGCCAGTTAAGGCGATACAATCAACCATTGGAGATTAAAGCGCTCGCAGCAGAGGACACTTATACATCTGGGCCATTGAGAGTAAAATTAGTGGCAATAGTCAACGGACAAATTATTTTTAGTACTTAAAACATTATTTGCACACTGTTAAGTAAGATTTAAACATAATGAGCAGCAAGCAAAATAGTTGCTGTAATTGCATTTATTCTCTATAAGATGCTACGCGAACATTTCTAATTTTTAATTTTTAATTTCTTATGAATTTCCGGGAATTTTCACCAACGCAACCAGTGATTTTGGGGTTTGATCCAGGTCGAGATAAGTGTGGTTTGGCGGTGATGGGACTGGATCGGCAACTATATTACCATGAGGTTGTGCTAGCAAAAGAGGCGATCGCTGCCATTGAGACACTGCGTCAAAAATTTCCCATTTCCTTAATGGTGATGGGCGACCAAACTACAGCCAAGCAGTGGAGAGAGAAATTATATCAGGAATTAACAGAACCGCTGAGTATTATTTTAGTGGATGAGCGTTACACAACCTTAGAAGCACGCGATCGCTATTGGCAAATGTTCCCGCCCAAAGGGTTAACAAAGCTATTGCCACAGGGTCTACGACAGCCACCAAGACCGATAGATGACATTGTTGCCATCCTCCTAATCGAAAGATACTTAAATCGCCTCACCGAATCAGCAGTGAGGAGTTCTGAGTGAGGAATTAGATTATTAATTCCTAACTCCTAACTTTTAAAGTTCCGCCCGAATAGTAAAAGCATAGTCTCCTCCAGGCTCTAGCTGGTAATCTTGTTGCTCCAAGAATCTACCAAGGGGTTCTTTGATTAAGGCGCGACCTTGGAAAGGCTTGACGGCAAGTTCTCCCCGGCGAAAATGCCATTGGAAATGCCACTCAAACTCACCCGCATTCACTTCGCCTTCAAGGAAGCCCTGTTGCCAGGATTGGCGGGTAATTCTGACATGGGCAATGGTTTCTGGCAGACGTTTTGCACTCACAATGCTTTATGTCAAGTGTGGAATAACAGCCACTCATATAAGCTGGCTACTTATTTTATTTACCAAACATAGCTTAATTAAACAAACTGACAAAGTGGGTATTTGTAGTTGAATGAGTTGTGTTAATCAGCAAAACGACTTTACGATACTGAAGTTGCGGCTATAAATCCTGCGGTTTATTCTAAGTGAGGAGTCAGCGATCGCGCACAAAGAACTGAATCTAAATTGAAAATTGAAGGGTTGCCTCATCAAACTGATACTTGCTGACAAGTTACCTTTAAATAGGTCGCAAGTTGAGAGAAGTTGCTTGGACAGTTTGCCCTGGGTAGAGTATTCCCCCCATAGCCCATTCAGATAACGTCAAGTCTAAGTACTAGGGAGGATTTATGATGAATCACGAAAAAAGCTTTGGCTAACTGGTAGATAATTGGGGCAGAAAGCTATAGCTAGAAGCATGGAAACAAAACAGCTAGGAAAAACTGGTATATCTGTAAGTGCGATCGGTTTGGGTGGTATGCCCATGTCTATTTCTAATCGCCCTGACGAATCGCAATCAATCGAAGTTATTCATCGTGCCCTAAATCTGGGTATTACATTTATTGACACTGCCGATTCTTATTGCAAAGATGAGTCTGATAAGCACCACAATGAGCGGCTAATTTACAAGGCACTTAGTAGTTACAAAGGCGATATTAGCCAAGTAATTGTGGCAACCAAGGGCGGTTTGATGCGTCCCAATGGTAACTGGACAACCGACGGCAACCCAGAACATTTGCGCCAAACAATTCAAGTTAGTTTTGAGGCGTTGGGTGGTGCTAAACCCATCGATGTTTGGCAATATCATGCGCCCGATCCTAATTACACCATTGCAGAATCCCTTGCGCCAGTTAAAGAAGCAGTGGAAGCAGGTTTGATTCGGTTTGTGGGAGTTTCTAACTTTTCTGTTGAACAAATTAAGCAAGCGCGGGATTTGGTAGATATTGTCTCGGTGCAGAATCAATACAGCCCTTGGCAACGACAACCAGAAAAAGACGGTGTATTGAAGTATTGCGAACAGCAAGGATTGACCTTTTTGCCTTGGAGTCCCTTTGGTGGTAGGCGTCGCCATCAAGACTTGCAAGATATTCCGGCGATCGCTCAGTTAGCTAAAGAAAAAGGCGTGTCGGTGTATAATATCGTCTTAGCGTGGTTGCGTTCCAAGTCGCCTGCTATTTTGCCAATTCCTGGTGCTAGCAAAGTTTCTAGTATTGAAGACTCAGCACAAGCTATCAATGTGAAACTATCTGATGAAGAAGTACAAAAAATTGATCAGGCAACTTAATCATTCCACTAATTAACGTCGATGTGGTAGAAGTTTCCTAAGATTTTCGTGCCTTGTTTTGCTGCATAAACTCTTTGATTGCCTGCACTGGGCGCATAAAAAAAGACATGATCTTAGAAACACACCGCTTGCTAATGCGTGAGTTTATAGAGACAGATTTGCAGGCGGTTTTTGCCTATCAATCAGATCCTTTGTACTTGCGTTACAACTATTGGACGCACCGTACACAGAAGGATGTTTACGACTTTATCCAGATGTTTATTAGTGAGCAAAAAGAGCAGCCAAGAACAAAGTTTCAGTTAGCTATTATCCTCAAAGAAGAAAATCAGCTTATTGGTAATTGTGGTATCCGTGTAAATGACTCGGAAATGCGGGAAGCAAATATCGGCTATGAACTAAATCCTCAGTATTGGGGACAAGGTTATGCAACAGAAGCGGCACAAGCCATTTTAAAGTTCGGCTTTGAAGAACTGAGAATGCATCGTATCTGGTCTTGGTGTGTTACAGAGAATCTTGCTTCTGTTAGGGTATTAGAAAAAATTGGTATGCGTCGTGAGGGTCATCTGCGGGAAAAAGAGTTAATTAAAGGCAGATGGTACGACAATTTTCTTTACGCTATCCTTGACCACCAGTGGAAAGCAAAATAATACTGCTTCTATGAGCTACCTCAGAGACAATATCATAAATTTTTGAGAAATTGAGGATAAGACAAGTTCAGAGGGTCGCAGCAATGACCAACACTATCCTCAATTTCCAAACAGCTACCGGACACGAAGTTTTAGCAGCAGCAGGTAAAAAATATCTTCGTCCTGGTGGACGAATAGCTACAGAGAAATTATTTCAGTGGGCAAACTTTCAGCCTGGAGAGACAGTTTTAGAGCTAGGTTCTAGCTTTGGATATAATGCGATCGCTTTAGCAAAAAGTTACCATGTCAAAGTAGTAGGCATTGAAAAAAATCCTGATAGTGTGGCTCGTGCGCGTGCTAATATTTGCGCTGCTGGGTTAGAAAATCAAGTCGAAATCATTGAAGGTAATATTTTCAACCTAGAGGCAATTTCAGGAAAGTTTGATTATGTATTAGCAGAAGCCATTCTCACAATGCAATCTCCATTAGGAAAAGCCAAAATTTTAGCTGAAATTCATCATCTGCTCAAACCGGGAGGTAAATTTCTCTCCCATGAACTGTTAGCGACTGACAAAGAAGAACAAATTCGTGTTGACTTAGCACGAGTAATTCGAGTTAATTCTACACCGTTATTAGAAAGCAACTGGATTACGGCTTTTTTAACAGCAGGATTGCAGGTAGAGAAATGCCAAACTGACTCAATGAATTTATTGAATTTAAGGCGGATATTTCAAGATGAAGGTATTTTTAACACAATTCGGATTTGTTGGAATGTGTTGACACAGAGAGATATCCGCAAGCGGGTTTTAGAAATTCACCAAATTTTTCATAAATACCAATACGAATTAGGCTACATCATTTTGTGTGCTGTTGCCCAATAAGATAATTTATTCCCAAAACCATCGTTTGATAAATACCGATAATCCTTGAATGATTATCAGCCTTTATTTACGGTTAATAATCTAAAAATACTATGACCAATTCAATCACAGCCAGCCCATCTTTCATTACTCAACTACGAGAACAAATTGAATACCCCAGCGCCGGAGTTCTCAGTAAAGTACTGTTGAAAGATAAAGCTTGTCAATACACTCTATTTTGCCTAGCAGCTAACACTGATATTTCCGAGCATACCTCCACTCGTAATGCCACCATCAACGTCATCGAAGGTAGAGGTTTACTTACTTTATCTGGAGAAGATATTGCACTTAAACCTGGTGTTTTTGTATTTATGCCTGCTAACGCACCTCATGCCTTAAAAGCAGAAGAAAATCTGACATTTCTGCTCACCCTCTCTGAGAAAGTGGCAGAGAATAATTAGTTATTTATGGAGTCTGAAAAAATGCGATCGCTACTTTTAACTTTTGCTGAAAATTTAAGTTTTTCTGAAAGTCAGGTGGAAAAAATACTATCACAACCTCTAACTAAAGTTCTCAGTTCATCTGAATTGCAACAAGAATTACACAGCTTAGATACCAATTTGCTTAAGGAAACTTTACCCACAGCAGGAGGAGTTTTAGCTAAGGAATTACCACCTTTTTACAACTGGCTAAAAAATGAATTGGGAGTCAAGCGGGTTCCTGATAGTCCCGATCACACCACAACATGGGTAATTGGTTTCCTCCATAATCAAGAAAGTCTAACTCATTTAGTTGAGTTACACCGTCCAGTACCTCGTCTGGCTTTAGAAGCTTCTGTTCCTCGCTTAGTAGGGATGTTTGAAGGTGTTGAAGACGCGCAAGTTAGGCAGGAATGGCAAAAAGCGATCGCGGCTCTATGTTTAGTTTTAGTTGTCGCTGCACGCGAACAAGATAGAGTTGCTGTAGCAGTCTGAATTGCTGCGTCTCCCGTTCTGTAGCGGTTCTCAATTGGACAAAATTAAGTAGGGATGCATAACTGTGCGCCCCTACAAATCTATATCCCCAGAAGCAATCGCATCTAATTTCTGAGAATTAAGTATCATAATTGTCCCACCACGGCTATAGGTAATTATTGATTTGAGACTTTTAATTAACCGTACACATTCTTCATAAGTAATGCCGCTACTCCGAGCCATACGATAATAAGATAATTTAACTTTTAAACACTCACCTTTTGGAGTAGATTCAGTTCCAGATTCAGCAGCAAAATATTGAATTAATCTGGCAAGGCGAACAATAGCTCTTTCAGAAACTAATCCATGAACTGTTTCATGTAATTGCTGAATTCGACTATTAAAAACCATCAGCATTCGTAATGCGATTTCTGGATTTTCCCCAATAGCTTTTAATAAAGCATCTCGCTCTACGGTGAGAATTTCACAATCAGATTCAGCAGTGACAGTTGCCGGAGAAATTCCATTTCCTAACAAAGCAGGAGCCGCAAAAATTTCTCCAGCAGCTAAGGCGCGGAGAATCGTTTCTTTACCAGTTGTTGCTGTTTTGGTAACTTGAATTGATCCACTGACAACAGCATAGAGTTTTGCTGGTAAGCGATCGCCTTCATGGAGAATAATCTCTCCTTTACTATGGCGTTGCACCTGAGTGTCGGGTTGCAAACTAATCTTTTCTGCTGTTTCTAAACCTGCAAACACAATAATTTGCGAAAGTTCTTCCAAGGTTGCCTGCATGATTAGCCCTATATTGCAAAGGCTGGACGATGCCCAATCCAAGGGTTAGCCGCTTCTAATTGTGCTGCTAGGCTTATAAGTGTCGCTTCAGCCGCAGGTTTACCAATTAGCTGCACACTCATGGGTAAACCATTACTATCAAAGCCTACAGGAATTGCGATCGCAGGTTGTCCAGTTGCATTCGCAGCCGGACAAGGGGCAACCCACTCAATAATATTTTGGAATGTCTCTTCTGGACTCAGTGCAGCCCATTCCCCGATGCGGATGGGTGAATGTAGATAAACTGGCAATACCAGCACATCCACGGTATCGAAAAACGCCACAATCTGCCGTGCCACAATCTGCATTTGAGAAACTGCTTGCAGGTACTGGGTAACAGAACCTGTACGGGCAAATAGCCAGCGATTCAATGGCTGCAAGGCTTCAACCGGAAGCCCTGCCGCAGCTACCCCAGCTTGCCAGACGATTTGAAATGGTTCAACTAAACCGCTAAAATCTGGAGATTTCTGTTCAACTTGGTGGCCGAGTTGTTCTAATAACTGGACGGTTTGGCGGACACCCTGTTGACAGTTAGCGTCAGCTTCTCCCAACGGAGAAATGCTAGTGTCAAAGGCAATTCGCAAAGCACCGAGTTTTGTCTGAGTAGCAGCGAGAAATGATGGTTCGGGATCTGGCAACCAGTAAGGATCGCCTGTAACATAGCCAGATATAGCATCCAAAAGGGCAGCAGCATCAGCGACAGTCCGGGCGATCGGGCCGTTGACGGCAATACCCGCAAGGCGTTCACCTACCGGTGCTTTACTCACCCTACCCCTTGATGGCTTAATTCCCACCAAACCACAACAAGCCGCAGGCCCCCGAATTGAACCACCGCCATCAGAACCTTGAGCGATCGCACACAATCCCGCTGCTACCGCCGCCGCCGCGCCACCACTAGAACCGCCAGGAGTGTATTCTAAATTCCACGGATTTCTCGCTGGGGGAAAACCCGTAGGTTCACTGTAAGGCGTTGAACCTAATTCGGAAGTGGCTGTTTTACCCAAAAGAATAAATCCAGCTTGCTTAATCCTTGCCACAACCCCATCATCATAGTTAGGGATATTATTTATTAATGCCGGATTTCCAAAAGTACAAGTAACATCTGCTACAGCATTCAGGTCTTTAATAGAAATTGGTACCCCAAAAAATGGTGGTAGTTCTGAGGTAGTTGTCAATAATTCTGTTTTGGCTTTGGCATCTGCGATCGCTTGTTCTGCCGTCACCGTAAAATAACTTCCTAATTGGGGATTTAATTGCCCAATTCGTTCTAAATATATTTCCACTAACTCTAGCGGTGATACTTCCCGGCGACGAATTAACTGCGCCAACTCTAGTGCTGAGGTAAATGCTAAATCAACTTCATTCATAGGTTAGTGAATGGGTAATTTTGGCTTTTTCTAGGATTTTGAAACTTAAATTGTTACTTTAGCAGGATTTATGGGAATTATACATTTTATAGCTCCTGAGATTTGTGACTCAACTAGGATGCTCAGATGCAACAGATGTGGCTAAGTTCTTACTCAAGCCATTTTAATTGTTTCGCATAAACTTTCGACAAATCCCTAAGGAGTATTTATGGCTGATCTAGAAATACTTGTTAGTGAATTGCCAACACTGATTCAGAGTCTAAAACTAATCATTGGCGATTCTAACGAAATTATGGGACAAATTATTCTGATTAATAATGCTCAGGAAAAACTACGGAATATTAAACAATTAATTGTTCAAGAATTGAGATTTAATAACGCAAAAAGTTCTGCGATCGCAACACTTCCTAGATTAGCAACTATCCCGATGATGGGATTAGTAGATCCAGCGATCGCAGAGAAATTTGGCAATTCTAAAACTAAAATCACCTTAGCTGATTTACAACCAAAAATTGATACCTGGATTGAATGGGGTTATTTTTTGCAAGCAATAGCCACTGATATTCTCAGTGATATTCAATTAGTCAATAAACTCAATTGTGATATTAATTATCCAAGCATACCCAATGCTTTTAAAGCACTTGCTGACAATTTAAAAATTAACTTAGACCTTGACAACTCTAATATTTTACAACGTCAAATTCAAAAAATCAGCAATTCTCAAAGAGAGCTATTACAGTTTCAAGAAAAATTAAACTATATATTTAATACTATTAAAACTAGTCGTAGTTTATTAAATATTTTATTAGGAGTATCCGCTTTTTATGGTAAATCTAGCTTTGCTTTAGAGTGGTTAGATGATGACCACGAGTTAATTATATCGAGTGACGGAAATTTTCAAGAATTGACAGATATCCTGAATGATTGTGATTTTTTCCAAGAAGAAAGTGCAGCTTTAATTATTCAGAGTGACATTTTAAAGGAAGAAGCAGAACAAGCCTTAAAAAAGATTGAACAAAAAAGTAGTAAAGACGCAACTATTAGTCAGCAAATAAAAATAGTACCAAAGCTTTCCACACAAAAAATAATACCTTCGACTTTGGTTATAACCTCAACTTTGTTAATCTTAGGTTTTTGTGGTTGGAAAATTAAAGATCGAAGTCCACAATTGCAACAGATAAATCTGAGTTTAACTCAAGAAGAAAGTGCGAATGCTAAATTTAAATCTGCTCAAAAACTCGGTATGGCGGCTGCTTCTCTAGTTCAAAAGCCACCTCATCCTTTAAAAGTCTGGCAACAAGCACAAAACAAATGGCATCAGGCAATAATTCTGTTAGATAGTATTCCTGATGAAACATCAGTTTCTGAGCAGGCAAAGAAAAAATTGGCTTACTATCAGATGAACTATAAATCTATCAGTCAAAGAGTCTTAGTTGAAAAGCAAGCCTTAGCAGACTTAGAATCAGCGCAAAAGCTGGCAACAGAAGCTAATTTATTTGTTCCAAATTCACCTTATCCGCTACTAAATCGGCAGCAAGCAAAATAGAAATGGCAGCAAGCAATCAATTTATTAGAAGCAATTCCAGAGAGTACGTCTGTCTATATACAAGCTAAAGAAACGCTTCCTATTTATAAAACTAACTATACGGCTATCAGCCAAATATAGCGTTTCTCGATCAGATGAGGTACATTTTCGAAACTGAAATATTTTTAGTCTATCAAATTTCAATTTATATGTAAGTAAGTTCGTAGTAAGAACTTTAGTCCTTATTTTCTAAGAACTAAAGTGCTTACTACAAACACTAAAAACTAAGCTTAAGAAACTACTAACAATTAGACTTTAGAACGGTCAGTCAAAATCTCATAACCAGTCTCCGTCACCAAAACTGTATGCTCAAACTGAGCCGACAAAGAATTATCTACAGTGACTGCTGTCCAACGGTCAGATAGTGTTCGGGTGTGTCTAGAACCCGCATTTAAAATTGGCTCAATTGCCAGCGTCATCCCCGCACGAAGTTTAACATTTGGCATTTCGCGGGTACGGTAGTTGAATACTGAAGGTTCTTCATGTAGGTTTCGACCGACACCGTGTCCAGTGAACTCTTCGACTATACTAAAGCCGTTAACTTTCACATGGTCTTCAATTGCTCCAGCTAAGTCAAGTAAGTATGCACCCGCCTTAACTTGTTCAATGCCCTTATATAAAGCTTCTTCTGCTACGCAAATTAGTTTAGCAGCTTCTTGGGTTACTTCACCGACAGCAATTGAAATGCAAGAATCACCATGAAAGCCTTGATAATAAGCACCCGTATCTACTTTTAATACATCTCCCACCCGAATCACTTTCTTGGGACTAGGAATGCCATGCACTGCTTCATTGTTAATGCTGGAACAGATAGAACCAGGAAAACCGTGATATCCTTTAAAACTTGGTGTTGCACCCATTTCGCGGATGCGTTTTTCTGCATAAGCATCCAAATCAGCTGTGGTCATTCCTGGTTTTACTAGCTCAGAAATTTCTTTTAAAACAGTTGCCACAATTGTCGCTGATTGCCGCATGATTTCAATTTCACGCGGCGATTTAATTTCAATTCCTCGGCGTTGCTTTTTTGATGTTCCAGGCTGAGTTGCTTGAGGAAGTAAGTTACTGAAAATGTTCATAGGAAATTAATAATTACTGGTGGCTTTGAGGCTGAAGTATCAATGCTTTCTCTAGATTACTTGAGAAATAATATCTATAATTTAAGTTACTTTAATCCCTGATAGGGATTCTTCCAGTTGAGCCGCTAACGTATATATAATAACACGTTCAGCTACTCCTAATATGTTGAGCTTTAATCAAAATCGCTATAACGTATTTTTCGCTGCACACTATGTGACTGAGATAAATTTTCTTTAATTGAAACATTAGATCGCTGTCAAATACTGAGTTGGATAATTTTTAATTCTTGATGGCAATTTCTCCCGTCATACCTGCTTCTGTATGTCCTGGTATTGGACAACGCAAACCA
Source organism: Nostoc flagelliforme FACHB-838 (assembly GCF_014698065.1). GTDB lineage: Bacteria > Cyanobacteriota > Cyanobacteriia > Cyanobacteriales > Nostocaceae > Nostoc > Nostoc flagelliforme_B. The sequence continues at coordinate 35,768 of NZ_JACJSI010000030.1, forward strand.
TAAGTACCAGATTTCAGGGGTACAAATACCCATTCTGCCTCAGCACCTGGTTTTAGTTCCAGTTCGTGAATGGCTCCTTTGATTTCTACTTTTCCTGCTTGGACTTTTTGTGTCCAGATGCCATCGGCAAAATCTTTAGCAGTAAAATAATGCTTCAGTTGGCTGGGATTAGTAAGCCGCAGTTGATAACGTTTGCCTGCCAGAAATTCTAAATGATTTGGCTCAAACTTGAGTTCGTTAACCGCATTACCCAAGCTAACTGTAATTTGTATAGCTGGTTGTTTGAGCAAATCGTCAGACAAATTTGCTGCCATTACTGGAGTAGCAGCGATGAAATTAATTCCCAGCAGTAACGTTAATATCACATAGTTCCACCGTAATATTTGCAGCCAAGCAGAACTTGGGAAAGTAAGATATTTAATTACAATTTTGTAAAAATGTTTGTAAATTTTCATTACTAGTTATCAAAAGCCAATGCTATTAATAGGTAGCGGTAAAAACCACTTACCCATTCTTTATATTATCCATGCCTAAGACCCATCTCTACTAGTGTGTCAAATTTAAATTGATGGATAAGCAAGGGGAGCATCTCAATGAGTGTAAAAACACGCCTGTCCTGGCGAATGGAATTCGCAGCTATACAAACAAAACCCACTTCCGTGGGTTTCAAATTCTTTGAGTCCGCGTAGACGGACTTCTCTGCGAGACGCACTCGCGTTCGTTTGTGTAGCCGCGATTTCTAATCGCTTAGTATTTTTGCTTTAGTCCTTGTTTTTTAAGCACTAAAGTCCTTTAGGACTTACACACGAGTTACGGAATAACGTAGACGCTTCTCTACGAGACGCTACGCGAACGGCTTGCCGCAGGCTACCGCAGAGGCACAGAGAAGCCAGTGCGTTGGGCGGGTTCCCCGACTTGTAGCAACTGGCGCGGCACGGAGAAATCAGAGTTTGAAAGATATTTTGCGTAAGTCCTATCTTTACTACAAACCCTCAATAGCTTGGACATTGCACTACCTAATGTTTCTCCCTGCCAATACAGATGGCCCAGCAGTAACGACTACGATTTGATTTGGATGGAGTAACTCACGAGCTGCTTGATTAACTTGGTCAAGAGTGACTTTCTGGATTTTATCAGTGAAGGAGTGCAATTCTCGTTTATCTAATCCATACACTTCATTAATCAGAATTCTATCTGTTAATTCTTCTGGGTTTGCCAGAGAAACATTGTAGCTGCTGATGAGGGTGCGTTTAGCTGTTTCTACTTCTAGTGCGGTAACACCTTGTTGATGGATTTGCTGTAAGATTTCGCGGGTACTAGCGATCGCTTTACTGCTATCTTCAGGACTAGTTTGCATTTCTATCAAAAATGTGCCTGCATTCTTCCCGGCTTGGAAGGAGCTATAAATTCCATAGCTTAAACCTTGGCGATCGCGCACTTCTGCACCCAGTTTACTAGATAAGGTATCGCCTCCCAAAATCTGATTCAATACTAAGGCTGCATGAAACCGAGGATCATAACGGTTTATACCTGTGTAACCCATATATGTCACAGCTTGGGCTTTACCTGGTAAAACTGGGTTGACACTGACTATTTTCTGTGGCATTGACACCGGGGGATATTTTAATGTGGGTGCTTCGCCGCTAACTTCCCAATTACCAAACTCATTTTTAATTAGCGATCGCACTTTGTCTAGATCAAAATCTCCCACCAGCGCTAGCACTGTTGTATCTGGACGATAATGTTTAGCTTTAAAATCAATCACATCCCGGCGCTGAATCTGCTGTAAACTATCCTCGGTAGGAAAGGCGTGTAAGGGATGTTTTTTCGGATAAATTGACTGAACAAATATTCTTCTGGCTACTTCTGATGGTTCATCTAATTCCTGTTGCAGATCAGTTAAAGTTTGTTGGCGATGCAATTCCAATTCTTTGAGTGGAAAGGTACTGTTTTTAACAACATCTGCCAATATCTCCAGGAGTACGGGCAAATCCTCTGCTAAACTATCACCTTCAATATGCACACCTTCTCGGTTAGCGTGAAAATCTAAACTCGCCCCTCGTTCTGCCAATACTTTGGCAATAGTTAAGACATCCTTGCTTTTAGTGCCACTTAGCAAATTTTCTGCCACAAAAGCAGCCAATCCAGCTTTATTCTCTGGATCAAATTCCGTCCCAGCTTGAATATGGCCGCTCAGGGTAACGGTAGGAGTACTATGATCTGGTAACAGTAATATCCGCAGTCCATTGGGAAATTTAAATTCATCTGGTAAGACTTGGGGGATGTCTTCTCTATGAGAGATAAACAAAGCATCTGTAGCCGCATCCACAGGCGGTAAGTATTTCATTACCTCAGAAGGAAGCACAGGTACGCCAGGAGAGAAATTCTCTGTAGTTTGGGCTGAGTCTGGTTTATCACCAACTTCTGTTATCAGTTGCTGGGTTGGTTCAAAAAAGCCTACTGCTCGTACTTCTTTTGTCAGATATTTGTTAATGACAGCGACAATATCCTTCGGCTTCACCAAACGAACAGCTGCCAAATAGCGGTCTGTGTAGCGATAATCACCAACAGTTGTCTCATCAGTGCCCAAGCGCATTGCTTGAGAAGTGATATCACGGTTACTCAAAATTACATCTGCTGTTAATTGAGTTTTGGCTCGTTCAACTTCTTCAGAGGTCACGCCTTTTTCTGCTACATTAGCGATCGCGTTACTCAACGCTGAGTCAATTTTTTTCAAATCTTGTTTAGAACCAGCCGTCACCAACACTTCATACCAGCCAGATTCTCGCAAACTGGTAACGGAGGCTGTTAATTCACTAGCTAAACCTGATTCCACCAATGCCTGATAAAGTTTAGAATTCCGCCCTTCTGTCAAAATGTAATCCATTACATCCAGCGCAGGCACATCCGGTTGATTTGCATCCGGTAACGGATACACAACTTGTAACAGCCGCCCTGCTCCCGGTTCTCGCAATACGATGGGAGTGCTGAGTGCTGTTAGCGGATAGCTAAGGTTTAGCCTGCCCTGAGTGCTGAGTAATGGAGATGAGGAAGAAATAACTCCTGCCCCCTGCTCCCTGCCCCCTGCCTCCTGCCTCCTGGCCAGTTTGCCAAATACCTCTTTAATTGTTTCGAGGGTGTTTGCAGTTTGAAAATCTCCAACTAATACTAAGACGGCATTATCGGGACTATAAAAATTACGGTAATATTTCTGTACCTGTTCAACTTCAAATTTCTCGACATCAGCTTTAGTACCACCCACAGGCAACCCATAAGCATGATTGGGAAACGCCGCCTGCATGACAGCACGATTGAGGCGATATTCTGGACTATTTTCGTAACCCTGCAACTCAGAAATTACTACCCGCTTTTCACTCGCCAGTTGTTCTGGCTCAATCTGGGAATTTTGCATCCTGTCTGCTTCCAGCACTAAGAGCGCTTTCAGCTTGTTTCGTTCCACAGTGCCGTAATATGCAGTTTGATCGTAGCTGGTGAAAGCATTGGAATCACTACCCAAAGCACTAAACAAACGACCAAATTGAATTGGACGGTTTAAAGTACCTTTAAACATCATGTGTTCCAACTGGTGGGCAATGCCATTCACCCCTGGTTCTTCGTTGCGTGAGCCAACCTTGTACCATACCTGCACCGTCACTACTGGCGCAGTATGCACTTCCTTTGTCAGGACAGTTAGACCATTCTCCAGCACTGTTTTACGGACATTTTGTGTCAGTGTTGAGGGCATTATTCTTTTTGCTAGCAAGGTTGATTGATATTTTTCTTTATTAAATATGGCTGAATGTTGGCTATGAGCAGGTTTATTGCTCAACAAAAAAACTGCTACTAGCCATAAGCTTAAAAATAATAACGGCAAGGGATATTTATAAAATCTCGAAAATCCATACATATATTTAGCAGATATATCTGTAAATTAAATTACATAGTTTTTTGGAGAAGTGACGATAGTTTAATCTGTCCAAAAAATCTGTTACCTCAGTAACAATACAGAAAAACAATATATTAGCAATAAAGGTAATAAAAAAGCTAAATTATGGGAGTTTTGCTAAAACCCGAATGAATTCGAGAGGTAAGCCATCGGTATCGGCAATGAAAGCCACTTCGTAAATGCGATCGCCTATTTGCTGTTGTGTCGGTTCTAAAAGTACTTTCAACAGTTGTAATTCTTCGGGTTGACTCTCAGCCGCCAGTGACACACGTTCTTGTAAATTTCTCAACCAGCTAGGTAAATCTGGTGTAATCTCAGTTAAATCGAACGAGAGATGATAATACCCCACATAATGCTCATCAGCAAACGCATCTGGGGCTGGTTTTGGTTCGGGAATTTGGATCAGTTCAATTCTGCCGCCCAATCCTTCCATCCAGCAAGCTAGGGTATAGCCTGTGGTAAAGCGTTCTGAGATTGTAAACCCTAAATGTTCGTAGAAAGCGATCGCTCGATGAATATTCGCAGTCCGAATAGAAGCGTGGTGCATAATTAGTCCTTAGTCCTTAGTCCTTAGCCATTTGTCCTTTGTTATTCACTAATGACAAATGACTAATGACAAATGACCATTTACTCAAACAACCTGAAATAGGGGTAGCGCACAGGGACGCCAGGCTCTTTTTCCAAGTCAAAATTAATCACTTCCCAACAGGGATCATCTGAGGCATCGGGGCTAAACTCCACGGGTAAGCCGTACAAACGCGTAGCAGTAGCTTCTGTTTGTCCAGAACGCCAAGGTGTGCTGCGTTCCAAGTAGCCACTCATCAATTCCTGATAGCGTCGAGCAATAACTACTCGTGTTGCTCGAAAACCTTGGGTATACAGCTTGTCTAATGCTTCGTGAATCTCAAACCGAATACCATCGGGATGAGTATGCTGTCTATACCATTCATTATTCCACCTCCGCCAATGACGCCCCGATTGCAAATGGATTAACTCTCCATTTTTAGGATTAGCTTCAAACGCGCCATGACGCGGACACAAATAGGTATCTGTGAGTGTCAGCGCCGGAATAGTCTGGCGACAATGGGGACACTGTATTTCCGGCCCAAACATCGGGTACTGCAAGCCTGGATTCATCATGAAGTGCGTACAAACATAATTTTGTCTTCACCAGCATTAGTGTATTTTATTATACACTTTGGCTCCACCACTTTTGCTTTCGGTTACTTGCTCACTGCTGCACAGACACGAGGTTGCAGCAGGAACATTGTTCACTAGTGTTTTCCTCAGTGTAGAGGCTTGACGCTGTGATATCCTAGTTGTGCAACCAGCCTCAAAGGTTGGAGTTTCTCCAGTGTTCCTGGGTACCATATTCATATTCTATCGTGTCTACCGCTTCTTACTGGACATCTCCTGATTTTTCTCAAGCTGCCTTCATCGCAGCCAATGCTGTTGTTATGGGTTCAGTAAATATAGCAGCAGGAGTGAGCATTTGGTATGGAGCAGTGGTTAGGGGAGATGTAGAACGAATTGAAATTGGCGAATACACAAATATTCAGGATGGTGCAATTTTACATGGCGATCCTGGTTTTCCAACAATTTTAGAAGATCACGTTACCGTTGGGCATCGTGCTGTGGTACATTCCGCTTACATTGAGCGTGGAAGTTTGATTGGCATTGGCGCAGTGATTTTAGACGGGGTAAGAGTGGGCGCTGGCAGTATTATCGGTGCTGGCGCAGTGGTAACTAAAAATGTACCGCCTTTGTCCCTAGTTGTGGGCATTCCTGGCAAAGTGTTACGCCAAGTAACAGATGTTGAAGCCGCAGAACTGATTGAACACGCTAAACGTTACCAAAAGTTAGCTTTAGTTCATGCTGATAAAGGTACTGATATTGGTTTTAGCAAGGCTTAGGGAGTGGAAAGCAGGGGGAGCAGGGGGAGCAGGGGAGGTAGGGGAGGTAGGGGAGGATGAGGGAAATGAGGAAGATAAGGCGAATAACCAATGCCCAATGCCTCATAATTTAATCATTCTTTACATATCTACTTGGAAAAGTTGCCCACTTCAGCTAAAAATAAAAATGAGAGCAGTTGACAAAACTTTAATTTCTACTTAAGAGAGGGGTTCTAGATATGGATATCGATTACCGTATAGCGATCGTTTTAGCACCAGTTGTCATTGCTGCTAGCTGGGCAGTCTTTAATATTGGCGCTGCGGCTTTAAGACAAATCCAAGGCTTTTTGGATAGAGAAGCTTAAATTCGGCTCAATAATATCAATTTTGAACCGACTGTTTCTCTTCACAGAGGCAGTCGGTTTTATTCATAATGATTAATTGGGCATGGGACATTGGGCATTGGACAATAATTAATAGTTCTTCTCCCCCTACCTCCCCTGCCTCCCCCGCCTCCTCATCCCCCACTCTTCCTCCCTTGGATATCGACTCTGTAATCCAACCCCTGCAACGCTTTGGTGTCCACCTGGGACTCGATCGCATCCTCAACCTTTTAGCAAATCTCGGCAATCCTCATCACCAAGTGCCAGTAATTCATGTTGCTGGCACTAATGGCAAAGGTTCAGTTTGTGCCTATATTTCCTCGGTACTTACTGAGGCTGGTTATCGTACAGGACGCTACACTTCCCCCCATTTAATCGATTGGACGGAACGTATTTGTCTGAATGAACAGCCAATTTCTTCTGAGGAATTGAGCCAATTATTAGAAAAAGTACAAACGGCTATTCTTGCTGGTGACGAGGAGATCCCCCCAACCCCCCTTAAAAAGAGGGGCTATGTTTCCCCCTTTTTAAGGGGTGATCAAGCCTTATCACAGAAGTATGGCAACCCAACTCAGTTTGAAGTAATTACGGCAGCTGCTTGGTTATATTTTGCCCAGCAGCAAGTTGATGTGGCTGTGATAGAAGTCGGACTAGGAGGGCGCTTGGATGCTACCAATGTCTGCTTGGAACCTTTGGTGACGCTCATCACTTCCATTAGCCGCGAACACTGGCAGCAACTTGGCCCTACCATCGCTGATATTGCTAGAGAAAAAGCTGGTATTCTCAAACCTGGATGTGCGGTTGTGGTTGGGACATTGCCACCAGAGGCAGAGAAAGTGGTGCGATCGCGTGCTTTAGAATTACAATGCCCGATTTTTACACCTCAACCCTCCCGTCAAATCGCTACAGGATGGGCAGAGTACGAAACAATTGAAAATTCTAAATTAATTAAATACCCATTACCATTAGCGGGACAAATTCAGTTAAGTAATTCAGCTTTGGCAATAGCCGCTTTAGAAATTCTCCAACAACAAGGTTGGCAGATTTCTGAAGAAGCCATAATTAATGGCATGGCAAAAACTCAATGGCCAGGGCGGATGCAATGGGCTACTTGGAACAACCATAAATTATTAGTTGATGGCGCTCACAATACCGCCGCAGCCCAAGTTCTCCGCCAGTATATTGATAGCTTAGATGCAGTTAATCACAAACCCGTTAATTGGGTTATAGGAATGTTTGCCGATAAGGATCATGCAGATATTTTTACCGCCCTACTGCGGCCAGGCGATCGCCTTTTTTTAGTGCCAATCCCCGTAGAACCTTGGCCGGGTAGAACTTCTGCTGATTTAGACTACCTATCAAACCTAGCTTACAGCCTTTGTCCCGAATTAAGCGATCGTCAAATCCATCCAGATTTATTCACCGCACTAGAAACCGCAACCTCAACCACAGACGATTTAATCGTTTTGTGTGGTTCCCTTTATTTAGTCGGCGATTTTTTAGCAACAGCTATATCTATAAGTTCACTACAATGATTGTTGCAATTGCTTAAGCCTTTCTTATATATGTAAGAGTATTTGTTGCAAAGGTTAAAGCAATTGCAGCAAATGATTATACATTTCTTGCAAATACTTAAGCCTTTCTTATATATGTAAGAGTATTTGTTACAAAGGTTAAAGCAATTGCAGCAAATGATTATACATTTCTTGCAAATACTTAAGCCTTTCTTATACATAAAATAACATTTGCTGCAAATGTTCAAAGTTGAGATACTAACGCCATTTATTTTTGAAGATACGCCTACAGGATTTAGGCAAAACTACAAGCTGTAGTGGCAATTCATGTAGACGCAAACGCGAGTGCGTCTTATATAGAAGCGGATAGTTCTACTCGCTGCTGAGGATGAGTACGTAGGCATAGCCCGCCGCAGGCATCGCTGTTGAGGTACAATTTAATTTTTCCTAGCTTGAATTTGTCACCCCGTAAAGGTGATGCCTACGCACATCTACCTTACTCAAATGCAGGGTGAGGTTCTTATTTTTGATTTATGCAAGAGGTCTAATAACTGTACTTTAGACTAAGAAGTACAAAATGACTCTCTAAAGTCCAGTCATTAGTTCTTTTGTTTCTGCGACAACGCCTCGAACGCCCGGTTCAAAATCTCTTCCCGCTGCATTAAATCCACGTCAAGGCGAACGTCCGCCATTATCCACGGGTTTACCTTGACCTTTTGCCCTTCCTCCAAGCGAGCTTGAACCATTTGTAAAATCAATTCGGCTTCGCTTATTGCCATCTCGCCCAACAGCATCGTTTCGATTTCCGTTTTCAAGTCGCGTTCAAATCCGGTGGGAAACCGCAGTCGCCCGCTTGTTCGCTCCGCCTGAAACTCGAATCGGTCGCGATGTAGACTGCACGCTCCAACCTTGCCACTTTCGCCGCACGCGGTTTTTAATGTCGGGTATGCTTGGCGCTACCCAAAATTCGAGCGTTCTTGCCATGATATCAAGATGAAACCCGCCGCGGGGAAATGGGTCGCCGTCGGCAATTATTAGATCGTCTAAGCCTTGATATTCACGAATCGCGGCAAGCAACGGACTTCCATAGTAGAGATAGTCTTCCGTATAGTCGTAAAGCGGAAACAGCTTTACCGCCTTGTCTTCGGTGACAATGCTCGCCACCGTGTCGATCCAGTCGAGGTGTTGCTGTTGCAACACCTCGAATCGCAAAACGTCTTCGCTTTCTACTTCAACTAAAACATTTTCGCGCGGGAAGCCGACGTAGTTCGCCATGTCGGCAATTCCCTCGTAAGCCCATTGCACTTGCCACCCCTGCCAGACAGAGCGCAAAACGTCGAGATACACTCGGCGCAATTGAACGTTAGAGGCAATGTCCTCTCCTGCAAAAATCAGAAAAACTTGCTTGTCAAGATCGACCACCGCGCCGCCTTCTGCCCACACCTCGTCAAGCCAACCCGATTCGTCAACTTCCTCCTGCGCTCGAATGAACTCGACGGCGTGTTCCACGCCCCAAAACAAATCGCGATATATTGTATTAGCGCACCAATGATTGTAGAACAACTGGTACTTACCGCTTTCGACAAGAATCAGATTTGCTCTGTGTCCCATAACTTATACCGCCCTCTATTTTTTACACCAGAAATATACGTAGGGTGCGTTAGCCAAAGGCATAACGCACCGTCCAAAGGCTTTGGTGCGTTACGCTATGCGATAACACACCCTACAGATACTTTATTTAGCTATTTTTCGTTTGTCTCCTAACTCCTAGTACTGTTCCACTCCTGCGCCGCATCTTCTACGGCTTTATCTACGTTTTTTTGGTCTAACATTGCTGCTTGCAAGTTTTCGTAAACTGCCTTTTGTAGTTTGTTAAAATCCTTCAAAGTAGGGGTTAATATTTCTGCTTGTTGCAGTTGCTCGGCAGTAATAACCCGCGCTTTTTCTACTGTTGAAGCATTAGCTGGAACATCTTTAAAGTAACTATCAGACAATGCTTTGATTGTAGAAGGTAGCACATTTGCAGCTTTAGCAAAAGCTAACTGATTTTTGTCATTGGTAACAAATAAAGCAAACTTCACAGCGCCATCTGGTTGTTTGCTATCGCGGGGAATAACTATGTTCATCACCGCGACATTTTTCTTACCTGTGTCACCAGTGAGTTGAGGTGCTATTTCTGAAGCTTGAGCAATTTTTGGGGCATTATTTGCGATCGTTTTCAGAAACTCTGGTCCAGAAGCAAGAAACGCAGTCTCTCCAGATTGGTATAAATCGATCGCGTGGCGATGTCCTTGGGTTAAAGCTTCTTTCGGAAGCAACCCTTTTTTATACAAGTCTACCCAGTATTGAAATGCTGCCTTACCTAGTGCTGAATTAAACGCCGCTTTTCCTTCAGCATCTATTAGGGTGACTCCCATTTGCACGAAAGATTCCAGCACTTCACCAGAATCTTGCGGTACAAAAGTCACAAAAAAGGCATACTTCCCTGTCTTATCTTTAATTTGTTGCGCTGCTTGTGCCAATTCTGCGTAGGTTGCAGGGACTTTATTGATACCTGCCTGTTTTAACAAACCAGTGTTATAAATGGTTAGCCGTGTGGTGAGATACCAGGGAATCCCAAAACTTTTGCCATTAAGTATGCTTGCTTTCCAGATATTCGGTAGATAGGAGGAACGTACATCGTTTGGGATTTTTGCGTCTAAATCTAACCAGGCATTTCGCCCCGCAAGTTGGGAAGCAAAACCCGGATTCAAGTTAACCACATCAGGTGGCGTTTTTGCGGAGACAGCTGTTAATATTTTGTTCTCCATTGCTGCCCAAGGTACATCGACCCAGTTAATCTTTATACCTGGATTTTCCGATTCAAAATTCGTAATTAGGTTTTTGAAGTAGTCGTTAAATTGAGGTTGGAGTTGCATCGTCCAAAATTCAACAGTTGCCGCTCCTGAATTAGCTTGTTTTGTAGTTGTACTAACATTCCCTGTGCTGCAACTTACAATCCAACTGGTTAATAAGCCCACCAGTGTAAAAGCAATAAGTTGTTTAAATTTTCGTAATTGAATCATGTTCCCAGTATTTTTACGCTTGCTGAGTGTGAAAAGCTTAGACAGAATTGTCGAGATTATAGGCTAAATAAATTACCTGTAAAGACGTAACATATTACGTCTCCACCACAACAAAATTAAATTTCCAATTTAGCAGTCCAGCGGGCACAACTGTGGTAAAAAGCTTCAAAAGTCTGTTTGACAAATCAAATAAAGGGGTCGGCATTGAACTTGCTCCCGAACGGGTAAATGTAGTTCAGCTACGCAAACAGCGTCAAGGCTTGAAACTAGAAACCTTTACATCGGTAGCAGTTCCAGAAGGTATTGTTACCGATGGTCAAATCACCGACCCCGCAGCAATGGCGCAATTAATCCAGCAGGCGCTAGCTGAGAGCAAAATCAAAACTTCTCGCGTTGCCACTGGTGTACCAGGGCGAGATTCCATCGTTCGGATCATACCAGTGCCAGCAGAGTTGGATGACAAAGAACTGCGAGAAATGGTGTTGAACCATGAAGCAGGTTTGTATTTACCTTATCCTCGTGAAGAGGCTGATGTAGATTATCAAAAACTTGGGTATTTTGTAGATGAAGATGGCATTGAAAAGGTACACGTACTTTTAGTAGCCACCCGCAAGGAGATAACCGATACCTATATAAGTACTTTCGAGCAGGCAGGATTACAAATTGATGTTTTAGAAATTAACAGTTTTGCTTTAATTCGGACTATTCGTGAACAATTGCGACAATTTGGGCCGCAAGAAGCAGCAGTACTCGTTGATATTGAGTTCGATAGTACAGAAATTGCCATCATCGTTAACGGAGTGCCGCAATTTTCGCGCACAGTCCCAATCGGGACTTATCAAATGCAAACTGCCTTAGCAAGGGCAATGAGCTTACCCACATCACGAGATATGGAACTGTTACACGGCATGGTCATTCCCCAAACTCCCTTAGACGGCGGGAAAACTGGTGTTACCGAAGTTGATCCTGGTATGGCTGCCATATTGAGAGTATTGGCAGAACTAACAGATGAACTGCGCCGTTCCATCGATTTTTACCTCAATCAAAGTGAAAATTTGGAGGTAGCGCAGATTATATTAGCTGGGCCTGGAGGTGGACTCCAACAGCTAGATGAGTTTTTTACCCAACGATTGAGTTTGCCAACTACCCAAATAGATCCAATCGGGGCTTTGGCTTTGGAAGTTGACACTGATAAATTTCCACAGGTACAACGCTCTGGTTTAGCGATCATACTCGGTCTAGGAATGCGGGAGGTGTAAAAAAATGTATAGCCTAGATGTTAACTTTCTTAAAGACCGTCCAGCATACCAGAAAAAGCCTGAGAGATCGGGAGGAATATCCCTAAAGTTTCCTACGGGGGATTTGACACTACTGTATGCGGGAGTTGCAGTAGGTGTAGTTCTTCCAGCTTTATTGGGAATTGGTTGGTGGTTGTTGCAAGGGAAGATTGTGGAATTAGATGGTCAAATCGCACAACTAGACCAAGAAAGCAAGAGGTTAGATACAGAAATCGGAAATTTGAACAAAATTAAAGCCGAGACGAAGGCAGTTCAAGGGGAAACTCAAGCTTTAGTCACTGTATTCGATCAGATTCGTCCTTGGTCGGCAATGCTGCAAGATTTGCGCGATCGCATCCCTGCGGCAGTACAAATTGAGAATATTAAGCAACTCCCACCTGTTGTGGCAACAGCAGGTCAGCCAGCAAATAATCCCGCCGGGGGATTAGAAATTACCGGATTGGCTCGGTCTTTTAACGATGTCAATGATTTCTTATTAAGTTTACAACAATCTCGGTTTTTGAAGCCCACAGAAAGCAGAATTGTGACAGCTACGTTAATTGATCTTCCCTTAATGCCAGGTGCGGATAGACCTACTAATGGTGTAGTAATTAAGCCACCCCAAGTAGTTCAATACACTATTCAATCGGGCATGAGCGATGTTCCAGCTTCAGAATTAATTCGGGAGTTAGAAAAAAAAGGCACAGTGGGATTAGTGACTCGAATTCGTAATATGCAACAAACAGGAGTCATTTCAAAATGACGCTGAGTGATGATTTAAATTTTGCCGAACATGGTGGGGAATTTGATGAGGCAACGCCCGCATCCCCCGTGCTATTTGGTATTGCTTTCACACCAAAAATCATTGGGATATTGGTGGGAGTAATTGGTTTAGCGGGAGCAGGTTATATATTTTTAAACCTGTTGATGCCAGCTTGGGAAAGCTATCAGCAGCAGCAAGCTAAAAGCTCTGAATTGCAAGGGCAAATTGACGAAAAAAAAGCCAATATCAAACAGATTGACAAAGTTAAAGACGAGCTAGCGCAAGCAAAGCAGCAAAAAGTTCAGGTTTTAGGTTTATTTGCTAACGAAAAAAGCTTAGATACATTGCTGTTGGATATGAACCGCTTAGTTGAGTCTGGCAATATTCCAACTTCTGTTAATGCAGTGAGAGCCAAATTGAAGAAATTTGTGCCAGTTTCTCAAAAACCAGAACCAGTTAACGATGGAACTCTAGGAGTATTAGTTGACGGCAAGCTGCAACGCAGTAGTATCAATGCCGAAATTATAGGAACTTATGAACAAACACAATCGATAATTCGTAACATTGAGCGTTTGCAGCCTTTGTTAATAGTTAAAGATTATCAATCAAGTTTGGCTCCAGTAGAGTCAAGATCCGCATTGGATAAAACGCCTGTGCAGGTAGGCCCAGCAGCGATTAATACATCATTCCAATTACAGGTATTGATGCCACTTAGTTCAGAAGAAATAGCCGCAGCCGCAGCCGCTAAAGCTGCCTCGAAAAAGTAGTGAACTTAGAGCCAGGGCAATAGAATTCACGGCTACACAAATGTAGGCAAAGCCTTCCCACAAGGTAGTCTGTCTCCGTGGATTCAAGAAAAAAAGAGGGTTTGAGACCCACGGAGGTGGGTTTCGTTTGTGTAGACGAGCCAGTGCGTTGGACGGGCAATGCCCGACTTGTTCGCTCTTAGCGTTCCCGCAGGGTAGCACTTGGTTGGCGTGCGGTTTTTAACTGCGATTTAACTACTCAAAATTGTTTGTAAACAAGGTTTTATAAGGTGAGGAATGAACTGTGAAACAGCTTCACGGTAATAGTTTTATTTTAGGTACTGCCGCTTTTGTATTTCTGGCAGCTCAACCAGTTTGGGCACAACTTAGTCAAGTTACTAATGTCCAGTTAAATCCAGTTAATGGTGGAATTAGCGTTGCGTTGAAAACTTCTTCTGGGTCGCGCCCCCAAGTTTTCACTACAAAAAGAGGTAAGGCTTTAGTCGCAGATATTATCAATACTCAATTACGATTACCACAAGGTAATAGCTTTCGGCAAGATAGCCCAGCACCAGGAATTGCATCTGTTGAGGTTAATCAGCTTGATGCCAATAGTATCCGAGTAACGGTAACTGGCAATAACAACGTACCTAGCAGTCAACCTGTGGTGCGATCGCAAAATGGAATTACACTCAGCTTTAGCCCATCGTCAGGCACTATAGCATCAGCACCAACGCCAACAGCGCCAACATCCACAGCATCGCCTGTTACGACTCCAGCCCAATCTGGTCAAAATTCAGGGGTTCTCGTTCCCAACCCGGAAATCACCATTAACGGGCAACCTGCACAAGCCGCAGGGCCAGGTCAACCTGTGAGTCAGGCTCCACCTTTCTTACCTAGAGCCGTTGCCCCACCAGTAGGAGATATTGCTATTTCTAATACTGATGCTTCTCCTAGCACCATTGACTTAGGAAGTCAGGAACGTGTACCTCGTTTAGTGCTGCGAGATGCGCCGGTGCGTGAGGTTTTGTCATTGCTTGCCCGTGCTGCTAATTTAAATCTGGCTTATATCGGAGGTGAGCAAGCTGCTGGAGGTCAGCAAGGTGGTGCTGCTAATGCACCAGCAGTTTCTCAAACTATTTCCCTAGATATAGAAAACGAGCCAGTGCAAGATGTGTTTAACTATGTCTTGCGCCTAAGTGGTTTGGAAGCTAACCGCAGTAATCGTACAGTTTTTGTTGGGCCTAAACTACCCAATGCGACCCGTGACATGATTATGCGTAGCATGCGACTTAATCAGGTAACGGTGGGAACCGCCTTGAACTTTTTGGTGGGCTTGGGAGCAGAAAGTGCCGTCAGCCGAGAACGACAAGTTACTAGTGTTAGTGCCGTACCTGTGGGTACTGGAGTTGCACCTATAACCCAAACTCAGACGACCACGGAAACCAGACTGGAAACCCAACGCGCTGATTTTAAAGACTCTAGCCCATTACTTAGAGGTTTACAGGCATTAGGAGATGAGCGCACCAATTCGCTCACCTTAATTGGCTCTCCTAAACTGATTGAGATTGCAATGGCTCAACTAACTCAGCTTGATATCCGCCGTCGTCAAGTAGTAGTCAACGTCAAGATTATTGATGTTAACTTATTGAATACCCAAGACTACAACACCAGTTTTTCCTTTGGAATTGGTAACAACTACTTTAGCAATGATGGTGGTGCCGCATCTCTAAATTTTGGCGGTTCTAGACCAGCTACTAGTGCTGAAGCAAGAAGCAGTGTAACTAGTACACCTACAACCACTAATCCACTGGGTAGCGCAAATATTTTTCTTGACCCAAATAACCCAGCTTCAGGTACTGCTGGAGCAAACTCTAATCCTCAAGCAGCCGGTATTACAGCCATTAACCCAACAGCCATTACCTTGGGCTTACCAAGCTTATACCAGTTCCCAAAACGTTTTCTTGCTAGCTTACAGGCTCAGGTTACAAATGGCAATGCCAAGATTTTGACTGACCCCACCTTAATTGTGCAAGAAGGTCAAACGGCTAATGTCAAGCTGACCCAGGAAGTACTAGGAAACATTACAAGTTTACTAACTAGTGCTGATGGTATCGCTTCACAAACAATTACAGCTGAGAAAACAGATGTGGGTTTAACCTTAGCCGTCAAAGTAGATCGGATTGATGACAATGGTTTTGTATCTCTATCTGTAGCTCCCATTGTTAAAGCACCTCAATCATCAGCTAATCTAAATTTGGGAGGAGGTAATGTCCAACAAATATTTTTGGTGTCTGAACGATCGCTAAATTCTGGCACAATTCGCCTGCGAGATGGTCAAACACTCATTCTTTCAGGCATCATTCAAGATACAGACCGGACAACTATCTCCAAGATTCCTATTTTGGGTGATCTTCCGCTAATTGGTTCGCTGTTTAGAAGTACAAACAGAAATAATCAGCGCAATGAGGTGATTGTGTTGCTCACACCTCAAATTATGGATGACTCTGAGAATTCCTCTTACGGCTATAACTACACTCCCAGCCCGGAAGTGCGGCAAATGCTTGAACGTCGGGGGCTGAAGGCTCCTGGCAGGTAATAAAGATAATGAGCAGGTAAGTTATCTCTGGCAACGGCTCAGACCCCCGACTTCTGTAAGAAGTCGGGGGTCTTCTTGTTCACGAGTAGAATTAAGTTTAAATGTCATTTATAAAAAGATTTGAAAAAATATGAGTTTTCAGATTGTCAGCCAAGATTCAACAGATAATGTTCTGACTTGTTGAATATGCTGAAAGTCGCTATCGGCTGAGACAATGGTGAGATTTTGTTGCAGAGCAATAGAAGTAATCCATAAGTCATTTTCACCAAAACCTAAATCAGTTATCTTAGTTTTTCTGCGCTTGCTTTTTTCTTTTGGTGCAAATTGATTGAATAAAGCAGCTTTTAGTTGACCATAAGTATTAGCAGTTTGCCGATCAATATTATAAATATAAATACCTCTATTGAAGAAGAACCCAGAAGCCAGAATCCAGGAGTCAGAATCAATGAGTGGGGGATTCAGACCCGCCACTCATTGTAGACCGCTAAATGAACGCAAGTGCGTCTCTGAAAGAGAAGATTTAGCGGGGGTCTTAAACCCCTAGATTCATCCACCAGTCGTACAGAATTCATACTGAATTCTGACTCCTGACTCCTGAATTCTGTTTTGATAAAATTTTGTACTAATGCTAAATTAGTTTATTGCCTTTGAGAACGTGTTGCCATATCTATTAATTCTCCCTGCACAATGACACAAGTTGAAACTAGACTGTTTTCAACCTCAGCAAGGCGACTTAATATATTGACGTTACCTAAAATAGCTAGACTACAGTGATTTGTATCGATTAGGTACATTATTCAAAAGGATTATCTTCATTAAACTCTGCTTGACCACGGCTAGCAATTACTAGCTTCAGACACTCCTCTAAGTCATCGCCTTCCCAAGTACCTATAGTTTTCAGATGTTCTAGAAGTGAGCTTCCTGTGGAATTAATAGTAGTCTGACTAGCAAACTCTACTTGATGTTGTGTTTGTTGCGCTTGGTTTTGCTTTGTTTTCAAAAAACGTAAAAAATTAAATGTTTCAGTCAAAATCCCATCGGATGCTGATTGAATTTCCTCGATAACTTGTTCTTTGATTTTCATATTTACGCCTCTTTGACTGGCATTTTTTAGTAGGGAAAAACAACAATCATGATCGTGGTTACGTTGGTAGACCTCCAGCTTGAAAAATCTGTTCTGCTGTTAAATTCAATTCTGGGAAAGTAGGTGAAATAATGCGGTCAGTGCCTCTAAAATGAGTAACTTGGTATTCACCATCGATTAATTGATAAATAGATATAGTAGGCTGTTTAGGGTTGCCAGTGAACTTTTTAGCGCCTAGACCGAGATAATCTACAACCCAGTATTCAGGAATTCCAATACCCTCATACTTACCCTGTTTTGTGTAGTAGTCATCATCCCAGTTGGTACTAACTACCTCAACTACTAAAGGAATTGATGCTGCAAGGCTTACAGTTGATTCTTTTTTCCATAGCGGCTCATTCACTAAATTAGGGCGATTCAGTAATAGCACATCTGGGGAATAGGCAGATTCCGAATTAGTTGGTTTTATCAGCGCAGTTTTGGGGATTGTATAAGGTAAATTTAATCGGTCAAATTCTACTGTTAGTTTTCTTGCTACAAAACCAACAACATCTTCATGGTCTCCTACTGGTTGTGCCATTTCAACAATCACGCCATCATGTAATTCATATCTTCCACCTTCGGGTCGCCACGCTGCAAAATCTTCAAAGGTTACTAGTTTTGGTATGGCTTGAGTCATAATCTATTACCCCTAGTAGTCGTTTCGATCATATCGCTTTCTTACGTTCAGCCTTAGAGGTTGTTTGAGAAATATTTCGCTATGACTTTAGGTATTTTTAGATCCCCCTAAATCCCCCTTAAAAAGGGGGACTTTGACTCCGGTTCCCCCCTTCTTTAAGGGGGGTTAGGGGGGATCTAAAACTTTTTGCTACCAGAAACAGGACTTTTCAAACATCCTCTTAACAGTAATATTAAGGGGTACAGTACTGGAAAAAGTTTGTTGCGGAGAACTAAACTATGGTAGCGATAACAACATCCGCAGAAAATAGGGTTTTACTGCAAAACATCAGTTGGCAGACATTTAAAACCATGCTGGCTGAAATGGGTTCAGAACGTAATTCCCGATTTGCTTATGACAATGGAACGATAGAAATTATGACCCCACAAATGCCGCACGAAAACTTAAACCGTGTGATTGAAGCTTTTGTTGGTGTATTGTGCGAAGAGTTGGGCTGGGAAATTAAACGCGCTGGTTCGTTAACTTTAACGCGAGATGATTTAGAGAAGGGAGCAGAGCCAGATAGTAGCTACTATATTCAAAATGAAGCCCTAGTTCGAGATAAAGAAAATATTGACATAGCGATTGACCCACCCCCTGACCTTGTGCTGGAAGTAGAATATTCCAGGTCTGCAATAGACAAGCTGAGGCTTTATGCTGCGATGGGAGTCCCGGAATTTTGGCGGTATAACGGCAGTGTGTTGCGAGTTTATACACTTGCAGGTGGGCAATATTCAGAAGTCGAAACCAGCCCTACTTTTACGCCTGTGTTAGTGAAGGAAATTCCTCGATTTATCCAAGAAGCGAAGAAAAATGGGGAAATTGCTACTACCCGTGCTTTTCGGGCTTGGGTGCAACAAAAAATTTCTGGTGGGAAACAGTAAAATCATGGCTAAAGCTAGCCTAATGAGTCGGATTACGCAAAATCCTGGGCAATGCGGAGGTCGTCCCTGTATTAGAGGAATGCGAATTTGTGTAAGTGATATTTTAGAGATGCTGGCTGAAAATGTGAGTTCAGCCGAAATTTTAGAGGATTTTCCTGATTTAGAACCAGAAGACATCCAAGCCTGTCTGTTATTTGCAGCGCGGCGCACAGACTTTCCTCGATTGACTGCATGAATATCTGGATTGATGCTCAACTACATCCAACCTTGGCAGTTTGGCTAACCAGCACCTTTGGAGTCAGTGTTGTATTTATAGGGCGTATTTTGTGAACCACAAAACCCCGACTTTTTAGAAAAATCAGGAATCTGAGCTTTTGATTTCCATAAAAATTGCAATAACTCTTCAACATTGGTAATTAATCCCAACAAATGCTAACCATCTCTCACCTCTCCACTCCCCTGTTTTCTTAGCGATGCCTGCGGCAGGCTACGCCTACGCGGGATTTAGTAGGTATTATTTCCTACTTTTGGGGTGGTTTTTAGTGAAATAATTACCCTAATATTACAAAACATCCTGAAATCTATATAAATTAATGGTTTCATCTATCCACATCAGGCTACAACGCCTTAGAATGATTCATTGAAAAGTCGAGCCGATGGGATGTACAGCCGTTTTGAGTAAAAATACTCCCAAAGGATGATTTTTGCATTTCCGCGAACAGAGATTTCAGTACAGATGTACTAAAGTGCATCCGTAAAAAATCTTAAGTAAACCTTCAGGAGTTTGACATGAACAAAGGTGAATTAGTTGATGCCGTAGCTGAAAAGGCTAGTGTTACCAAGAAACAAGCGGATGCAGTTTTAACTGCCGCTTTGGAAACGATTATTGAAGCGGTTTCCTCTGGTGATAAGGTAACGTTGGTAGGATTTGGCTCATTTGAATCACGGGAACGTAAAGCCCGTGAAGGTCGCAACCCGAAAACAAATGAAAAAATGGAAATTCCAGCCACGAGGGTTCCTGCCTTCTCGGCAGGAAAACTATTTAGAGAAAAGGTAGCACCCCCAAAAGCATAGGTTCTGTCTTCGGGAACCCTTTTTCAATGCGGCAACCTGCACACGGGGGAAATTTAGCCTGGGCAGCAGCACTGGCTGGCTGTCCCCCTGACGCTATTCTGGATTTTTCTGCTAGCATCAGTCCATTGGGGCCTCCAAATAGTGCGATCGCTGCTATTAAGTCCCAAATCGGTAATCTTAAGCACTATCCAGACCCAAATTATAGTGAACTGAGACTAGCTCTCAGTCACTTCCATCAATTGCCTTCTGAGTGGATTCTGCCGGGTAACGGCTCCGCAGAATTACTCACTTTGATAGGTAGGGAATTAGCTCAATTAGCCGCGACAATTTTAATCACTCCAGCCTTTGGCGACTACTACCGAACCTTGGCAGCGTACAACGCTAAAGTACTGGAGTGTCCTTTGTCATTAGTCACTGGTCATTGGTCACTTGTACTGAGCCAAGCCGTTGGCACAGCCTCTGGTAGAGAAGTATTAGTAAACGACAAAGGACATAGGACAAAGGACAAAGGACTATTGCTGAATAATCCCCATAACCCAACCGGAAAACTATTTTCGCGGGAGTCTATTTTGCCCTACCTGGAGCAATATGCTTTGGTGGTGGTGGATGAAGCATTTATGGATTTTGTGCCACCCAATGAGGAACAAAGCCTGATTCCGGTGGTACAGGAATATGGGAATTTAGTAATATTGCGATCGCTAACCAAATTTTACAGTCTCCCAGGACTGCGATTAGGATATGCGATCGCCCACCCGGATTGTCTAGCTAAATGGCAGTTATGGCGTGACCCCTGGCCTGTAAACACCCTCGCGGCAGCGGCGGCAATTGCTGCACTCCAAGATACAGAGTTTCAACAGCAAACCTGGGCATGGCTACCACCCGCACGAAACCAACTCTTTCAGGGTTTGGCTGAAATACCAGGATTGCAACCCCATGCAAGTGCTGCTAACTTTTTACTGGTTAAGTCTCAAAAATCAACTTCGCAGTTACAGCAACAATTACTCAAGCATCACCAGATTTTAATCCGCGATTGCCTCAGCTTTCAAGAACTAGGCGATCGCTTTTTCCGGGTTGCTGTACGTGAAGAGTCTGATAACCAACGCTTACTAACAGCGCTGAGTGGGGAGTAGGGGAGGCAGGGGGAGCAGAGGAGGCAGGGGAGGCAGAGGGAGCAGGGGAAGAAGAACTATTGATTCTTCAGCCATGCCCAATGCCCCATGCCCCATGCCCAATACCCTATGCCCAATGACAAATGACAAATGACAAATGACTATTGACTACGATGTCGTAATTATTGGCGGCAGTCTCGCTGGATACCACGCTGCTCTTGCTGCAACCCAACTACATGCTACAGTCGCCCTGGTGGAACCTAAAGTAGACTATGGGTTTACTCATCACCATGCTCTTGCCGAAATCGGTAAACTGGCGCAGAAGTTGAATGATGCCTCTGGTTTTGGTATTCATGCCAGACACACTGATACCTCAGAAGAATGCCACATATCTATGGCATGGCAAGAAGCGATGCTGTATGCTCAATGCGTCGCCTCAAATCTTAAAGAACAGCATTCCCCGGCCATGCTAGCCGCGCAGGGAGTCGATGTCATCGTTGGCAGCGGTCAATTTCAATCTTCACCCCAACTGGCTTTTGCCGTTAACAATCGCCTACTACGCGCCCGTACTTATTTGCTAGCTAGTGGTTCGCGTTCAGAAATGCCAGAGATTGAAGGATTGCAAGCCACTGGCTATTTAACCCTTTCTAATATTTGGCAATCCTTAAAGAGAGAGACATTAGCCAAAAATTGGGTAATTATCGGTGGAATTCCCCAAAGCATTGAAATCGCTCAAACTTTAGCGCGGTTTGGTTGCAGTGTAACGCTAGTAGTTAAGCATCCATATCTTCTACCCCATCTTGACCCTGAAATAGCCATACTGCTTCAGGCACAGTTGGAAGTCGAAGGTGTACGCGTCTTCACCGAAAAATCGGTAACTCAGGTGAGGCTAATTGAGGATAAAAAGTGGATTCAAGCAGGAGATAAGGCTATTGAAACTGATGAAATTTTAGTAGCGACTGGACAACAGCCAAATATTGAATCCCTAAATTTGGCAACGGTAGGTGTGAAATGGTATCGGCGTAGCTTAGTAGTGAATGATAAATTGCAAACCACTAATCACCGCATTTACGCTTGTGGTGATGTAATTGGTGGTTACGATTTTGGCAATATCGCTAATTATGAAGCAAAAATTGCCCTGAACAATGCCCTATTTTTCCCCAGATTAAGAGTAGATTATCGCTCTATTCCTTGGGCGATGTTTTCTGTGCCGATGCTGGCGCAAGTGGGCTTAACAGAGGCTCAGGCAAAACGCCAATTTGGTCGAAAAGAAGTTTTAGTTTTGCGGCAGTATTTTAAAACAGTGGCAGCAGCCCAACTTCGGGATGAAACCACTGGTATGTGTAAAATCATTGTGCTAGGCAACGGTGAAATTTTGGGAGCTTCGATATTGGGGGCCGAAGCTGGAGAATTAATTAGTTTGATTGCCTTAGCAATGTCACAAAAAATTAAAATCAAAGATTTAGCAAATTTATCTCCCGTCTATCCTAGTTTTTCAGAAATTCTGGAACAAACTGCAACAGAGTGGAGTAAACAAAAGTTAAATAGCAATATTGCTTTGCAAGAGTTTCTAGAAGGCTTTTTCCATTTCCGCCGCAATTGGAATTTATGAGAGATGCCATTAATCGCGTCTGTACAAAAGTTAAAATTCTATCTGGAGATGCACTCCATTGCTTCTCTGCTGCCAATCAGGGAGGCAGAGGCAGAGCCTCCTGATACCACTCCCAGTCGGAGACTGGGAACGAGGGGACGAGGGAATTACGAATTATTTTAAAACGCCTGTATTACTATCCACACTACCCCAGCCGCTACTAGAGGCACGCTGAGGTTATCTGTGCCGTGGGGTGAGACTGCCTCTGCTAGAGTGGCGAAAGTAGCAGTTACTACCGCCGTCAATAATGCCGACTCTAAACTTAAAGGTGTTCCTAGGGGATTTAGAGATGAACCAGGTAGCAGCAACAGCACCAAGAAAATCACCACTGTACTCGCCACAAACATTGCAGCCGAACCTTCCCAGGAACGCACAGAATTTCCCACTTGGTATTTATGCTGCCCGAAGCGTCTACCGATTAATGCTGCTAGTGCATCACCCCAGGTCATCGCCATTATCCCAGATACAGCGATCGCAACGTTATCTACTGGCCCATCTGGTCGCCACAGTAGCCCAAAAAGCAGTGTCACTGAGATAGCGAAATAAACTGTGCCAGGTGAGCTATCCTGAGTATCCATTGCACCAATAACTCGGTAACGGTAAAACAGGTAGTTAAGTCCGATAAAGGTAGCAAAAGGTATAATTCCAATTTCCCAGTGTTTAAACAGCAGCAGGACACCAAAAACCCACATCCCTGCACCAATATGAATTACTTTGCGGGTCAAATCTGGCTTTACACCAAACAGCCTACGCAGCCCCTCGCCAATGACAAGCAGACCAGTCGCGTAAACATAAGAAATTGCTAGCCCAATAAAATCATTTGTCATTGGTCATTTGTCATTTGTCATTGCTCAAAAATCAATAGTGCTTCTCCCCTTGCCCCCCTGCTTCCCCTGCCTCCCTACTTCTTCACTTAGATCGATCACTATTTCGTCTAAAATTCTTTTCTATTAACGAAGCACTACCAATACCTTGAAGAATACCACGACCGATTAAACCTAAACCTCTACCAATTATTTGGGTAAGAATGAAAACTATACCGCTACCTGCAAAAGCTAATAGTGATTTGAGGCGCGGTGCGATCGCATCACTAAATTCTAAGACTAATGTCACTATTAAAGGAATATTGGAAAGTTTGACTAGCTCCTGGTTTCGAGGGGCATAAACTGAAGTATTGGCAATGCCACGAGGCGCAATTACAAATAGCTCATACCGACTTTCAAAAACTGCTTTCGGCTCATTGATATAATTATTTAATCGATATTTCCACGACAAATCATTTCTAAATCTTTCAATTTCTCTTGTGGAAATTAATTGTTGACCATAAAAATTTTGCTTAATCGCTTCTACATCTGCTAAATAATTGAGCAGTGGTTGCACTACCCCATTCGCTACCTGAATCAACAAGTTCTCGACAATCATTAATGCTTGAAACTTCGATTCAGCACTCATTACTGGATATGAGGTATTATCAATATTTAATTTTGTTTGAAATATTAGATAACAATACAACTCATAAACTAGCGGAATTTTATTGAGAATATCTCTTTGCACAACTTCTGCATTTTGCAGTAATAGATTAACAATTTCTATATTTTTATTTCCTATTTGTATTCGATTAAACTTTCCAAAAAATTCTGTAATTCCTGCTTGCCATAAGTCGCGTATTAAAGTATTTTTTACTTCATATAATTGATTTATCTCTATTTGAGAAGCATGCAGTTCATCTAACTGTTCAGCCAATTTTTGCAGGATAATATAAAGTAATTCCCGTTTTTTATCTTCACGAAATATATCAATTTCCAAAGGTATATTAGTGACATTTTGTAAAGGAAATTGAAGCTTGGTAATACAATCTGCAAACAAGGCAGATTGTAGTGTTCCTGGACTAAGCAAAGGTGACACAGTTGGCCTTTGTCGAATGGCACTACTTAATGAAGAAGTCAGAGGCGGCTCGTCAGCAACGGGAGTATGTTCGTCTTGCTTTTCTTGTGATGAAACTAACAACCGATTTAGCAACCAACGAGCCGCTAGCAGTTCTCGCCGCTGTCCAGCTAAAATTGCTCGATCTAGTACTGGTAGTCCGGGAACTTGTAATTGTGCTATTACTGCGGTTAAGGTAGCGTCAATGTTAGCAATTCCTGACAAACGTATATTATTTCGTAGTTTAGAAAAAGGGAGTGGGGAGTGGGGAGAGACGCGATTAATCGCGTCTGTACTGTTAGGAGTGATTATTGCTTCTATATTTTGGAACCAATAGGAACCACCATCGGCAACTTCTTGTATGGCGACGACTAACTCAGGAAGTGGTGTACCCTTGGGGCAGTAGCCATTAATACCAACAGATTTGGCAGCTAATAGCAATCCTTGTTCTTGCACAGAACTAAGGAGCAAAATTGGCAGGTTTGGATATAAGGCTCTGAGTTGTCGGCAGAATTGTAAACCTAGCTGTTGACTGGTGGTGGAGCGACCATTACCGAATTCCAAAACCACCAAATTTAACTGATTAGGGTCTTCTTGGGCAATTTCTGCTAAAATCTGCAAGGCAGCGGTATCAGTTTCTACCGCTGCGATCGCTTCCAGGTTAGGAATTGCTTCCAGAGCTACCCGTAATCCCAGACGAAAAATCGGGTCTTGGTCGATTAACAATAATTTTAGAGGGCGATCGCTCATAGTCTACTCAATTACACAAGCAATGTTTTTACCAATTAGAAAACAGCTTTGATATAAAAGTTTGTTTTCCCCCCATTGTCGCCTGTTTTCGCAAACTGATAAATCGATCATAATTGCCTTATGCAGCAGTCACTGTGTAATTAAATGAACTTGAGTATTCGGCACTGGTTGGCAGAACGCTATATTGCAATCAATCAAATCAAAGAATTTTCGGGGGGGCAATTGGCAGGTATTGCCTACCGGATTGTTCAGGATATGGAAGTCAAAAGCCTCATGCCTTTTGATATCTGTACCTTAGTAGAGGTTTTAGAACTGCCTTTAGGTATTGTTTGGGAAGAAATCAGTGTCATTTCTGAGTTGACAGAAAACCTGTTGCGTAGTCTCAGCCAAAAAAAACCATTAAAACGCAACGAAGGTACATGGCTAGCGTTTCAAATTGCCTATCTCCAAGCTTTGCAAGCAATTCTAGAGCAGGAAGCAAGGCTGCAAAAACCGTGGCTAGATCGAGCAAGTATACCAATCCAAGCACAAATACTTAAAGAGGACGTAAGTAAACTCACCCTCCAAGATCCGCAACTGCAAGGATTGCTGAGAACTCTCAGCCCAGGTAAATTGACTGATACTCAAGCTGAACAAGCACTATCTTTGGTTGCAGATTCTTTACTGGTGCAACAAATAAATAATGCTGCCATCGCTTGGTTAGTTGCCAATGGTGCAGAGGAACCTGAAGCTAAACTTTTAACACAGCGTTTGCTTAACTCGCTTCCTGGCCACTTACTAATAGTCGTCACCGAGAATGCTGCACCTCTAGCCCAACTACAAAAGTTTTTCCGTTTAGGGATTTCATTATTTCCCAGTTTGATCGCCTCAGAGGTTGGTTCTACAGTCGGTGAGAAAATTGATTTGCAGCGTGAACATTATCGCGCAAGTTTGATTCAAAATCTTAGTCTGCCTTTGCTGATGGAATCCTTTGCCCTTAAGGATATCTATGTGCCACAAAAAGCCTTACCAATGGAGGAAAGTATTTCTCAGCAGGATAAAAAAACTGTTAAACCAATTGATTTAAAGACATGGGCGCAACAACAGCTAACTGATTTAGAAACGATCGCTGTGATTGAGTCGGAACCCGGTTATGGAAAAACCAGTTTTTGCCAACTTTGGGCAGCACAGATAGCGCAGGAATTTTACCCTACTTGGATGCCTATATTAATTAGGTTGCGAGATGTAAAATACGGTAAAAGTTTCATCGAAACCCTAAATTCTGCCTTTCCTGTTAATCTTGCAACTTGGTTTGAGCAAGAAAATCTCCCTTGTTTATTGCTGCTGGATGGTTTAGATGAACTACCCCGTTCTCATCAGGGTACAAGGGCACAAGCAATTTTTATTCAGCAGTTGCTGAACTTTCAATCTCAGCAGCGGCACAAAATTGTATTGACAAGTCGCTCAACGACATTAGCGGAAATCGCCCCAGAACTACCGCTATTTTTGAAACGAATTAATATTCAGCCGTTAGATGTGGATGAATTCAAACAATGGTTTCAGCAATGGGCAAAAGTGCAATCGTTGGCGATCGCTCAAAATTTATTTACATTGTTAAAACAGGCAGGGCTATTTGCCAGCCACTCAAAGTTAAAAGAATTATCTGTCCTTATCCGTCAACCCCTAATGCTGCATTTATTGGGCATTTTGCACCGCGACGGATTACTAGATGATGAACTATTGCAGTTAGCTGCTAATACCCAAAATTCTTCTCTGTTATGGGAAATTCACCATCGCCTGAGTCGATGGTTATTGGGCTATCCGCTAATTGGTGGAATCAAGACGATGCTACTGCGTTCAGGATCGGCTCATATCCACCGAAGTCCAGAAGCGATCGCTAATTTACTTGCTGGGCGTGATCCCCAAGATTTACTTGAGCAGATGCAAGCGATCGCTCTCAAAATTTTACACTCGCAACGTCATCAAATTAATTTGGTTGGTGAATTTAATACTCTACCAGGGTTTTACTTTAAAATTCGGGATTTAGAAAGCTCAAGCAAAAGCGCTGCAAAAAGTAGTTTAATCGAGTTTTCCCATATCAAATTAGGAGAATTTCTTTGTGCAGATGCTATTGCTGCCCAACTTAAAATTCTGACTCAGTACCAAGATGAGGCTTACGGTGCGTCCGCTTTTTTGCTTGATTCTCCGAGTAGCGTAGCCCAACATATTTATAATTTACTAGGTTACGGGATACTGAGCCAAGAACTTGAAGAACTGGCGATTGCAGGATTACGCCGCCAGCAAAAGCACAAATTTTCCTTTGAAGTTTTATTTCAACGTCTTTTGTCTTTCTGGCGTGCTTACTGTCAAGGACGTTGGTTAGATGAAGGGATAGCCCACAACGCTTTAACTCATTTTCATGCACTGCAAAACCCAGTGAATGTTGAACAGGTGAATGCTGCGGTAGGATTGAATGTGTTTTTATTGCTTTGTGCTTGCTACCGAGAAACAAAAGTTCCTTTTTGGCCTTGTGGAAATCCAGCGAATTTAACAGAATTCAATCCAGAGGCGCTGAGTATGCTAATTGCTAAGACAACGGTTTTGCATAAAAATGCCTTCGCAACCCGAATTAAATCTTTGGCTGGACTCAATTTATCGGGAGCATCTTTATTGCAAGTGGTGTTAACTGGGGTAAATCTTGAGCAAACAAACTTATCCAATGCGGAGTTAACAGGGGCAAATTTAGCTGGAGCCAATTTACAACAGGCTAACCTCGCAGATGCAAACCTTGCAGGCGCAAATCTCGCAGGCACAAACCTTCAAGAGGCAAACTTTACAGGCGCAAACCTCCAACAGGCAAACCTTATGGGGATAAATCTGAACTCAGTCAATTTTACCAACGCCTGTTTATTTGATGCCTTCCTGGTTGAGGCTGACAAAAAATTAGCCAACGATAATGGTGGCTTGTTCTCCAAAGAGTCGTTTCAAAAACTGAAATATTTGCGTAGTTTACCGCCGCAGGCATCGCAACAGCGCTTTTTAAACACCGTAATAATCACGCCAAATATAGATGTTAATGGAAACAAGTCCCCTGCGATCGGACTAATTGAAAGCTGCGAAGGCGGAAATTTACAAATAGATTTATATGATGACGAGTCCTATGATGAAACAGTTTTTGGCAATAATTCTATTGAGGAATAGGGAATAGAGAAGTGTATATAGGAGCGAAATTTTCCCCCTGCCTCCTGCCCCCTGCCCTCTACCCCCTACCCCCTGCCCTCTACCCCTAACCCTCTGGCGGATTACGATAGCCAAAAAAGTTAATACTGTAGTCAGTAATCCGCACTCCTGTTTCTTCTTCAATTTTGCGGATCAAATCTTCTGGTAGTTCCACATGAACATCAAGAATTTGATTTGTATCCACACAATTTATATGACTGTGAGAGTCACTGATATTGCCGTACAAACGCCCATCACAGCGTTCAATACATTCAATAATGCCTTGACTTGATAATGCTTCTAAATTTTGATAAACAGAAGTATGACCGATTTCTTTGCCTTGTTGGTTCAAGCGATCGTAAATCTCTCTTGCAGCAAGGTGTTCATTTGCTTGCCAAAGTAGTTCCAGAATAAAGCGACGCTGACGACTGACGCGCATACCCAGGATTTGACAGCGATCAAGCGCATCTTCTAAGGAACGAATTGGTTTTGTGGAAATTGTTTGTTTTTGCATATTACAGCTTCTTAACTGTTGGGGAAATTTTCCCATTTCAATGTTTAGTGGTTATTTTATATATGCAATGATATTGCACACCGCTCTTTTACCTGTACTTGTGTTTTGGCTTTTAATGCTGCGGAAGTCACAAGTGGCGATAATGATTTTTTTTTGCTTCTTGACGGCTACTTTGTCAGACCTTAATCTAAAACAAACTCATTACAACTTTAACTTAAATTTGCTGTAAATGTCCACTTTGGGGCAAGCATTGCTTTAGCTAAGTAGGCTAATTCTAATTGCATACTATTTTACTAGTGTAATAATTTTTTATTAAGCTTGAGTATTTATCGCAAACAGGAAAGTAATATTTAAGTGTAGCAAAACCGAGTATACGTGAGTGGCGTAGGCGTAGCCCACGGTAGGCATCGCCATTCACTCATATCAAGGCTAGGAGCTAATAATCTTTAAAGTTTAAACTAATCGGTCAGGAATTTCGTGGTAAGGACTTTAGTCTTGCTTTTCTAAGCAATAAAGTGCTTGCTACAAACCTTGAAAACTATTTTTATAGAGTGCTAGATGGATATTTGTTATGGCTAACGAAAATTGAGCAAAAGTATCAAATAAATTTGAGAAGGTCAGACCTGTGTATAAACTTTGTATAGGTTGACCAAATTATCAGCAAAAAAGTATCAGTAAATACTAATTGATTTGTGAAAAAGATTTTGTGCGACTAAAGGTTTATGTAGCATCAATCCCTGAAAGCTGCTACTGTATATTGTCGATCCTACAGTTGAGCAAAAAAAAGTGGCTGCTGAGTCAAAGACAATTGCGATCGCACTCAATAATGACTTCATTAACAATCTGGATCTGTCGCCTGCGTCAACGGTGATTGAACAACTGCTGCAAGAGGGAGTCGAATCCCATGAACAGCAGCTACGCTTTGATATCAATTACGATCTCGAACCTGGCGATCCACGGGAACTCTCAGAAATTCCAGAGGTGCGCCTGTGGTTTGTGCGCCTAGATGCTAAATATCCCTGGTTGCCATTTTTACTAGATTGGAAAGCTGGGGAATTCGCTCGTTATGCCGCCATGCTTGTACCACATCAGTTTAGTTCCCAAGAAGGCATTCAATACAATCCTGAAGCCTTAGAAATATTTTTGATGCACAAAATATTTATTTTAGGTGATTGGCTTAAACAGCAAGAGATTCCCAGTCTATCGCGGCTAAAGTCTATGGCTCAAATGCTGGGTTATGAATTAGATGATGCTTTTTTTGGGATATTTTAACAAGACATAATTCAGGAGTCAGGAGTCAGGAGTCAAAATTCAGAAGCAAGTTTTAAAATAGTAGCTTGATTTCTGCCGCACTGTACTAATGGATAGCGCAGCGTCTTGTAGAGAGCATCTTGATTCTGACTTTTGTATTCTTCTTTAAGACTGAATAACCGCAAAATCTAGCTGTCACATCCAGGTTTTGCGGTCATTCAACAAACGCATAACTATATTGGATATCCAATAGGTTGATTGCAGAAATTGAGGCAAACTGCTAGTTTAGCCACCCCAAATTTTCTCTAAAACTGCGTTTGGTGAAATATCCGCCGTTTTTCCCGTGGGGGATTCAATGGCTAAGAATTTATCGTATTTCGGTAACAACTTACCTGAATCAGTAGGCCCAAATAGGGCAATGGTATAAGTTTGGACTGCAACACTTAGTTGTAGTGCCGCACTATCAGTAGACAACATCAAATTTGCCCCGGCAATTATGGCAGTTAACTTACCAATATCGCTTGGCGCAGTCACCTTGATATCTGGAGAAGACTCCAGAAGCGATCGCACAAACTGCTCATCGCCAAATCCCTTAATGACTACCACAGGCAGATCGGGTTGCTTATCTTGGAAGTTTTGAATAATTTGATGCCATTTCTCGACAGGGTAGATTTTATCCAGTTCTTTAGCTTGGGATAACTGGCCAGAACCGCCATTAATCAAGATATAGCCTGTTTCATTCACCCCTAAGCGTTTTTGTTCCTTTTCCGCCCAGTCAATATCTGTTTTTGGCACATTTACTGCTAATTCTGGGACAGGGGTTTTTATGGTTAATGGTTGCAGCAAGTCGTGGTATAGTGCTGCCGCATACTGGGATGGTTTGAACGGCACAGCATGGGTAAGAAAACCCGCTCCTTTGCCTTGGTAGCCAATGCGTGTGGTAATTCCTGTCAACCAGAGTAAAAGACCCACCAACCAATTTTGCTTAACAGCAATGGCAACATCGTATTCGCGATCGCGAATGTTGCCGACCAAATTCCCCCAATCTGCCAGACTGTTACGGTCATTAAAATCAAAGGCTAATACCTCGTGAACTGATTTGCTCACTCGGTAGGCAGCCTTTGACCCTGGTTCAACAACAACATCTATCTGAGCGTTAGGGTAATGGCGCTTCAGGTCGTCTAGAGTCGGAAAGAAGAGAATTTGGTCGCCAATTCCGCCAGGTACAAGGGCTACTACTCGCATAATATTTATTGACGCTTACTCGCTCCCTATTTTAGGGGAAAATATATAGCTTAAAGATTGAGGAATTCTGTGTATTTACTAATTCCAGCTGCGGGAATCGGAAAAAGAATGGGGAGTAACCGCAATAAACTCCTGCTGAAGGTGCGATCGCAACCAATTATTGCCTGGACTTTATTAGCCGCAGAAGCCGCCAATACAATCAGTTGGATCGGGATTATTTCTCAGCCTATGGATTGGCCAGACTTCAACACAATTCTCGCCGATCTAAAGCTGACTAAACCAGTCGAATTGATTCAAGGTGGCTCCACCCGCCAAGAATCTGTTTACAATGGCTTGCAATCCCTGCCAGTAGCCGCAGAGCAAGTGTTGATTCACGATGGCGCTAGATGCCTAGCTACACCAGATTTATTTAATGCTTGTGCCGAGGCCATTCGCCACTGTCCCGGTTTAATTGCTGGTGTACCGGTCAAAGACACTATCAAAGTTGTGGATGAACAAGGCATAATTCAACAAACACCCGACAGACGACAACTATGGGCCGCACAAACTCCCCAAGGATTTGATGTCAAGTTGTTGAAACAGTGCCACGCTGAAGGTGTCCGTCAAGGTTGGGAAGTAACTGACGATGCTGCTTTATTTGAAAGGTGTGGCATTGAAGTGCGAATTGTCGAGGGAGAAGAGACAAATTTAAAAGTAACCACTCCACAAGATTTAGCGATCGCAGAATTTATTCTCACAACTAGAGGCTTTTGAGAAAGTGGGGAGCAGGGCGCAAGGGAGAGAATAAAAATTACCTATTTCTCCTCTGCTCCCTGCCCCTCTGCCTCTTGTCCCCAATCCTCAATTTGAGAGTTTCAAACAATATTTTGACAATTTACGATATAATGCCACACACTTGTTGATTGTTAGTTGTCATCTGCTAATGACTAGTAACTAATGACTAGTAACTAATCACCAATGACTAATAACTAAATGATTACAGTTACAGCGACCAAGATAGAAGCAATTCTCTATTTAAAGGGTAAACCCTTGTCGCTCGGCGAAATTGCCGAGTATGCCGCGTGCGATCGCGCCACTGTCAAAGAAGGCATAATTGAACTCATGGATAACTATGCGCACCGAGATAGTGCCCTAGAGGTAATAGAAACCCCAGATGGTTACAGTTTGCAACTACGGTCTGACTTTCATGATTTAGTGCAAACTATCATACCAGTAGAATTGGGTGTAGGTGCATTGCGGACTTTGGCTGCGATCGCTCTTAATAGTCCCATACTCCAGAGCGACTTGATTAACCTGCGCGGTTCAGGAGTATATCAGCACGTTCCAGAACTAGTCGAACTTGGTTTCATCCGCAAGCGCCGAGACAGCGATTCTCGCTCTTACTCACTCCAAGTAACCCCAAAATTTCATCAGTATTTCCAAATTGAACAACTCCCGCAAATACTTTCCACCAGTCAGAAGGAAGAACAACTAGAACTAGAACTAGAACTAAAGGGAGTGGCGAATGCGGAATAGGGAGGGGGAAGAATAAAAATTACTTTTTCCCCTCTGCCCCCTGCGCGCTGCCCCTCTACCCCCTGCGCGCTGCCTTTCTGCCTCTTCTACCCCATTCCCTCCTCTTGACTTATACCCGTGGTGAATGCGCTACCCTTGTACTATGGTTTAGAGTAGAGTTAGCAATTAAGCTAAATAAAACTGCCAATGGTGTTTAATCCTGACTTTTTGAATGACAACTCTGAGGAACACCCTAATCAACTTCTTTCCGACCACTCTGACGAATACCCCAATCAGTTGCTCAAATATCTACAGCATCAGTCTCCTGATGTTTTAGCGAGGATTGCTCAGTCCGCCAGCCCCGAAATTAAACAAATCATCTCGCAAAATGTCCAAGGGCTTGTGGGAATGCTCCCGGCAGAAAATTTCAACGTGCAAATCACAACAGATCGGGAGAATTTAGCTGGGCTTCTAGCGTCGGCCATGATGACAGGGTATTTTCTGCGCCAGATGGAACAAAGAATGCAGTTAGAGCATTTGTCTAATGGTCAATAATTAATAGTTAGTAGTCAAACATTCTGGAACTATTGACCAAATAATTACTAATTCGTAATTCGTAATTCGTAATTCAAAAGGGTACAGCAGCCCACACTAAATTAAAAATTCAGTGGTAAACAAGACTTGTGTGGAGAGTTCAAGCTTCCACGGATAGCGACGTGCAAAGCGAGTCCGCCAGCGTCTTGCAACTACGAATTACGAATTATCAATTATGAATTATTTTGACTACTTCCTTTCAGGGTAAGCTGCTGATTGTACTTTGAAAGTTTGAATTTTGCCGCTGCGGTTGACTTCGATATCTAAAATGTCCCCAACTTTGCTGGACTCCACCAGTTTCTGAACTTGGGCTGAGGTTTTAACTGGTTTACCGTTAACTTTTTGAATCACGTCTCCAGAAAGCAGTCCTCCACGCTTGGCTGGGGAATTATCTGTGACTCCTTTAATCACAATCCCTGCATCCTGTTGAATGTTTAGCTGATTTTCTTGATTAATTTGCTGTTTTCTGGTGGGAGAAAGGTCTGCCATTTCAATACCCAAGAAGGGATGTTCCACACGCCCTTTGGCAAAAAGTTCGTTGGCTATGCGGGCGGCGGTTTCAATGGGAATGGCGAAACCAAGTCCTTGAGCATCAGCGCGGATGGCGGTGTTAACACCAATCACTTCGCCTTGGGCATTTAACAACGGGCCACCAGAGTTTCCAGGGTTAATTGCGGCATCAGTTTGGATAAAGCTGACTCGCTTATCCGGGACACCAACTTGAGTGCTGGTGCGATCAGTAGCGCTGATGATGCCGATAGTGACAGTATTATCTAAACCTAGAGGATTGCCAATAGCGATCGCCCATTGTCCTGGTATCAAGTTTTGCGAATTTCCCAGCTTCACCGTCGGTAAATGATCCGCTTTGATTTTCACCACTGCCACATCTGTCACAGAATCAACACCTACCACCTTCCCCTCTAGGCTCCGACCATCCTTGAGGGTAACTTGTACTGTATCTGTATCTGCTACCACATGAGCGTTGGTGAGTAATTCTCCATCTTCGCTTAAAATAAATCCCGATCCTGTACCGCGCTCAATACGTTCTTGGGGAATTGGTTGCTCATCCTCTCCAAAAAATCGTCGCAAGAGGGGATTTTTCAATGCGTCAGAAATAGGATTGGCGACTTTGCGAGTAGCATTAATTCGCACCACAGCCGGGCCAACTTTTTGCACTGCCGTCGCAATAAAATTTACATTATCGCCCCCATTAGCCCCAATCGTTCCGTTAGAAGAATTAGGAACTACGGATTCTGGAGGCAAAGCCATTGTTACATTTTTTAACTGTTGGAACGAGCGATTTTGTGGCAGGAGATAGCGACTGCCTAACAAACCTGCACCACCGCCGATCACCAGTAAAAACACATAAACCGCCAGTTGCTTTAAGGATAACTTCATAATCATTTTGCTATAAGGACAGCAATGCAGTTGCTAATTTCTAAGTGTAGTCAAGCTAACGGCAAGTGGACAGATCAATTTACGAGGAATTAAAGATTGGGACTTGGGGACAAGGAGAAAAACTTGTTGCAAGTTCTCACTCAAATCACCTTGTCACTATTGCCTCCCCTGCCTCCTCTGCTCCCCCTGCTCCCTCCTCCCCAACCCCCAATTCCCACTCTTCCCATCTAAAATCTAAAGTTAGTGCGCTCTTGACCTGAATACATGATTTTACCCTTTCGTCAACTGTTTCTCTATAGCTTAGTTAGCGCCTTGGGCCTAGTAAGCATACTGCCAAACTCGAACAGTGCTAATGCTGCTGTGGGTGATTGCCCAATTCCAGCCTTATCTCGCTTCCAACGCCATAAAGTTGTTCGTGGTGAAACTTTGGAGAGCATAGCGCAGCGCTACAATCTCCTACCTACAACTATTATTGGCATGAATCCAACTTTGCAGAGCGGTGCAGTTGTCGCCGTTGGTAGTGTGCTTCAAATTCCTCCCTACAATGGGATTGTAGTTGAAGTGCCTAGCGGTCAAACTTGGCGACAAGTGGC
Organism: Nostoc flagelliforme FACHB-838; assembly: GCF_014698065.1. GTDB lineage: Bacteria > Cyanobacteriota > Cyanobacteriia > Cyanobacteriales > Nostocaceae > Nostoc > Nostoc flagelliforme_B. Next base: position 71,433 of record NZ_JACJSI010000030.1, read on the forward strand.
GGCACAATACAAAGTTCGTGCTGATAGCCTTTTTGAGATCAATGGCTGCCAACAAAACCCTAGAATCGTGTTTGTTCCGGGGGTAAATTGGTCGCCCAATGGTGTTGTAACTAAGTCCCCTTTATCTACTGAGACAAAAACGCCAAACCGTGAATCCCTGTCTGGATACCCTTTAGCACAAGCTGCAAATGTGGGATTAGCTTACGGCTGGCAAATTAATCCTGCGACAGGTCAAGTTTTCTTCCATAGCGGTATTGACTTATTAGCACCAGCTGGTTCTGATGTACAAGCGATCGCGCCTGGAAGCGTAGCCTTTGCCAGCGACCAAGGTAGTTATGGCAAATTGGTCATCATTAACCACGGTGGCGGACTCCAAAGCCGCTACGCCCAACTTGACAGCATTAAAGTTACTGTTGGTCAGCAAGTGAAAAAAGGAGACTTACTAGGAACAGTAGGCATTAGCGGACAACCAACCTCCAGTCAACCGCACCTCCATTTTGAAGTGCGTTCTAGCTCATCTCTGGGTTGGGTAGCGCAAGATCCCAAAGGTTATTTGAAGAAATGAGGTTTGTTTTTAAACGCAGAGGAACGCCGAGGGAAGCGCAAAGGTTCGCAAAGGAAACCTCTGTGTTCTTCTGCGGAACCTTTGTGACCCTTTGCGTTAAAAAAAGGATGCTATATTTTCGCTAGATTTTACGATATGCATCCCTGCCTCCGCAAACTTTTTAAATGCTGCATCTGCCTGTTCTGTGTAGTCCACAACACTGGGGACAACAACGGGGGAAGTGGAATCTTCTAGCAGATAGATTTTTTTGGCAAGGGTAGCATCTACCTGTTTAATTTCTGTTAATAAATCGTCAATTGTCCAGGCGACGCAATGACTTTTAGCTTGGCCACCAATAATTACTGCATCAAATTCTAAAAGTTGTTTAATTAAGCGCGTGTTCTTTTGAGCAAGTGGACGTTTTTCAAAATCTTCCAATACCTCTGGACGCAAAATTGAATAATTTTCTGTTAAAGGATTTTCACCTTTGATTTCAAATTGCGTTTGGGTCTGACGCGCAATGCTGTGGAAAAATATCGCTTCTTCTACCGATGAAACTAGAGCATGACCGATGCCACCCAACATAGAATGATAAGGCCAAACAGTGAGGGGATATTTACCGTCTTGACTGAGTTGCTTAAGGTAATGGTAAGCGTGTTTTTCTAATAATTTATAATCCCCATTAGTAACACTGTCAGCAACTGCTGGGTTAACTTGCCAAATACCTTTTTCAATATCTGCTGGGGTAATGCTAGTTGCTGCTGGGCTGGGATGTTCTCCGGTGGCGTTTACCCAAAATATGGGATGAAAAATTTGCGTTGCTGTGTGGGTATCTAAGGTAGGTACAATTTTTGTAATTACTCCCAAGTTGCGATAGATAAACTCACACAATCTGACATTATCATCTACTGCCCCATTCCCAGATTTTCCCCCTACAAATAATTCAAAACCTGGGATGCAAAAGGTATTTTGAACATCAATTAATAGTAGGCAAATACGAGTTTTATCTAAAGATGCTGGTTTGATGTCGTGCTTTTTTGCCCATATTTCGCCTGCTGCTGCACGTTCTTGGTAAGGTACACGCCAGACTTCGCCGACTTTTTCTGGGTTAAAGTACGGGGGAATTGGTAGTTGGGGTGTTGTTTGGGTGTTCATAATTACAGTTGCTTTTATTATGTAGTAACATCTATAATTTCAATCCCCAAATTTTCTCAAGTCTTTTCTAGTATGAGCGTCAAAGAATTTGGTGATAAGTCTAATTTAGCTGGCCGTAGGGGTGATCGCTCCTCATCCTCTTTACTTAGTAGTATGTTTGTATTGTAAAAATCCAAATTTAGCGATCACTACTCATGCTACTCAGTTCAAGGGATTTTTAAGCAGTATATCTTTACAAATGAGCAAAACTTCTCAATTGTTCTTTATTTCTTTGCCTGTCTCTTTCTCATTTTTTTCTATACTAATCGTCCAAAAGAGCCACTAGCTGTGGCAATCTGAAAAGCAGAGATTAATCAAATCTGATATTTTAGCTACAGCAAATTTACCTAATCAGGTTATGCAAACTCTTCCCGCAGTAAACACTTCAAGCATCGCACCAAGCCAACCTACCTTTGATACAACAATCAAGCGGCGTAAAACCCGTCCCGTAAAGGTGGGAAATGTCACCATTGGCGGTGGCTACCCCGTTGTAGTGCAATCAATGATTAACGAAGACACCCTTGATATTGATGGTTCCGTGGCTGGTATTCGTCGTCTGCACGAAATTGGCTGCGAAATTGTCCGTGTCACGGTGCCAAGTATGGCTCATGCTAAAGCTTTAGCAGAAATTAAACAAAAATTAATTAAAACTTACCAAGATGTGCCCATTGTGGCTGATGTCCATCACAATGGACTAAAAATCGCTGTGGAAGTTGCCAAGCACATAGAAAAAGTGCGGATTAATCCAGGGTTATATGTCTTTGAAAAACCCAACGTCAATCGAACTGAGTATACTAAAGCCGAATTTGACGAAATTGGCGAAAAAATACGCGAAACCCTAGAACCTCTGGTAGTTTCTTTGCGCGATCAAGGTAAATCGATGCGAATTGGGGTAAATCACGGTTCCCTCGCCGAGAGAATGCTATTTACTTACGGTGACACCCCAGAAGGAATGGTGGAATCCGCCATAGAATTTATCCGCATCTGTGAATCTTTAGATTTCCGCAACTTAGTAATTTCCATGAAAGCCTCACGAGTACCGGTGATGCTAGCCGCTTATCGCCTCATCGCCAAGCGCATGGATGACTTGGGTATGGATTACCCATTACATTTAGGCGTTACGGAAGCCGGTGATGGCGAATACGGGCGAATTAAATCTACTGCTGGTATTGCCACATTACTTGCTGATGGCATTGGTGATACAATTCGCGTCTCACTTACAGAAGCACCAGAAAAAGAAATTCCCGTCTGCTATAGCATTCTCCAAGCTTTGGGATTGCGAAAAACGATGGTGGAATACGTCGCTTGTCCTTCCTGTGGACGCACTTTGTTTAACCTAGAGGAAGTCCTGCACAAAGTCCGGGAAGCCACTAAACACCTAACTGGGTTAGATATCGCAGTTATGGGTTGCATTGTCAATGGCCCAGGAGAAATGGCGGATGCTGACTATGGCTATGTTGGCAAAACACCTGGTTACATTTCTTTGTATCGTGGTCGAGAAGAAATTAAAAAAGTCCCAGAAGATAAAGGTGTAGAGGAATTAATTAACCTGATTAAGGCAGATGAACGCTGGGTAGAACCATAAAGGGGCAGGGGAGTCAGGGGGATAAGGTTATTTGAGTGAGAACTTGCAACAAATCTTTCCCCAATCCCCAATCCCTAAAAACTTTGTATCTTTTAACCAACAAGGTAGCCGGATTGTCAAGTATTTTGTTTAAATTAAGAATACATACTCGGTCTGTACAGTGGTAGCCTGTGTTAGATTGAGCATACTGACTATAAATTTTCCCTCTGACGCAGCTGTCATTATGGTGATTACAAAAAGTAGGCTTGTTTTGGGTGCTACGGCAGTGACACTCTCCACGATTGCTGTTACTAGCCTTGGCATTCACTCGCGAGGTCAGGCTTTATTTAAAGCAAGTCCTAAAGAATTGGTAGATGAAGTTTGGCAAGTTATTCAACGCCAATATGTAGACGGTACTTTTAATCAGGTAGATTGGCAGGCTGTTCGTAAGGAATACTTAAGCAAGTCCTACAGTAATCCGCAGGAAGCATATAAGTCCATTCGAGAAATGCTCAAAAAGCTCGAAGACCCATATACCCGGTTTATGGATCCACAGGAATTCAAGAATATGCAAGTGGATACCTCTGGAGAATTGACAGGAATTGGGATCACTATTAGTCAGGATGAAAAAACCAAGCAATTGGTTGTAATTGCGCCAATCGAAGATACACCAGCTTTTAAAGCTGGTGTTTTGGCAAAAGATGTCATTCTCAAAATCGACAATAAAAGTACCAAGGGGATGGATACTAATCAGGCAGTATCCCTGATTCGAGGTGAAGCAGGATCGAAAGTCACCTTAACGATTCAGCGCAATGGTCAGACAAAACAGTTTGACATCAAAAGAGCGCGGATTGAAATTCATCCAGTTAAATATTCCCAAAAGAAAAGTCCAGCAGGTAATCTTGGCTACATTCGCCTGAACCAGTTCAGTGCCAATGCTAGTAAAGAAATGCAAACTGCCATTAAAGATTTAGAAAGCAAACGGGTAGCTGGATATATCCTTGATCTGCGTGGTAATCCAGGTGGGTTACTTTTCTCCAGTATAGATATTGCCCGGATGTGGCTGAATAAAGGCACAATTGTTTCTACCATTGACCGCCAAGGTGAGCGAGAGCGAGAAGTAGCAAATGGACGTGCTCTGACAAATAAACCGTTGGTAATATTAGTAGATAAAGGTTCAGCCAGTGCCAGCGAAATCCTTTCCGGAGCGTTGCAGGACAACAAACGTGCTACTTTGGTAGGAACTCAAACCTTTGGTAAGGGATTAGTGCAATCGGTGCGTCCCCTAGAAGATGGCTCAGGATTAGCAGTGACAATTGCTAAATACCATACGCCTAATGATAGAGATATTAATAAGCATGGTATTGATCCAGATGTAAAGGTAGATTTGACAGATGCCCAGCGACAGGATTTGTGGCTCAACGAACGTGAAAAACTCGCTACCCTAAAAGACCCCCAATTTGCTAAAGCAGTAGACATAATAGGTAAAAAAATTGCTGCTCAGGGCGCAGCTACAGCAGAAAAATGAAGAGTTAAGAATAACGGAATGAAGTTAGGAGTGAATAGTGAGGAGTTAAGAATAAAAACCATCATTGATAACTCCTCACTCCTAACTCTTACCTTAAACTGGTTGGCACTTTCCAGCCCTAATAAGTCCAACACGCCGAGCGATCGCTTCTTCTTGCGAACTAAAAGGCCCCCACTGTTCTATAATCTCTAAATTATCGTCCCCAACTTGGTCGCTGGCGATAATTTCGCCGTTTCCAACAGAACGCTTGACAATATACCAAGTTTGTGATTCGTTCATACTTTAAATAAAAATCTTGTTTTTATAGTAAGAATTTTACGGCATACAGAAAATATCTTTGCACTTGCTGAATCTGGGATTTAGCAAGTGCGATCGTATAATCAGTTTTTTACGGATCAATAATATTTTAGATGCTTGAGAGTCGTTTTTGTAGCTAACTCTACACTCAAAAGATTTTCTCTGTTGATTCGCTATCTTTTGGCCGTAGCAAAAAATCTGGATGGACTGATACAGATTAGAAAATAATTGGCATTTTCTATATATATATGTGTTACATCCATATATAGAAACGAGTAAATACACAAGGATATATGATGCCAGTTATCAGAATACCTGATCCCATTTATAAAAGGCTCCAAGCCCTGGCTGTCCCTTTCGAGGATACACCCATCACTGTTATTGAGAAGTTATTGAATGAATATGAGGCACGTTACCAGCCTCAGCAAGTTTCTGAAACCGAACTTTACACAGTTATTGAACCTGATAGTGTAACTAATTTGCGCCATACCAGAGTGCTGCAAGCCGTAATTGGTGGTCAGGAAATTCATCAACCGAACTGGAACAAAATCGTTGATGAAGCGCACGAAATTGCTATTCGACAAGGATTTTCTGTAGAGGATCTGATCAAACTAACCCTATCTCATGTCGTTAAGGGTGAAAAAATTAATTCTGGTTTTCACTACTTGCCAGAGGTAAACATTTCGATACAAGGTGTAGATTCAAATCTAGCGTGGCGTAACACTTTGCACTTAATGAAGAATTTGAAAATGCCAATCGAAATATACTTCGAGTGGCGCGACAAAGAGGGAGCAGTATATCCCGGTGAGAAAGGTAATCTCAGTTGGAATCCTGAATACAGCGATTCTTCCTTTGCAAGCCTTGTAGAGTCGTTTGAGTCTATTACTCGATCCCTAGATTCGTTAAAAATTATCAACCCTTCTTGATCCAAGGGTTTTAATGTCGTGAAACTGTTCTAGCCGACTCATATCGTGCGATTAAGATCAGCTATCGCTCAATCTGACTTTTCCCGTTAAGTCTTGAAATCCTTACTGGCAAAGGCTTTAAAAAACAGCGCCGCATATACGGTACAGTAATTAAAATTCGGTGCTAAAGGTGACAAGCAATGTT
>NZ_JACJSI010000300.1 GCF_014698065.1 Nostoc flagelliforme FACHB-838
CAGCCCCGAACCGAAAAGAAAAAGAAGCCGCCTCTGGTCAAAGATCCTAAGCATCCTCACGTCTCTACTGCCAAACTTTTATCTGGCGGCTAAATAACATTTAGACAGGTATCGGGCTGAAACTTGTGTCATGATTATAAATTGCCTCTTCTTTAGTAGGTTGGGGCATAGGGGCGATCGCTAGTTTTGCAGACAGGGCGATCGCCCTATTTTTATTGGTAAGTTTGTTGTGCTTTCAGCACAACACTCTCAATCTAGAATTGGCGAAGCCTTATATTTCTTGCTCCTAGTCAGTAACTGGAGCTTGCTACAGCAACATATCTCTTGATCGGGCGGTAGTCGGCAACGAGCTTCAAAGCGACTTCCGTAATGCTGTAGCAACTTTTTATTCATCGCAAATCAATTTCCCTTCCTGTTCCCCTCGCTTTCTCTGGTTTCGCCAGTGCATCAGTTACCCTTCTAGGTGGATTAATAGATTCGCTATTGTCAAGGTTCGATGGTGAGCGCCTCTATGTTTAGCTGAGAGGCTAGCGCTTGTTTCCTCTCTTATGATCAATACACTATCCTCTTGAGTAGTACTTGTCAAGTAGTGCATAATATGTAATTATAGAAGCATGAGAAAACTAACCCAGCAAAAGATACTTAAGGAGTAGTGCATGTGGAATTAACATTAATGCGGGTTACGTTTAGTAAAGAAATTCCAGGATTGGGGGAAAAAATTAAAGCTCTTAGAAAAGCTTCTCCTAAATCCTTAACGGAATTAGCAGCAGAGGCAGGTATTAGCACTCCTCATTGGCACAGGGTTGAGAACGAAAAAATTCAGGAATTGCCTATTGAAACATTGCGGAGTATAGAGAAAGCGTTGGGAGCGGAATTAGGGATTGAAACGTGATCTGCTCTTAAGGGGTGGATAACTAAAAGCGATCGCTCCCCGCCAAGAGCGCGATCGCCTGAACTAGCCTTTCTGTGAAGGATAGCCATGTCTAACTTAGAGAATTTTCAAAAGTTAAGCAAGAGTAGCCTTGTAGTGGCATTCCTGAGATTTATCACTAAATCAAGAATTTGAAGCTATCTAAAACCGATATAAATGATATTTAAACCAAAAAATTATGTGTCTGCCAAATTATTGATTTAAGTATACTTAAGTGTGTAAAAAATACAAATGCTAGCTATGAAAGAATGCACTAGCTCTATCATATTGTCACGAAGCTAAATCAATGTATAATCCAGTACCAGTTTTTCAACTACTCCTCCAAGATAACCCTTGTCTGTTCACTACTGAAGGGTTATCCTCGCTGCTTTGGGACTGTGTTCACATGAAATCCCCTAATCGTCACAAACTCACCTACCCTTCATTACTAAACAAGCAAGTTTACTTGGCGATAGCCGGACTGGAGAGTAGTGCTGAAGATGAACTAATGATTTACCGGATTATGTCTAATCCTCAAGCTTGGTATAACTTTACCAAAGTGCGACAACAAGACCAACCCTTTGAAAATATAGGTGAAGAATTTTATTCAAGCTTTGGCATTGAAATTTATCTTCAGCACAGAATTATAAATAGTATCCGATACCTGCAAAAAAGCTTAAATATTTCAGGAATTAGACAAACCAATATTGCTGTGCGCGATCGCCTGTTTTCGTACCCGACAGTAGAGGAGCATCTGGTCATACTTGATAGAGATCGCCTTACCCTTCAACAAGCTGTACCAGAAATCATTAAGTATTTTATCAGTCTTGCTCAGATACCGCCTAAATACAGATTATTTTTAGTTGACGAGAAAGAGCAGAAAATTCCCACTTCAGTCAGCATAGTTGAGAATGCGGCATCAAACGTAGCCATAGCAGAGATTTCTACAGAGTCTTTCGACTGGGAGCTAACAGGGGCTAACTGTTGGCGGGGTAAAAGTGTTGAAAGATTAGACCCTGATGAAATCCGTCTTACCCTGCATCTCGACTGGGACGAGAACAAGTTCATTTTTTTTGAAGCCCAACACTCGTACTCGTTCTATAAATAAAGTACCCACATCTGTTGAAACGGTACGGATGTTTACTGCTGATAATTGGTATCATACTCCTGTTTATCGACGAGAGGATTTACAACTAGAAGATATTATTAATGGGCCTGCAATCGTTGTTAAAAAATTTGGCATAATTGTAGTTGAACCTAACTGGCAAGCCAGATTAACTAAACAAAATCATTTGGTTTTACAGCGTTAATTACGCCGGATTGATTTTGAATTTTTAATTCTACCTTACAATATTAATTATATTGAATTATCTTGACAGTCAGAACTCTCACAAGTCTCAATTATTGAAGGCTCTGAAGTAAATGGAAGTTGGGATTCTGAGTTTCGTTTTCTCATCACTGACCGAGATTTTTTATAGGAGGGACTTGAATTTAATTTTTTTCGTTTGCTTCTAGAATTCGGAACTTTAGAGGAAGGATTTGAATTTGATTTTTTACCTTCGCTTCTAGAATTCGGAATTTTAGGTGATATTATCTTACTTCTTACACTTTTAACATGAGAAGGGGCAGATGTTTTGGGATTATCTTGTTTGAGGCTCGACTTTGCTTCTTGAATAATTGCTTCTTTCTGCTCTTGCCAATACTGAGTATCAGAAATTTTGTTTGCAGAAGTGATTGCATCATCAAATTCATTTTTAGCTAATGCACCTTGTGCCGCTTGCAATTGTTTTTTATTGTTATTAAAATCTTTTTGCCATTCATCAATTAACTTTTGAGCTTTTATAAAATTATCACTTTTCGGTGGAATAGTTCTAGCTATAATAATTGCATTATTCACATCTCCTAAATTCTCATATTTTTGTGTTGCTTGTGTAATAACTTTTCTAGACCATTCATTAATCAGGTTTTGAGCGTCTTGAGAAAAAGGTTGATTTGCCGGAACTTGAGCAGCCTGCTTAATTGCTTCAGAAAAGTTTAGATTTGTTGCTATAGTCTTAGCTTGTAAAATTCTGCACTCATTTAAAGTACTTAAAAGCTCAGTTTTGGCTTGTTTATATATTAATGATTTATTAGCAATCAGACTAAAGTCGTTTCCTCTTTTTATACATTTTTCATATTCTTTTATTTGCTTCAAAGACTTAACATCTTGTACGCTTGCTAATAACTTTTGAGTTTTGTGCCAATCAAGAGTAAAAACAGCAAATATATTGGCAAAGGTAATAAGACTTAAAGTAACTCCTAGTGGAGATTTAATTAAAGTAATGATTCTGGCAAAGCCTCTTAATTCAGAGCTTTGTTGAGAAACAAATAGATTGAAAGTTGGACTTGTTAATGGTTGGTAATTATTCCCTACACTAGTGATATTTAAATTTTGCCCAAAAGGGGATACTGGTACATTATCAAAGTTAGTAACTGGTTCGGTTTGAGAGTATCTAGAAGAAAGGTCTGGCTGTGTTATTGCATATCCTAATTCAACTACCAAGGATTCAAGTACTGCCAGTACCTCTTTAGCAGACTCATAGCGTTCTTGGAAATGGTAGCGTACCATCTTACTAAGGATACCAGCTAACTGAGGGCTGGCTTGAGCGTACCTTTGCCAGTCAATTTCACCATTAGCATCTTCTTTCAATTGCTGATGGTTTAGCCCTGTTATTGCTTGAATAGCGATAATCCCTAAAGCATAAATATCACTGCTGAAACGAGGTTTACCTCTTACCTGTTCAGGTGACATATAGCCTAAACTACCTACAACAATAGACGTACTCATCTGGCTTTGTACTGTAGCCAGTTGCATATTTATTTGCTTAACTATACCAAAATCAACTAGAACTAGTTTATTATCCTGCTGACGACGAATAATATTATTAGGCTTAACATCACGATGGATAACTCCATTGCTGTGAACAAAATCTAAAATTTCTAAAATTTCTCGTAATAGTTGGACTACTTGGCTTTCACTCCAAGGGTGGTTAAGTAATAACTCTGAACATAATACGTTACCTTCAATTAATTCTTGAACTAAAAAAAATTCTTGCTTTTCTTCAAAATAAGCTAAAAGCCGAGGAATCTGGGAATGATGACCTAGTTTTTCTAAAGCTTCAGCTTCTTTTTCAAATAAATATCGAGCTGATTTTAAAAAGGCAGGTTCAGCATTTGCTGGCTTCAAGTGCTTGACAACGCAAGTGGGATTACCCGGTCTGTGAATATCTTGAGCTATATAAGTTTGTCCAAATCCCCCTGCACCCAAGACTTTCAGTATTTTGTAACGCCCGGTTAGTAGTTGATTTAACATGAGCTAAACCTAATCTAAATATTATTAAATAATTAAAAAAAGTTTTAAAAAATCCAATTATACACCCTTTAACTTCTATTCCATCCAGATAAACGAAAATCAAATTTCTTAGAATAATTAAAAGTCAATTTGTACATTTAATTATTAATATCAATAGTCAATAGTTAGGTTTTCTAACCTTAATTATGGGGTTGGTATAATATTTGGTACATATTCTGGGTAAGCAGGGCTAACATACTGCATTCTTACTTGCGAACATCGTTCAGTGCTATCACAACTTTTAGCGTTCCAACCTTCCAAATTGCTTGCTTGCTCTATCAAAAAAGTGTCGGGTATATAGGAAACGATTGGTATATTCGTCCCACTATAGACGGGATTTTGTCCAAATATAATAAATCGATCTCCAGCAGACTTCACCACCATTGTTTGTTGCACAATATCGATGTGACTATTGGAATAGCGCACATTAACGGTCATGGTGCCATAACTGCCGGCCAAAGTTAGAAGTCCATCCAAAGAATACCCATTCATTTGCCACTGGAGTTTCCAAATTCCATCTAGAGGAGATATTTTCAGGGGTGAGTGAGAAGGAAAACCCGATGGTGGAAAGGACTGGGCAATCGCTATTGGAACAGCCGTTGCAATACAAAATGTTGGTATAAAAGTAGATGTACAGACTGTAGTACCAAATCGTAATAATCTCCTACAGATTAGTTTAAAGTGCTGAGGTTTCATAACTTTTTCGTCTACCTTCTGAAATTCATCAGATGTTACGTAGAGACGTTGCATACAACGTCTCTGGACTCTTAATTAGATAGGTTCATTCATACCGTCTGGAGTAGTTTCACCACTTGGTTGCGCGTTGTTTGGTTGACTAGGAGAAACAGGAGAGAATGATGACTGTAAGCGTTCAATAGTGTAGATTGCTTTTTGGTAACTAGCAGTATCCTTAGCTTGCTGGAATAAATTGGCAGCTGTTTGTAAATCCTCTAACGCACCTTGACGATCGCCTGAATCGCGTCGGAACAAGCCGCGACGGAAAATGGCAATGCTATTGTTTGGTTCATAACTCAATACCGTGTTCAAATCCTGAATCGCTGCTGGTAGCTGTCCCATGCGGCGCAATGTCAGCGAACGGTTGATATAGGCAGCAGTAAACTGGGGATTAAGAGCGATCGCTTGAGTAAAATCAGCAATAGTGCCTTGGCGATCGCTAAACATGGCACGAGCTAGCGCCCGGTTGTAATAAGACTGAGGCAGGTTTGGTACAAGCCGAACAACTTGGTCAAAATCGGCAAAAGCGCCGCGACCATCTTTCAAAGCGCGGAAGATAGATCCTCGGCTGTAGTAAGCTAAAACATCGTATGGATCAAAACTCAGGGCAACAGTAAAATCTGCAATTGCACCTTGTTTATCACCGACATAATATCGCGCTACCCCTCTGTTGTAGTAAGCAATGGGATTGTTGGGATTAAAGCGAATCGCCTCATTATAGTCAGCGATCGCACCTTGTTTATCCCCCATTTCATACCGAGCATCAGCTCGATTGAAATAAGCAATACTATTGTTGGAGTCAAGAGCGATCGCTTTTGTAAAACTGTTAATAGCTACCGTTTTATTAATTGGCTCTGACAGTCCCTTTGCCAACCAATCGTCAGTCGTTTGTGGATTCTTGATTCTTTGTTGAGGATTATCTGTTGTCTTTGAATTATCTACTTGTAATCCACTAATTTTATTTTGTTGAGCAATAGCCATAAAGGTATCAATTGGGACACCTCCACTCACTCCTTGTTTAATGGCTACGTCCAAATTGATTGTCTTTTCTTGTCCTCCCCCTTCTGTTGCACGATAAGAGTTAGTTTGCGTTGCCGTACCATGCACTCCTATAACTTTCCCGTCATCATCTAAGACTGGGCCACCACTCATACCACCTTCTGTAAGAGCGGCATAAAATATCGTGTAGCCACCTTTTTCTCCCAGTGCTTTTTTGAGCAAAGCAACTCCTTTCTGGAATTTATATTCCCGAGCAGGGCCAATTTGCCCTTGATCATTATTGACTGGAAATCCGGCTACAAATATTTTGCTGCCCTTGCTAATTTGATTAGAGCTTCTAAATGTGGCAATGGGATAAGTTTTATCGCTATTAAATGTAATTAAAGCTAAGTCGTTACTTCCTACGGTATCTGTTCCTAAACTTACGACATTAGCAATTTTATATTCTGCCTGATCGCTGGTGCGAATGCTAACAGGTTTGGGCCCATGTTCTGGATTAACAACGTGGTTACAAGTTAATAAAGTGTATGTGTTGCCTTCACGTTTGATAATAAACCCAGAACCATCTGTCGTTTGCCCAATCACAGAATTAGGGGGGCGATTAACTTGTACAGTAATGGATTTAACATACTGGTTAATTTGTTGATTGCGCTGGATTTGTTCTGGCGTATCAGCTAAAGTAACATACATAGTTTGCTGAATTATCACAATAGTAGCAATCGATGCCGTCCCTGCTAGAACGCTATAAGGAAAATTAGAGCGATAATTTAAGTTCATAGGTCAACTAAAATTGAAGCAATAAAAGTAAAAAATTGGAATAAATTATACTCTGAATGGAGAGTGTAATTTATTTAAAGAATCCCTGAAACGTAGCAATGGGAATAGCCCAATTCAAGGTTTCCATTTGTTCAAATAAAGTATCGGCTCAAAATTTCGGGGTAGAGATTTATTCAGGTAGCCACGACCAACCAAATGGGTTAGAAGAAGACTTCTCTCGAATAATGTTACCCAAACAGGGAATATCACCGAGTTGCAAAATCCGGTCATGCATATACTCAAAAAAGCTAATACCTAACTTACGAGTAGTGGCAACCAGGGACATGAAAATATCCCATGCTTTGGTACCAAGTTCTGTTTGGGTGGCATAACTAATCTTGCGTCGCTGTACCATAGTTCTAGCAGCCAACT
>NZ_JACJSI010000301.1 GCF_014698065.1 Nostoc flagelliforme FACHB-838
GCTAAATATGATTTAGAAGATAAACAAAACCCCCAAGAAAGAGCCAAGTTTAAAGAAAAGCTTGCTCAATATTTATCAATAGCACGAGAGCAGCCGGAGCGTTTGCAGGTATGATCGCACCATATTTTGCAATTATTGACCAGACTAAAGGGCTAATACCTTGTGACATCCCTAGCCATTTTAAAAACGGACAAAATCCTTGATTTGAGGTTTTTATTTTTGGCTCATTGATCAGAGAATTATCAAATTCTTTGCTTTTAGGATTCCGTTCAAGTACATAAGGTAAACTTAAAGTTACTTCGACGTTTCCAACTGTTACTATTTGTCGCTTTTTATAACCATGTTTTTGTGTATTTAAATTTCTCCACCCCTGTGTTTGACTAACAGAGTAGTTAAGAATTTTTGGGGATGTTGAAAGGTTATATAATAAAATAGCTATACATTGACCTGCTAAAATTATTGCCTGTTCTTTAATTTCTTCTTCTCGTTCTTTCAGCTTTTTTCAATTCCATTCTGTGATATTTGTAAATTCTAAAAGTTTTGTGACCTGTGAGTGAAAACTTTTAACTGACTTGTTTAAATCAAGAGTTGCACTTATATTTTTTGCCATAAAAGGTAGACGTTAAAAGCCTGGAAGAATTACTTAACGGGAATCCTACCTTGTTTTTGACCCTCATAAATTTTTGCACACATCACCACACTTAAAATTTATTGGCGTTTTATGTATTAATAGTATTAATACGAATTTTGATGTAACAAATATTCTTTAGTACTGAAAAAAGTTGTTAGCGATCGCAGCTTTTTCACCCAACCTCACAAAATCGCGTTGCTCCCAGGTAATTTCAGTTATATTGCAGCTGAAATGCCGATTAGCTTAGTGGTCAATCAAAGCGCGAAGTTGCTCTAGTTTGCGAGCAGTAGCCAGCAGGAAGTCGCCCTTCTTCAACACAGCTTCTGCTAGGACACGTCCAAACCCTGTTGAGCATCCTGTAATCAACCAAACTTTAGGAGCGACACGATTTTTGTCTGAGTTCATTTGTTTTCTCCAATGTAGTCGAAGCGAAAAGCGCAACTGCAACTATGTAACTTACTTTCCACATTAAGCAGTTTGAATAAATACGTCCAATATAATTTTTGTCTTAGACTAAGACTTAAAACGTATTAATTGGCAATGGAACTTCGACACTTGCGTTACTTCGTGACTGTAGCTGAGGAACTTCATTTTGGTCGCGCCGCGCAACGACTACAAATTTACAAGAATCGTTTGTTGCTGTATTGCCAGAAGCACACCCGCAAGCGACTCAAACACAACTGTCATTAGCATCACTCGCCGAGGAGTCCTTCATTTTATCTCCACGTCATCTAGGAAGCGGCTTTTACGATCAGATTATCCGGTTGTGTCAACAAGCAGGATTTATTCCCAAAGTCACTCAGGAAGCGACTCAGATGCAGACCATTGTCAGTTTAGTGGCAGCGGAATTAGGAGTTGCGCTCGTCCCGGCTTCACTCCAGAATTTGCAACGAGCAGGGGTCGTCTACAAACCGCTCGAAGACCAAACGCTCTACCTCAAGTTGGCAATTGTTTGGCGAAGTGCAAACACCTCACCTGTGCTACACCAATTTCTAGCCCAATCAAGAGCCGTTACACGATTTAGTGCAGCGTTTCATTAAGCAATGCTGTGAGGCTTATCGAAACGCTTGTATTCCCCCAATTCATAAATACGCCCTGCTCTATCAATTTAATTGTGCTGCCAGCTTTCGTATCTGTTGTTCTACAGACTGAATATGTTTATCATTTGTAGGTAACAGGCGGTTGAATATCTCCAGTACAGTTTGGTAACACGAGAATGCTTCTTCGTAACGCAATAAATGCTCCAAGCACTGGGCCAATTTTTGTATAATCCAAGCTTTATCGAACTCGTTAGCCCTAATGTATTTTAATTGAAGTGAAATATCGTAAAAAGCGATCGCTTGCTGATAGCTCTCAACCGCCTGTGTATATTGTAACAAACTCAAGTAGAAATCAGCTATTGATGTAAATACACTAGCCTTGAGCGCATAATTACCATAGTCATTCGGAGCAAGTTTGATTGCGGCATCATAAATACTAAGCGATTGTTGGTAAGTTAAAAATGCTTCTCTTACATAGTCTTGCTTTGATAAAAGTTCAGCTAATCTTTCTACTACCATCCCGTAATATCCTAAACCAATCGCATCATCAGGAGTTAGAGAAAATACTCTTTCATACGTGGCAACTGCTTGCTTTAAACTTTCAAGCGCCTGGGCTGATTGATTTTGGCGTAACTGCAATTCAGACAGCTTTTCGAGTGCAAAGCCTAAAAGTTTAAGAGTTTTTAAGTCATTAGGAGCGAACCTAAGCGCCGTGTTGTAATTCTTGATTGCAATCGTGTAACTTTCTATTGTTTCTTGCTGCTGCATAAAATTGCCCCAAAACTTAAATTAAATACAAACAAATCAAAGCAGCTACTTAAGAGTAATCACAATTCCTTTATTGCGGGTAATAAAAGATTAGCTTTAATTCAATTTTCCTGAACTTAAAAATCAATTTTCACCCTTAAATAATACCGTTATATGCTGTTAGAGGTTGAGTAGATAGATGTGGTGGCAATAAATAAATCATTATAGAAGAGTTGCCAAAACCCGAATATCGTATTAATCAAGACTTGTTCTGTCTATTACTTGTCGATTTCTTCAGTATCCTGTTCTAGAAGGGCGATTAATTCAGATACTCGCATATTTTCACCAGTCCAAACTTGATCTAATAAGCGCAGATGTTCAATACTCAGGTCGGTTTCTTTAATTATCGATACGTTAGTTTCACCCAATGCCCTCAACAAATCTTCAAATACCACTGAGCCATTAAACTCAATTCCTTCAATCTCAACTGATGCTAAATCTGATAACCGTTCACCACAGACATCAAACATCAACCAGTCACAAAAATCTTTTTCTATTTTTGGATGGCGGCTACTAATACCTTGCATGAGCCAGAGAACGTAAATACTGGCAGTAGCATTATCTATTGTAGCTAATCGATTACCAGCCAGCTTGCTAAGATTATCAAAGAATGGCACACCTAAAGTTTTTTCTAATATCTGCATTGATCTTGGTTGCTCATTAGATACTACAGAAATAACCGTATAATCTTCTTTCTTAGGAAAATTATTAACTAAGTATTTATTGGCTTGCTTTGACATAAACAGTCTTCCATCTGGGTGTAAGCTGAAATCGGACCCAGCTTTAAAACCACTTTTAATTAACTGTTGGCTCATAACAACTGAGACATCGGCTACTGCTTCTTGGTAACGTTCCTTACCTGCATATTCTTCTAAAAACCAAACAAAATTCGCATGGTCTACTTGCAGAAGTACTTCGTTGAGGAGTTCTGTAACAAGAGTAGATTCTACCTTGTTAAGAATTTTTTTGACTGATTGCATATTTTGACAAGAAATCGCTGCGAATAACTGCTGTTTATTGTGGGCATTTTGCTGATTCATTTGTCTAATCCTATCGCTCTTCCATCACTCTGGTTCAAGAAAAACCTCAGTCAACTTTTAAATAAGAGACAGAAACTGGGTTTCGAGCTTTATTTTCTAATATTATGGCTAGAATTATAAGTTTTGCCTGAAAGTCTTATGTAGCAAGGATTATTATTTTTCCTCCGGAGAAAGTGATGGAAGAGCGCTATGTCAGCAGCATTTTTGTATCTAATCTCCAGCAAGAGGGTCGTATCTTGCTACGCCTCATTCAAAGTTGAGATCAGGTGTAATTCTTGCCCAACAGACTCGTCCTTATCTGTCAGATTACTAGAGTTCACGGCTTGTCGGTTGATCGCAGTTTTTACAGACAAAGTTAAAAGTGCGAGTATGAATCTCGCGTTTGTCCGCCCTGACCGTGTACTCTCGGACGTTGATGACCTTGCTTGGCATTGATTAGCTTTTTAATCTTACTTTTCAAATATAGTTTTTATTTGCAGTTTGGCAATATTTATGCATCGCCATAACTAAAACAGTGACAATTGCCCAGGCGAAACATTACCTCGTCTGAATTGGTGATAAGAAAGGTGGCAGCGAGTGCAAAGACAAACTAAATTATTTAACCGATTATCAGAAGGGTCGCGGTTCCAGCGATGAACTTGGAGGGTGTAGGCGCGGCGTTTTCCGGTCAACTCAGGTGGTTTTTCGCCAGGGCGCAAACCAGGACGACCGCACTTACTACAACGCCAATTGGAGGATTCTTTAATGGATGTGGCTATTTGTTTCCAGTTCTCTGGAAACATACCCTGACTATAAATGTGATTAACCTCAAAATTAGCACATCATGCAAACAATAATTAATTACTTCCCACGACGTTTCGGCTTACTCTTATTACGTTCGTACTCAGCAATAATATCCTTGGTCTGCTGTGGAAGAATTATACTTTCATTGTTCAATCGCATTTGATACACCAGATAACAGAAACTTTTCTTATCAGGGCAGGAAAGATTTGTTGGCAGGTTAATAACTGCTAATCCTGTAAGAGTTGTAAAAGTCAAAATGGCAAAGATGAAAAACAACGTACCAGAGCTACCTGAGCCTACCCAACTACCAGCCCAGAAAAGAAATCCTTTGAATTGTTCATACCGCTTGTGACGAAGTTTTTGACGTTCTATTTGTGCTTTGTTCCATGCTTGTAGTTTTTCGAGTTTATGGGCAGCTAGCCGGGTGGCTTTGGCATCAGAGGTTTTTTCTACAAGGATATCAATGGTGCGTTCTTTGGCTGCAATTTCTTGTTTTAATCGGTATTGGTATCGTTCTCGGATGCGTCCGGCAATAACATCAGCTTCTCTGAAGAAGAGGGCAAGGGTGTCATCTGCCATTGCCCCTCCATAATGGCTTTGATTGGAGACTTTCCCTCGATTTGCTCTAGGATACGTTCTTCTAGTCCAGCGTAGAAGTTTTTGATTTCGTCCTCACTTTGGGCTAGTTTAGAAACAACGTTTTTGAGATACATCTGGTTGACTAATCCTGGAATCTGTTCTGCACGTTTTTCAGTAATCTGTGAAACTAGATGGACCAGTCCAGTCTCAGATGTGACAGCAACATTACTAATCTGGTCGGTTAAATATTGTGTATTGTTATGTCCATTGGAGCAAGTCTTGTTGATCCCAAAATGAGCAGCTACTTGTTCATGAGTTTGACCTTGCTCTTTACTCAGCTCACAAGCTTCGAGAAAGCGGTCACATTCTAATTGGCGATATTCTTTCTGATTTGGGGATAGCCCACAAGCGGTCATAATCTCAATAGCTTCAGTTAGTTCTAGCCCAATGCCATACTCAGCAGAAATGTGAGTTAACATTCCGATGATATTCATCGGGGTAAATTCAGTATCAGTAGTACGTTTTTTAACTTCTCTTTTGAATTGTGCGGCAGCTTGTTTAAAGGTTTTACCTTGCTGAATTGATTGACGAATGAAATCAAAACGAAATTGGATTTCTTCATCGCTATACTCGTCTTGATCCACAGGTAAACCACAGGCCATCAAAGTAGCATCAATATCTTCAATTGAAAGAGAGTATGTTTGTTGTAGTCGCTCTTTGGTGTAAGACATTATTGTGATTCCTAGTTAAATGCGTTTTCTAGTAAGCAGTCGTCGTTTCGATCCTGATTAACATCTGAGGTAGTTTGTTGCGGCATTTTTGTTGATGATTTTACACCACTAAATTGTTCCTCACCTAAGTTAGTGTTTGCAATGATTCCATGAGTCTCTAGCTCTTGTTCCAAGTTGAAAGTATGAGCTAAATAAATAATTTGCTGTTGCAATTGATAAATAGCAGCTCTGGCTTTTGATTTTAGGTCTGATTGAGAAAATCCTCCTAACCACTTACAAGCCATCGGATACCAGAAAGCGGCTATAGCCCAGATAATCATGTTTTGCCTGGGAAATTCTAGAGATTTATTTTTAGGGCTTAGGTACTGTAGCAGAGGTATATAAGGAGAGGATGCGCCGAATTGAAAACGGAAATCAAAGTTATTAGACATTTACTGGCACCTGCAAAGAAGTTTTACAAAGGTAAGAGAGAAATCCGTAGTTATCGGTTAGGCGAAACCCTAACCCTGATTTAGGCATTGAAGAGAGAAACTCCCGTTCAACTAAATACTCGAGAGCGTCACAAGAGATTTTTTCAGGGCGAGGAAACAATCTACTCAAATCACTTCTGAGATAGTGAGAAGTCCCCCCAGCAAAAATAATCTCATCAATATCTGATGGAATATGATGACGCAGGTAACTAGAAAGCAGTAGCCAGTACTCGTTACGGGAGTTTTCTATTGCTAATTTGATTTGAGCAAGTTCTGCCGATTGTAATAATGGGTCTTGAACTCGAACTAACCGGGACAACGCTTTCGGATTGACTCTAGAACCAGCATCACAGATTGCAGATGCAAGAGTCAGAGCTTTTTGTCCAGCAACCCTCTGCTGTACAGCCTTCACTAATTTATGAAATCCTAAGTCCTCGCTGATCCCATTTGTCATCGTACCCCTATCCATAATCAAAATAGACGCATTTCGATAACCAATCATTACCACTGCTATTTTGCGTTCTCCTAAACTTTTGGCATTTGAACGCCCTCGTGATAGTAGCCCAAAACCTTCCGGACGACAAACAAAGCTGTCTATCTCAAAGGAACGTTGTTCCCCCCTAAAACGGAAGTCTGCCAAAGCATCTGTAATTGATTGGGAAAATAGTGTCCGATCTGAGTACTCACCATAAGGAAACAAAATACCCAAACGAATAGTTGCACCGTTAGCAAGCGATTTCTTTTGAGCTATAGCACCTACAATCGCCAAGGTTTTGTAAATTGCTGGTTCAAGTTTTGGCTTTTCTAACTTTAGGTCAGCATAAAACTTTTGGCAGATAAACCCTACGCCCCAACATTGTTCCTTGTATTCTATCCAAGCAACATCTTCTGGTGATGATATACCAATGGCATTTGACTCATAAGCTAAAAGGCTTTGTTGCGGAATCAATGTCGTATAGGGTTCCATCAAGAGTAATTCTGGTTTCCCCAGGGTTAGCGCATCTCAAACCCTATTGACAAGGGGATTTGTTTGAATTAGGAACTGTACTGTACGTTGGCTCCTGATTGAACGATGAGAGGAATTAATACCTTACTGTCCAA
>NZ_JACJSI010000302.1 GCF_014698065.1 Nostoc flagelliforme FACHB-838
TTTTAAGCCTTGTTCAAATGTGAAGCGGATTTGAACAAATCCTCTCTTCAAGAGAGGACTTCACTCTAAATTGAGCGTAGCGTCTCTTTGATTTAACTCAGTTAAACTTCTTAGCCATTTTAAAGCTTATTTATAAAATAAACTAGATTTTAGTATTTACCTGTTTGAAGATTTCAATTATTATATTTATGAACTTGTTTCCAAAAGATAAACATTGATTTAAGTCTATGGTTAATATTTAATTGACTAGCTAATTCTTGAAATAAAAGATTATATCCAAACGAAAAATAAACGTATTCATCGCAATTAACTGAAAATATGTCCAGCCCAACTACCGACTTAGTTCGCTCCTACCTCAAAGAAATCGGACGCTACCCTCTGCTAACTCCTGAGCAAGAAATTACAAATGCTAGGCTTGTGCAGCAGATGATGGCGATTGAAGAACAGCGCTCAAGCCTCGCACTTCAACTCAACCGAGAACCAACTGCAAGAGAATTAGCCGCCTCGCTTGGGCAAAGCGATACTGAAGTACAATCAATCATTCAACAAGGTCAAAAAGCTAAACATAGAATGGTGACAGCTAACCTAAGATTGGTGGTAGCGATCGCCAAAAAATACCAGAACCACAATTTAGATTTTCTCGATTTGCTCCAAGAAGGGGCACTGGGTTTGCAAAAGGGAATCGAAAAGTTTGATCCCAACCGAGGCTATAAACTATCAACCTACGTTTACTGGTGGATTAAGCAGTCAATAACACGCGCGATCGGAGAAAAGTCTCGCGCTATCCGTCTGCCAATCCATATCAATGAGAAATTAAACAAAATCAGGAGAGTACAGCAGCAACTGTCTCAATCTTTAGGTCGTCCTCCAGTTGTAGCAGAAATTGCCAAATCCTTAAATATATTACCCAATCAAATACGGGAATATCTTCAGGTTTCCCGCACTCCAGTCTCGCTAGAAATGCGAGTTGGGGATGACCGTGAAACTGAACTAGCTGATATTTTACCAATGGATGGTATTTCCCTAGATGAGCAAATAGCTCAAGAGCTTTTACATCAAGACTTGAACAATTTGCTGATGTTGCTTAATCCAAGGCAACTAGAAGTATTGACTCTACGTTTTGGATTGGAAGATAATCAGGAATTGACTTTGAGTCAAGTTGCAAAACGCCTAAATCTTAGTCGAGAGACAATTCGTAAAACTGAACATCTTGCTCTTTCTATTTTGCGCTCTCATCAAAACAAGATTAAAGACTATCTTCTTAATTAAGATTAACTAAGGCTTGTTAGACAATTTCATTTATATAAGTCGAACTCGCTACTCCAAAGGCTGGAAACAAGTTGCCACTGCTGTTAAAGATGCCTCCAATTGGCGCTGTCTGGTTGCGGTACCCGCACTTAACTTCTATAAATGCGGGAATGTTTCATTGGTAGTTATCTCAAAGCCATTTAGCTTTTTCTCTCATGCAACCGCTCATCATTCGTATTAATGTCTAATTCCTCACGACGAACAGTACCTTCGGCTTCAACTATATCCTGTTCAAGTACTTTCTTAATTTTCACTTCCTCACGCAAAACGGCTTCCTTCTGAATATCAGGGGTTTCTTCATAAAGATCCATCCGAGTAACTTCTCCTTCACGGAAGTTAGCCTCAGCAGGCGATACAGTTCTATCGGCTTGGTTAGGAGTAGTACGTTCAATGATTACGCGTTCTTTTTCAACTGGCACAGCAATTCTTGCCGTCTGAGTTTCAATGTGTTTGCCAACAGATACTTCTCCTGTCTTAACACGAGATTTATTTGCAACTAAACGTTCTTCGTATAGTTTCAAATTTTGATGATCCTGCTGATTCATATCGTAAAGGTTTGGTTCATGTTCATACGTATATGTATTGCGATCGCTAGAGAGTGGTGGAGCATCTACAGGTGTTGAAGTACTTAAAGGTGCTTGTCTTACTGGAGTACGATAAACTCCACGTACCTGTTCCTCATAATCGTAATCAATCTGTTCCAAATCATTAAAATCAGGTAAGCTTTCTACTTGCTCCTTCGTCAGCCCAATAGCATATACGCGCCGAGTGGTATAGCCGATTCGAGAACGCCCAATTGGTAACAATACTTGTCTACCAAAGAACCAAAAACCTGTGTCAACAACTAAATAGCGCACGCGACCCGAATCATCCACTAAAATGTGTTTGATACTGCCAATTTTATCGTCATCTATGTCTGAATAGACATCAAAATCCTTAAGATCGTAGTTATCAAAATCTGCATCGCCATAATTAGCAGCAAACTCTTCCAGTTTGTATAAAGCCATATTCTTTTTCCTCCAACATTTATATTTACAATTTTAAAACTAGAATTTTTTACTACTTCTTTCTCAAGAAAGATATTAATATCTAAAAAATCATTACTCTGAAATAAATGGGTTTAAAAAATCGGGTTAATCAAGCCAAAATTAAACCTCTGTATAAGATTATAGAGGCAAATAGCACTAATAAGAAAAGCTAAAATCCTTGTTAAGGCAGGGTATAGTCAGAAATTAAGAGAAATAGAATGGAGTACGAACATTAATAAACTTCTTGATCACTACAAACCACACCCTACACCCCATACCCAAAAGCCCTATAAATAATAGGTTTGCCGTTATCTTAGTGCCATTCATTATAGAGGTTTATAACTAAGTCGTTAGACTTGAAATCAACAAAAGTCTTCGAGGAATTCGTACTTATTGAGCATTTTGTTTGTTGACAGGAATGGGCGAAAAAGCAAATTGATATAAGTTGGGGGATATTTCACTAGCAATTATCTCAAAGCCATTTATTTAGGACGAGATGCTTCCGGTAATCTGCTGTACCGTAGGTTCTATTTTATCTACAACCGTTTTTGGCAGGGGTACATATCCTAACTCTTCGCTGAATTTTTGACACTCATTCAGTGCATATTCAACAACATTTTGCATAGTTTGAGCTTTTTGTTGGTCTTGGTACTGGTCGTAAACTAGAAGCCAGGTGTAGGTTACGATCGGATAAGATTGTTCCCCCTTTGGATCTCTAGCAAAAGAAACTAAGTTTTCTGGTAATTCTATTGAAGCCAACGCATTAGCAGTTGTCTCGGATGAAGCAACAACATAATTGCCTGAATTATTTTCTATGGCAGCATAAGGAATCTTATTCTGCTTGGCGTAGCCGTATTCTATATAGCCGATTGCACCTTGGGTTTGTTGAATCTGGGCAGTAACTCCCTCATTACCTTTAGAACCAACACCCATAGGCCAGTTTACAGCTGTACCTGCACCAACTTTACTTTTCCATTGCGGGCTAATTTCGCTTAAGTGTTGAGTAAAAACGGCTGTAGTACCGCTACCATCAGAACGACGCACGATAGTAATCGGTAAATCGGGTAAATTCACACCGGGATTTGCTTGAGCAATTTGTGGGTTATTCCAATTATTGATTTCTCCTAGAAAGATTGCCGGGTAGATTTCTCGTGGCAATCTAATAGGCTTTTCTACACCAGGTAAGTTGTATGCAAGTACAATAGCTCCCGCAGTTAAGGGAATTGTCAGTGCCCCGCGCTCAATTTTTTGTCTTTCTTCTTTAGTAATCGCCACGTCGCTAGCACCAAAATCCACTGTTCCTTGTGTAAACTGCTGTACGCCAGCACCGCTACCTACGGATTGATAGCTAACCCTTATATTAGGATTTTGCTGATTGTACTCATTAAAACAGCGCTGGTAAAACGGAGCAGGAAAAGTTGCTCCAGCCCCAACGAGGGAGACATTACCACCACCCGCGTTAGCATTTGGTGAAGAATTGTCAGCAGTTGGTGGTTGGCAGGCAGTAGTACCCAAGAAGATGGCAACTAAGGGTAGAGAAAAAGCTCGTCGCATCGAAAAAAGTTGAGTCAGCATAAGATGTATTTCGGGTTTTCCAGTAACGTCAATGTAGCTTTCCAAAAACCTATTAGAAGTTTAGAAATGGCTGTCTCTGATTAGAAGATGAAATTAACTATTAGTATTCTCTGCTCATCACTCGCTTGCCCCTTAACCAAAGCGACCGCTTACATACTGTTTGGTAGATTCTTCCTGAGGACTTTCAAAAATAGCTTCTGTTTTGTCGTACTCAACTAAGTAACCAAATCGCTTACCGTTTTTCCCTGCCTTTGCATTGAAAAAAGCAGTGAAATCTGATATTCGCGTGGCTTGTTGCATATTATGAGTCACAATCACAATAGTGTAGTCGTGCTTCAGTTGGTGAATTAATTCTTCCACGCTCTCGGTAGATATCGGATCGAGAGAGGAAGCAGGTTCATCCATTAAGACAACTTCTGGTTTAAGTGCGATCGCCCGCGCAATACATAAACGCTGTTGTTGTCCGCCAGAGAGCGATAAACCACTGGTTTTTAGTTTATCTTTGACTTCATTCCACAATGCTGCTCGCTGGAGCGATCGCTCCACTAATTCATCCATATCGCCTTTGAAGCCATTAATTCTAGCTCCATAGGCAATGTTTTCATAAATCGATTTCGGAAAAGGATTTGGCTTTTGGAATACCATACCAATCCGTCGCCGCACCGCCACAGGATCGATTTTGGAGCCATAAAGGTCTTTCCCACGGTAAATCACTTTACCTTCTACCCGACAGCCATCAATTAGGTCATTGAGCCGATTAAAACAGCGAATTAGCGTACTTTTACCGCAACCAGAAGGGCCAATCAAGGCGGTGACGCTGTTTTTCAGGATATCCATTGAAACTTCTTGCAGTGCCAAAGTTTCGCCATAGTAGACGCTCAGTTTTTTTGCCTGTAAAACCGTTTCACTCAAATCTGCGTGCTTTGGCTTGGTGGGAGGATTGTTGTTTTGGTGATTTTCATTCTGATTTCTAGAACGCATAACGATTGAGGAGGTTGGAAGGATAATTAAAAGGTTTTGAATTAGCTAGTTTTTTCGCCAGTGGTTTAATATGTGGTTTTACTGGCTACCCAACGAGAGAGAATACTAGTTAGCAAAATCATCAGCACCAGAATGAGCGAAGCTGCCCAGGCAAGTTCCTGCTGATTTTCATAAGGTAAACCAGCGAAGTTGTAGATCAAGACCGATAGAGTGGGAACTGGCTCCCATATACCGCGAGGCCAGAATTGGGTAAACAAAGCTGTAAAAATCAGAGGTGCAGTTTCTCCTGCGGCACGGGCGATCGCTAAAGTCACTCCTGTTGCGATCGCTCCCATAGCAGCAGGCAGTACTATCTGCAATACAGTCTGGAAGTTGGAAGACCCTACACCTACTGATGCCCACCGCACCTGTTGCGGCACTAGTTGTAAAGATTCATCACTCGTTCGTACCACAATAGGCAACATGAGAATGGCAAGGGCAAATCCTCCCGCAACCGCAGAGTAAGTACCTGTCGTAGCAACAATTACGCCGTAGGCAAAGATGCCAACAATGATCGAAGGAACACTGCTCAAGACATTGGTGGCAAAACGAACCCACCTAGCTATCCTACCAGAGCTAAATTCTGACAAATAGACTGCTGCGAGAATGCCAAAGGGAATGCTAATGGCAGCAGCAATTCCCACTACAATTAGCGTTCCCACAATCGCCGGGGCAATACCTCCTCCTTGTTGCAGCGCTGCTGGTATCGACCCAGTAAATAGTTCGAGATCGAGTCGATTGGCTCCCCTGATAATGACATAGCCAACTACTAAAAA
Source organism: Nostoc flagelliforme FACHB-838 (assembly GCF_014698065.1). Classification (GTDB taxonomy): domain Bacteria; phylum Cyanobacteriota; class Cyanobacteriia; order Cyanobacteriales; family Nostocaceae; genus Nostoc; species Nostoc flagelliforme_B. Next base: position 5,708 of record NZ_JACJSI010000302.1, read on the forward strand.
TAAGGGCAGCAAGGCAATACCTAGCAGTAAAAATGCTAATATCGTCAGCGCCAAATCAATTGCTGTTCTGGGAGTAGAGTAAGATCGCTCCATTTTAGGAGTAGGAAATTCATCATAATCCCCATTCTGGTTACTAGCTGTCATAGCAGAATCTTCCCCTTTATTAGCGATCGTTTGCTTTTCATTCAAAGTTAATCGCCAATTACAAATGGCTAATTACCAATTACTAATTAGTATTTTTTCACTCTTTGAATAATCCAATACGCTCCGATGTTAACTATAAGTGTGATCGCAAATAGTACTAACCCGGCATAGAACAAAGAAGCTCTTTGCAAACCACCTGCTTCTGCAAATTGATTGGCTAACAAAGAGGCAATTGTATTTGCTGGCGCTAAAATTGAAAACTTTAGATCGTTACTATTACCAATCACCAAAGTGACAGCAATTGTCTCTCCCAGCGCTCGTCCTAATGCCAACATCGTGCCACCAATAATGCCAGAAAATGCTGCTGGTATGAGTACGCTGAAAATTGCTTGCCAGCGCGTAGCTCCAATACCATAAGCTCCCCAGCGCAACTCACTAGGCAGAGCGGCAAGAGAATCGCGAGCGATCATTGCAAAGATGGGCAAAATCATAATCGCTAAGATGATGCCAGCCGGGAACATACCTGGGCCAATATATCGTGTGGAAAACAACGGTATATAACCAAAGTTATCGTGGAGCCATCCACCGATAGGTTGCAGAAACGGAATCAAGACAAAAATGCCCCACAATCCATAGACGACGCTAGGAATGGCTGCTAGCAGTTCTACCAGAAAAGTGAGCGGAGTCCGAATGGATAACAGCAAAAAATTTTCGCTCAGGACGATCGCACATGCCACACCAATCGGGAAAGCTATAAGCAGCGCAATCAGAGAACTCACGACTGTGCCATAAGCCATAGGAAGCACGCCATAAACGCCCTTTACAGGGTCCCAAGCAGAAGTTATCAGAAATTCTAATCCAAGCTGTTGAATAGCAGGTATTGAATTCCAAGCAACTTGCCCTGCTATCCATAGCAGAATTCCCGCCACACCTATTGCTAGTATCCGCGTTCCCCAAAGAAAGCTTTGGTCGATCGTCTTTTCAGTTACAGACCGCGCTTCTTGCGCTGTCATTTGAGAATCACTGCTTGTGGAAGTCATCAACTACCTTTATTATTGAGCATTTTGTTTATTGACAGGAGTACGAACAATATACTGATTGGAAGGTAAATTAATAGCAATTGGTTCTATCTTTCCTTGGTAAACTAAAGTTTGATAAACTAAAGCTGTAATCTCTCCTTTAGTCGCAGGTTTACTTGGATTAAGAACTTTAATATTTGGATAGTTGACCACTATATTTGCTTTAGTTGCGGCTGCTACATCTCCAACTGCATATTGCGGAATATTATTGGCATCTGCGTAAGTGTTAGTAATAATAAATGACGCAG
>NZ_JACJSI010000303.1 GCF_014698065.1 Nostoc flagelliforme FACHB-838
ACCACTTCTTATGAACACAAAGCCGAAAACCTGCGCAACCTGTGGGCGCATGCGGGTGAGTGCATGGGGGTGAGCTTGGAGTATGCTTATTGGCTCGATTTTGGCAGTTTTTTTAAGATTACCGAAACAGCCGATGGCGAGCGCTACTTCTACCACAGCGATCATTTGGGATCAAGCGCTTACATTACAACTGAAATGCGAAGCATTCGCGAAGACCTTCAAAAATCAAACGCTACTGAGCAAAATGGCTACGCAACACAATTCCTAGCATATATGCCCTTCGGCGAAACCCTGGCCGAACAACAAAACGGCACCAGCTACTATTCGCCCTTTAAGTTTTCGGCCAAAGAGAAAGACCCCGAGACGGGCTACAGCTACTTTGGGGCGCGCTACTACTCGCCGGAGTTGAGCGTGTGGTTGAGTATTGACCCCTTAGCCGATAAAGCTCCAGGTTGGACGCCTTATAGATATGGGTTTAACAATCCCATCAGTTTTGTTGACCCAGATGGCTTATTTGAAATTGAAACAGGTAAAATTGAGAAAGGAGACAATCTGAGAACAATTGCAAAACAACTTAATGAAAAGTTTAAAACTAATCTAACAGTCGAACAAATAGCCAAAGCAAACAATATTAAAGATGTCAACAAAATAAAGGCAGGAGAATTTATTAAATTACCAAGAGCAGATGTCGAATTGAATTTTGACTTAAACTCTTTGAAAGTTTCAGATGTCAATTACAATGTCGACATGCCAGGACTAGAATGGAAAGGAACAAGCGGACGAGATGGTTATCAAAATCCTGCATCTCAAAATTTAGAAAACAAAGGCCCAATACCTGAAGAGCAATATTTGGTTGATCCTGCCCGAACACAATCAATTTCGGACATTAGTTCTTGGGATAGATTTAAGGGTAATTTTGGAGGTGGAACTTGGCCAGGGTTAGAAAAATCTTGGGGAGGACATAGAACTTGGCTTACACATTCTACAACAACTAATACATTTGGAAGAAGTGGTTTTACTATACACGGTGGTGCAGTGCCAGGTTCCGCAGGCTGTATCGACTTGACAAGTAGAAACAATAGTTTCCATGGCTGGTTGAGATCTCATAACAAGCCATTAATTTTAAATGTAAAATATTAATATGAAGTTTTTAAAATGGTTAATAATCCTGATTTCAGCGGGTATTTCTGTAATTGCAATGACAGAAATACTCTCGTATTTTAGAAATCCTGAAAGCTATATGTTAGGCTCTGAAGCCATGGTGAGTAATGGAGGGCAATATTATAAAAGCAAATTTACCCTTTTGCTAATTAACTCATTACAAATAATAATATCAATATTTGCGATAATGTTATTTATCAAAACTAAGAAAATGACAAGGTTTATAACACCAATATTGCTTGTTATTTTGCAAATTTTAATTCTTATTTTTACATAATACTTTGAAACTTAGTTTGCTTCATAAAAGCATCAAGGAGTTGGCGTAAGTACATTACCTTAAAATCGATGAAACATGTAGTTCCGACAATTCATCTAACGGCATTCCGTGCTTAGCAACATATAAATCTAGCAATATGACCCACCACTCCGAAATGACTCCAGACTTCACCAAGCAACGCCGCCTCTGCTGGGACGAAGAAAATCGTCTTTTGCTTGCTGCCGATGAGGAGCAGATGGGGGCTTATTTGTATGATGCTGGAGGTATGCGGACGCACAAGGCAGCTGGTACTACCATTGGTAGTACAGTGAATGGCTCTCCGGCATCGTTTGGAACAGTTGGAGAAATGACTCTGTACCCTTCAGAGTTGATCACCGTAAGTACCGGCATGTACACCAAACACTACTACGCCGGTAGCTCGCGGATAGCCAGTAGGATAGGGGGTGGTTTTGTGCCACACAAAGATTTGAATGATTACAGTCCGGTTGCCGTGCCAGACAGGGTAGATCTGTTGCAAACCACTTCTTATGAACACAAAGCCGAAAACTTACGCAATCTGTGGGCGCGTGCCGGTGAGTGTATGGGAATGAGCTTGGAGTATGCTTATTGGCTCGATTTTGGCAGTTTTTTAAAGAATACCGAAACAGCCGACGGTGAGCGCTACTTCTACCACAGCGACCATTTAGGATCAAGCGCTTACATTACAACTGAAATGCGAAGCATTCGCGAAGACCTTCAAAAATCAAACACTACTGAGCAAAATGGCTACGCAACACAATTCCTAGCCTATATGCCCTTCGGCGAAACCCTGGCCGAACAACAAAACGGCACCAGCTACTATTCGCCCTTTAAGTTTTCGGCCAAAGAGAAAGACCCCGAGACCGGCTACAGCTACTTTGGGGCGCGGTATTATTCGCCGGAGTTGAGTGTGTGGTTGAGTGTTGACCCAATGGCCGACAAAAGGCCGTGGCTATCGGCTTACAACTATTGCCAACTGAATCCGGTGATGCGCGTTGACCCCACTGGCATGATTGATATCATGATCGAGGATTTTAGTGGTGGAGGCGAAAGCGATGGAAATGGGGATCCGCCGGCGAAAAGTAGTGCACCGAAGAATCAGGCAGGTGCGCCTTCTGGTGTTGATCAAGCCAAACAGAGTAATTCAAATGGAAGTGCGCAAATAGCTACTCCTAATACTCAGTCAGCGAATCGGAATCCTAGTGGTGAGGCAGCTCCAAATTCAGCGTTCACAATGAGAAGCAATAGCGTAAATTTTGAAACTTTATTCAATGAATTTAGAAATGGTACTGGGCCAGAGTACAGCGGATTTGGTCCTGATCATCCAATGACACAAGACCTCAAAAATTCATTGGTTGTTACAATGGCTATGATCAAATTCGTGGTTGGTGGTCAGAAACCATTAATTAATTACGATGTTCCATTCGGGTTATTAAGTATACCCCTCGCATCACAATCAATGACAGAGCAATTCATTGGCGGAGCAAGGGTTTCTATTATTCCAACTTCGGCTGGGTTGGCGTTTATTGTAAATAATTCAACGGGATGGTATTCATTATCATACCATACTGGAAAGGATGTATACCGTATTCCCGGAAAGAAGATTCCATTCGGAACAACGTATCAAAGATTTATGTGGATTCAACAATGAAAAGGTTAAGAAATAGTTTGTTTTTCACATTATTGTGTTTGTGTTTTGCATTAGCGGGTTGCACAACATGTGTAGATTATGAAGACTTGGATGGTACTTATCAGTATAGTGTTAATGGAATGCTTTCTTCGAATGATGCCATTATTATCTATACAAATGGTGATTATAAATATCTAAGAGTTTATTCTGATAAAAGTACCTTTACGAGGGTAGGAAAATGGAGTTTTAACGACCTGACTTGCGAAATTCTTTTTGAAGATTTTATATTTTCAACGGATAAGCGTACTTTTTCAGAGTCCAAGGGGGGCAATTGGTATTCAAAGGTCAAACTCGTTGATGGGGAAGTTAGATTGATGTACTCGATGGAAGACAACGTTTATTTTGCTAAATCCATAAAACGTAAGTAGTATTTGCCAATCTGGCAATGTTGTAAGCTCCCCCAAAACTAGTACAAGTTGTAAGTAGACGGTAAACCGTTTAATTTCAGAACATGGTCAGCGTCTTTCAGATATACGCTTTGTTCTGCGCCTTCACTTACGTACTGCGTGAAGTCTATGCCATGAATCCAAAGATTGTGTTTGGTGATGTAATCCGTTAACTTCTTTGTCTCTTGTTCTCGGATTTGCTTTGCGTTTTCAACCTCTTCGCTTGATTGCGTGCCATGGTCAAGGTAACGGGTGATTGCTTGGATAGCAGTTCCATAGCTAACTTGGCTCTTTCCTGAAATGACATTTCGTCATTCATGCTTCAGATGATTTTGCATCATGCCAAAAGTACAAAAAAGCGGATGTATAAAAAACCGGTGAGGTTTCTGCAGGCAGCACTCAGCATTCAGCGCTCTGCGTTCAGCCGATAGCCGACAGCCGAATGCGGACGGCCGAAAGCCAACAGCCCTCCGGGCTTGGGGTTTACCGCAGACTTCGCAGATTAGCACAGAGCGGCGAACAGACGACGGAATACGGCGTACGGTCAACGGGCAGCGTTCAGCATTCAGCGTTTGGCGTTCAGCCGACAGCAAACAGTCGACGGAGGACCGTCGACAGGCTACAGCGGAAAGCCGATTGCCGATGGCGGAATGCGGACCACAGACAACCATGCCCCCTACGGGCTTAGTGTTTCCCGCAGACTTCGCAGATTAGCGCAGAGCGGGCATCAGACGACGGACAAAAGACGCCAGACGACTACCGACAGCGAAAAGCTGAATGCCGACCGCAGACCGCCGTGCCCCTTGCTTCTCCACCTCAATTTTCATCCTGGAACCTAAGAGAGTCGAAAAGCTGCTACCGTGAAATCCATTCTTTTGTTATCTTGGCTGTGACTTACCCGGCGAAGCTGTGCGCGCATTAAACCCATACCCCTCTGAGCTCATCACCGTAAGTTCGGGCATGTACACCAAACACTACTACGCCGGTAGCTCGCGGATAGCCAGCAGGATAGGGGGTGGTTTTGTGCCACACAAAGATTTGAATGATTACAGTCCGGTTGCCGAGCCAGACAGGGTAGATCTGTTGCAAACCACTTCTTATGAACACAAAGCCGAAAACCTGCGCAACCTGTGGGCGCATGCGGGTGAGTGCATGGGGGTGAGCTTGGAGTATGCTTATTGGCTCGATTTTGGCAGTTTTTTAAAGAATACCGAAACAGCCGACGGTGAGCGCTACTTCTACCACAGCGATCATTTGGGATCAAGCGCGTATATTACAACTGAGAACGGCTATGCCACGCAGTTCCTCGCGTACATGCCTTACGGCGAAACCCTGGCCGAACAACAAAACGGCACCAGCTATTATTCGCCCTTTAAGTTTTCGGCCAAAGAGAAAGACCCCGAGACAGGTTATAGCTACTTTGGCGCACGGTATTATTCGCCGGAGTTGAGTGTGTGGTTGGGTGTGGATCCGCTAAGTGATGAGTTTCCCAGTTGGACGCCTTATAGGTATGGGTTTAATAATCCGGTGAAATTTATTGATCCTGATGGACTTTTGGAGAGCACCCATGTTGATGAAAATGGAAAAGTAGTAGCGGTTTATAATGATGGAGACAAAGGGGTTTATAAGCATAAATCACTCCCTTCGGAATTTGAAAAGACGAGTGAAAAATTTGGTCGAATTTTAAGTAAAGTAGGCGCAGAGAAAATAGGTGAAACGGAATACATTGACGAGTTTTTAAAACATGATAATAAAACAGGTGCTGTAATTAATGAAATTCAAGATGGTGCACAAATAATGGTGGGTGAATCTTGGATGCCGATGATTGAAAAAATGAATGAATTAACTGAAAATATGCTTTTAGGGGATGTCGGGATGAATTCACTTCCCGGATGTTTGTTTGATATTAAGCAGAATAAGAACTATGCACCTTATGGACCAGCAACAGGAAAAATGCTTAACGGTAAGTATGCCACTGCTAGGTCTGCAGGTAATTTTTTGGCGGGCTACAATGCCTCAACTTCGACTAGAAGATTTAGTGGGGCGATTTCAGAAACCACTATGATGCGAATATCAGGACAGCTACATAGTCTTGGTAATACTAGTGGTCCTCCTTACTTTGGTGAAATTCCCTATGCGGGTCGAAGAATTTCTGAAGGTTTTCAATTTGGTAGACGGCAGTAACTATGAGAACAAAATTTCTAATTTTAATTGCAACATCTTTTTTGACTGTCTTATTGGGACTGGTTTATGTTGATTTTTCTGATTACTTCGTCATCGCAAGTAAGGATGTTGTTGGGAGAATATATGTAAAAAAAATCAATGTTAGTTTGGGCCGTGAATATTATGTTTCTATATCTGAATCTAGATGGAAAAAATACAATGAGAAAAAAGACTTTCTCTTTACGCAATATGACCCTAAGGTTTTTTTGAAGTTATCACATGATTCCTTGTTTGTTTATTCAACAGTACTTGCGTCTAATGTGCCAGAGGATTTTAATTCGAAGTATATTGTTGTATTACAAAAGCTCAGCGCAAAGCAGCTTGACAGCATTCGTCGCATACCCCATTTCTTGCGAGCTGATTTGGTTGAATTTCCTTGAATATGGATCTAAATTCATTGAAATGGACCAAGTAGATTTCTTTTTGAGCAAGTGCGATAATCAAGAACTAATTCGACAGCGTATTTTTTATTCAGGATTTTACGGAGGTGGTTTTCTAATGAACGTACCTCAATGCGGTTTCAATCATGAGATAGAAGGGAGCAAGACTCCAACAATTTTAAATGGAAAGCAATGATGCCCAAGAAGCTAATATCTTCCATTGCAACCATCTCTTTGATAGTTTATTCCTTTGCAGTTCTGATGGAGTATAATGCATCCAGATTTGATCATGAATGCTTTGCGCTGAAAGAAGACTTTAGACAACTGGAGCTACATGGAATTGTGACTGCTAAATATTTGGATGAAAAAAATCATTTGAAGCCTACTGTTAGACTTGAATCTAAGCTAGTTCAATTGCGATGGAAATATGGGCAATTGTATGATCAAATTGAGGAGGGAGATTCAATTTTTAAAATGAGAGGGGAAGAAATGGTTGTTTCAGTTAGGAATGACTCAACATATTTAATTGATTTAGCAGTAGATTGTAAAGAGTTTAAACGACCATTTTCATGGAAAAACACTTTCAAGAATTTTGCTTTGTTTTTCCGCATTTAGCTTTCAGAAAAACAAACAGGCCTGCTGAAGATAGGCCTCATGGAGAGAACGGGATGATAGCATCTGAATGCTGTACTCGATTAACTGAAATCCTAATTATTACCTATTCACATAGGGGCAAAACCAATTCGACTGTTGAATTACGGGAGTTCATGGCTGGAATTCTATTACCGATAAAAGACTATTGAATTTAAAGGGTAAAAATGAGAAAAATGTTTTTTGCGGTTTGTATATGTTTCTTGTATAGTAGTTGTTCAGCCCAACATCCAAAATTAAAAGGATATTTAGCGTTTAAGGAAAAAATTCAGCCAGAAATATTCTCGGAATTTCATGAAAGATTACCGATTCCATTTGAAAAAAACTTGATGGCGTTCATCAGCTTTCCCGAAGCTTT
>NZ_JACJSI010000304.1 GCF_014698065.1 Nostoc flagelliforme FACHB-838
TTATGAACGACTACCAGAAACCTCTGAGACTTTTATTTACATTGCGATGATCCGGATTATGGTCAGGCGACTGGCATAATTTTTAACTCGCTTCGACTTTTAAAACATCCTCTGAACTGTTCCGGTATACAATCTGTTTTCTGAGGGGTCATGCTTAAAACTGCTGGAATTCATGTGCAATAGATATTTTGGCAGTTTTTGACTCCTCTTTTCTCCAGCTTCGTGAGAAATCCGGGTAACCCTGACACTTTTATCGATTCATTGACTAAATTGTGTGACTCATATACTGCATCCATATCAATCGCCAATTCATCAAGCGGCTGTTGAAGGCTTAAAAGAATGTTAATAGTCTGTTTTACTTGTTGTAGTCTTTCATTTGAAGCTAACAATAACAGCGCCGAGCTACTATCTATTACTTGATCGCCCCGCATAGCCACTATCTCTACACTGTATGCTTGCCCTGGCTTCAGTTCTGCAAGATATTGCGGATAGGTTAGAGTTTCGCCCTTGACTTCTAGTTGCCAGTTAATACCTCCGTTTCCTTTGACCTGCACAATGTACTTGGTAGCTCCCTTTGTTCTAAACCAGGATAATGTCGGTCGTGAGTTGTTGATTACTACACCATACGGTGTAATCTTATTCGGCTTGTTCTCTTCATCCGGCCCTTTAGCGATGACGCAGTTTCTCCCCTGCAAAACATTACATCCTCTACCTTCGTTCGCTTGTAATGGTAAACAATGTTTACCTACCACATCATTAGGCATGTCTATTATTATTCCTCTTGGGTAACAGAGGATTTTTACCTTCCCACCATTGGCTGTTCTAACTCTATCTTCACTACATAATTTTGTTAAAGGCTTATGGTGAATATCTCCATCTATCACTTTCGCTATTGGTTCGCAATCGGCTTTAGATTGCCGATTTGCCCTCACTACTTCCTGCCCCCGCACACGACTTACAGTGACGTTTGCTAATATCAATCCTAATATAATGGCTCCAATCTGAATCTTCTTCAACATGGGATTTATATACTTAATTTTTCTACAAACTATTTTTCAAAATACTAAAAGTTATCTCTTTTTAAATATCCTCTCTATTAATTCTTCTCGCCATTTTTGTACTTCTGGCAACCACGTATCCATCTTTGCCAGTAAGCATATTTCACCGTAACCACTTGCAGAATTTATATCTCCTAACGCTTCTTTCGCTTTCGATAACAAGCAATACACATCAACTCTTTGAGAATCTAAATTAAACGCTGTTTGCAAATCTTTATCCGCCCCTTGATAATCTTTTTGCATCAGTTTCGCCCAGGCTAAATTTTTATACAGTGCTGCTCTTAACTGTTTATCATTCGATGGGGCTTTATTCAATCCTTCTATTGCTAGTTTTTGAGCTTGAGTATAATTTCCTTGTAAATTATTCAACCTAGACAAATTATTCACAGCAATTAACGCCTGCTCCTGACCAGATTTAATTGCTAAGTTATATTGTTCTTGAGCTAAATCATATTTTTCTTGACTTTCATAAAAATTAGCTAAATTGTAGTGTCCTGTCCAGGAGTTAGGCTCTAGCCTAAAAAGCTGTTGGTAACTTTTATTTACACAATCTATATCTCTCAAAAATTGACAAGCCAATGCTAGATTATTATATGAATCTATATCATTCGGATTATATTTAGCCGCTAAATTATAATATTTCTTTTCTAATTCTAAATCTTCTTTAACTCTTCCTGCTATATCAAAGTAGAATTTGGAAATTTGATTACTTAATTCCGGGCGAATTTTTACTGCTTGCTCAAATACCTTTTGCGCTTGTTCTGTATTATTTTCCTCCTCTAGCTTTTGCCCTTGTGCTATTAAATTATTTGCATACATTGGTAATCCAACTGTATAACCTAGTAATCCTACCAAACTAATGCTGGCGATCGCTGCACTGAATATGAAGGGTTTCGACCTTGTTATTTTGTAAATCTTACTTTGCCCAGGCAGTTTTTTCAGTCGCCACAAAATAATTCCCGTTGTTTGCGGTCTATGTGCTGGGTTTGGATCTATCAACTCATCAATAAAATCCGCCAATGGCTTATCTATCTGTGGTGCTTTATGTCTCCAGATCAATCTCCCCGTATCATGATTTGTCTGCAATTCTCTTAATTTTACCCCCGTCACCAAGCGAACCATAGTCCGACCTAAAGCATAAAAATCTGACTGTGGAACCGCATGACCATGCGCTTGTTCTAGCGGACTGTAATAATGGGAAATTACTTTAGTGATTTCGTAATTACTGATAGTTCTGTCCGTTCCTCCAGTCGAGCTTACTTTGGCTAAATATGTATCTGTTATCTGGCGCACAGCCCCAAAATCTATTAAATATAATTGTCCATCCGGATCTAGAATTATATTGCTTGGTTTGATGTCTCTATGAAAAAATTCTGTATGATGTACTAAATCTAGTATTGCTACTATTTGTTCCAACCAATCTAGTGCTAACTCTTGTGAAACTGAATGATGAGTTTCTATCCAATCTTCTAAATTTTCCCCTTCAATTTTATCCATGATTAAGCATCTGAATTTGAAGGGGCTGTTCTCTAATTCGACGGTAAAGTAGTCATCATCTCCGTTTGTCTGCGGAATATTTGGATGATTTATTAATTGCAAGGCTAAAACCTCGCGCTCAAATCGCTCCACAGATTGAGGCGAATTCCATTTTAATATCTTCATGACTCGTCGTTTACGCCCAGGACTCCACTGCGTCCCAGAATCCTCTATTTCAAAAATCTCATTTGCCGTGAACGGGTTGCGATCTAATTCTCTTAATGGTTTAACTAGACGCACACGTTCATTGATCACTAAAGATGTACCGCAAGAAGCGCATTTGTCGGCATCATCAGGATTCTGCCGTCGTTCGCACAGAGGGTTTATACAGTAACACGACATCTTGTCTTAACTTTTTATTAAAGAATTAGCATTTGAGCAATATTTCGTTATTGACAACATTATAAAAATATTTCTTATGACTATTGCTTTTATTCACATTTAATGCAATAAAGCAAAATCTTTTTGTGACTTGAAGTCACTTTTCGTGAAAAATTATATGTTTACATTTACAAGAGCCTATCAAAACCCTCATAAAATAAGGCTTGAGTAATACTGGGCTAATCTGGGTGACTTTGTTTTGCATAAAAACACTCATTTAATCTTTTAGGAGATACACTTATAATCTAAAAAGCTGATACTATTATAAGTGACTCAGAGTCATAAGAATTAAATAGCTAGTTGATTTGATTTTACAAATGTTTCTTGCGGAACTCACGTACCAAAAGGAAAACTTCTTTTATGGATTTGAGCATTGAGCATGGGGTAAATTTCCAGAATTCTCTTTCTTCATCATTTTTTACACAAGAGCAACAGTCTCTGGAGTTACTACAGTCTTCCCCAACCGTATCCTTTTACCAAGCTCTAACTGTAGTCAACAATATAATTTTTACTGAAAAAAATCGATCCTTGACTAAACCTGAGATCGCCGTTCTCAAGGGTGCATGGGAAAACCAAGATTTTTCTGAGATCGGGCAGCAGTCTGGCTATAAGACTGGCTATTTACAGCGTCGTATAGCTCCTCAACTGTGGAACTTGCTTTCTGAAACAGTAACCAAAGGACAACAGGTCTTAAAGAGGAAAGTACGAACCCTGCTCACAGAAGTTGTTATAAACTATTATCAATCTAATCCCCACCTAGAACTTCCTTTATTTGATAGCCAGTTTATTAAAGGTCAACTTCCTAGCTCTAAACTATCCAATTTTTACGGTAGGCAACAAGAACTCTACCACTTAAAGAAATTAATTAACAACCATCGGTGCATATCTTTAGCAGGTGTCCCTGGGGTTGGTAAAACTGCTTTGTCCGCAAAGCTCTTAGCAGAACTTAGCTTAGACTCTACTCAACACTTTGATTTCCTGATTTGGAAATCAGTAACTCACTCAGTACGCCTTCAAGATTTATTGGGCGAACTAATCGATTTAATTCAACCAGATACTTCTCTCAACTTACCTGAATATACTCAAGCTCTGATTACCGCCTTAATTAAGCATTTACAATCTCATCGTTGTTTACTCGTACTGGATGGTTTTGAAGCTCTGTTTAAAACCTCTAATTTAGAACAAAGATTAGACTATAAAATATTCATGCGTCGGCTGTTAGAGGAAGAGCATAAGAGTTGTGTATTACTGACTTGTCGAGCTTTACCTAATGAAATTCATGCTATGAGCAAAGATGACCGATCTATCCTCTATTTTCGGGTAGACGGTTTAGATACAGATGCTGCTCTAAATTTTTTATCGGATCAAGGTTTAACAAACAAAAACGATTGTCTTGATTTAATCAAAACCTATCGTAGTAATCCCTCAGAATTAGCCACAGTAGTTCAAAAGATTAAACATTTCTTTTCTGGCAGTACAGAAATATTCTTTAAACATAAAACTACTTTTATTACTGATGAGTTTCAGTCAATGTTAGACGAAACTTTTGGTGAATCCTTGGAGCAAACCGAACGTTATATTATGATTTATTTGGCTAAAAAATTATCCCTAGACCCTACACCAATTAGTTTTAGTGATCTATTAATACAGCTCAATTCTTCTAAGAATATATCGGCTTCTACTTCGGCAATTATTAAAGCTTTAGAAAAGTTAGAACAACTATCTTTAATTGAAAGCATTAAACACCCAACCACTAAAGAAATCGCCTTTACTTTGCAACCTGTAGTCAAAAAATACATTAATACTGATCCCTTGGGTCTAGTACAGCCACAAAACTCTTTCCCCTCATTAGCTAACACATTTTAGAGAAGTATTTATGCTCACAAGAAAAAACAAAAATCTAGCTACTAAAATTTTAACGACAAATAATTATGTAGAGAATTTACTCCAAAAACTGTTTTTTTCTACACAAGTAGCTTTGAATCCAGCTGATCATCGGTTTGCGCTGCACGAACCTAAGCAAAAAGTTTTCCCCGCCAATCTGAAGATGAAGTTTTTAACCTACTACTAGGGTTGGCTTGAGAAAAACCCTTATACAATAGGGTAATTTTATTACGTTTAACAAAACAGGAGGTAGTATAACTCAGCATTTAAACCTCACTAGATGCGAAAAGAAGCAAAGTTCTGTAAGATCAAGCATGTTCATGTATAAACCTAAGAATCAAGAATGGAGGAAAAGCTCATACATAAAAATTTAGGCAAAACGCACTAGGGAGTACGCTTTGCCTTAAGGTAAAAAAAAACGACATATTTTAGGGCGGGGTTGATCTCGGCTGACAAAAAAAGTGGCACTTAAAGTTTGGCGACTTGAAACCACTGACTTGTCAAAAGATACCCACGCTGCTTTGCTATTGCCATTATACTCTAAAGCAATACGCACGGCCAGCTTTTGCTGACCGTTGGTAGTATTTTGACAAAAAATTTATATTTAAGATATGTAAATTTTTGTAAAAGCAGCGTTATAGGCAATTCGCAAAACCCTACGGAAAGCGGCACAAAGCGCGTCTACGCAATTCGCAATTGCAGAGTAATTGAATAATTAATGAATTCAGGCTCTTTTACTCTACTTCGTCTATGAGGAGGAAGTACGGGCGTAAATATAACTGCGGATTGCGAGTTAGTAATTGCGAATTGATTTAATCGACCCCCTCTGAAACTTGACAATAAAGTTATCGGAGGAATCTACCGTGCAAAATAACCAATGCCCAGAAGAGATGGGCGTTGGGGATCAAGTGTTGCCAGGTAACATTTGTGAATACCCCAATTATCTCACTGCCGCCGAGTATCATGAGTTAGCGGTGGGCAGCGCCATTCATCGAAGCTTGATTGAGCGCAACTTTTTCCATGTAGAGGGAGAATCAGTTTATGATTTTCTGTTCATATCTGATAAACTGCCACGTAAGAATGCGGGTCGGGTCACGGATGGATACATCAAAATGTATCAGCATCTATTACTGGGTGGGACGTGGATTCAGTCACTTGACCCATTCAAAAACTGGCAACCGATGGAATGGGGGCGGATTAAGCCGAACTTCCCCCGTATTGATTGGCAAACAGGTAAACCAGTTAAATACGAGTCGCCACCTAAGACCCCCAACCGCGTTACCTACTTTGATGTCGCTAACCCCATTTGGGACAAAGTTGCAAAGCGTTATTTAATTAAGCGCTATCATTCACTTTTAACATTGCGCTTACTGGATCAACTCAATCCACTAATATTTTGGGAGTGGGTAAAGCAGCATCCAGAGATTCCAGTTATCTTATGCGAGGGCGAAAAAAAAGCGGCCTGCTTGCTCTCTTTAGGGTTTGTAGCGATCGCACTCCCAGGAATTTGGAACGGGCGCGTAGGCAAACAAGATTTCGATGAACGGTTGCATCCAGATTTAATACCCTTGGCACAACCGGGACGCAAGTTCATTATATTATTTGATTACGAAACTAAAGCTAAAACCAGGTGGTCGGTGTTTCAAGCCACTGTTCGCACTGCAAAAGCAATTGAGGCAGTAGGTTGTGAATGCGAAGTTGCATCACTGCCGGGGCCAGAAAAAGGCGTTGATGATTTTGTAGTTGGTCGCACTGAAGATGCCAATGCACTACTAACTGCAATTATAGATGATGCCAAATCACTTGCCGACTACCAGCGCTCCTATCGAGCTAAGAAATGGGGACTCTCTAAGTACAAACCGGATGTCACAGTCAATATTAAATATTTGACCCAAGCACTCTGCATTCCTGATCTGGAGGAAAAATGTTCATCAGTTCAGCCGCTTTACGATATTTCACAAGAGCAATTGTTCACCCCAAGTGTTAGCTCTACAAGTTATAGGGAGGGAGAAACAAAACAAGAGTTAATAATTTCTGACTGCCCTGACCCTAAACCTTGTACCCAAAATCCCAAAAAGTCTTTCCGTTTTCCAGACAAAGGACTGGTTGTACTCTGGAGCGATATGGGCACTGGGAAAACTGAACTTATGCGCTGGTGGCGTGAGCAAAACCCCGACGCTCGGTTCCTCAACAACGGGCATCGCGTCAACCTGCTGAAGAATTTAAGCGATCGCCTAAGAACTGCGATGTATTCAGACTTGGGTTACACAGGTTTAGC
>NZ_JACJSI010000305.1 GCF_014698065.1 Nostoc flagelliforme FACHB-838
GCGACGCTCGCCTCCTTCCCCTCCCACCTGCACGATTATCGTTTTCATTTAACTTATTTTGAGTATTTTAACTGATTGACAAAATGTGCTTTATCTTAACCTATCACCGATGGGCTTGTACCAGACATTCGCGGTTGGTGAGCTTGGTTTTAACGGTTGAGAAATGCGACATTTTTAGCTCCAAGGCTTTCAAATTAGTTTGAGAAATAGTAAAAGTGAGATATCCTTTTTGAGGTGAACACCCCAGAGGTGAACACCATATTTCCAATTCATTAGTTAGTCTTGAGCGAATTCACACTCGCCCAAGACTATTTTTTACCTGAACTTGAACGACATTACGGTAGCTTTCGATAAGCCCACATCGTCAGTCGCAAGTGATTGTAGATTGCGTTGTTCATCTAACAACTTGATGCGGATAGAATCTATCTTTTGTTGCAATTGACTACGCCCCTCACTACCAATATTCTTTGACTCAATCGCTGGATCATTAACGATAGAATCCAAGTGCGTCATCATCGCCTCCAAGCTACTGCCTGCCTCCGGTGAAGCGTTTGCCAGTAGCACTTGAACCTTCATCAGATGACGCTCCATTTTTCTTTTAAACTGTATGGGTTTCCTCCCTGGTTCCCAATCAGCCAACTCTTCAAGCAACTGTGCGGCGAGTTGTTCACCACCAGCGATCGCTGATTTTCGTAGCCTTTGCTCTAGATTTTGGTCATACTGTTGGATGAACTTGGTAATCTGATCAAGACATTCGGCTTGCTGCTGGTTCAGTTGTTCGGACAATGCCGGGATAATCACCGGACGACCAATAACGACCTGCAAATAGTCTTCAAGGTCGGTGAGAGTTGGAAATGCTCTTAACAAGTTAGCTTTGACTGATTCTTGCTTATCCTGTGCTAATTCCCAAGTGTTAAGTGAGAGGAACTGGTCAATGCGTTCCTGATAATCAAGAAGTCCCGCTTCGTAATCAGCTTTTAATTGATTGCGTAAACCAGGGGCGATATTATCCCTAATATTGATTAACTGATTCCAAACGAGTGGAGCTAAATCAATCGGACAGACCCAATCGCCAGTATCCGCAGACATCCATTCTTGAACCGAAGCAATTTCTTGCCTCAGTTGGGCAGCAGCTTCATCAAGCTTTTTGAATACCTTAATACCCCGCAAACCAACTTCGGAATTGGTAACTTTCACGAGGTCTGATTCGATTTCATAAACCTCAGCTTTTAGCACATCTGCCCATTTTGGTGCGGCAGACTTTGTACTTTTCTTCAGATGAATACGAAAGCGAATGCGAGTTTTATTTAACTGTGAGAAATTGTGGCGCTCGACTACTGCATCAGTCAGGAAATTCGCAGCAATAGGGTTGTCGATTGCTTGTACCATGATTATTGACCTCAATCATTATTTTTCAATTTCAATTAAGCGAAGCTTTCTTTGTGACTATTTGAATGTCTTTAGTAGCCCTATAGATTACTTTCGTAGAGCTATTTTGTAGTCGAACAGGTCTTTTAATCACTGGTGGCTTATGTGTTGACATGGCTCAAAATAGCTGAAGTTGCTGCGAATTATCCTGTACCACAGGTTTTTCATAAACCATGCCCTGCTCCAATTCGTAATTCGTAATTCGTAATTCGTAGTTAATACCGCGTGAATAAATTCAGGGTTTTGGAATATGGAGCAAGAGCATTTCTTTATCTTTCATAACTGAACTTAGAGTCTTGAGACTTGAATGAACTAATTATTAATTTTGCTCATAATTACGAATTACGAATTACGAATTATTTTGTCATGAGTTTGTTTCGGTTTAGTCGAAAGCTGGCTTTTTTTCTTTGATTTGGCAGAGGTAAAAATACATACTGTGGATGTTGTATACTACCCTCGTCACCCAAATATCGAGAAAGTGTACCGTTAATTTGGTAAACTTTCGATGAGCTTAACAGTGTTGAGTCGTAAACCTTAATCAAATTTAATTCCATCTTATTAGCAGTGAAGTGTGTCATAATTTCTTGTGGAATCGATTTTTCTCTACAGTCAAATTTAATTAGTCTGACTGTAGAGTTTTTCACAGATAATCTGATTCTTCTTTCGTTAAGCTGCAACTTTTTGTTTACTCGGTTTAGACAATCTAGAACCCCTACCATCTGTACATTTAGTTGTTAAAATCGGTGGGTTAACTTGACCGAATGGAGTTTGAATCTTGAGGTCAGCTTTCAGTTCTGATTGCAGTAATACAAGTTGAGTCAAATAGTAATCGACTTCTTCTAGAATCTCAGTTTCAACCTCCGAGGGTGAAAGCGGCGTAATCTGATCTGATTCCAAATATTTAATCTCTTCGGTATGGCGAGAAACCATCACAAGGTAGCGATAGCCACTACCGCAATTCTCAGCCACTACGCTATCGTGGGGCAATACTTCAATACCTATGACTTTGCCTTGTTGAGTACGTTGCCCAACATAAAACTTTGGAATCCCGTAGCCGCGTGGGAGTGTGATTGTTGGTTGCATATTCGTTACCTTTACGTTAATTATTGATTGAGAGTGACAAATATTACAGATAGAAATGCTCAAAAATTTGATTTAATTTCTCCTTTGATTCATCTGACAGAGCATTAAAATCAAACTCTTTAGAGTCCCAAACTTCATCCAGACTTGTAGACTCATCAATAATGTTTGCAATCAAACAAGATTCATTGTCATAGTTCCAGCCATTTGCTAAAAGCCACGGCAGAATTCCCTTAGATTGCAATAGTTTCTCAATGTCGAACGAGTCAGAAAACTGCTGTAAGTTTTCCATACTAGGGTGAACGATTGTTGTTGTCATTCCTTGTTATTGGTGTTAGTGAATATACAGCACAGCAAGCTGTAGACAAAGCTTGAGCGACTGATGGTATTGCTAGGTACAAGACCTGTTTACAACTAACTGGTTAATCATACTTAGGACATAACTTGAAATAAGCTTGTCACTTAAGCTGCAATAATTTATTTGGTAAGCCAGGCAGGGTTATTGATTACCTGCCTTTTCTCATCTCTACCTTTGAACTAAAACACCATTTCATTCGCAGCTTTTGTTACAGCTAAAGCCTGCTTGCTGATCTCGCGCCAGTTCGTCTCCTCGTTGTAAGATGCCATAACCAATTCAGAGCCTACCCACAGCCGACAAAACAATACACTGTCGTCATTCCCTGGTTGTGGTTGTAGGGTAACATGAGAATAAAGTTGTTGTGGAGTTAAGCTGGCTACAGCAGCTAACAAACAATAAGCAAATTGAGTATCATGCCCCGATTCAAGGATGTATGTTCGGTCAGGGTGGACTGTGGCTAACAGTTTATAGACTTCCTTACCTCGGCGTTCACACTTCTCAAATTTTAATTCTCGCAGATATCCCGTTAAGGCAGCTTGAGGGATTGGGATTTTGGCTCATTGTTAGATAAGGTATACCACAATGACCCATGCTGACGATTGCAGTAGATTTTAGAACTGCCTGCATCACTGTGTAATCCCAGTTTCGGTTTATTAAGTGAAGCGACCAACTGCTTAAGCAATTCTTCTTGACGCATCAAGTATGCTAGTAAATCTGATGTTTCTTGAGGATTCATTTGTTTAAACAATAAAGTATTTTCATACTGCTTTGGCGTAGCCTTTGGTTATAATCTATGAAGGGTAAAATCGACAATAAAATAGCGCTCTTGCTGATACAAAAGCGCTAATAGCGTTTGCTATTTTTACAATTGAGCTATCCGTGTGAAACAAACCTTGTTAACAACTCTTCACGAGATAGCTGAAGACACAGGGGAGTAAATTCTTCTGGTGTTAGCTGCAACAAACTATCAACGACTCTTGACAACTCTTCATCAACAGAACCAAACCGGAATCTCAACAAATTTTCTACAACTTGGCGTTGCCCTTCTTGTACCGCTTGCGCTCTTGCTTCTTGATAAGCTTCTGTTAAGTTCATGATTAACTCCTGATCATCTTCGGTTAAATCTGTTTGTGTCATCACGCTTATACGCCACCTGTAAACCATTTCAAGAACATTACGGCGGAGAAGATTCTCTGGTGGAAGGGCAACCAATTCACTTACTGCTTGCTGTTGTACTGTCCCTCGTCCCAAAAGCCTAAACCATAAAGTTTCTTCGGTGACAGGTAACTCGTTAATTACTAGGATCGCGCCTCTAAAACATTTTTGGAAAAAGTAAACTCCAGTCATCCACTTTTCTAAGTCTAGCTTAACCTCTAAATCTGCTAACAGAGAGGCTGAAGCGCTAGGCGATATAATCCACAAACGAGCTAAATCATCCTCGCTAATGGTAGTTTCTTCTCTTTTGGCTTTGCGTTGAGAATCCGCAATCACAGTAAACAGCTTCATGAAACAGTTACGTACTTCCGTCCTGCTGGGCTGATTCCGAAATGGTTCCAATAGCGTTGTATTGAGTAGAGCAATTCTTCCCAGCAATCCTAGATTTTCTGCTTGGGCTTGCGGGTAAGGTAAAAATAATACATCTACAAATCTAGTTACATCCGTTACTTCTCTGTTAATTTTTACTTCACCTAAAGGAGCCAGTAGCTCTTCTAAAAATTCCTTGGCAAATTTGTCGTGAGGTTGGTGAGGTTGTTGGGTCATTTTCTCCCTGGCGAACTGTGTTTTATTTTACAAGGGTTGAGAAAACCTTGGTGGTGGGTATAGAAACCCACCTTTTTATCGCTCTTTCATCACTCTGGGGAAAGTATAATAAGAAACAAATAGCTGAGTTCTAGAGTTGATCGATGATAGCGCCCAGAAAAGCAGCCAGAACTGTCCATTTTGTGGATGATTACTGTGCGGTATATAAAGACATCTTTCCAGAAGTAAGAAGTTTTGAAAGTTTTAAATATCTTCATATAGGAATGATATCTCAAATCAAGAGAAAGTCCTTACCAGGAATAGCTAAAGTTGTAGGATTAAGTAATGAACAATCTCTACATCATTTCTTAACTTAATCCCCGTGGAAGATTAAAGCCTTGAGGGAGAGGAGATTGTCTATAACATTATCAATGTTGAAAGGAGAATCATTTATATTAGTAATAGATGAAACCGGAGACAAGAAAAAAGGACACAGTACAGATTACGTATCGAGACAATACATAGGAAATTTGGGTAAAGTAGAAAATGGTCTAGTATCAGTGAATGCTTATGGAGTATTAGGGACAATAGTTTTTCCGTTAACTTTTAAAATATTCAAGCCGAAAGCAACTTTACGAGAAGAAGATATATATAAAACTAAACCAGAATTAGCTGGAGAAATTATTCAGGAATTAAGAGAGTTAGGATTTAAATTTGAGGTAGTTTTAGCAGACTGCTTATATGGAGAAAGTAAAACTTTTCGCAAAGTTTTGGACGAGTATGAGTTAAAGTACATATTAGCAGTGCGTAGTAATCATCAAGCCTGGTCGGGAGTACCAAAGGTAGAAAATAGTGTCTGGCATACGTTTGACCGCATATTTGGTAATGGCAAAGAACAAATTTATTATATCCAAGAGATTATCTGTCCAGGTGAAGAAGAGCTAAGATACTGGAAAACAACGAAAGATATATTGAAAGAGCGAAAAAATACAACTTGGTATTTAATGACCAATTTACCAGGAGAAATTAGACAGAAAGTTGGTAACACTTATGGATTCCGTAATTGGATTGAATATGGCTTGAAACAAGCTAAGAATGAATTAGGATGGGCTGACTTCCGGTTCACTAATTATTATCAGATTCAAAGATGGTGGGAAGTTGTATGTTGCGTATATTTAATGGTAAGCTGGCACGCGATTGAAAGGGAACTAGCCAATAAAGCTCAAACAGAAAATAAAAATATTCCACCATTATCCCAGAAAGAGCCTGATGATTACAGTCGACATGAGTGGTGGAATTTTACCCTGGGATGGAAGTCTACTTTAAATAATTTGTACTTGATTATTCAACCGTATGTATTTTTTAATTTACTCAAGCCTTGGTTAGATGTTTTTCATATTCCTCTTTTAAAAAGCGGATTTATTTCTCTACAAAATCTCATGAATCAGTTTCAGGGTTACATGACATTCAACTCTGGATAAATTTCAGGAAAACTATTTTTATCTAACCAGAGTGATGAAAGAGCGTTATTTACGCCGCTACCAACTCCCGACAAATTTGCGGCAGTTCAATCGGAGCAGTTGCCCTGGACAGCCCCTCTACAGCCTCTTTCACGCTCCAATACCGTACTCCATCCCCACAGCGCCAATAGTAAGTCTTGGGGTCGTTTTCCCATAATTCATCAGCGTTTCTGACCTTGAAGACAATTCCCAAGAACTTACCATCTAGATATACATTGTGAGCCGTCTGAAGGTCAGTGCGTCCTACATAAGTCAGTCGATAGTCGTCTACTGGTGTACACAAGTCTTCTGCACGAGTACCGCGATACCCGCAGTTACCGCACCCATGCCCTTCGCAGTCTGGACAGATGGCAGCAGGCATATTCCACTTCGGCAGTGTAAAATCCCATTCAGCCGGTGGGGTTAATATTCGAGCCTTGTGAGAGATATAACAACCAGCGTGACCGATTACTTTATCAGAATGGTATTGGACGCTCAACGATAGCCAGTCACAATCACCTAACAAGCCAATTTTCTCAGCAGCTTGTTTCAATTCCTCATCTTTCTTGTGATTGCACTCTACTGGAGCAGAAAGACTCGCTTTTACCTCTGCAACAGCGCGTTTGAAGGATTGTTTGTGGTATCGAGCATAGCCGTGGGTCATTTTCACCCAGACGATATCATCACTGTTGATCCAGATAGTCACTACATCTTCGGGCTTGCAGTTTTTGGAGTAGTCCGACTGATTTACGATGGTTGCAATGATTTGGCGATCCTGTGTGGTTAGCGGATCTCTTGTTGGTGCAGGGGCTAAATTTTGTGTCATCATTAGAAATTGCCTCTTATTTAATAAGTGGGGGGCATAGGGGCGATCGCACAGTTTGTCCGACCAGCGATCGTCCTATTTTTATTGGTTAGTTTGTTGTGCTTTCAGCACAACACTCTCAATTTAGAATTGGCGAAGCCTCATATTTATGGCTCCTAGCCAGTGACCGGAGCTTGCTACAGCAGCATATCTCTTGATCAGGC
>NZ_JACJSI010000306.1 GCF_014698065.1 Nostoc flagelliforme FACHB-838
TTGGACTGGGTGAATTAGTCGAGTTCCGATTTCATGGCGACGGGCCACCAGCAAGGATTGTCCAAGGCATCCAACTGATTTGCGATTCCTGGTTCTACTGCATCGAATGGATGTCCCCTGCTATACCGGAAAAAGGTGACGAGGTTTTTACCTCTAGAGATTCCATCGCGCGGGTGAGTGATTACGATTTGGAGCGGGTACGATTATGACAGTGTACATTTCATATTATCGTGGCTCTCATCCGAGGCGAAAGCATCTCAATCTCCCTGTATCCTCCCCAAAATTGGAAGGGTAAGCACCAGCCTCTGTTTGCTCCCACTCCTAAACTTCTGAAGTGGTGGAAAGCATCAGATCAGGATACCGAAGCTGAAAAAAGAGTACGAGCGTTGGTTTGTGCTGGTTCTTCAGGAGCGGCAGCAGTTGATTGAGCTTTGGGTACGGAAACAGCAGCAAGCCAGCGCAGATATTACCTTGTTGTGTTCCCTTAAAAACCAGGGATTTTTGCCACAAGTATACCGTCGGGCGGGAGGCGATCAGGCGATGGCTACCAGAATTGTGGGGTGGGGAAGTTCCAACAGCTAATCAAATGTCCACAATTGGCTCACAAAATTATTCTAGACTTACACAATTAAGTAGTGATATCGGTTAGACCGATACCTTAACTACTACTGATATACTCGTTAAAAATATTACACTCTTAGTGCTACTGAGTCAAACATATTACAACTCAACAGTAATAAAGGTGCAGTTGCACAAGAGCTGCCTCAACGATTTCTCCTTTTCTTAGTGCCATTCGGGACAGACCGTATTGTTCTGCCACTGTCAGGATTGTCGCACACCAGCCAAGATTAGCGCGATTGCTTCCTGGGCGTGCTGTTCCAGCATTGCCTTACTCAAAAGCCGCTTACCCTGGGGAAACTGTTGAATATTTCCCACACCAATGAAATAAAACAAACAAGTTCCCATAATATTAATTGCGGACTGAAACGGATCAAGTTGACGAAACACTCCGGTAGCCACACCTTGTTCTAAAATCTGGACTAAGGTTGTATTAATATTTACAGAAGTAGTGCGTTTGTAATACTTTCCTTGGTTTTGCACAGCTTCATAAAACATGATAGTCGGGAGTTTTGGATTACGCGATACACAATCGAGCAATGCTTTGAGGAATTTTTTTAATGCGATTTCAGGGGATAGATGCTTCAACTCTAATTTCTCAACCGTTTCTAAAAGATCGGCGTGCGATTGTTCTAATACTGCTTGATATAAACCTTCTTTATCTTTGAAGTAGTAATAAATCATCGATTTTGAAACGTCCGTTTTGGCTGCGATCGCTTCCGTTCTTGTACCCGTAAAGCCATGTTGGGCAAACTCTTCTTCCGCTACTGCCAAAATCACAGATTGAGTCGTCTGTGCATCTCGAACTGGCTTGGCATTCTTTACTTTTTCAGCTTTTGTATACCCAATGAAAAATTTATTCTAGGAGAAACCTTTGAGCGATTTGAGCGCCATAATAATTAGGTTCATGCCTATTTTGCTTCAGGTTTGAGCGTTGAAGGGGAGGCGCTGATTGGTGCAGATGGGCTGTGATCGCGTGTACGAGCGATCATTTTAGGGGATGAACCACCTATTTATCGCAACTTCAAGACTTGGCGAGGTTTGACTGATTATGTTCCCAATAGATACTGTCCTAGCTATATTCAGGAATTTTTAGGTTGTGGTAAAGGATTTGGCTTCATGATGCTGGGCAAAGGAAAAATGTATTGGTATGCCGCAGCCATTGCACCAGTTGCACAACCGGATGCCGTAGAGGGGCGTAAGAAAGAGCTTGAGAGAATGTATCAAGACTGGTTTCCAGCCATTCCTGAGTTGATTGCGGCCACTGACGAAGCCAATATTTTGACGACCCATCTCTACGATCGCCCCCCGACTCAACCTTGGAGTCAGCAGAATGTTACGCTACTGGGTGACGCTGCCCATCCGATGCTGCCAACGATGGGACAGGGAGCCTGCACTGCTCTGGAGGATGCGTCTGTCGTTGCAAAATGCTTGAAACAACAACCTGATCCGATTACTGCCTTTCAACGTTATGAATCGCTACGATTCCCCCGTATCAAGGCGATTGTCGAACAATCCTTGCAATCTGGCAAGATGGGCGAATTGAATAACCCTTTGGCGGTGGGACTTCGCAACACCTTTATCAAGGCGATGGGTTCAGCCATTAGCAATAGTTTCAAGTCGCTCCATGCTTACCGAGCCTAGCTACCCTCTGTGTGACTAGCAATAGAACCGAAATGTAGATTCCTCCACCTTCCAGAGCATACTGAATGGCTTTACGCAATACCGTCATCAACTCAGCACGGGTTACTATTTGAATCTATCCCACTAATAAAATCCGGTTAATCCAAATATGAATTGTGGCTAGAGAAAGAAAAGCGTTGAAGCAGTCCGAAATTCGCTCCCATTGCACAACCAAACATCGATATTTTTTTTGATACCAAGCGAAACAACACTCCTGTTGAAAAGGCGGAACTGAAATTTTAATTGGTCTGCCTCGATTCTTCTTGATCTTCCAAATACGCTTGGGTAATTGCGGTCTGATACCGCGTTTACGCAAGGCTGCACGTTTATCCTTGGAATCGTAACCTTTATCAGCAGCCAGTACTTTGACTCGTTTACGAGGTCTACCGGGTCTATTGGTTTTGACTTTGACGCTATCTAATAGAGGTATAACTTGATCTCTTTCGCTACCGAAAGCTTTTGGTTGTGCGATTAGCCAAGGGTAAACCATTATCATCAGTCAATGTGTGTATTAAAATTCCTTTACCTTTATGACCGTACTTGACACCTTCACCGCCACCCTTCCCAGGGGGAAAAAGACCCATCAACTGCTCCGTAGTTCCAGTTGATTAACCCTCTTTCTTCTGCAATGCCTAATATACATGCTTGTAAATTATCTAATGTTCCATCTGCTTGCCAACGTTGTAGCCATCTGTGCGCTGAACTTTTTGATGCCCATATTTCTCCCTTTGGAACATCACACCAACGACATCCTGTTATCAATATATACAGCAACGTATTAATCACATGACGAAATGGAGCGTGTGGCATTCCGCGATCACGTTTTTCTGGTTCCTTGGGGAATATATCTTCAAATAGTCTCCATCTAGATCGCTTAATCCTTCAAATCGCCCAGCCATACCCTGATACAACTTACCGTCATCAACAGTAGATTGTCATATTTCTGGTATTAGTGGGATAGGTTCTTAGGCAGGGATGAGGGCAGGGGCGGCAATAGGGGAAGCTTGAGCTTTTTGTGATCGCAGATGTGGGGCGTACACCAAAGGGGTTGCCGTAGGCATCAAAACGAGAGTGCAAATCTACAACTCCTTCCTTGACAAGCTTTAAGCAAGTATTAATAATTACTCAATTATATCTTCGCCGATTCCTAGTGCCTTATAGCTCTGTGTTAAATGCTGCCAAAGTGACTCAATTTGCTCATAGGACTCTCCGACACAGAAAGTTTTCCCCCAGTCTGTAGATTACAGATGTAACTTTAAAATTAAAATCAATTTTCTACTTGAATATCATTCCCACAAATAAAATATCATCTTTATTGAGTATTTATGAAATTCAACATGTTCACTCTAAAAATTATAACAATGCTGCTCTATGCCTTAAGGTTAATATATATTTTCTAATTTATCAAGAAAACTTATCCGTAAGATACTTTTGTTTTCTATTTAAAACGTCTATTTTAAAGATAAACATGAAAAATATTTGTATAAATCGTAATTGAGGAAAATTGTGGTTCATTCCTTAAAAGTTAAGTACAAGTAAAACTAACTCTTTAAATCTTGTTTTGAAGACTAATTCTGTTATCAATGTATTGCATCTCTCGAACACTATCAAGGGAAAAATATGCCTAATTTATCAGAAAAGCACATTTCTTACTGGATTGACTCGACACCCACAGCTAATTTTCCACCACTTAGCAATAATCTATCTGTAGATGTTGCAATTGTCGGCGCAGGTATTGCGGGAATCACTCCTGCAAGACTACTTAAACGTGCAGGTAAAACCGTTGCGGTAATTGAATCGCAACAAATATCTACTGGGGTTAGCGGTCATACTACAGCCAAAGTTACCTCGCTTCACCAATCGGCTTGGTACATTCAACCGGATACGGGCATCGTAATCATTCGCAAAAATCCGTAGATTGGCAGTTCACAACAGCGGATGCCCGTATCCGTCTCAAGCATCTTTATCCACAAATAGAAAATTAACAGACCACTAGCTTGTAGTTCGGGTTTTTTCTTTTCTGCTTTCACTTGAAATACTTATCAACATAGTCCACTTCAAGGCTACTTCCCTAACTCGAGTAATGAAGCCAGATCCTAATCCCCTTGTGAATAATGACAACTACGTTTGTTTAGAAGTAAGTAGCTTACCAGATACATATGCAACCAAATACCACAAAAGAACTTGAGTTTTCTACAGCTTTAACTCCTAGAAGCCGAATAACCTTGGCGAATAAAGAGTTACAGAATCAACAAAGGTATATAGCTAGGACTACTGTATTAATCCCTTTTCTTGGCTCAGTTCTCGCCATTGGATTATTGCCGCTATTAGGGATTGGTTTGATCGAATTATCGTTGTTGGTTAGTATGTACATTTTAACGGGGCTTGGAATTACTGTAGGCTTTCATCGATACTTTGCACACAGAGCTTTCAAGTCAAACAAAGTGATAGAGATCACTCTAGCCATTCTTGGCTCTATGGCTGCTCAAGGACCTGTAATTTTTTGGGTAGCTACTCATAGATGCCATCATCAGTACAGCGATCAGCCCAACGATCCTCATTCACCTCGTCTTCATGGAAACGGAATTTATAATCAATTACGCGGACTATGCTATGCCCATATTGGCTGGCTGTTTGAGAGCTTGATTGTGAACCCATTAATTTTTGCCAAAGACTTGGTTCACAACCCTACCATTGTCAAAATTAATCAGCTTTACCTAATTTGGATAATACTAGGTCTTGCTATTCCTACGGCTATAGAAGGGATTCTTACAGGAAGTAGTATTGGAGCATTCCAAGGGTTTATGTGGGGAGGAATTGTCCGAATCTTCTTATCTCACCACACGACTTGGTGCATCAATTCCATTACCCACGTCTTTGGTCGCTACCGTTTTGAAAACGCTGATCAAAGCGGAAATATTATTTGGCTTGCCATTGTAACTCTTGGAGAAGGGTGGCATAACAACCATCATGCTTTCCCCAACTCGGCAAAGTTTGGTATGAAATGGTGGCAATTTGATTTAGGTTACTGGGTTATCCGGTCTCTTGAAGTAACAGGTATGGCTTGGGATGTTAAAAGTCCAACACCAGGCATGATACAGGCTAAACAGATTACTTCATAAGGCAATACTGTTAAGTTAAGGCTATGCAGTGTTAAGAATAATGAAAATAGGGGGACGATTTCGTGTGCCAGTACCTCGGTGTTTTAATCTTTTTGAGCGAAACTTAGATACAGGTTTTTTGACAACTCTGGGGTTGGTACGATGAACTCGTTCTGCTAGCAATGTATCTAGAATTTCTAAATTCAACCAATGTAAAAAAAAGGGAGTGCTTGGTGTGCTTTTACCCATAAATTGACCAAAAATGAATCATAACTTCACCAAAATGTGACTTAAAGGAAAAGATTGCCGTTTTTTAAAGTAAAAGCTTGCCGAATTGAGAGCCTGACTAGCTTTACGGTAAATCTACACTCTCCAAAAACGCGAAAAATGCACCAAAACCTTACGCAGTATAGGATGAACGTCGATTTGGTCACGAACCAAAAATGGCGATCGCTAGTCATGCTAGTCATCAAACTCTTGTACAGAGGGCATTTTTCTCTATCTATTGTTTGGACTCGCAGTAGGCTTTGACTTAAATTCTTTGCACTGGTGGCAACTAAATCATTTAACTGTAGTCCAACAACCACTCGGCACAAATCGTAATAATAAGGCTTTCAGGCTTTGATGCGGCAAGCTTATCCTTATAATTTTCGGCAATCTTTTCCTTTAAGTCACAGATTGTGAACTATATCATGTCCTAAAAATAGCCCAAGAATCGAATCTTATTCAGACTGCTGAAGCGTTAGAGAATCAACTATCCCAACTGCAACAAGAATTGGGAGATAATTCAGACACACAATTACAATCATTGATGAGCTTGTGAAATGCTTACAATGGTAACTGAGATTCGCGGCATAACGGCTGCGGTCAGAGGTTGCTAAAAACTCGAACTCAGCACGAGCGGCTTTCTTCAATCCGCTACACTGCAATTGTTAGACATCAGAAATGAACAAACTAACACTTTTACTATTATCAGATAGTTTAATCATTCGCTCAAAGCTTAGTCCTAGTTTTTTGAGCAGCTTTGCTGAACCATAATTGTCCGGTGTAGTGATAGCGACAATACGAGTTAAACTGAAGGTTCTTCTCCCATACATCATGACAGCAGAAGCAGATTCATAGGCGTATCCTTTTCCCCGGAACTTAGGAAGAAAGACAAACCCAATATCCACATCCTCCAAGGAATCTCTTTTTATCAAACCGCAAATTCCAATCGAGACGCTCTTCCCCTTTAGCTCAACCAAATACAGCCCGAAGCCGAGACGCTCATACATAGCAACCGGATTCTTCAAAATATATTCACGAGCATCATCAAGAGTTCTCACACCTTTATCACCAATAAAGCGCAACCACAAAGGGTCATTCAATATCTCAAGAATGAACTCGCTATCTTCAACACTCAGCCGACGAAGAACTAAACGCTCTGTTTCAAGAACTCTCATAAAGGACTCAACGACCCCAGGTCTGGAGTGTGGCGCGAAATGTTCCGCATGATCCACCAGTGTAGACCAGCAATCGCTCTCATCGAAAACCCCACAGGGCTGCTCTCTAGAGGAATAGCAACAGTCCTCGAAGACCTTTCCAAAATCCGGTACGTATGTGAATGGTCAACTATACCCGCGTACTGCCTCGGCTTGCCGCATGAAAGAGAAAGAGTCTTTATCATTGCCTACGCCGATGGC
>NZ_JACJSI010000307.1 GCF_014698065.1 Nostoc flagelliforme FACHB-838
TGGAAAGTTTTCGCTACGCTCAAATCTGGTCAGACTACACTTCTCAACTCACGCGCATTCATCACAACACGCTCATGGAGTACCATTTCAGTGTGAGCCTTCTGCTGTTTAAGTTGCAATGATTTGGCGATCGCGTGTGGTTAGCGGATCTTTTGTTGGCGCAAGAACTGAAATTTGTGTCATGATTATAAATTGCCTCTTCTTTAGTAGGTTGGGGCATAAGGGCGATCGCAAGTTTTCCAGACGCAGCGATCGTCCTATTTTATTGGTTAGTTTGTTGTGCTGAAGGTGCAACAATCTCAATCCAGAATTGGCGAAGCCTTCTTAAAGGCATCTTTAACGTTAGCTTCACAGTACAAAGACTGTAGAGAAGGTATTGGACGATCATCTTGCCCTCTGTGCAGTCTCGTATCTTTATTTAGTGATTTTGAGTATCTCTTCCTACAGGCTTTACCCAGCGAACCTTGTGCTATACAGCAGGAAGTTCTTGTTTCTCAAATCTATGTCTAGTTAGCGATTTCTCTATTAGACAGCTAGTCCCTCTGTTCTTACTATTCATCTTATTACGTTCAGTAATAGAATATCAAGGGTTAGGAAGAAATAACTTCGTTGAAGGCAGTAAATCTGTCACATCAAGACTCATGGCTTCACATATACGACTAATCACATCCTTTGACACTGTTAATGACTCAGATTTTCCCTCCCTGCCAGCAAAAAGACTAGGTGATTCTAATTGCTGAATATAAGACTCAGAGACAGTTTTACCTATTTTCTTTGTTTCTTCTGACAATGCTTTGCGACTTAACCCCTTATTTTCCCTGAGATTTCGCAACCGATTGCCTAAGTTTTCATTCCAGTGAAAAGTGGCTACAAGTTGCAGGTCTACTGCTGTCATAATAGAATTGTCTTTATTACGTTCCGTCATTGACACTAATATGCTACTTGATGTAGACTAAGATTGACAAGCACAATTCAACCAAATAGAACCGGAAGTGATCGCATCCCCCGCAACGAGAACGGCGATCGCTTACCTCAGACTTGCCTCAGATTTTAAATCAGGAGCAAATAGATTATTATGTCACAGATTGAAATAGCCCAAGTACTTGAACAGATTAAAGAAGAGATTGAAGTAGACGCTTTGGGAAACGCTAAAGCAAGCATCAGAGCTACAGCAAGGCTCGCTGGAGTCAGTGATATGGCAATTATTAAAGCCCTAGAAAGTGCAAACCTAGAACCTTCTAAACTGGCTCTAATGCTTATGGGACATAGCTTTAGTGCCGCAAACCTTCAGGAATGGAGAACAAACGGTATTCCTGATATAGCAATCGGTATTATCCTTGACTACTACGCCCATGAAGCAGGGCGCTATTGCACCAAGCAAGCCAAATTAGTCTGCCGTGCATTCAGCGGTGCTGGTGTGAGAGCCTGGATACAGGATATTAAAGGATGGTCAAAGGCGACACAGCAGAGCAACCCTACCCAACCAGTCCAGCCTTCAATGCCTGCCCTTGCCCCAGTCGAGCAGAGGTTACACACCCTCGTGCAAGCAATGAAGACATTAACTGAGTTAACTGGTGAACGCCTCAATCCTTACCTAGAACAGCAGTTTAAAGATTTTGTGGCAAGCTTGTTAGCTGAACATAACAGACAGGCACTACAGCCGAGTAAAGAACGTTGGCTAGGTGCTGTCAACTTTGCAGAGATTGAATTAGGTAAAACTGTACCTATCAAAGGTTCCCATTATCGTGGCTGTTTAGGCAAGTGGGTACGCACATTCTACCCACAACTAAGCTCACGCCAAGAGGAGAGGCTAGTAAACGGTACTCAACAGCCCATTTATGTCTACGCTTGTCACGAGACGGCTGTTGCGGCTGGGTTGACCAAAGCTATAGAAGAGTTCTTCGCTCATCCCAGTCCTGGAGCAGCGCTAAGGCAGGCGGGGGCTTTCGCTAGCAAAAAAGAAAAGGTATCAGTTTAATAACCATCAATCTTCAATTATTCAGTTACCCGAATTTTGAGTGCTACTGGCTACTAAGCTGATACTGACCTGAGATAATAAGCTTATTAAGAATTGTAACATTTGATAACGACACAAACAATAATTCATCTCAATGGATAGGTTAATGACGCGATTTCAAGACCCAAAAGCAGCAGCACTAGCCCAACAGATCGACCAAATCAATGCAATCGGTTGGGAGTCTGCGTGTGACCTTGCACAACAACAGTACGTAGCAAAAGGCAAATTATCCCCAGTAGAAACAGTATTGCGTTTCGATATGTTCCGAAAAAGAGCGCAAGATACGGCTGATAAACGACAAGCAATTTGGGCAGAACAAGTAAGCCGAGGCATTAGCGGAATCGAATGGTACACCGTTGAGTACGGCGGCATGGCGTTAGTTCTTCCCCGGCTGTGTGAGGAGTTGATGCTCGTTCCTGGGGATAAGGAGATATTGATGCAGTCCAACTCGGTGGCGTTTGGCTTCCTCGCGCACTGGAACATGGTGTTTAAGCTGTGGCATTATGACCGCGAGACAGAATCGCGCTGGCTAGAATCTCGCTGGAGTCAGTTTTACCAAGAGTACTTACAACGGGAATGGTTAGAACTGTGGGCAGAAGATGAGGTTTACCAGATTCTCCTAAAAGATGGAACGTTTCAGGATAAGCCTACATTCGCCATCAACGCTTGCTGTTACTGGGGTAATCCTTTAGCAGTCCACCGCACCACTGCATACTCTGATTCTGGCTCAAGCTGGTTTCAATGGAATAATTTTACACCTTGGAGATAAAAGCGATCGCTATTAAATAAGTAGCAATCGCCACGTTAAACACTCCTTCATATTTGGCATAACCAACATGAGAGTCATTGTTAGAGTCACCGAAAAAATTACTAGTGAAGCTCACATCAATATCCCCGATGGGCTTTCAGAAGCAGGTATTAGGCAGCATATTGTAGACCGCTATAACAGTGGCGAAATGCTGACTGATATGAACATTTTTCAAGTGGATTTTGAATCAATCAGCGCTCTTGTTGTCAAACAAACCGGAGAGAGTTCATGACTGTTGCACAACTGCTAACACCACAACCACATACAAGTGCATCTATAGAAACTGTTGGTAGACATCCACTGAACTTTTACGAGTCTCCGTCGTGGTTTACTACTGAGTTATTGCGCCATGTTCCCTTATCTGGTGTCATTGGTGAGCCGTGTGTAGGACATGGGGCGACGCAACATTACTATCGGCGTGGCCCTACACCAAGCAAATGTGGACGAACGATATTGATCCACATAAGGCGGCTGATTACCATCTGGATGCAACACTATCCGAGTCATGGGCTAAGTTTCCCGATTGTGACTGGATCTGCACTAATCCACCATATTCAGAGTTTGCTGCACCAATTATCAAGAATGCCTACCAGAAAGCGCGTGTAGGTGTTGCCGCATTCCTTCTGACCAGCTTTCTCGAACCCTGTGATGACCGGGCGGATTTCTTACAGCAGCATCCGCCGTCACTTGTACTGATTCTGCCTCGTTTTTGTTTTCGCAAGGACAAGAAAGGTAAACGCTGGGCGACAGATAATATCACCATTTCATGCTTTGTTTGGGACAAGCGCACTACAGAGCAACGAATTATTACACGCCCTGCTAATAGAATTGCTGGCTTTTACAAAACCCCAGATAAAGCGATTAGTCCTCAATCCGCTTTATCGATTGTGAGCGAAATCGCCAACAGTGAAATTAGTACCTACTATCAAAGATATCTTTAATTATGGGAAGTTTAATTGGGACACTTAAAAAGCACGCGCGCCGAATAGGAATATCTTTAGAAGAGTATCAATCCCTGGTAAATTCGGGTCAAAAATGGTGCTACAAATGCAGACAATGGAAAAATAAAACTAATTATAGCCAAGATAAAAGCAGGTGGGATGCTTTAAAAGCAATCTGCAAAAATTGTGACTACCCTAAAAAAGACAACTCTCCAAGTAAGCCCGAAAGAATTGAAAAAGCAAAAACTGGCTTTGCGTGGTGTCGTGGATGCAAGGAATGGATTCAAAAAGTCACTAATAGCAAATGGCAAGGGGCTTGTACATCCTGTCTTGCAAGGGAACAGAAGAAAATATACCACGAAAATGAAGAGACTAGATTTAAAATTGTGCAGCGTGTAAGAGATAGGCGAAAAAAAATAGATCCTATTTCTCTGCATTTAAAAAATGAATTGATGAATATATCTAAGGGTTTGTGTGTTTATTGTTGTAAAAACCAAGCTACTGGGTTGGATCACGTCATTCCTGTTGTCAAAGGCGGTAAATCAAAAAAAGGAAATCTTGTACCGTGTTGTCGTCACTGCAACAGTTCAAAAAATCAGTCCAATTTAAACGAATGGCTAGCTAAAAACAACATAATCCCTCATGAAGTGTTTTGGATTTTATTTACAGAGGAGCAAACAAATGAGTAGTATTATACAAATATCTTGGACTGACCAAACAGATAATATCATCCGTGCTAAAGGAGGCGGTTGGTGGTGTCATAAGAAAAGTGAGGGTTGTGCAAATTGTTATGCAGACAAATTAAATAAAAACTCTTTCTTTGGCGGAAACAAACAACCATACTCTGGGCGACCACCAGAGCTAGTGTTAGATACAGAAGCTATTCGGAAATGGGGATTCCAAAGAAAACCTAAGAAGCATTTCGTTTCTTCAATGACTGATGTTTTCGGTGAATGGGTTCCGCGTTTTTGGCAACACGAAATGCTGGGCGGAATGTTCGTTGCTCCTAATCAAATATTTCAGATTCTCACTAAACGCCCAGAAATCATGCTGTCATCTATGGATGAATGGCTTTCTTGTCACGGGCTAGACAAGCTACCTTTAAATATTTGGCCAGGAACTTCGATTGAGAATCGCCGCACTTTAGAAGAACGTAGTCAATTCCTTGCTCAGATTCCGGCTTTAACTCGCTTCTGGTCAGTTGAACCATTACTAGAAGATTTGGGCGATATCACTCAATACTTGAATGATGTTCAGTTAGTAATTGTTGGTGGTGAATCTGGCCCAAATTCCAGACCATGCCACATTGAATGGATTAATTCAATTGTCCAACAATGCCAACAATCGAAAACACCCGTATTTGTGAAGCAGTTGGGGGCGAATGCGAAATTTGGGGGACAGCAATTTAAAACCCGCGACAAGAAAGGGGGAGACATTGAAGAGTTTCCCCTTCATCTGAAAGTTAGACAATTTCCGTTTGATGCGTGAATAAAGCAAAACCCCCGCCTGTAGCGCAGTGCGGGGGAAAACCAAACCATTTGAGGTCTATAGATATGAGTTTAACAGAGAAAATGCAAAGTGATGGCTCTAGCTACGGTAGAAGAAAACGCCATATTTTTATCGATAGCAAGCTGGATGATCTACCACTAACAATGGAGGCATTTCGAGTTTACTCTCACCTGTGCCGTCGAGCCGGTTGTGATAATAACGCCTTCCCTTCATACAAATCTATCGGTGAAGCCTGTTTTCGTGGTTCTTTCCCTGCTTCCTCAACTGAAACTTTAAGGCAAAAAGTGATCGCAGCAGTCAGTGAATTGGTTTCGTGGAACTTAATTACTAAAACGCCCAAAACCAAGTCTAATGGTTCAGTATCTTCTAACCTGTATCAACTCACAGATATTGACGACTGGTTTGTTTCTCCTACTAAACAATCAAGTTTAATCAGAGGAAAAAATAGCGGTAGTAGTGGAGGAATACTAGGGGTGGTATTGGGGGGATACCAGGGTAGTAATGGGGGAATACCAGGGGTAGTAGTCGGGGAAGATCAGGGTAGTAGTGGGGGAATACCCAAAGTATATCCAGTTAAAGATTATCCAATTGAAGTCCATCCACTCAAGGACGCGCCCCTGGCAATGCCCCCCGCGCCCCCCACCCATGAAAGTGTGTGTGAAAAAGAAGAACTTGATTTAGCAACGGAAGAAATTGAACTTGAAAAACCAATTCCAGAAAAACCAAGTTTAGAAGAATCAGCCCCAGAAGAACCAATCCCACAACAACCCACTTCGTTGTTGAAAAATTCCGAGTCTTTGCAACAAACCGATAACACCTCAAGGAGATCAACTATTGCGGCGGGGTCGTTTGGGAAATCCGAGCAATCGAATAAGCCGCAACTAACTTGTCCCTACAAGACAGCCGGGAACGTGAAAGAACTGATTGATGCTTGGCTAACAGACCCGACTGCTATGAGTGATGATTGTGTGCCCCTGCTTGTCAGAGACTCAATCAAGTGGAATTGCTGGGTTTTACCTTGGCGCAATGGAGAGCGAAAGCTGAATAACTTGTACCAGAACTTCAACCCGATAGTCGTGGACTTTTTGGCTGCTGAGTTAGCCATTAAATCGAAACTCTCGGCACAACTCGAAATTACTCATGCGATCGCAGTAATGAACACTTGGGAGAAAACCAAAGGTGGGTGGACAAACTTGATCCAGCGTTATCACCAAGCATTGCAAACAGAAAAACAGCCCCTACCTCAACAGCACACTACTTTGGCTCACAGAGCAAACAATATCACTAGCACCACGCTCGAAGATGCTCTGGCACAAGACCGAATACGCCGTCAGCAAGAGCAATCAAAGCAGGTTCCATCCAATGGGTATCAAAACAGCCCACAAATGCTGGAGCTAAAAGCAAAACTTCAAGCCAAAGCAAATGAGCCAAAAGTTCCGAGCAACACCAGACCATCTTCCATGAATTTGGGCGAAGTTGAAGCGCAGTTACAATTAGCACTAAGGGCATAATTATGTACTCTAATCAAGACAACGTAGTTTCTTTCCATCCTGACAGGCCACTTGACAACTTGCCTCCACAAAATATCGAAGCTGAAGAAGCTATTTTGGGCGGGATTATGCTTGACCCAGAAGCAATAACCAGAGTCAGCGATCGCCTAACCATTGAAGCCTTTTACATCAGCGCCCACTCATATATCTATCAAGCCGCAGTCCAACTTCATGCTACATATCAACCCACAGATTTACTAAGCGTCACCGCATGGTTGGCTGACC
>NZ_JACJSI010000308.1 GCF_014698065.1 Nostoc flagelliforme FACHB-838
TTCTGATTGCTTTATATGCTGCCCCATTTTCTCCACCAGTTGTTTGATGCTGGCTGGAGTCTTTTCCCAATCTGAGTCGGAAATTTCAATTCCGTAGGCGAGGCAGTTTTCATCCATGCCTCTTAATCTACCATCTCAGTAACCCATTTTTGACTGTAGCGTTTCTTATCCTGTGAACGGTTACAAGAGAGAAGCTCGAAGACAGCGAAATTTAAAAAATTCATATAAATAAGTGATGCAGCCTGCAAGAAAAACAAAAATAAACATTGTTTATTGGCTTCTTACCGTTATCTTTAGTTGTAATGGTGCAGGTAAACAAACTCACTTATAAGCCGAATCATCGCAGTTTTTAATCAGGCGGGAGGTGTTGCCAAAACCACCCTTACCCAAAACCTGGGCTACCACCTAGCACAACTGGATCATCGTGTCCTGCTCATCGACATAGACCCCCAAGCCAGCTTAACCAGTTTTATGGGCTTGGTTCCAAGAGACATAGAGCAAACCGTCAACAATGCCATTGTGGATGAACAACCTCTGCCGATACATGAGGGGATTCATGGTATGGATTTAGCCCCTGCCAACATCTCTCTCAGTACGGCAGAAATGCAATTGGTTAGTGCTTCCATGCGCGATTTTCGCCTGAAAGAAGCCATCGAACCAATTGAGTCAGATTACGATTTTATATTAATAGATTGCCCTCCCAGCTTAGGGCTACTAAGTTACATCTCCCTTGTAGCTGCGACCCATGTTCTCGTTCCCCTAGAAACCCATTTCAAAGCCTTTGAGGGAACAGGCGAATTACTAAAAACGGTCGCTACAGTACGCAATAAACCCAACCGCAAACTGCAAATAGCTGGATTCGGGGTAAAGACAAAATACGCGCAAAATTTATCACTATGTAAAGTTTTTGTAACAAATTTATCGCGATCGCCTTTGTCTATATGAGAGAAAAGTCTGCCTAGTTTGGCTTTCAGCCTAGTGAACACTTCGAGCTTATCTGTCCCAACTTAGAAAATATTGCCGAAAACAGAAGCTGAAGGGTCTTGTCAAGGAAGGCTCAAACCTTATTCTTCCGCTCAGTTGCACTCCTAACATTGCCTAAAATAAGCCAAACTAGGCAATGTTTGAATGTTTGAAAGACATCAATACATGGCTACTTTACACAACTTTACATCGTGATAAATTTTGCGCGTATCTTGTCTTTACCCCTCATTGAGGTTAGGAAATTCAAAAATTTGACTATGAATTGATAGCTAAAATACTGACAAACCTGTGACTACTCTTTCTTTTATTAAACGAATAAACCTTGACCATTGTTAAGGAAACTTGTGGAGGAGTATACTGCTCCATTTTGTCAAACTTCAATTAAATCAGCAGCACCATCTCGATTAACATCTCCAATTACGTACTGTGTGTTATCTCTAAAATCACCGACAAATCTGTGACTACTCCAGTACTAAATAAACCTTGACCATTGTTAAGGAAACTTGTGGAGGAGTATACTGCTCCATTTTGCCAAACTTCAATTAAATCAGCAGCACCATCTCCATTAACATCTCCAGTTAGGTACTGTGTGTTATCTCTAAAATCACCGACCAAATCTGTGACTACTCCAGTACTAAATAAACCTTGACCATTGTTAAGGAAACTTGTGGAGGAGTATACTGCTCCATTTTGCCAAACTTCAATTAAATCAGCAGCACCATCTCCATTAACATCTCCAGTTAGGTACTGTGTGTTATCTCTAAAATCACCGACCAAATCTGTGACTACTCCAGTACTAAATAAACCTTGACCATTGTTAAGGAAACTTGTGGAGGAGTATACTGCTCCATTTTGCCAAACTTCAATTAAATCAGCAGCACCATCTCCATTAACATCTCCAGTTAGGTACTGTGTGTTATTTCTAAAATCACCGACTAAATCTGTGACAATGCGAACCATAAAGTTCCTTTATGCTTTTCAAAGTATTGGTGAATACCCTATCATGAGGTTATTAAGTACTTATTAAGCTGTTAATAACATTTTATTAACTAGTTAAACATACTGCTAAAAGACAGATTTTGTCAATTAGAAGTATATGCCGAGAAGTATGTCTAGGGGTGAAATAAGCAACCGTGCAGAAAGTTACGCTAAGGAATTGATGAGCCGTTTTCAATATCCCGATCACCTGTACCAATTGATCTGTCTGAAATTTAAAAGCCTCAAATCCAAGATGAGCCGTACAAAAAAGCTGTATCAAATAACCTATAGGTTAATTGGTACATTGAGAATTGCCAAAAATATAGATTGACAGAATGCTTATCCAGTAAAGGTTACAGCCTTAGCGTAAGTTTCTGCACGGATGCTCATTTGACCCCGTACCTGAGAGTGCGATGCCATTCCATCAAGCCTGATAATATCAAGAGCAAAGAAAATGAAATTGATGATGAGCCAGGGGTAAGGTATGGAAGTCAAAAGCGACGTAACAATAAAATTTAGTGGCTCACTACCAACAGCCACACCAGCAGAGAATAAGAAAGTTGCAATCGAGTTGACTGATCAGAACGGCATAGTCTTTACTGCTCAAGTTAATGCAAAAAACTTCTCGTTTGGCTGGAACTAGCGCCTCGGAATTCGCAAACTGGGCTGGGGCTGTATCGGGCAAGCTTGGTCAACGAACAGAAAACGGGTTTGAAGTGATTGACGCTGGGATTCAGCTTTTTGAAAAGAAGGCGAAGGAAGTCAAACCAGACGTGGGCGCAGCTTTCGCTGAAGCTGGCGCAAGTTCATAGACGGTGTAAAAGCACAGTTATTGAAAAGTTGTCGTGAAGCGATTTTGAAGAGTCAGTGATCACCGAAGACATCCACCGACAGTTCATTCTAAGATGGGCATATATACAGAAATCCTTATAGCGAACTCTTATTATTCTATTGTGTCCTTTTAGACACATCAACCACATCAATCGCCCCCAGAATATGGGGGTATTTTTCTGGCGGTAGTGGCTCTTATAGAAGGACTTTCATTCCTGTATTCCACGTATGACTAACAACATGGAATTAATAATTTTAGCTGTTTGAAAATTGAGATATGACTCTGCTGCACCCGAATTGTTATGCCGCACAACCTACTAATACAAATGCGATCGCTTAAATCAGTTACCCCCCATCTGTTTCCAACTCTCACACTAATCCTATGACTCATTTATCAACCATGTTTCGATGACTTGTCCCATGCCGATAGGTTGCTCTACAAAACCAAGTTTCGCGTAAAATCCGGGAACATCATCTGTAAATAAGTAGACGTGTTGCCCCTTTAATCGACTCAGTAGCTTTTGTATCATTGTTGTTGCAACACCCTGACGACGATATGCGCTGAGTGTCCAGACATCAACAAGATAAGCATTGCAAACACCATCAGACAAAACGCGGGCAGTGCCAACAATTCGATTATTGGTGTAGGCAACACAGGCAGCGTAACTATTTTCAAACGATATTTTAAGCTGTTCTGGACTGCGCCCATTGTCAAAGGCATCTTGGCGTAATGTTGTTTTCATTTCTGCCCAGTCAACATTATCTAAATCAGTTTTGTAGGTAATTTCTGGCATTTCAAAGTAAACCCTTGGATGTTGGGTAATGTGCTTGAACTGGAAAATTGGCTTCTCTAACAATTTCCAAGGATACTTGAGGCTGAACACTAACAGATAGCCTAGTGGTTACTGTCCCGTTGGGAACTTGCGGCATAACGACCCGCTTCACCAGCCGCTAATAACCTCTCAGACTCAATCAACTATCTCGATACGGTCGGTGTGCAAGCGGATTGTTGTGCCGCTGTTGATTAGTGGCTCACCTTAGCTATGAATGGAGTAATTTGAGTAGTTCAAATACTCTTCCTACTCATTATCATTGGGAATTCTTGTTTCAGGAATATGCTTTAGCCCCCAAGCAATGATCACTTTTAGGACAGGACGAAGGCTTGTTCCTTGTTCTGTCAATTGGTAGTTCATTCGACGGGAATGGTTAGAGTATGGCTGTTTTTCAACCAAACCCATCTCTTCGAGATATTTGAGGCGATTTGCCAAAATATTGGTAGAAATTCCTTCAGGAGACTCTAAAAACTCCTCAAAACGCTGTTTTCCAAAAAACATCATGTCACGAATAACTAAAAGTGTCCAACGATCACCGATTAAATCAAGTGTGCAGGCAATTGGACAGGGTGAGCGTCGAGATTGTGTCATTGGCTAAACCAAATTGGAGAGTTACTTGCATTTTACAAGTGATATTTGCTATTTTAGATTGCAACTTGCAAGTTACAACTTAAAATTCAAGTAAAAGTGCGGTAAAAATGACTCAATCTACACTACTTGCTAAAACAGGACAAAACTTTGCTGTTGTGGATTTAGGAACATTATCTCAATTGCATCAGTTTAATTTTGAGGCTCCAGAAATTCCCTTTCAAGTGAAGGGCAAAGTATTTTTGAAGCAACTGCTTGACCTTACCAGTGCAGAGATTTCCGTCAATATGCTACCGCCTGGACAGTCAATACCGTTTTATCACAAGCATCGGTTGAACGAAGAAATCTACATTTTTGTACGAGGACAAGGAGAGTTTCAAGTGGATGAGCGCGTGTTTCCTATATCTGAAGGAACAGTAGTGCGC
The DNA here is from genome assembly GCF_014698065.1 of Nostoc flagelliforme FACHB-838. Classification (GTDB taxonomy): domain Bacteria; phylum Cyanobacteriota; class Cyanobacteriia; order Cyanobacteriales; family Nostocaceae; genus Nostoc; species Nostoc flagelliforme_B. The sequence goes on from NZ_JACJSI010000308.1 coordinate 4,640, forward strand.
GTAGATCCTGAAGGAGAACACTGTTTTCGTAATACCTCAGATGCGGAAGAACTTTCCTGGATTGTGATTCAATCACGGGTAGGTTCCTACCCAGACCACACAATTCAAGATGGGTACGGTATTCAAAAACAAGTTAGTTGGGTTGGGAAGGATCGAATTTGAGGTGAAGCCGAGATAGCTACATTAGATGAAAGTTACTTGTGCTTCCAATTGATGAATTAATGGGACTTAGACAAAAAAACTAGCTAGAAAACACCTCAAATATATATACACAAAGACTTTGACATCGATTTGCTTAGTTTCTTGATATATCTGGGTTTCAAGCATTTTTGAGTCTTTGGTGTATTTGGCATCACCGTAGTCGGGTAGCAGGACTATATCGCTATAATCCCGCTACCCGACCACGGTGATGCCAATTCCATAATAAAAGCTCCCATAAATATGAAGCAAGCATTGACTGAAGTCTATATTTAATGTGTTTGTTAGGGCAGAATATGTACTGTACTCTGTGGTTGATCTTGGCAGCCCCAAGGGGCTGCCCATGCTGGGAAACTTCCTTGCTCGGCATTGGCTAAACAGATTCCTACTTGTACAAAAAACTTTTTTGTTTGGCACAGTGACCTCAATGAAAGAAGGGTCTTAACTGTCAAGGCACAAAGTCAAGTGTAAATTATGTTGTCTGCTGGCTCATGCGGTAACAATCTTCAGGGGTAGGATCGTTTTGGGGTGACATGGATATAGACATTTCACCTACGGTGTTGATGTAGGCCATCACTACACTGTTTGTTGGCTCATATACCGATATCATGTTGTCCATTGCTTGTGTATCTTGTGGAGCAACATCATGTTGACGCATGGATTTTTTGAGGAATTTACGTGGGATGTACTCAATTTTGGTCGCTGAAGAGTCTGAGCCTTGAACTAACACAAGTCCTTTACCCTGTTGCTGATAACCTTCCCAGGCAGTCGCACCCACTAAAACCTGATTTTCTTCAAAAAAGTCGTGTGCGTCCATGCAAGCTTGATATTTATCTACTTTTTTAAATGGGTTTAACGAAGCGGCAATTTTTCCCCAGAAGGATGTGTTTTCACTCTGTCGTTTTGGTAAAGGTTTCTGTGGAAGAGAGGATACCTCTTTTACGGCTGAGTCTTTGCGTTGCTTCCGGATTTTGGCGTTTCGTCCCATCGCTTAAACCTAACGTGTGTTGCAGCTTGACTAAACTTTTATATGAGCTTGGTGTTATTTTATAGCACTATGAAACAGACAATCTATTTGAGCTACACCCACCTTGTCAGCAATTACCAGAACGCAACGGTAATGATGCTTGAGGATACTGCTCTGACCAATGTCATTTGGTTGTGCTGAATTTGGGTTAGGAGAAACGTTTCTCCTAAATTCATTTCAAGGTTCATCCTGTCGCTATTAGGGCGATAATCTTTCACAGCTTGTTCAGATAAGCTTGCAGGATTTTGGGAGTGTCGAGATTCAAAAGTGGGAATGAGGCTAAACATTTTTAATAAGTTTAAAGCCTGCAAAGTCGTTGGAGTTTGGCAGGCTTTTGTAGTGTTTTACTAAATTAATGTTCTATGATTAATCTTTCCAAATATAACTACCTCTCTTTGTTTCAAACCTTTTCTTTTTCTCGCTCTCAATTTAAGTTGCTGTTTCTCTAGTAAGAGTTTTTGTCTAGTTAATTCCTGAGCTATTAATTCCTGAGCGCGGCTTTCAATTTGAATTTGGCTTTCTATTGGTTGTTCTTTTATTTTTTCTCTTAGGCTTTTCCCCATTCTTCTTACCCTAATTATTTTAGTTTTTGAAGATGACTCTTGTACCGTGCATCAGCCTTTTGAATTAAGTGTTTATAGAAAAGTTTTTGGCTAACACCAGATTTGTCACCTGCGACCAATAAAATGGCTTGTCTCAATGGGTCAAAAGCAAACGCCACACGCCAAACACCATCACTAGCTGAGAATCGTAACTCTTTCATGTTGCTGTACTTTGACCCTTTGAGTGTATCAACATGAGGACGTTTTGCAAGTGGGCCAAAGTTTTCTAATATCTCAGCCGTAGCAAGCAACTCATTTTTTACTTCTTGAGGTAGAGCGTCAAACTCAGACTCGAAATCATCATGAAACTCAACTTGCCATTCCACTAATTTATTATGCTTAAAATGTCACACATTTTCAAGAGTATATCGAGTATTCATAGCAACATCAAAGTAAAAACACCTCTTGTTGTATTAGAGGGTGTTTGAAAAGTTTTAGGGAGTCAAAATTTAAGCAAGTCGCCTCACCATAATACGGATCATGGAAAGGTAGATAAAAGTCTCAGAGGTTTCGGGCAATAACTCATAA
>NZ_JACJSI010000309.1 GCF_014698065.1 Nostoc flagelliforme FACHB-838
ACTTACCAGCGCATTATTAAAAAGCTCCTGCCAAAACAAAATTACAACACAGTAGTAGCTCAAAGTGATTCAACACTGATTATGTGTATAGAAAAGGCTGGCAACTTTTTTTAGCTGGCATTTAGCAAATTGCATATACAATAAAGCCCTGGTGAAATCCAGGGCTTTTAACTTGAAAACTCGATTTTCAGCTAAAAATATAACTTGTCATGAATCCTGAGTGAAGGAATCTTTCTGAGTATATCCAAGGCTACGGGTAATAACTCTCCTGCTGGAGCAATGAGAGTACTTTTGCCACTGAATGAATTAACCGCTTTAACGCCTTTGATAAATGGAATCACGTCCAGCTTTTGCTGCTGCTTCAGCACTATAGTAAATCGGATAGTCACCGAATACCGTGCCATCGGGGCTAATAATCCGAAACTGCCAGCATGTACCTGGAGTGTAGAATACGACTAAAACACGAGAGTGAATACAGACAACTGAATGAATCTTGGTAGTAGTCATTTTAATGTGCAGTCGCGTTTGCTGAATATTAGTAAAGTAGCCATTCTCATAATGAGAATAAGTATAAATACGTTTTAAGTGAAACTAACCACTCAAGCCTAGTTATAGATGTTTTAGAAAACTTTTTAACATTAGCACTTTTTGCAACTAACTTAAGTATGAATAATAGTCTATCTTAAGTTAGTTTTTAAATGTATGTACCTGTTATCTTAACCGTATATTTTGCAGAAAGTGTAACCTGATTTAAGCCTTGTTCTATAAGGGTTTTATAGACACGGGGTAGGCTAAACTGTAACCTGGTCAACCAGTGTTTATTTATACCTATTGTCTCAAGTATATGATTTTGAAACATGCGGTACTCTTTTGTTCCAACAATCCTAATCGCATCAAACCGATAGTTGCCAATGTACAACTCAACGGCTTGGGCGGGTGTGAAGTCTTTCTTAGCCATGATTGCTCTCTCCACAAGAATTTCATCAATTTCTCGCGGAGCGTTTGCATGGTAGATTGCACTTCCCTTAGTATTATGGCTGAAGTTCAGCTTCAACTCAAGTTGTGCTAATAGCAAAAGTATTGTTTAAACCAGAGATATAAATCCCTTAATAATGCCGTGATATTTGTACTGAAATTTGCAGCTTTTATGGAGATTTCAATGGCATTATTTTTCTCGGAATATATTGAAGGCAGCAGCAACAATAAAGCCCTGGAGATATACAACAGCACAGGTTCAGCAATCGATTTAACTGCTGGAAATTATGTGGTTCAGTTTTATTTCAATGGCAGCAGCAGCCCCACCACTTTTAGCCTGACGGGTACAGTGGCAGCTGGAGATGTGTTTGTTTTTGCCTCAAGCAATGCTAATTCAACCATTCTTGCCCAGGCTGATCAAACAAGCGCTGCTGCTTTTTATAACGGAGATGATGCGATCGTGCTACGCCAGGGCGGTGCAAGTGGGACGATCCTTGATTCAATTGGTCAGATTGGCGTTGACCCCGGTACAGAATGGGGAACTGGTCTGACCAGCACAGCAGATAATACCTTGCGCCGCAAAAGTAATATCACTAGTGGCGATGCCAATCCCAACGATGGGTTTGATCCAAGTGTGCAGTGGGACGGGTTTGCTACTGATACCTTTGACGGATTAGGAAGCTATACTGCTGCTCTAGGGACAGGAGCCGGAGTAATTATCGCTCAATCTGGCAACAGTACTGATGTGAATGAGCAGAGTGAAACAACTGATACCTACACGATCGCTCTCACGACTATACCAACGGGTGCAGTAAATCTAGCGATCGCCGCAGATGGCGAAACTCAACTGAGTACTGATGGAACAAACTTTTTTAACTCCCTTAGTTTAAACTTGACAGATACTAATCCCAAGACGATTACCGTTAGAGCAGTAAACGACTTGGATGTAGAAGGATCTCCTCACACAGGAGTAATTACGCATTCGATCACCAGGAGTGCTGACCCGGCATACTCTAACACACTCACACCAATCCCTAACCTCAACGTCAATATAATTGACAATGATGTTGCTCTCAGAGAGGTTTATGAAATTCAGGGGAGTGGTGCAGACAGTCCGCTTGTTGGGCAGACGGTGACAATTGAAGCAGTTGTGGTTGGCGACTTTCAAGGCAGCAGTCGCTTGAATGGATTTTTTGTGCAAGAGGCAGTTGGAGATGGTAATGCCGCAACCTCAGACGGTATTTTTATCTTTGCGCCTAACAGCATAGACGTGAGTGTAGGTCAAACGGTACGCCTGACTGGAACAGTTGGAGAAAACTTTACTCAAACTCAACTCAGCAACATTAGTGGACTGAGCGTAGTGGGTTCAGGAGCGCTCACCCCTATAGCTGTTGACCTGCCCGTAGCTGCAACGACAGACTTGGAACGCTATGAGGGAATGTTAGTCACCTTTCCCGAAACCTTGACGGTCACTGAAAACTTTAATCTCGGTCGATTTGGTGAGGTGTTGCTGTCTTCAGAGGGACGGTTGTTTAACCCCACAAACTTTATTGACCCGACGGATATTCCGACTACTGAAACCGAGAACGACGAAAACAATGTTGCCACAGTGACAGCACAGCAGAACGCAAACAACCTGCGCCAGATTTTACTTGACGATGGCAGCAATACCCAAAATCCCGCTACAGTTCCCTTTTTGAATGAGGATGGCACATTGCGCGTGGGTAGCACGGTTACATCTCTTACAGGTGTGCTGGGCTTCGGGTTTGGCAGCTACCGACTGCAACCCACTGCAACACCCAATTTTGTCGATTTTAATCCCCGGACGGCTACGCCCGAAGAGGTGGGCGGTAATGTTAAGGTTGCGAGCTTTAACGTGCTAAACTACTTCAATGGCGATGGCATGGGTGGCGGCTTTCCGACTTCGCGGGGAGCGGACAATGTAGCAGAGTTTGAGCGGCAAAGTGCCAAGATTGTCAGCGCGATCGCAGCCCTGGATGCCGATGTAGTGGGTCTGATTGAAATCGAGAATGATGGCGATGGTGCTGAATCGGCGATCGCAGAACTGGTAGATCGGCTAAATACATTTTTAGGCGCAGAAATCTATGACTATATTCGCGATCCTGCTACAGGGGTAGGAACTGACGAAATTAAAGTCGCCTTCATCTACAAGCCAGGAATAGTAACCCCAGTTGGTGCTTCCCTCAGCGATCCTGACGCTGTTTACAATCGCCAACCCGTCGCTCAAACCTTTCTACTCAACTCCAACGGCGAAACTTTTACCCCTGTGATTAACCATTTCAAGTCAAAAAGTGGTACGGGCACAGGTGCAGACGCAGACCAGGGTGATGGACAAGGAGCTTTTAACTTCACGCGGGTTCAGCAGGCAGAAGCCTTGCTTGGCTTTGTTAATGAGTTGAAGACGACTACAGGCGATAGCGATGTATTAGTCCTTGGGGATTTAAATGCCTATGGTGAAGAAGATCCGATTGATGTGTTGCGAAATGGTGGATTAGTAGATGAACTCGGCAGATATATCGAAGACCCCTACTCCTTTGTCTTTGATGGGCAATCTGGACGATTGGATCATGCCCTAAGCACTTCCAGCCTCAGTGCCCAGGTGACGGGAGCTACCGAATGGCATATCAACGCTGACGAACCCCTAATTCTAGATTACAACCAAGAATTTAACCCCCCTGGACTGTATGAGCCAACACCCTATCGCTCCTCAGATCACGATCCTGTGCTAATAGGTGCCCAATTAGCGATTAACCTGAGCGTATTTAACGGCAGCAACGGCAAGGATACACTCAATGGCACTTCTGGCAGAGACGAACTCAATGGACGCAATGACACCGACATCCTCAATGGTGGCAATGGTAACGATACTCTTAACGGTGATAATGGCAACGACATTTTGCTGGGTCAAATCAGCAACGATATCCTTAACAGTGGCAATGGCGATGACCTGCTCAATGGCGGTCAAGGACAGGATACACTGCTTGGTGGTAATGGCAACGATCGCTTTGTGTTAGCAGCAGGCGAAGGCTCAGATACGATTCAGGACTTCAAGGACGGCGCAGATTTGATTGCTCTATCAGGTGGTCTAACGTTCGGTCAACTGACGATCGCGGGAAATGCCAACAACACCCTGATCCGCGTCACAGAAACCAACGAGCTACTGGCGACCCTAAACGGCGTTCAAACAAACGTAGTTACAGCGATCGATTTCGTTGCAGCCTAATTCAAATTACACAGGGGCAGGTAACATCCGCCCTTTTTTGGAAACACAGAAAAATTACAGCCCCTTATTTTCCAATATGGTTCAGTTAAGGCTGAAAGTTGTGTAAATTAAGCATTGTCCCAAGAATGAAAATGAGCCTGTAGTGCATCTGTTACTACCTTTTTAATTTAAGAGGGCACGAAAATAAGCTGATGTATCTAGTCAATACATCAGCTTTTAACTTATCCTAAGATTTCAATCACAGCCGCTAGAATAGCTGGCGCTTTGTCTGAAACTGGAATGAATACGCGCTTTTGCCAGTTGATGATCTCGGTGAAACATCCAATAGCCACCAGTCGCTCTGCCAGTGAGATAGCATTAACCAGTTCTATGCGAGGTTCACCAGCAATGAAAGAACGTCGCAAGGTTACACCACCCGACAACTGCTGTGTATATCTCTCGTTCAGTACCAGCTTCACAAGTTCTTCTGGAGAAAGCAGCTGGTTCCTGAGTCCAAGTTGTTCGCGCACGGTTTGGATGTCGTGAGCATTCACCACCCGACCAAGAATCTTTTGTCCATCGCTGGTTTGTAGTCGGAATACTCGACTATTCTGTTGTGGTAGTATTTTCCAGATGGGTAGGAGAATACCAGTTACCAAATGCAGGTAATCGGTAGTGAACTTGGGCAGTGCGTCTATTTCTTTCGACCACCCTGCGACGAACGCTCGACACAAACCGCTTTCCAAGTAGAAGATTCTAAATCCTTGACTGGTATACGGGTTTCTTTTTGGGGACGAACGAGTAACACTCTTGGTACAACACCACCATCAGCGTCGTAGATACTATGTGTCGGAATTGACACAGCAGCATGACCAGACTTGGTGTTAACCATCAATTTCCCCTGGTACATACTGGCAAACTCAAGCATTTCGTCAGGCGTTCTGATGTTATTCTTCTGAGTGCGTTCTATCTTGAGATAGTTCGTTACGCTACCAGTGACAGGATGTGTGTACACAGTTTCACGGTTTTCGACGGTAAATTTCTCAGCCCGTAAAGTTTCCACACCCATCTCATAGACCCCTGCCGCGATCGCTGCTTCAATCTGCTGACTCAAGAGTAGTTCAAACCTCTCGAAAATGATGTTTTGCATATCAATTCGTAGAGCCAGTAGTCGGTTGAGGAATTGCCGCAATGGGGGCAAGTCGATTTTCATCCCGCCTTCATGAGAGGTTAAGCTAAGTCCAGTCATCTGCTCAAAAGTTCCCAAAGGCACTTGGGCAAACCGCCCTTGGAATATCTGCTTGAACAGTTCATACAGTGCATATTCGGCGTAGTTTGACTCAAGGTTATCTTTGTTTGAAAATATTCCGTTACCTCCAGTTTGCCTCTGTCCACGAGTGAGTGCGCCCAAGCTATCCAGCCTTCGAGCAATGGTTGAGATAAAGCGGCGTTCACCGATGACGTTAGTGGTAACAGGTCTGAACATGGGTGCTGATGCTTGGTTTGTGCGGTGTGATCGTCCAAGCCCCTGGATTGCATTGTCTGCTCTCCAGCCGGCTTCAAGCAGGTAGTGCGATCGCCGCCGCCGATTCACAGCATTTAGATCAGCATGATAACTTCTGCCTGTCCCACCAGCGTCACTGAAGATGAGGATTTGTTTGTCTCCTTGCATAAACGCAGCAGTTTCAGCAATATTCGCCCCAGCACCGCGTGAATCCACAAACAAACGCCCTGAATCATCTTTCAAAACTCGCTTGCTGCGACCAGTTACTTCGGCAATTTGTTTGTTACTGAAGTGCCACAGCAATTGTTCTAATGCACCAGGGATTGGATCAAGACATGCTAACTTATCGACTAAGGCATCTCTCAAAGCTACAGCTTCTTGGGAGATAACCGGAGAGCCATCAGCGTCAAAGACTGGCTCGGATCTTTCTTCTCCATCAACGCCAGAATGGATGGAATGAAGATGAACAGGGAAAGCACTCATCAGATAATCCATAACATATTCCCGTGGAGTCAGGTCAAGATTGAGATCCTTCCATTCCTCGGACGGAACTTTATTGAGTCGGCGTTTAAGCAACTCCTCATTAGTTGATACAATTTGAATAACAATGGCGTTTTGAGCAGCTAAATCTTCTTCAATTGCTTTAATTAACTGTGGACACTTCATGCTAGTCAACAGATGGTTGAAGAATCTTTGCTTGTGCGACTCGAACTGAGACACCGCGCTCATCTTTGCAGCACGGTTGTAAGTCTTGGAATTAGAGATATTACAAGCTTCCAGGCTTTATCTAAATTATGGTGAATAACCTCAAAAGCATCGGAGTAGCTATTATAAATCCGTTCCTGTGTCGGCGTTAACTCAATGTAGAGAGTCTGATACTCCACGCCCTCAAACGAGAGACTCCGCGCCAGATACAGTCCCAAAGCCTTGAGATCCCTGGCTACGATTTCCATCGCGGCGATACCACCCCCCTCAATGGATTCCACAAAATCTTCACGGGAGGTAAACGGAAAGTCACCGGTTTGCCAAAGCCCCAGACGATTTGCATAAGATAGGTTAGAAACCTTCGTCGCTCCAGTTGCTGATACGTAGACAACCCGTGCCTGCGGTAATGCGTTTTGCAACCTCAGCCCAACAATAGACTTGTCCGAAATATTAACTTAGGAAAAGAAAAATGGTAAAACGTTTAAGTAAGTGTCTACCATTTTTCTGTATTAGTTATGGTTTTTGATTATATCCAGAAGTATCCG
>NZ_JACJSI010000031.1 GCF_014698065.1 Nostoc flagelliforme FACHB-838
TAATGCTTGATAATCTCCAGTGCTGGCTTTTCGTTGCAGCCATAGGTTGATTGTGTTTCGACTGATTTGAAAAACTTGCGCTGCTTCCGTTTTGTTCATCCCGTCTAACTCTATTGCCTGAATTACCTTCTGGCGTAAGTCGTAACTGTAAGGTTTTGGCATGAGCTTTCCTTGAGCTGAACGCTTCATCTGTATCTAGTTTTACTTTACTCACTAATTATACTGTTTGTCCTAACCGCCTTGGCGCTTGCTATACTACAAATAATCTGAAATTAGAGCCAGCATTGGCATATAAATTACAGAGTATGGGGCTAATTAATTTAGAAGGCGATGTCTACGACGGGCTACGCCTACGCAGTACTGTTGCGTGTGAATTATATCGTTTATATTTTCGAGAATATCTGAATAAAAGTGAGAGTTTAAATAATAATTGTATTGAACAGTTGTTTTAACGTAAAATTAAACCTGGTAGCACAACGCGAGATTTCATGGCCATAAAGTTTATTCTGAGCGACTATGTTGACCGAGCGATCGCCCAGGCAATTTATGACAAGTTAGAAGATGGTACATTTACAGGTAGAATTCCTGTTTGCAAAGGAGTGATAGCCTTTGCATCGACTTTGCGTGAGTGTGAGAATGAATTACGCTCAACGCTGGAAGACTGGATTTTGCTTGGGTTAAAGCTGGGACATTCTTTACCAATAATTGATAATATTGACCTCAACAAGGAGCCGACTCTTGAGCCGATGGACACCCTGTAAGCGTCGGGATTTTGTGAATAAATTACGACGGATTGGGTTTGAGGGGCCTTACTCTGGAACAAGGCACCAATTTATGGTTTACGCGCAACATCGGCTAACTATTCCCTCTAATGATGAGTATTCTGTACCACAATTGCGGCTGATGATTCGGGAAATTGAGGTTATTCTAGAGCGGGAAATCACGCTAGAAGAATGGAATAGCCTTTAAGATTTGCCTAGAAGCGATGTCTGACGATAACAGCGATCGCTTGTCGATTTACACTTTAAAGTAGAGCCATGTCTCCGACGGGCTACGCCTACGCCAGCTTTTGGCTCAATGATATACCAAAATGAATGCGTGAATTACTCAAATGAGTAAGCAAACTGGGGTTTAAGAAAGTAAAAGCTGCTTTTGTTTGCGGAAAACACCAAAATGCGAGATTAAAAGCTGCTTTTGTTTGCGGAAAACACTAAAATGCGAGATTAAAAGCTGCTTTTGAAGAAGTAAAAGCTGCTTTTGCTTGCGGAAAACACTAAAATGTGAGATAAAAAGCTGCTTTGAAAGAAGTAAAAGCTGCTTTTGTTTGTGGAAAACACTAAAATGTGAGATAAAAAGCTGCTTTTGAAGAAGTAAAAGCTGCTTTTGAATAGTAATCAGGCATTTTTGCTTAATTAAATATGAATTTTAGTCTGGGCGATCGCTCTTTTCAGTTTTATTACGGTACGCTTTGCACAAAACTAGCTTATTCTGGATTTGGGGGAGGCGATCGCTTATGGGTTTACAATCAGAAATAGAGCGCTAGGCTTTACAATATCATCATTGCACCTTAGAGCGATGAAAAAGATTTTGGAGCGATCGTTTATGTTAGGTCTGGAGAGAATTACATTTGACCCTAGCATTATGGCTGGACAAGCTTGCATTCGGGGAATGCGAATTCCAGTTTCTTTAGTGGTAAATTTGGTAGCTCATGGAAAGCTTATAGAAGAAATTTTAAAAGAATATCCTGATTTAGAAGCAGAAGATATTCGTCAATCTCTTCTTTATGCAGCGTGGTTGACTCAAGAACGGGTTTATACCTTCAAAATTGCTTAACAAGTAATAATGAAGTTTTTGGCAGATATGGGAATTTCACTACGCACTGTAACTTGGTTGCGTGGTGCTGGTTATGATATAGTGCATTTGCGCGATGAAGGTTTGCAAAGACTACCAGATAATGAGATTTTAATTAAAGCCCGTACAGAAGGAAGAATTTTATTAACTATAGATTTAGATTTTGCCCAGCTTTTAGCCGTGAGTGGGGATAGTTTACCCAGTGTGATTTTGTTTAGGTTGGGGAACGAAAATTATGATGCAATTAATGAACGGTTGACTCAAGTTTTGAGTGAATGCCAGGAAGATTTAGAGTTAGGGGCAATTATTTCTGTAAGTAATGAAACTTTCCGAGTGAGGCGATTGCCTATATAAAAATAGGCTTGGGTTAAGGCTAAAAACTAAAACTGGCGTAGGTTGGGAAACCTCATTTTACCTCAGAGTTTAGAACACGAAAGTCCGAGTTAAAGCGATCGTGCTTTTCAGTTTTATCACGGTAAACTCTGCACAAAACCTGTAAATTCATATCCCTCTGTAGTCTATTCTTGATTTGGGGAAAGGCGATCGCGCAAATCTGCTAAATTTTCACGCACAGCAATAGTATTGGGATGATTCACGCCTAACCTCTGCTCAAAAATATCTAAAGCTTGGATGTAAAGGGGTTCAGCTTCGCTGTATCTGCCTTGGAAGTAGTAGAGTAACGCTAGGTTGTTGAGGCTAAGTGCGACAGAGGGATGTTCTTCTCCCCGCAGCAGGCGCAATAGTGCTAAAGCTTGGATGTAAAGGGGTTCGGCTTCGCTGTATCTGCCTTGGGAACGGTATAGTTCTGCTAGGTTGTTGAGGCTAAGTGCGACAGAGGGATGTTCTTCTCCCAGCAGCAGGTGCCTGAGTCCTAAGGCTTGGATGCAAAGGGGTTCGGCTTCGCTGTATCTGCCTTGGAAGTAGTAGAGTTCTGCTAAGTTGTTCAGGCTAGTGGCGACAGATGGATGTTCATCTCCCAGCAGCTTGCGGTAGAGTGCTAAAGCTTGGATGTAAAGGGGTTCGGCTTCGCTGTATTTGCCTTGGGAGTTGTAGAGATGCGCTAGGTTGTTGAGGTTAGTGGCGACAGATGGATGTTCTTCTCCCAATCGCTTTTTAGCGACTTCTAGACATTGTTCATACCAGGGTAAAGCTAGGTTATATAATCCCTGACCTTTATAAAATGTAGCGTTGCCGTAGAAAGGCCAAAGTAAATCATCATCGCTGACGTATTCAATGAGATGATTCGCTACTTCAGCTATATGAGGAATGGCGGGAGAAACGGCGGTGATTTGCTGAAGGGTGGGTGTTTCAGGAATATCTTGGCCAACTCTTACCATTACCCGACAAAGCGATCGCTTTAATTCCTCTGCTTGCTCTAAACCTGTAAGCTTATATTGAAAAAACTCCCTCAGCAGTGGATGTAGTTGATAAACTCCCTCATCTTTGCGCTGAAGTAAATGCAAATTCAACAACTTATCATCTCTAATTTCCTCTAACTCTCCCTCGTATTCCTCTATTACAGACTGTTCCACCAACTTCCAAGGTATAGGTGCGGCGGCAAATAAACTCAGCAAACAACCAAGCTGCTTATCGCCGTCCTCTAATTCCTGCCAACTCAACTCAAAGGCTGCTAACACACCCCGTTGTGCTGTCATATCGGCTTCGGGTTTAACAAGTCCGAGTTGTTCTAGTCGTTTGTTCTCCAAACGCCGCAACATTTCTGTGAAAGATAAATCCTGTTTTCGCGCCAAATATCGCCCGACTAATTCCAAACCTAAAGGCAAATATCCCAACCACTCACACAACTGATTTGCAACAGCCAATTCTTGCTCAATTCGCTGTGGTGTTTCTTTAAAAAATGACTTTAATAACTCCAGCGCTGCTTCTGGTTGCAATACATCTAGAGATAATTCCTTTATAGATGCTCCTAAGTGTTGGCGTGTGGTAATCAACACTTTAAACCGGGAAGATAACGAGGGTAAGTAAGGCTTAACTTGTTGATATTCTCCAACATCGTCTAAAACTAGCAGCACATCACCTTCGCGCCAAAGCCGAAAGCAGTATTGCACTTGGGTGAGTAAATCGAAATCTTCTAGTGGGTTTAAGTCAAGCTGCGTTCTGGCAAACTGCACAATTTGAATGCCCACATCTCCAGCCTTTGCCAACAACCAGCAAATTCCACCCTTGTAAGTTTCATGGTGAGCCTTTGCATATTGTAAAGCCAGTTCTGTTTTACCCAGTCCACCCATGCCAGCGATCGCAGCAATTGCCACCTGATTATTTTCCTGCAACATCTGGTAGAGGTTTTGCAATTCAGCTTCACGCCCGACAAATTTCACCACCCTACTCAAGGGTAAATTTTGCGGTGTTTCAGTAGAGGGATTTAACTTTACCTGTTCCTCAACAGGCGGGTACAGTCAGAAGTTATTAGTACCAGTGAAAGTATTTCCCTGAAAGACGTTTTTAATAGAGTCAGCTAACTTTGTAGAATTGATGACGGTTGCGGGTTGCAAGTTTAGTCCATTGGCTAACGCCTGGACTTTAGGCGCTTGGGGATCAGCATTTGCGGCTGCTTCCACTTCTCGCACAGATTGAGCAATTTCGGTATCTGCATCTGCTGCTGCTTTTAACTCCAGCACTGCTTGCCCATAATCTAACGGCTGCTGTAGATTTTGCTGTGTTGCATCCGCTAACAAAGGTAACTTATTTTTATTATGTAGCTGTTCGATTAACTCACGACTTTTGTCTAATGCAACTTCCCCAAGCTTTTCGCCAGTTTTTTCTAGAGCTTTAGTTAAAACTATAGTAGCGATCGCTGTTGCAACTGCTGTTAATGTTACAGGTTCCATAATTTAGTAATAAAATATGACATCGCACAGGGAGATACAAATGCAGTTCTGTATATTCGGAAATATATCACACATATTTAGTTGATATTTTGCACTCTAACAAACCCCTACCCCTTTCCATTCCTTACAATGAAAAGGGGTTTTATTCACTTTCCTTCTTGAGGGAATCTCAAAGTCAACACACCAACTGATGCATGATACCCAACTGCTACCACGCATTAATGCCACAGCCAAAAGAGAAAATGGTAAACAATATTATGTAGATGCCAAAGGAAATCGCTTTCCCAGCGTAACTACAATACTTAATGCCACCAAATCACAAGCAGACAGAGACAGATTATTAAACTGGAAAACGCGTGTTGGTACAGAAGAAGCTACCCGCATTACTACAAGTGCTAGTCGGCGGGGAACCCAAACACACAAACAAATTGAGCGCTACCTTCTTGGACAAAACCCAGTTTGTCCCGAAGTGAGTCGCCCTTATTGGGAGAGTATCAAGCCAGTTTTAGAACAAATCGACACAGTTAGACTGGTGGAAGGCTCTGTTTTTCATCATAATTTGAGCTATTCTGGCAAAGTTGATTGTATTGCCAGTTATCAAGGTATACCCTGTATTTGTGAGTGGAAAACAGCAGACAAACCCAAAGGTTCAATTGAGCATTTATATGAACATCCACTGCAACTTACGGCGTACATAGGAGCAGCTAACGAGTATTATCAAGATTATGGCATTCAGCTAAACCACGCTCTCTTGGTAGTAGCGATTCCAGAAATGCCAGCAGAAGTATTTTGGTTTGAATCAGCAGTCATTAAAGATTACTGGGAGCAGTGGGAAAAAAGAGTTGCTGAATATTGGGAACGCAGAAGCGTTTGGGGTTAATCAGTAGGATTGCATAATTACCAAAAGATTGCATTTCGTAACGTGAAGTAAATTTTCACGAGTAGTAACAATAAGCAATCTAACCTACGCGATATGCAACCTATTATTGGAACCCCTCTCCAAACCTCTCCCCGAAACGGAGAGAGGCTTTTTTTCTTGCTCCCCTTCCCTTGTAGAGAAGGGGCTGGGGGTTAGGTTTGAGATAAAGTCGCACACGGCGTTAACCTTATAATGGCAAGACAGTAATTAACCCAGAAAATCTAGCAAAATCACTTGTGTTGTGAGTGAGTAACTGAGGAATGCCATAAACTAGCATTGTGGCGACAATATTTGCATCATGAACTTGCTTACCACCAATAGTAATTTGCTCCATAAGCGTCAGTAACCTTTTTGTAACTTGAGAACTATCTTCAGCCACCCGAAAGCGGTTATAGAAATAGCGGAGATCCTGAATTACTACTGCAATGGGTAGTGGGTTGACAAACTGTTGCGGACGGGTAAGGGTAGCCAAATATTCCCGCAATATTTGTCGGCTAATCCACAACTCAACCCCTGCATCATAAAAATCTTGGATAGCCTCCATAGCAGCTTGGTGAAATGGAGACTGAATCTGACTAGCGTACACCAAGATATTTGTGTCTAGAAAAACAGGATCACCGTCCCCAATCACCATACATATCCTCACGTCTTAAAGAAAGATTTTCAGGCCAAGGGCCATAATTATGCACAGGAAAGTTTAGAGGAGGACGCTTTTCTTTCTTCTCTGCTTTCTCTGCCAAAGGCTTTTCATCAATTACTATTACCACTTGATGTTCACCCTCTGGAATATCCAATGGTAATTGTGCAGTAATCTTACCATCTTTTGTAACCGTGGCAATTGTTTCTATACTTTTCATACTTACTATTTATATTCGATTAATACATCACTAATTGGTGAAAGATTTGGACACATTTGCATAAACGAAAATATTCGTATAGATAAATACACGATTATTAGTCGTTTGTATAAAGGTCTTCTCTACGGAAAGTTAAACTTTCCGAGACTAATCCTACAGGATAGGCGTAAAATTGGAGATGCGCTTTCTTTTCTTTATTCTCTGTTTTCTCAGTTAAAAGGTTTTCATCAATTACTATTACCACCTGATGCTCACCCTCTGCAATATCCAATGGTAATTGCGCTGTAATCTTACCATCTTTGGTAACTGTAGCAATTGTTTCTATACTTTTCATCTTATTCCTCCTTATTCAAAGTAACTGGGGGACTGGGGATTAGGGACTAGTGATTGGGCTGAAGATGTAGAGGGACAGGAAGCAAGCAGAAGAATGAAAACTTCTTCTTTCCTCACCAGTACCCAGTACCCAGTCCCCAGTCCCCTTTTTCAATCCATTACAGCTAACACAGCTTTCGGCAATAACTTATCTTTAAACCAAACAATTCTGGCGGGGACATCATTTAATTTTACTCCCGCTTTTTCTAAATTAAGTCGCTCGGAAATTGCTAAAATTAAGTCATCACGTCCAGCCCGCCGTACCTGAGAAAACTTCTTTTGTAAATACTCTGGTCGCCAATAACCAACAATTTCTAATAAAAAGGTGCGTCCATCAGCATGAACTAAGCGAAAATCCGGAATCATCACACTACCAGGAATTGGTATCAAATCAACTTCTCGCTCTAACGCCCAACCACTTTTTAACGCATCCCACTTATCAGCAAAGGATGCTTCTAGCATACTATCGTAGGGCTTACCTGGTGGATAATGCGATACCAAACCACATTCGGAATTGAGAGTAAAACGTCCAGTTTTCCAAGTATTTGTATAAGCATCACGAGTTTGGAGAATCGACGAAAGACTCCATTTGGTAACGTGAAGTAAAGCCGGAATAAGTTTAGCGATCGCTAACCCATATCGCGTACTAGGATTAAACAAACTCGTCGGCCCATCTATCGTAATTGTAAACCCGTGGTCAGCATCACCCTCAATATAAGCCATCAATTGAAACAACTTCAAATAGCGAAATAACAGCTTATATTCTCCCGGAACATTCCGGTGAGCATTTAATACAAGTTGACTGGCTTTATAAAATACACCTTGTACCTGAGATAAATTATATCGATTTATCAAATCTGGCGCTGTTGGTGCATCAAATACTGTCAAAATTTTATTTTCAGATAAATCAGCATATAGCCCATTACGAACCTGTTCTAATAAAACTTCCCGTTCAAGTTCTTGAGTTAACTCATCAGCAACTTTGCTCAGAGTAACTTGTGTTGATTCTCGACTAGAAACCGATTTTGCAGCCAGAGAAAACACTCGTTCTCTTAACATTTGCGGTTCCAAAGGACTTACTACCTCAAAAGTGCAAAAACTGCTTTTTAGAATATAAGCTAACCCTCGCTTCACCCGATAATCTGTAGAATCTCCTTCAAAATCAGTCAATTGTCGCTCAAGCACACCTTGAGTCTTCCCCACTGCTGATTGAAAATAATTAATTAACTCAATCGCCAACTCCGAAGTTTTTTGATCAATCTTCAGTCTCTTCGGAATGATCTCCTCTCCGTTTTGGCGATGCATCAGTAAATCTGTCGGTAACATCTGAATTTTGGATTTTAGATTTTGAACTTCCGGTTGAATAATTAATTTCTAACTGTTCCGCAGCCTTCAAACTCCTTTCCTTCCCACTCCCATACACAACCTGTAACTTCCCCTTCTTCTCTTCTTCCTCTCCGCGTCCTCCGCGCCTCTGCGGTTCGTTATTCCTCTCCCCTCTCCGCCTAGCCGAAGTCCCTTCCTCACTCGTATCCTCCGCCACCACCTCATACAAAATTGCCTGCTTATTCTCAATATTCCCCTTCCGTAAAACCCTACCCAATCGCTGAGTATACTCCCTAGCCGAACCCGTTCCCGATAAAATAATCGCAACAGTTGCCGCCGGTACATCAACCCCTTCATTCAACACATGAGAAGCAACCAAAGTATTATATTTACCCTCTCGAAACTTTGTTAATATCTCATGGCGTTCTTTCACAGGAGTTTGATGAGTAATTGCCGGAATTAGTAACTCTTGAGAAATGCGATAAACCGTCGCATTATCAGCAGTAAAAATCAAAATTCTTGCCGGATAATGTTCTGCCAATAAATCAATCAAAATTCGCAACTTCCCATCAGTACCCAAAGCGATATCTTTCGCTTCCCGGTGCGCTAACATCGCCCTACGTCCCGATTGCGATCGCGCACTCATTTGCACGAACATTTGCCAACCTTGCAGACTCCCCAAAGAAATCCGGGATTGCTTTAAAAAATCATTGCGAGTTTGAATTAGTTGATTGTATCTTTCCCGCTCAAGTTGTGATAACTTTACCTTAATTTGGACAATCTCATGCTCTGCTAATGCCTTACCCGCCAAATCTTCAGCGCGTTTGCGATATACTTCTTGACCAATGAGGATATTTAACTCAGCGTGTTTACCATCGCTGCGTTCTGGTGTAGCGGAGAGTCCCAGGCGATAAGGTGCGATCGCATATTCAGCAATCACCCGATTAAAATCTGTCGGTAAATGATGACATTCATCAAAAACAATCAACGCATATTGATTTCCCAACGTCTCAGCGTGAATTGCGGCACTATCGTAAGTTGCAACGAGAATTGCCGTTCTATCCCGCGAACCACCTCCCAGCAATCCCACCTCAGCATCCGGGAAAGCCGCTACCAAGTGTGCATACCATTGATGCATTAAATCTAAAGTTGGCACCACAATTAGCGTTGTGCGTGGCGTTGACTGCATCGCCATTTGCGCCAAATAAGTCTTTCCTGCCGCCGTAGGAAGCACAACGACCCCCTGTCTACCCGCCAGTTTCCAAGCTGCTAAGGCCTCAGTCTGGTGGGGATATGGTTCCATTTCCAGACTGGGAACCAAATCTACAGGATAAAATTGCTTTGCCTCATCGATAAAATTCACATCTTCCGCTTGTAGTGCTTCCACTAGCGATCGGTATCTAATTGCGGGAATGCGGAATTTTTCGACTCTATCATCCCATGTAGCATAATCCATCCAACCTTTGCCGCGTGGCGGTGGATGCAAAATTAATGTGCCGCGATCAAAATTTAGTGTAGGAGTACGAGCCATGAGTATTGGGTATTGGGCATGGGGCATTGGGCATGGGGCATTGTTATTCCCCTCATCTTTCTTATTCCCTTGATTACTAATAACGCGTTCTTAAGCTGAGAAAATGTTTACTCTGATTAAGAAGTGTAAAGTTATGTTACACTCATTTACGAGTCAGAAGTCAATCGTAACTGACATCTGAACAACAGACTAATTTATCAAATATTCCCACAGAACTCACAAAATGACTCTATCGATTCGTCCTGATCTAACTTCTGCCGATCAGGTACTGTCATCTTTAGCGACTGAGCAACAGCAAACTGTAACAGAAGCTGAAATGATGCAAGCTGTGCGTACTTTGCTGATTGGATTAGGAGAAAATCCAGACCGCGAAGGATTAAAAGATACTCCAAAAAGGGTGATGAAAGCTTTACAGTTTCTCACAAAAGGATATCATGAATCATTGGATGAACTGCTAAACGGAGCAGTATTTACAGAAGATGCCAATGAAATGGTTTTGGTTCGGGACATCGACATATTCAGCTCCTGTGAACATCATATTTTACCGATTATTGGTCGCGCTCATGTTGCTTACATTCCCAATGGCAAAGTAATCGGATTATCCAAGATTGCCCGTGTTTGCGAAATGTATGCACGACGTTTGCAAGTTCAAGAACGTTTGACTGTGCAAATTGCTGACGCATTACAAGGATTACTCAAACCTCAAGGAGTTGCAGTGGTAATAGAAGCAACCCACATGTGTATGGTAATGCGCGGTGTGCAGAAACCCGGTTCTTGGACTGTTACTAGTGCAATGCGCGGTATTTTTGCAAAAGATGTCCGGACTCGTGAGGAATTTATGAATTTGATCCGGCACAATTCTAATTTCCATTAAATAGCCTTGAATAAGCTTTATCAAAACAGAATTCAGGAGTCAGGAGTCAGAATTCAGTATGAATTCTGTACGACTGGTGGATGAATCTAGGGGTTTAAGACCCCCGCTAAATCTTCTCTTTCAGAGACGCACTTGCGTTCATTTAGCGGTCTACAATGAGTGGCGGGTCTGAATCCCCCACTCATTGATTCTGACTCCTGGATTCTGGCTTCTGGGTTCTTCTTCAACGAAAAGAAATCACTAATTTATTCAATGCAGCTATGTCAATTAAAAGTGCATGATTTCCGTGGGTTGACTTCAGCCACGCCAGTTGAACATTAGGTATTAAATTGGCCAATTTTTGTTTTTTAACTGGAGGATATAGTATATCAGAATCAATGGCGACGACTAAAGTCTGTTGTTGGATGCTTTGCAGGATAGATTCATAATCTAACAAATTAGGGCTTGTGCGATCGCGTCAACTAATTACACAATGTCATTGCGAGCGTTCGCGGAGCGTCTTGTAGAGAAGCGAAGCAATCGTAGGGGCTGGGATTGCTTCGCTTTATTCGCAATAACTGTAAATATTTTTGTCCGATTACTTATAATAATGCCCACTCCAATGCTTGCATCTCAGCAAGTGAATCGCTAATCACTAACCGCAGAGATTGAACGCCCAAGTAAGTATTCTAATAGTGCAGCTTGCAGATGAACCATATTTTAATTGTAATCTTAGGAAAAGATACACCATAAGGGTTGCCTATTATAGAGTGTTCCTTTCTAATTCGGATTGAGAAGGTGATCAAGAGCGAAGCCGAAAAATCTCAGCAATTAGTTGAAAAGACCTCAAAATCAAAAGAAAAACGTAGTCGAGGTCTATTCCCAAGCCTCGGAAATTGGCAAGTTATTGATATAATAATCAATGAAACTTTTAAATAAATATTAGCACTCAATGCTTGCAAGTGCTAATTTATGACTAACATTTAATGCCTATGACATAGACCAAAACTACACTTTTTGTAGATGTTTTAGTTCCTTTCCAGACGTTAATTTATAAAAATTACATCTTTCTTGTAACTAATTTAAAACTGGGAGTACTGGCATGAAATACACTTTTGATATTGTAGGAGTATCTCCACTTTTGCAGTTTTTTAATCACCAACAGCAAAATGAACAAAAACCATCTCACCAAGGTGTCGAATACTTGGGAATGCATACGTGTACACTAGATACGTTTCTACAATCGGTGGAATCAGTTCCAGAGAAGTGTGGTTGGAATCTGGATCAAGTGGTAGATACCGTTATTAAGTTTTGGTTGAATAACTCAGACAGTATTAGTTATTGGAAAGTATGTTTAAGTAATGCTGGTAAGGATAATTTACTAGTCACAAGATTGGCAGACATAACCGCCTTACAAACTGAATTTGAATCCCTACTACATAAGAAGTGGTGAAGAGATAGGTAGAGCTGAACTGGGGATTGGGGACTAGGACAATTTTCATGGGGATGCAAGCCCCAACCAAATTGGGAAATAGACTCTTTCCAAGTCCCCAGTACCGGAGTAACCCCTGCTTTGCTCAAAATCAATGCTTTTCTGTGTTATTCTCATTTTCAAGTGCTTTGAGAACTTTTAAATACAACTTTTCTACTCTTTTAAAGGGAATCCCAACTCTTTAGCATAATAGAATCCCTCATCTATATTTCTGGCATTAGCTATTTCTTCACATAATTCTTCAGTATAAAATGTTTTTCCTTCAGAAATCTTATAGCTAAATCTACTTAAAAAAAGCTCGAAACCCCTTTATCCTTAGCTATTGCTACTGAGCCAGAAGAATTAAGACTAAATCTGGTATTACGAAAAAAGGTTTTATAGCGGTTTTCGTTTACGTGAGGTACACCCGTAGGGGCACGGCACTGCCATGCCCCTACACATTGTCATGTAATGTTGTACCGTATCTGAATGGGAACTGCTATATTGCCATTTTTAAACGTAATAAGTCCCACGAAAGTGCGCTATATTGCCATTTTTAAACGTAATAAGTCCCACGAAAGTGCATTCTGGATCTACTAAAACTACTGCTCCTATCTCATTTGCTAATTTTTAAATTATAGATGTTATATCATGTTCGGCAAATCACTTATAATATGTCATTGCGAATGCAACGAAGTGGAATGAAGCAATCGCAAAGGTTTGGGATTGCCGCGCTACGCTCGCAATGACATAAGTATTAAGTCGAACATGATATTACAAATGGTTTTTGCATGATCATAAATATCAATCTACCGGAAAAATATTAACTATTTTATAGCAATTAGTTAAGATACTTTAAAACTCAAAAATTGCACTACATATTTATTTATAAACTTATAGTACAAACCTGATAAAAACTTATTTTTATATCTAAAGAAATTATTAAAATTCCACTTTTATAAACTAACTATAAAAAACGCAAATGTTCGCAATACAGCTTTAGCGTAGGCGTGTAGCCTGCCATAGGCATCGCACTATAAAAAATTAAGAGTTTGTAGTTTGTCCTTGCTGATTAATTCTATACAGATTATTGTTGCTTTTTGTCTTTTGAGCTTTTAATAGTATTTTTTAAGACATTTCTATTAATTTACCCACTGATACGGTCTTTACTTATGTGTATGCATACAAATAATGCAAACCCAACAATTGCCAAACTTTCTGCTTGAGGATTATTGTGTCCTGGAAACATCTGCAAATTAAGGCTTTGAGATTCATAGACACTTGAAAATTACAACTTAGTTGGTCTTAAAGAGAGCGCTAAGTGTTGACAATTTATAAATAATCGAATAACAAGGTGGCAGCAGGATAAAAAAAAGCGTTAGTGCATTCTTACCTAGAAATTAATTAGCGCCCTTGATTAAACTTCATACGGATAACATCATTATGCCAGAAAATACGGATAACAAAGCTTCTAAATCAGACAATCAGACTATTGCTTATAAAGAACGCCTCAATTCTTGGGCGATCGCTCGTCTACTTCCTAATACGCAACGGGAAATTGTTGCTCGTTTCCGCAGCCGATCTGATGCTGATGGCTATATGCGGCATCTTCCTCAAGAAATACCCAATGCTTCATACATGGTTGTTTTTGATTGTCAACACCATGAAGCTGTGATTTAAAGTATAAGTATAGGCAATAGACCTATCTTGAAAATAGGGAACAGCTTAAAGATGACAGGGAAAGAGATTTTATTCTCTTGTGCTTGTATAGTGGGTGCTTTCTGCTAACTCTGTTGATAAGCGTCTTTAAGGGACTTTTGAACTTTTGCGATGAAAAGGGAATATTTCAATGAGCTACACAGGTAGGGTGGCACATCTGTGCTACCCTACGAAAATAAATGTTCTCTATAGTTAATTTTTTTATCTGTATCTCACTTGTGCAGGAACCGCTATATTTGATTTGCTCTCCACCCAAAGGTTCAGATTCCCAACTTATTGAAGAAATCGGGGAATTTTAGACATTTGGTGAAATTAAATATGCCTCGTCCAGAAACCTTTTAGAGACGTAGCACTGCTACGTCTCTACATTCATTTCTACCAGATGTCTTTTGTGTTCGTAGTACCTTTGATTTAACCAGACAAGTAAAATTTTGCCACAGTGTACTAGTACCGCAAGGCGGAAGTCAAAAATCAAAAGTCAAAAGTCAAAATGAATACAGTGTAAGCGTTTCCTTGATTTGGAATGGGTAGCTTGTTTATGCCGTGTTGTACTAGTGCTAAAAATTTGCGGCTCTCAAAAAAGCGGTAATTATAATTATAAGTTATTAAGTTTTTTCGCCAATATTGTATACAAATATTTTACTTAAAAACAAATTACGTAATTGCCCTCTTGCTATTGATATTTTAGATTACTTAAAAGTAAAAGTTAGCACAATACAATAAGTCCTAAAAGTGCTAGAGGTTTAATAAGTGGTTAAACAGCACCAATATGACTGGTTAAAAACTGTAATATTTTTCCGTCAAAGAGAATTCCTAACGTTATTGTTGGGGATTTTCTTCTCAATCTCTGTAGTCCTATTTTGCCAGAGACTTTTAATCCCAAATCCGGGGTTATCAACACAAGTAGTATTGATTGTAGGGTTATTAGTTGTCGATGCCCTAATATTATCAATCTATTTTGCCCTAGCGATGAAAGTAAGCAACCAACAGATAACAGCAATAAATCAGGATTTAACCTACAAAATTGTTGAACAAAAACAGGTAGAAATTGCTCTTTGCGCCAGTGAAAATCGTTGGCGACAGTTGTTGGAAACTGTCAAAGTCATCCCTTGGGAATTAGACTTGAAGACTCAGCGATTTATCTATGTTGGGCCGCAAGCGGTAGATTTGTTAAATTATGCGATCGCAGAGTGGTACGAAGAAAATTTTTGGGTTAATCATCTACATCCAGATGACCGAGAAAAGTCTGTTCGTTTTTGCCAAGAAGCAACTGCTAGGTGCGAAAATCACGAATTGGAATACCGGATGTTAGCAGCTGATGGGCGAGTTGTTTGGCTGCGAGACATTGTTAGTGTAGTTCAAGAAGCAGAAACTCCGATCATGCTCAGGGGGTTTATGTTTGACATTACTGATTTGAAACTGCTTGAAGAAACCTTAAGACTGCGGGAGAGAGCACTTGCTGCTGCCGGTAATGGAATCATTATTGCCGACGCCAGACTTGCTTCCCATCCAGTTATTTACGTCAACCATGCCTTTGAGCAAATAACAGGCTACAGTGCTACCGAAATAATTGGCCAAAACTGTAGATTTTTGCAACGCACAGATACCCAGCAACCAGTACTCAATGAATTGCGGTCATCTATTAAAGCTGGAACTAATTGCAAAGTTGTTCTCCGCAACTATCGCAAAGACGGTACATTATTCTGGAATGAATTGAGCATTTCTCCTATCGATGACGAAAATGGCAAGTTAAGTCATTTCATAGGCATTCAGGCAGATATTAGCGATGTCTACGACGAGCTTCGCTTACGTAAGCTTGCCGAAGCTCGTCTGCGTCGGCAAGCCCTCACCTTTGAAAATATGCATGATGGCGTAATTATCACAGATTTAACTGGAAATATTATTGATTGGAATCCTGCTGCCGAAAGTATGTATGGTTATAGCAAAGCAGAGGTTTTAGCTCAAAATACCAGTATTTTGCTACAGCCGGAAGTAGGCGCAATCTTAAGCACCAAAATTAGCGAAACAATCAAGCAGCAAGGACGCTGGTCAGGGGAAATAAACTTTGTTCGCAAAGATGGTAGTGAGGGAATTTCTGAAACAACCATAGTCGCTTTACAAGATGAACAGGGAGAAACTGTTGCCACTGTTGGCATCAATCACGACATTACCGAAAACAAACGAGCTAAAGAGGCTTTACAGCGGCAATTGCATCGAACCCTACTACTTGAACGAATTACTCAAGAAATTCGTCAAAGTCTCGATACCAGCAAAATCTTTGAGACGGCTGCTACCCAAATTGGACAAGCATTTGCAGCTGAACGCTGTCTGATTCACTCTTATATTAACGACCCTACACCCCGAATTCCCCTAGTAGCAGAGTATAGTACACTCCCTATTTACTGCTCCAGCTTGAAATTGGAAATTCCCATGGCCAACAATCCCCATGCCGAGCAGATGATGGCACGAGAAAGTGCGATCGCTTCTCCAAATGTGTATGTTGATCCTTTACTCCAAAAGGCTGAACCTATTTGCCGAGAAATTGGGCTGAAGTCTATGCTATCAATCCGCACCTCTTATCAAGGAGAACCCAATGGTGCGATCGGCTTACACCAGTGCAGCTATTTTCGCCAATGGACACAAGACGAAATTGAATTACTAGAAGCAGTAGCGGCTCAACTAGGTATTGCTCTAGCACAAGCTCACTTACTGGAACAAGAAACGCGCCAACGTGAAGAACTTACCTTGAAAAACTTTGCCTTGGAGCAGGCGAAACGTCAGGCAGAAGCGGCAAATCGGGCAAAGAGTGAGTTTTTGGCGATGATGAGTCACGAAATTCGGACTCCGATGAATGCTGTTATTGCTATGACAGGTCTATTGCTAGATACTGACCTCACGCCTCAACAGCAAGACTTTGTGGAAACAGTTCGCCATAGCGGCGATGCTTTGCTTACCATCATCAACGATATTCTAGATTTCTCCAAAATTGAGTCGGGCAAACTGGAATTAGAAGAGCAACCTTTTGATTTGAGAGCTTGTGTGGAGCAGGCTATTTCTTTTTTAGCTCCTAAAGCTGCCCAAAAGGATATCGAGCTAGTTTACCAAATCCAACCCCAAGTTCCCACTCAGATCGTCGGTGATTTTAATCGTCTGCGCCAAGTCTTAATGAATCTCCTCAACAACGCCATTAAGTTTACTGAAAACGGAGAAGTGGTACTCTCTGTAGAACTGGGTATAAGAGCTAATGGGCGATTGAATCAAGAAACTTCTGCCCAATCCCCAGCCCCTCTTAGAAAAGAACAATTTTTCTACGAAATTCAATTTGCCATCAAAGATACAGGTATTGGCATCGCACCAGAGAAAATAGAGCGGTTATTTCAACCCTTCACTCAGGCTGATGTCTCCATGACTCGACGATATGGTGGCACTGGGCTGGGACTAGTCATCTGCAAACGGCTCAGTAAGATGATGGGCGGCACCCTTTGGGTAGAAAGTCAGGGGTTTATCGGTGGGAATCCTAGCCCTAGATGGGAAAATAAAAAATTATTATCGACGAAGGCAGGAGGAATGCCCTCAGCCTCCAGCTATGTCCAGAAAAAGCAAGAGTTTAAGACTCCCACTGAACTCTCAGTTAGGGCTGCCAAATCATTTGAAGTTGAATCCGCAAGTGAAAAGCTCCTCCTGGCTTCTTCAACTCTTGATTCCCAAGGTTCAACATTCTACTTCACCATTACGACCAAAGTAGCTGCTCAGTCAAAAGAAGCTGAATTAAGCACTTCGCCAGTCCAGCTTGCGCCCAAACGAATCTTGATTGTCGATGACAATTTTACCAGCCGTCAAATTCTTAGTTTGCAAGCAGAGTGTTGGAAGATGGAAACTTATGCTGCTAAATCTGGTAAAGAAGCTTTAGCTGTACTTGCTCAGGGAACGCAGTTTGATATTGCCATTTTAGATATGCAGATGCCAGAAATGGATGGCATTACCCTAGCTCGTCAAATCCGCAAGCAATCTGGTTGTCAAAATCTGCCTTTGGTGATTATGACCTCTTTGGGTAAAATAGAAACTTCGTCTGAGTTTAATGATGTCCAGTTTGCTGCCTCATTGAGTAAACCCATCAAACAGTCTCAACTCTATGATGTTATTACCCGTATTTTGGAAAATCAGGCAATCCCAGCCAGTATTGCTCATTTTCCCGCGGTTGATCGGAATTTAGCCCATCGACTGCCACTGCGGATTCTTCTGGCAGAGGATACGGTTGTTAATCAGAAAGTTGCTCTCCTGATGCTAAAGAAAATGGGTTATGGGGCAGATGTCGTAACTAATGGGCTTGAAGTGCTTAAGGCTTTGCAAAAACAGCCATTCGACGTAGTGTTAATGGATATCAATATGCCTGAAATGGATGGATTAGAAGCAACTCGGAGAATCTGTCAAGAATGGGAAGTGGGTTTTCGTCCCCATATCATCGCTATAACTGCCAATGCAATGCGGGGCGATCGCGAAGTTTGTCTTGCTGCCGGTATGGATGACTATCTTAGCAAACCTATTCAGCTTAAAGAGTTAGCCCAGGCACTCAGCAAATGCCCTCCCCTAAGAAGTTCTGAATTCATTTCTGGCGGAAAACAAGGTAAAATTATCCGCCCAGAATTACAACCTTCCACAAATATTCAACAAAGCAGCAAAATTGATGCCAAAATTCTTCAATCCTTGCGGGATATCGTCAAAGGAGATCGCGTGGTATTTGCTGAATTAATTACATGTTATCTTACAGAAGCACCGAGACTGGTACAAAATATTAGTACAGCTATTACAACTCAGGATATCCAGGCTATATGGAAGACAGCACACCAACTCAAGTCCAGCAGTGCTTCTGTTGGAGCGATCGCCTTGGCGCAGATTTGCAGGGTGTTAGAAGCACAGGGACGCACCAATAAATTAGAAAACAGCCTAGAATTGCTTTCACAACTATATCAGGAATATGAACAAGTTAAAACTGCCTTAGAACAAGAACTTGCGAAGGAAGTACCATGAAAGCCACTGCTCAAGAAAGCCAATCTTTAGTTCTAATTGTTGATGATGAACCTTTTATTCGCCTGATACTACGGCATTTCTTGGAGCGGGAAGGTTATCAAATAGCAGAGGCTCAAAACGGCATAGAGGCAATAAAAGCTTTTAACCAACTGCATCCTGATATCATACTTCTTGATGCCATAATGCCGGATATGGATGGGTTTGAGTGTTGCAGTCAGTTAGAACTTCTTGATTGTAACAAGCACACTCCAGTTTTAATGATTACAGGACTTGAAGATCAAGAGTCAGTTGACCGTGCATTTGCAGTCGGGGCAATAGACTATGTTACCAAACCAATTCACTGGCCAGTATTGCGACAACGGGTAAAACGCTTGATTCAGCAATCTCAGTTACAGCAAAAACTGGAAACTGTGAATCTGGAATTGCAGCGATTAGTTACAATCGATGGATTAACTCAAGTAGCTAACCGCCGACGGTTTGAAGAATATTTTAATCAAGAATGGCAGCGGATGAAACGCGAACAACAGTCTCTCTCACTGATTCTTTGCGATGTTGATTTCTTCAAATTATATAACGATACTTATGGGCATCGGATAGGCGATCGCTGTCTTCAGAAAATTGCTCAAGCCATCAAAGATATTATTAAGCGTCCTGGAGATTTAGTTGCCCGCTATGGTGGGGAAGAATTTGCTGTGATTTTACCAAACACAGACACCGAGGGGGCAACTCATGTTGCCGACAATATTTGCCATGCTGTCCGCACACTAGCAATTCCTCATATAAATTCCCAAGTTAGCCCTTATGTAACCTTGAGTGCCGGGTTTACGACAGAAATTCCTCAGTCAGATTCTGACATGGAAGAAATGATTGCCGCAGCAGATTGGGCGTTGTATCAAGCAAAGGCAGCAGGACGCGATCGCTTTGTGCAAAATATTCTACTACCCAAAAATAAAACTTCCCGCTAGAACTTAAACTTCACATATTTCAACCCTATGTTCAACATATTGACTTATATTTATTCATTTTTGCAGGAAATTTGATTTTGCGGTAAATAAGAAGAACCAGATTATATTTGAATGAAGCTCAAGCCGAAAATCACGATTGCTGCCACTTTTTGGCAATACAAAATCCCCGCATAGATCGGACTAAACGATTAATTATCTAATATTGTCTGATATTCAGTCTCGATAAAAAAACACTCAAGCGCCAAAAGTCCGTGCTTTGGTTGAGCAACATATTAGGCTTAGGTGATTTTTGATGAAAAAAATACCTATGTTGACGAATTTCGACTTACTTCGGCTCCGCTCGGCACGAGTTGCTCAACTCTCGATTATTCAGTTGATTGAGCGAACTTGTACTGAGCGAAGTCGAAGTAGTCGAAACCAACAACTATGGTAATTTTATTACTAGAATTCACCTTACATATAACTTGATGGATGGGCTAAGGTTCGAAGCCCATCCTACTGCGCTTGAGTGCAAAGGACATTCTTATCTCAGTTTGCAGCTTGCGGTAAGTTCTATATTGTAGAAAGTCCCTGGTTTGGGATTAATTGAACGCAACTCCTGGACAAAAGCATTAAATCTTGTATTGCTTATGCCGAAGCCAGCTTCAGCACAAGCAGATAAACCCCCTTCAATGGGAATAGGAGACCCGGCCCTGGGACTATATACAATAAATTTATCAACGGTGCTAGTGCCGACTGCAAACCCGATAACCTGGCGAATTGTTCGCAAAGCGGCATTATCTAAGGCACCACCAATACTGCCAACACTGATATTAACCGCACGATTTTCAGCAAATGCTGGCGCACTAATCGACAATACTGCCCCGACAATCATCAAACAGGTAAACTTCTTCATTTTCCTCTTCTCCAAAAAATTGAAAAACTAATAATTAGGTTTCGATATGAATGAAGTACATCAAAAACTTTGCTATGCAAGTTTTTCAGATATTGTATTGTACCTCACTCGACTGAAAACTTATGTAGGTAAAAAACATGGAATAAGTATTTATTATACTGTTATGCGTTAGTTCTAGTATTATTTTGGGTGAAACACTATTTTATTTACACTCTGTGTTTTAACCTAAAAAGCAAAGGACTATTATGCTCTGTCAAAAAGTCAGATGGTTCATTCCCATAGCCTTAAGTTTACTTAGTTTTGGAGCGAATGTACAAAAAGCAACTGCACAGAGTACGGAGAATAGTTATGAATTCAGTATTACTTACGACGCACTAGCTATCTTTGGCCCAGTCTTTAATGAAGAAAAAAACATTTTAGATGTAGCCGTACTAGGTGAAAGTATTGGTGATGCCCCTTTCGGATTAACTAACTTTGATAGCAGAACTTACGGGCAATTTGACGAGCGCGGAACCCAAATATTCAGTAGATTTGATGCAGATCCATCCGTATTTGGCATAGAAGGCAACCTTCGTGGCGATCGCTATTTTGGTGGTTCTAACGAGTTATTTGGAAGAGCAAGCGATAGCGCTGTCATCGATCTGGTTCAACAGACTATTGTCGGTGGTGGCATTATAAATATCACTGGTGGAACTGGTATATTCGAGAACGCTACAGGCTTAGTAACTTTCACTCAAGAAGACAGGCTGACTCCAGGTTCACCTGATGGTCCCTTAACTTCTAGGGGTGTCGCTGTACTAGATTTCTCTATACGGACTCCTCAAAGAGTTCCAGAGCCAGGAGCGACAACAACGTTACTTGGCTTAGGTTTTACTGGAGCAGCTTTGTTGCTACATCAATATCGTCGTCGGCTTAATAATTTTTAAAGTGAGTTCGACGGGTTGAAAGAACGCCCTTACACAGGAAGCATTAGCGAGTTTTCGGTAATGGTTTCGGTAATATGGGTACAAATCAAGGACGCTGGGCGCGGTAAATATGGTTATATCGATAAAACAGGCAAGTTTGTGATTAGGTTTGACCAGCGAAAGTTATATGGAGGTTCTAAGTTTTCTGAAGGACTGACTGCGGCTGGAGGTAACAGTAAGCTAGGCTACATCGACAAAACAGGAAAGTTTGTAATTAAACCACAATTCGATTATGCCTTTAAATTCGCCGAAGGAATGGCGTGGATCGGCATTGGTGAGAAGTCTGGTTATATCAACAAAACAGGGAAAATTGTCATCCCGCCAAAGTTTACCAGTGCTTCCGATTTTTCTGAAGGACTAGCATCAGTCAGTATTGACAATCAAAGAGGCTACATTGACAAGACAGGAAAAATGCTTATCTCCCCACAGTTTGATTACACTGCTAAGTTTTCTGAAGGGTTAGCATTAGTTAGCGTTGGTAACAATTGTGGTTATATCGACAAGACCGGAAAAATGATAATTCAGCTAAACCAGAGTTTGGCTTCCATGATTCGGGATTCTGCTAGATGTAGAGTCAATTGGCAATAGAGAGTTCGCTTTTAGATCACGTAGTATTGGAAATGGGAAAAAAGCACAAAGTGAATGGAAGGACGATGGATTGTGGTGGCGATCGCTCCAAAATCCAGTAGTAGTGCTAACTGGGCTACTCCCTCTATTGTAAACTCGCAGGGTAGCTTCCGCTGCAACAACTCTAGGAACTTGCTACCTTGCTTTTGCCTAAGACTAAATTGATACTCTTGATCAGTAACGTCTAAAAATCTACCCCTCTTTTGAGTTCTACACCTTGATTTGCATAGTGTTTGTGGCAATAAACCTCTGAGTGGACGCTAGCCAAGTCGAAGTATGCGGGTGGATTTTGGCAGCGGCCAGTGATAATGATTTCGGTGTCGCGGGGTTTGCGGAGTAAAGCTTGCACAATAGGTTCAACCGGGAGTAGTTCTAAATCAACGGTAGGATTTAGTTCATCAAGAATAATAGTTTTATACAACCCAGAGGCGATCGCAACTTTTGCAATTTCCCAACCCCGTTCGGCTTCTACATAATCTAATTCTTGCCGGGAATTTCGCCAGACGATGGCATCTCCACCACAGCGTTGATGATCCACTACTTCTGGATATGACTGCTGCAAAGCAGCGATCGCTGCATCTTCTGTGTAGCCACTACCACCTTTAAGCCACTGCATAATCAGCACACGCGTAGATCCTGGATGATTGATTCCCCTACCAATTGCTTGTAAGGCTTTGCCCAAAGCACTAGTAGACTTACCTTTACCAGCACCAGTATAAATTTCAATCCCTTCCAGGAAAAGAGCTTTAGCTGTTGGGTGGTGATGAGGTTTCATTTCTGAGTGCAAATCTGCAATATCCAGCAACTTTTGCGGTGCGGCGCGTCCGGTGGCGATGATTTCCAACTCTTGAGGTTTGGATTTTAATGTCTTTACCACTTCATCCACTGGTAGCAAACCCAAATCCAGAACGGGGTTAATTTCATCTAAGACGACAACTGAATATAGTCCGCTAGCGATCGCACCTTTGGCTACATCCCAACCCCGCATCGCCTCATCTCGGTCAAAGGTGGTAATTTCTTCTGGGCCAAAAAATTCGGCTCTTCCAGTGCGAACCTGGTCTATTAAATGGGGAAACCCGCGCTGCAAAGCTGCGATCGCCCCATCTTCATCATAATCACGTTCTGGCCCTTTTAAAAACCGCAGCAGTAAAACGCGGTTAGAATTGCTAGGCGCATTTATTCCCAAGCCAATGGAGCGCAAAACTACTCCCAAAGCCGCTTGAGACTTACCTTTACCCAGACCATCATAGACGTGAATTTGACCAATGAGCCGTTCCTGACGCACTTGCGCCGTGCGAATACCGATACCGTTCCTTATCATCTCTTGAAAAGCTATAACGTGGCAGTCTTTAATCTTACCTAACGTCTTGTACTCTCAAATAGAAAAACTGCTCCTCTAGTGCAACCGTACAATGTTCAGTTTGATGTATTAATAATATCAATATGAAATACTGTTACACCAGCATAGTAAAAAACAAGAACAATGGCATAATTTCTCCCATTACCCTCAATATCCTTCGGTTAATGAATTTGTTGGTTGAGGCAGGCAGGGGCTAAGAAGAATCACTAAACAATACTTCTCTTTCTTCCCCTGCTTATCCAAACTGTATTGCCATCACCCTCACTATCCCAGTTATACTCACTACAGTTAACCCTTACCCTTGACGATTTATGCCTGAAGATTGGATGCTTCCTACGATTTTTCCCATTGGTGGGATTCTGTTTGACTTTTTATTTGTACTAATAGCCATCCCCATCGAAGCTTATGTTTTACACTCTCGACTAAAATTTGACAAAAAAACCAGTATTTTTTATGCCATTTCTATCAATCTGTTTTCTAGCGTAATTGGTTGGTTAATATTTTTTTTCTCAGAACCAATATTGCCAATACAGGTGAAATCAGAGTTAATTAATTATATGCTTTTTAATAGTTTTAAATTGGCAAATACACAAGTTTTAATTATTTTAACTGCCTGTATAATTTTCTTTGCGACTTTTTTGATGAAATATTTCATTTTAAAAATTTTACTATTATCCTTACATGAGCCAGTTGCTAAAAAACCAGATGAGCCTAAAATATCACCGCGGCAACTAAGGCGTCGTTTTAGCAGAATTACTTTCCAAAATACTAATTTAGTTACCACTATATTAATAGCAAATTCTCTAAGCTATACTGCAATAACTATTATTTTATTATTTCGCTCAAAATAGTAATAAGTTAGTTGTTGAAGTTAGATAAAAATTAGTGATTATTAATCAGTTTTAGGGAGGAATATGAATACGCTACTTAAAGATGTATTTGGGCTTTTTAAATTTGCTGAAGGGTTTTATGCGGGAATTAGGAAAGTATTAGTTCCACCCAAAGCATATTCTTGGCAGACATTTATATATACGAGTGTTTTTTCTTGGGTACTTTCATATTTTGCTACAGGTTATATTAAAGATATAATTGCCTTTTTTGGTTGGTTATTTTTAATTGCTGGCACAGCTTGGTATACAACCGAAGATCCTTTAAGAGTTCCTGGTACTTTTATGCCAGTTGGGGCAGTGATTACCGGATTCTTAGTCAGTGTTTTTGCATTTGGAGATCAACGGGATGTAATTACAGCAAGGACAATCGTTTTTTGGCCAACAATTTCAGCACTAATTACGGCGATACCAGAGTTTATTGAAGGAAATGATACCGATGCTAAAGCTCGCATTCCTAAGCCAGAAGACCGCCAAAGAATCATAATTTTAGTTGCTAGTAGTATGTTACTAAGTTGCTGGATTCAATTCTACTTTTTGGTGGATAGTTGGTCACGACAATATCCAAGTTTGCATGCAGACAATTTTGAACGTAGCACCATTGTTGTTAGAGTAGAAAAAGCAGCCAAAATCCCAGAAAATGGTGCTTTAGTTCTAGAGAAACTTCAGCCAATAATAGTAGAAGAAATAGCTGGAAGACCTTGGTCGGAAGTAGAGAAATGGCTGCTACCGAAAAATGTGCAACAGCGCGTAGGAACTCTGGGTAGAGAGGTAATTCAGAAGAACCTAAGTAAATATAAAGAAAAAGAACTGTGGCGCGTTGAACCGCGTGTAGCTAATACTAAATCTGGTATTTCGTCTGAATATATATTAGATTTACTAAGTATTTGGATAGGCCCAAGTTCTAATCCACAAGGATATTATTTTAAGAAATCTTGTGTGATTAAAGAATTAGTTACAGCACCCAATAATCCAGAGAATAAGGCTACAGTTGCAGAAATTGAATGCGAGCGCGCCAGTAAATTTATTGCTGGCTCACCGCCTTTGCAACAACAGTGAAGCTGGTGAGTGGGGTAGGGGAAGTAGGGGAACAGGAGAAAAAATGCCCCATGCCCCATGCCCAATTTCTAATCCCCAATGCCTAATGCCCAAAAAAAATGACTATTAACAGAATTTTTGTATTAGCAAAGAATGTGTTTCAGGAAGTGGTACGCGATCGCGTCCTATATATTATTGGTTTTTATGCCTTAATACTTGCCGCTGCCTTCCGCGTCCTTCCTGAATTCGCAGCTACGACTGAAGACAAAATGTTTTTAGACTTTGGGATGGCTGCAATGAATGCCATCGGGTTAATCATTACGATATTTGTTGGTACGGGACTGGTTAATAAAGAAATTGAAAAACGCACCATCTTGGTGTTAATTGCTAAACCTGTCAGCCGCAGCGAAATTATCGTTGGCAAGTACTTAGGTTTATCCGCAGTACTAGCTGTACTTGTCGCCACAATGACAGCAATTTATTTAGGATTTCTGCAATTTGGTAATATTCCTCATCCAACGGCGAGCATTCTAATTGCTGCGATTTTTTTATTTTTGCAATTGTCATTAATCACCGCTGTGGCTATTACCTTCGGTGTTTTTACTGCATCTTTGCTAGCGACTGTTTTAACCTTTGCGGTGTATTTAATCGGAAATATTACACAAGATTTAGTACAACTTGGGCGTCTTAGCCGCAACCCTGGTATGGAACGTCTAACTCAAGGTTTGTTTCTCATCTTGCCAAATTTATCTCGATTAGATTTGAAAAATGATGCCGTTTATGGTTTGCAAGCACTACCTGACACAACTGCACTGATTACAAATGCTGGTTATGGCTTACTTTATAGTGCCATGTTGTTAGCGATCGCTATTTTGATCTTTTCAAAGCGCGGATTTTAGTCATTGGGTATTGAGGCAAGCAGGGGAGAAAGAATTACTAGTTAACAAATTTTTTCCCCCTTCCCCTGTTTATCCGAACTGTATTGCTTACACATTTACAAGGGTTGAGTGCCTTGCATAGATGCTTTTTGTGCAATAGTTTTCATGCGAGTCGCTCTGCTTTTACGGATACGTTCACTTTTGCGAACTCCACCAGCCATCTCATATTCGCGGCTATCTTTGCCGTATTTAAAGCCGATTCCCATAAGCATTTTTTCGGAGAAAGTACCCAAGGCTTGTTCTAACTCTTCAATTTCTAGTTTGGAAGAGTCAATCGTGGTGAGAACAGTATTATGAGCTTCTAACTTGCTGCGTAATTGCTCAATTATTTCTGTCAGTGTTTTTAAATTACAAGTATCTCCAAGATCCAAATTGACATCAATTGCTTTAAGTCCAGCAAATCTTAACTCAGCATTTTCTAGAACGCGGGATGTACGTTTTCTCAAAGGCATAAATTTAGTTACTTGTAACATTTATACAGTTACTATGCCCTACTAATAATACATTCTGCTTCAGCAAAATCCACAAAAATAATTATACTTTTTATGAGAGAACCACTGGTAAATTCTCTTAATTTAGCTAAAGCGTTTATCTAATCTTAATTACAGCTTGAGCATTTATAACTACAGAAGAAACTGTGTTAACTACAGAAGAAGCTGTGTTAACTACAGCTTGAGCATTCATAACTACAAAAGAAGTTGTATTAACTACAGCTTGAGCATTCATAACCACACAAGAAGTTGTATTAACTACAGCTTAAGGATTACTTATCATACAATAAGTATCTATAAGTAATGCTTAGTTTGTATTAACTACGGCTTAAGCATTACTTATAACAGTTCCCGCATGGATAATATCAAGTTTGGATAATTTAGTTCAAAAAGTGCGCGTTAGCCTTTAAATATCTACTTGTTGAATTTCTTAGCTGGGCGTAAGTTCTTGGTTTAGCGTTCAAATTAACAATTTTGCTTCTGAAAAGGATAAACGAGAACTTTTACGCAATAACATCACCCAAGCTGAAAAAAATTGTGGTTACAGCTAAGAAGAAAGCCCCATACAGAGCATGGAAACGAAATCACAAGATTATTTCACTTTGACAGGGCTAATTCTAACTAATAAATAACTATCTGAGGTTGCTCAATTGTGCCATCAGGCATGATAGTATCCCGCAACTTTGCATAAATAAAATTTGTCTTCCAAAGGTTTGCCTTACTCAAGTTTGCCTTGGTTAAATTTGCCCATGTCAAGTCTGCACTAGTTAAGTTGGCCTCAGTCAAATTAGCTTCTAGTAATTTTGCTCCTGAGAGATTTGCTCTTGAGAGATTTGCAAAACTTAAGTTAGCTTCAATCAGCGATGCTTCAATTAATTTAGCTTCTCTTAGGTCTGCTTCTCTCAAATCCGCATCACACAAAGAAGCACCCCAAAGATTACTGCCTGTTAAGTTCACCCGCCATAAGAAAGTTCCGCACAAATTTGCTCGTGTTAAATCAGCATTAGCTAAATTGGCTTCACATAAAGAGGCTTCATACAAATTAGCGTCACGCAAGCTAGCTTGCATCAAATTTGCCCCACTTAAATTAGCACGATTCAGAACACAGCCAGACAAATTTGCACCACGCAAATCTGCTCCGATGAAGTTAATACCGCTTAAATCAATTCCTTTCAGGTCGATTCCATTCAAGTCACATCCACTGAAATCTCGGCGCTGAAAATATTTATTTGTGATTTGACTTAAAATAAATTCCTGTTGATCAGCATAATTTTTCATGGTATTCACCTCTGGGTGTAATTTATCTCAAAGATCGAGTGTGATAGTTACCGTATATTGAGAGTACACCGCAAACGGAGATTAGCTCACTAAATAATCAAAAATAAATTACTAGAAAATCCCCAATCACCTGAAAATGCGTTTTTTTAGTGGTTTTTAAAACAAAAAATGCTGACATAAGTCAGGAAATATTTATATAACAAAAGTCATGTTGCTTACTGCAAATTCAAAACTACCATAAGTAATATTAATAGCGTATCCTTTTGTTGCTTTCACTACTGCGTTTTTTGATTTACTTGTAACCAAACTTCTAAACTAGCAAGCAACCACAGCTTTACCCCATAACGACTCCAAGTATCTCCTTGATAATTTAACCAATTACGAATTGGCAATTGGTTCAAGTAAGGAGTGATATATGCATTTCGATTAAGCAATAAATCTCTAGCTTCTTGTTGCCAATATTTCCGAAATCCTAACTGCACTGGTACCATCATGCCACTTTTGGGACGATGAATAATTGCGTCTGGTAAAATATTTGCGCTCATCGTTACCGCAGCGTCTTGTAGAGAAGACTTACCGGAGGTAATCGCTTGCTTTAAAACTGCTTTTTCTTCCACTCCAGAAAGCTTATACTCTGGAGGTATCTCCATACTTAAGTCTACTACTCGTTGGTCGAACAAAGGAGAACGACCTTGTAAAAGGGCTGCTTGAGTTAAGTTACTAACTTTGGTCAAAATTTGGTCAGCACCTTTAAATTTGATGTTCATCGCCATCAAACGATTCAGATAGTTAGCTTGGGAATATAAATCTTCTTCAAAAACCCAAGGTGCTGTTTGTACTGCTGCCCAAACTTCTGGTTTTAAAAGTTGCGGTAAGTCAACAGCACACTTTTGGAAGGAAATTAAATAAGCTTGCAAGGCATCCTGATTGGTGACAGATCCATATAAACTATTAATTAGCATTGGCTGATTTTTTGGCCCACCAAAACAAGGGTCGCCACCTTCACCATTTAAAATTACTTCTACGTTTTCTCTTGCCAGTCGTCCCAGCAAAAGGTTGGGAACAGTTAGTGGGTCGCCAATGGGGTCATCTAAATAGGCCATTGTTTCCGGCAGGCGTTCCCACATATTCTTAAAAGTAATTTCTAAAATGTGGTGCTGCGTCTGGCAATGGGATGCCACGAGACTAGAAAATTCTAATTCATTGGGACATTCAGAACCAAAATGAATCGAGAAGGTGTGAACTGGTGCTTTGTGGAATTTTGCGACTAAAGCAGTGATACTGCTAGAGTCCAAACCACCAGAAAGAAAAACCCCAACGGGTTCATTTGCTGGTGGTAAATATTCTTGAACAACTTGGTCTAGGAGTTCTCGCAAGCGATCGCCATGCCATTCTAAGGGTTGATCTATTGCTATAATCTTTTGTTGAAGCTGCCAATAAGCTGTAACTTTTTGGTCAGGAAATTCTAAAACGGTTCCAGGTCGCAGTTCTCGCACCTGTTCCCAAAGCGTTCGTTCTCCGGGAACAAAGGCACAACAAAGATAATCTCGCAACGCCACCAAATCTAAATCGGCTGAACGATGGGGTGCTAAAGTTCGCAGTTGAGGCGCAATCCAACAAACCGAACCAGTGGTAGTGTAATAGAGAGTACGAACACCGATGCGATCGCGAACTAACTTCAACACCTGTTTTTCTCTATCCCAAACTACTAGCCCAAACATCCCTACAAGTTGCCTGAGACATTCAAAGCCCCATCGTTCCCAAAGATTGGCAACCAGTTCTAGAGAACTTCCTTGAAAGCTATCCGGTTCAATTCCTAACTTTTGCAGCAACTGCACTTGGTTAGTTAACCAAATATCACCAACAACAACAAATCGTCCTCCAGAACTGATTGCTAATTTTTCCGTCAGAAATTCAGAATTTCCACCTGGTAAAATTACAAAAAATTTTTCATCTTGCCAAGCTATATTTTCATAATTTGCATCAACTCTCCCCCAAGCTACGCGCCAGGTTGCCTTAGTCTTGATGAACTCGATTTTACGAGATTTACGATTTTTAAACGCATCAAATAGCATGGGAAATTTTCAACGCATAATCATTAATTTTAAGGCATTGCTAAATGCAGTTCTCATTTGCATGAATGAGGTACACGGGTAGGTTAGCACATTTGTGCTAACCTACGATGATATATGTTATTTGTAGTTAGACAAACGCTGATACATATAGATTTTTTGTAGGAAACATTGCTTCTACTACTTTTCAGATATATGTATTTCCAGTTGGAGGCTTTCTCTCAAGCTGCTAAGGTAAGCTAGCAGCGCATAAATAAAAATGACAATTCCGGCCATTTCCAAAAATTCTTCAACAACTATGCCTGTTAAGGTTATTGCGTTGCGTCGCCCAAAATCTTCTCTCAAAAGTCCACCCACCATTTCCATAACTAAGGTTCCACTTACATAAACAACTGCGGCAATTAGAAATAAATACCGAGTTTTGTAAGGGAGATGGAACCAAAATTTTAGATATTTAAATGCAAAAATTCCTACGAAAATAGTCCCAGGGATAACCCAGGTTTGGAAAAATAGAGGATAAAGATTAAGCGATTCTCGCACTGACGGAATGATCAAAATTTCGTGAAAACTAAATGCTTCATCCAAACTCAAATATAAAAATATAAAATATAGGGTTTTCCAGTAAGAAAAATGGCGGTCTTCCGTCTTAATAAGACTAATTACTTTAAGTAATGCAGAACAAAACAATAAAGAGAACGCAGAATACCAGGCAGGAATATTTAACTCTCCATCTAGGCTAAATAGTTCGTAAAACCATTTTGTAGCTGGAAAAGGAAACTCTGAGAGCCAGAAATAGGCACTTAGAGCGCCTGCTACGGTGAGGCACATAACAGTGAGAATTAAACGTCGAGCAATTGTTTTAGCACAGAGGTGAATTGCTAAACCCATACTATAACTTGATACTTGCTTCATACGCATATTGAGCTAATTTATTTTATATATAACAATTATTAAGAAATTATCTCATGTAAGTAGATACTACAAGCTAAAGAAGCTACGTAGCTTTGAAGCTGCCACTGATTGCTCCCAAGGAAATCAGAGATTTGGAGTGGGACTTAAACCGTTGCTAACTATTACAGAACGGTGGCTATAGCGGTTCCCATTCAGATGCGGTACAAGATTATATTGCCAAGGAAGCAGAAAAAAGTTAGTAATTTTGTCTAACAACTAAGCCCAATACAATTCAGTTAGGGTTAAAACTCTTTGCCAAAGTCAATTTTTTTAACGAACCGCATACTCCTACGGAGAAGCAAGCTACGCGTTAGCGTCTCCCCTTCTCCCAAAAGGAGAGGCTAGCGCCAAGAAAGAAGGACGCAAAGGACGCAAAGAGAAGAAAGAAATACTTAACCCAAGCATATTGCAACCAAGCCTTAATCTTTTAGTAATAAGATAAATACTAGCCTGTCAAGTTTAAATTGATAAGTAAGCAAGTTCGTAGTCAGGACTTTAATCTTTATTTTTAAGCACTAAAGTCCTGACTACAAATCTTTAATTATTCACGTCCACCTACTTAGTCTAAAAGTGGTTGTTCCTCTTGTTAATTTAAAAAATATTGCCTAGCAAACATGACTAACTCAGCACCAAGCCGTTTGGGTGAACTCGCTAACCTGTTTTTTAAACTGGGTGTCATTGGCTTTGGAGGCCCGGTTGCCCATATTGCCATGATTGAAGATGAGGTGGTTAAGCGGCGTCAGTGGTTAACAAGAGAGCATTTTCTGGATTTGCTGGGCGCAACTAACCTAATTCCTGGCCCAAATTCCACAGAAATGGCTATCCATATAGGATACATCTATGCAGGATGGCTGGGGCTGATTGTGTCAGGCGTTTGTTTTGTTTTACCTGCGGTTCTAATTACTGGCGGGTTTGCTTGGGTTTATGTTACTTACGGTACTTTACCCCAAGTCGCTCCCTTACTTTATGGCATTAAACCGGCTGTTTTAGCAATTATCATTAATGCCCTCTGGGGCTTGGCAAAAAAGGCTGTAAAAACTCGCCAATTACTAGTGATTGCTTTGGCTGTAGCGTTACTGACGTTGTTATTGAAATTAAATGAAGTAATTGCCCTATTAATTGGGGGATTGCTGGGTATGGTTTGGTTACATTCTGGTGATAAAAACGACAAACCAGGAGATAAAGCCAACTTTCTGATTGCTAGTCTCAGCACGGGTGCAACTTTGAAGGCATCGGCGGCTGTTGCTGCATCGGTAACTACTGTTTCTGCAATCAACGTTTCTTTATGGCAGCTGGGCTGGTTTTTTCTCAAAGTCGGTAGTGTCTTGTTTGGTGGTGGCTACCTTTTGGTGGCTTTTCTCCAAGGGGGATTAGTTGAAGAATACGGCTGGCTGACACAACAGCAATTATTAGATGCGATCGCAATTGGTCAATTTACTCCTGGGCCAGTACTGTCCACTGCTACGTTTATTGGTTATATCATTGCCGGCATACCTGGCGCAATTGTTGCCACAATCGGAATTTTTCTACCTTCTTTTGTTTTTGTTGCTGCCCTGAATCCCCTAATCCCACGGTTACGGGCTTCTTTTTGGACTAGAGCATTTTTGGATGCTGTGAATGTTAGTGCTGTAGCGCTAATGGTTGTTACTACCCTGCAACTGGGGATAGCAACTTTAACATTACCACAAGCCCCGTTTGTAGATTTTCTTGGACTGGCGATCGCTATTGTCTGTGCCATTTTAGCTGTTCACTTCCGCATTAATGCTGTATGGCTAGTCTTTGGTAGCGCTTTAATCGGATGGGGTGCTTCACTCTTGGGCTACACTCAATGAAATTGTAGGTATTCTAGTAGTCTGCCAACCCAAAAATGTTGGGTGAGGGCTGGGGAAAGGGGTAGGGATTTAAAACCTTTACCCTTTACCCCGCCAATTTCACTTGGCGAACTACTAGATTAGCCTAAGTGTTTTTTCTGCTTCAAGTCTTGTATTATTTATATCACTCATTTTTTTTGCCGAAGTTTTTCGGCAATGTTTGTACAGGGTGCTTTTTTAAGTCGCTACTACTACCAGCACTTCCCAAAATCCGATGAGTCGCAGGTCTGAATCCCCGACTAAAAAATTGCTGAATTCTGTTAGCGCAGCGGGACGTACCCCATTCTGCCTTCTTCTTCCATGCTTTGCAATGTTTACTGCATAAAATTCCATATTTTTGAAAATCTTAAAGAAATTTAAACAATTTCATATTAAGAAGGAATGATACTATTTTTCTTTCGTCAGATATATAAAATAGAGTTAATCATGTTTAAGTATATTTCATGATAAATTTATAATTAATATCAATGTAATATGTGAGTATTACAAGTATCAAAGAGATTTGATCCACAAAATTATAAAGGTATATATTATGTCCATTATTGTTGGTACCCCTAACAATGACTTTTTGTTGGGTACTAGTGATGACGATCAGATTTCTGGTCGTGGCGGCAATGACAATATCTCCGCCGGTCTTGGAAATGATGTCATCGATGGTGGGGATGGCAACGATACGTTGGCTGGTGATGGCGGCAATGATACCTTCAAAGGTAGTCAGGGCAACGACAGCATTGATGGTGGAGTTGGCACGGATACCGCAGACTACAGCAAACTAGGTCAAACCATTACCCTATCAGGTGTAGGGATAATTGATAAAGGTAAATTAGGCACAGATACAGTCTTTAAAGTAGAAACAGTTATTGCTGATGCTACTGTTACCAACAACACCATAGATACATCCCAATCTTTGTCTGGAGTGCTTACGGTTGCTGATCTAGAAGCCAAAACTATCTCTGCCCTTAATGTTCCTGATTTGGGAACATTGACATTTAATGTAATCAACTTCGATAACGTCATCGGCACAATTAACAACGACAGCATTAAGGGCGATGGCCAAAATAATCAATTATCTGGTCTGGATGGGGATGATCTAATTGATGGTCGAGGTGGCAATGATCTGATTGATGGTGGTGCTGGTAATGACGCATTGTTCGGTGGTGCAGGTGATGACACCTTTAAGGGTGGTCAGGGCAACGACAGTATTGATGGTGGAGATGGCACGGATACAGCAGACTACAGCAAACTAGGTAAAACCATTACCCTCTTAGGCGTAGGAACAGTTATCAAGGCCGATGGATTAGGGCAAGACCAACTATTGAAAGTAGAAACGGTAATTGCTGATGCTAAAGTTTCTAACAACACGATAGATGCTTCTCAATCTTTGTCTGGAGTAGCAGCGATCGCTGACTTGCAAGCCCAGACCATTTCTGCCCTCAATGTTCCTGTTTTGGGAACATTAACATTTAACGTAGTCAACTTTGATAATGTCATCGGCACCAATGAAGATGACACCATTAAAGGCGACGGCCAAAATAATCAATTAACTGGTCTGGCTGGGGATGACCTAATTGATGGTCGAGGTGGCAATGACCTGATTGATGGTGGTGCTGGTAGTGACACATTGTTCGGTGGTGCAGGTAATGACACCTTTAAGGGTGGTCAAGGTAACGACAACATTGATGGTGGAGTCGGCACAGATACCGCAGACTACAGCAAACTAGGCAAAACTATCATTCTCTCTGAAGTAGGGACAGTTACAAAAGCTGGTGGATTGGGGCAAGACCAACTCTTAAAAGTAGAAAAAGTTATTGCCGATGCTAGTGTTACTGACAACACCATAGATGCTTCCGAATCTTTAGCTGGTGTATCAATCACCATTAACCTACAAAGCCAAACGTTAACAGCCAATAACGTTCCTGACCTAGGGGCATTGTCATTTACTGTAGTCAACTTTGATAATGTCATCGGCACCAATGAAGATGACACCATTATTGGTGATAA
Source organism: Nostoc flagelliforme FACHB-838 (assembly GCF_014698065.1). Lineage (GTDB taxonomy): Bacteria > Cyanobacteriota > Cyanobacteriia > Cyanobacteriales > Nostocaceae > Nostoc > Nostoc flagelliforme_B. The sequence continues at coordinate 35,116 of NZ_JACJSI010000031.1, forward strand.
TCAAAGTAATAAATTAATAGGTAATGGTGGCGATGACACATTTAGGGGAAGTCGAGGTAACGACAGCATTAATGGTGGAGATGGCTTTGATATCGCAGACTACAGCAGCTTAGGCCAAAAAATAACCCTATCAGGTGTAGGGTCAATTACTAAAGCTGGTGGTTTCGGAACAGACACAGTATTTAAAGTAGAAAGGGTAATTGCTGATAACAGTGTTGCCAACAATACCATAGATGCTTCTCAATCTTTGCCTGGGGTAGCTGCCGTTGCTGATTTAGAAGCCCAAACTATTTCTGCCCTGAATGTTCCTGATTTGGGAACGTTGACATTTAATGTAGTCAACTTTGCCAATGTTATCGGCACAATTAATAATGACAGTATTAAGGGTGACGGACGAGATAATCAATTAACTGGTCTTGCTGGTGATGATCTAATCGATGGCAGAGGTGGCAATGACCTCATAGACGGTGGACAAGGCAATGACAATTTGTTTGGTGGTGCAGGCGATGACACCTTCAAAGGCAGCCGGGGCAACGATAGTATTGATGGTGGGGATGGTTTTGATACCGCAGACTACGGGAAGCTAGGCAAAAGCATTACTCTGTCAGGCGTAGGTAAAATCACCAAATCTGGCGGCTTCGGCACAGATACAGTTTTTAAAGTAGAAACAGTTATTGCTGATGCTAGTGTTGCTAATAACACTATAGATTCATCCCAATCTGTTGCTGGTGTGTCTGTCATCGCTAACTTACAGGAACAAACTATCTCTGCCTTTAACGTTCCTACTCTGGGGACAATAACATTTAATGTACTTAACTTTGATAATCTCATCGGTACAAATACAAGTGACAATATTACTGGCGATAGTCAAGATAACCGATTAGAAGGTAGAGATGGTAATGACACTATCTCTGGTGGTTTCGGTAATGACTCCATCATCGGTGGACTAGGTAAGGATACTCTTATCGGTGGACAAGGTGCAGATAAGTTTATTTTCAACAGTTTTAGCGAAGGTATTGACACCATCAAAGATTACAACTTTGGTCAGAGTGACGTAATCCAAGTTTCTAAAGTAGGGTTTGGTACTACTAACAGTAGCGACTTTTTCTACGACACTTCTAGTGGTAACTTGTCTTTCTTAGGAAATCAATTCGCCTTCCTTGAAAACTTATCATCTAATGTAAGTATTCAGTTAGTCTAAAACTACTACGAGTTACAACTCCATTACAAGTCAAAGCTTTTTACAGTTTGTTGTGGAAGCAGTAGCTCGTCAGGGCAAACGCATCTAAATTACTCTTGATCACAACGAAGGTTAAGAACCAACGAAAAAATCAGGATTTCGAGCTTGATTATTTTTTAACCCCCAAAGCGATCGCCTAAAACTTTCGCAATAAGCAAAACTTAATGACATTGATTTTAAATCTATTCTCAATAAAGTATGCTTATTGACATGATGCGGCCGCCCTGAGTAGCTCGTAGTTTAACAATAACAAATCTGGCTTGTTACAAACACAAGCAATTATGTCTGTAATTACGGCTTAATTTGTGTTGCAAAAGTGAAACTAGTAATATTTTGAGTTACATCGATTCTCGCTAACTAGTTACAGACAAATTTTTGCAACACAAATACTAAACAAGAAATGTTTCATATATTTCAATGTATGTTAATAAGTGTGTGCAAAAATATTTCATCTAATGATACTGAATGATATTATTTTAGTAATTTAAGGAATAATTCTTGTGGTATTTGGAATCAATAAAATATTTAAATCATCTGTAAAACATCTACCAGCCATTACAGCGATAATAACGGTTCTCCCATTACCAGTTGAAGCGGTTACATTTCTAGTAACTGAACGCGCGGCTTTAGGAGGGAATGACGAAGTTAATTGGGGAAGTTTAGGTAAAGTATTTAATCCCCGGGTTCCTGACTTTTCTGTTTTTTTACCTAACTCTTTTTCCATCACATCCCAAGATGGTTTAAGTTTAGATGTAAATATACCTCCAAGTAATAACCCTCGCGTTACTCCGCCCTTTATCTTTCAAACATTACCTTCTCCTGGCATTCGGAGTAACTTTGCACCAGGAGATTTTATTCTCTTCGGAGGTATAGATCCAACAGGTTTTATCCCTCTTCCCCCTGGTACTCCTGATCCTGGTACTAAGGGGAACGGCAGTCCATTGACCATTAATTTTGCCCAACCTGTTTTTGGTGCTGGTACTCAGATAGCTGTAGATACTAGTCAGTTAAAAATTGAAACTTTTATCAGCGCTTTTGATAATGCCGATAACTTGTTGGGTAGTTTCTCAATTCCAAATATTTCGTCTTTAGCATTAGATAATTCAGCAGCATTCTTAGGGATTCGTAGTGACACTGCCAATATCTCGCGGCTCGTTTTTAGTAGTTCTAATGAGGAATTCGGCTTGGCCATTAATCAGGTAAGCATTTTTGCAGTTCCAGAACCAACTTATACCTTAGCGATATTAGCTTTTGGTATTTCCGGTGCTGTTTTAAAATTACGCCAACGCACTTGAAATTTTTGCTGTGTCGAAACATTTCTAATTTAATAAGTTAGAGGTTTCGGCCGGGCAAATGTATATAAAATATAAGAATCCTTTAATAGCAAGGGTTAAAAAAAATATGTGCGTTTGCCCTGGAGTTTTCGGACATACTCAAACTTATACAAGTACGCAAGTTCCACATAATCCTTATCTTTAGTCAAATTGAAGTCAATGTTATACAAAGAATTTGAATTAATTATAGACGCTAAGATACAAAAAGCTATACGAAAGCACGAAATGATAGTTGCTTGCATTAGTAGTATTATTGGCTTGATTTTTATAATGGGTTTGTTCCATGCCATTATGCTCAACCACATTGAAATTAAAACGCTTTGTTCATACTAATTAGTGGTTGTATTCAATGAATTTTGCTGATTAAGCATTTTCTGATGTCTATAAAAATCAATCGAAAGTACACATATTTGTTATAAATGGAAATTGCATTTATGGAGAGTAAAAATAATAGCAGGGCTATATTCGTCTTATTTTTGACTGTATTTATAGACTTGCTCGGCTTCGGAATTATCTTGCCGATATTGCCTTTATATGCTGAACAATTTGGTGCAAAACCTAATGAAGCGACTCTACTTGTAGCTGTCTATTCTTTAATGCAGTTCTTATTTGCACCCTTGTGGGGCAGCTTTAGCGATCGCTACGGTCGCCGTCCGATTTTGTTATTCACTTTATTCGGTTCTGTAATTGCATACGCAGGCTTAGGTTTTGCCAACTCATTATGGATTTTATTTATTGCTCGTAGTCTTGCGGGTATTATGGCAGGGAATATTTCTACTGCTCAGGCGTACATAGCAGATATTACCACACCAATTAATCGAGCTCGTGGTATGGGCATGATAGGAGCAGCCTTTGGTCTTGGTTTCATTCTCGGCCCGGCAATTGGAGGTCTTCTGATCGGGTCAGATCCAGACAACGCAAACTTTCATCTACCGTCGTTGTTCGCAGCCGGATTATCTTTATTGGCATTGCTTTGTGCTTTGGTGCTACTTCCAGAATCTCTAAATTCTGAGACTAAAGCCAAAATACAAGTTTATCGCCAGCGTCAGCGACGGCTGAACTTGCAACAACTATCACAGCGTCCACAGTTTTGTGTGCTTGTTGGCATCTACTTTTTAGTAACCTTTGCTGTTGCGGCTATGGACTCTACATTGGCTTTATGGTCTAAGCAGCAATTAAACTGGGGCCCTCAACAAACTAGTTATCTTTTTGCCTTCATGGGGATTGTCAGCACAATCGTTCAAGGAGGACTCATCGGATTCCTCAAGAAACAATTGGGTGAAATCAAGTTACTTACTGTGGGGATATTGGGGTTAGGTTCAGGGTTACTACTAATTGGATTCTCACAAAGCTTAATTTTATTATTGGTCGCAACTACACTTGTGGCGTGTGGAATTAGTGTTAGCCAACCCATCTTGAACAGCCTGATTTCCCAGATGACAGCCTCAGAAGAGCAAGGGCAAATATTAGGAATTGCCAGTTCTTGCTCTGCGTTGGCACGCATTGGTGGCCCAACGTGGGCAGGGGCTAGTTTTATGAGATTTGGCAGTTCTGCTCCTTTTTTAAGTGGATTTTTGGTATTGCTGGTAGCTTTGACTCTTAGTTTGCGAGTAACTAAAACCGCATCTGAAGCAAAGACAGAACGTGTTGCCTAATAATCTAGGTTTTAGAAGATATTTGAAAAGTCCTATTTTAGGTATCAGAACGTTTTAAATCCTCCTAAATCCTCCTTCAAAAGGACGACTTTGAGAAGGTTATTCCCCTCCCTTTTAATTACGAATTACGAATTATGACAGGTCGCCGAGTATTATTTTTAGGCATCTTTATAAGCATCCTCCTCACCTACGCAATTTGGATTGGTGGGAGCATTCCTGCAAGCATAATTAAACTTCCTGATCAAGGATTAAATTGGTACTACTGGAAGCTTCCCAACCCGACCTTTTGGAGTCGAGCGACGGCTTGGGGTATGTACCTTGGGCATCAGTTTAGCATCTGGGCGTGTATTTTGTGGGCGCAGCGATCGCACTTAAAATACAAATCAGCGTTGCACCCAATTAATTACCTCATGCTTGCGATTAATGGTGCATTCATCGCTTTACACTTTCTCCAGACCTATATTTGGTACGATGCTCTAGCTCAAGATACTTCAATTTGGGCTTCTCAAGGTGCGGTTGTCCTTTTACTGGTCTTCGTACTGATTTTAGAAACACCTCGACGCGGTTTGTTTTTTGGCAATTCTGTTCCATTCCATCAACAGTTTTTGCAAATTATCAAGCTGTACCACGGCTATTTTTTCTCCTTCGCCGCTATCTATACCTTCTGGTATCACCCAATGGAAGCAACTGTGGGGCACTTAATTGGTTTCCTCTATATGTTCTTACTTCTGCTCCAATCGTCGTTAATCTTTAACCGCACCCATGTAAGCCATTGGTGGACATTCACTTTAGAAATTTCAGTGGTTTTACATAGTGTCGTTGTGTCGTTGATGTTAGGACAAACCAAGTGGCCAACATTCCTATTTGGTTTTCTTGGCATTCTGGTGCTTACTCAGCTTCACGGTTTACCTGTGGGGATATGGACTAAACGTACTATCTATGGAGCCTTTTTAGTCAGTGTACTGGCCGTTTACGGACTGACTGAACGCGGCTTGGGCAGAATTTACGAAATAACCTATATACCTCTGATTGAGTTTGGACTGGTTGGCGTAATTTACTTAATCTTCCTGCTCATTTTATGGACAATTTCTCGTTTACCTGTCAAGACGTAATAAGCTGAAAAACATCTAACATCAAGTTCGGATAAGTTAGTTATGATTCCTACAGTGCCGCCCTAATTATGTAAGTTAAATGCACAACAGCTTATGATGTCCATTAATATAAATTCAAATTTGGACAAAGGGTACGAACCGACGCTCTAGTTTTGGTCAGCATGAAGTTAGACAACTGCTAAATTATTCAAGCTGCCTTTATAGCCACTAATCTCAATCACAGCATCTGTGAGGGCAGAGAATCCATTAGTATTATCGTTGAGTGCCAGAAAAGTCTGCCCCTTATTGCCTGTACCAAGGGTAAAAGTTGCCGCACCTTTAGCGACAAAAGCAGTTGCAGTCAATATCTGTTGTACATCGAAAAGATTTAGGCTCGCAACAGTGCCAAGTTGAACTAAATTAGCAGCGCTAACTGCATACAACCCATCAATTTTATCTTGAGAAATATTCAAGTCAGTTATTTTATCAAAGCTAGATAGCAGCGAATCACTCAGACTGTTAAACACAAATTTATCAGCGCCATAACCGCCTGTGAGAATATCACGCCCAGCATCACCATTGAGGATGTCATTACCATTACCACCAACTAGTTTGTCATTTCCGGCTAATCCAAGAAGTTTATCGTTGCCGTTTTTGCCGGAAATTTGATCGTTACCAGCTCCACCAGTGAGTTCATCTGCACCGTTACCACCATTTAAGGTAATCTTTGGCACATTTCCGTCTTTGGTGGTTTTGCTAGTTAATTGACCATTGGTATCATACAGATAAGTGGCAACTGCATCAGTAACGCCATCACTGTTGTTGTCAATATCTGCGGAAATTAGTTTGCCATTGCGATCGTAGTTGAAAGTGGTAATCTCATCAGGGATGCCATCATTATTTTTGTCAGCTACCTGTGCAGTCTGTTTGCCGTTAGCGTCGTAACTGTAAGCGGTGACTTCATCAAAGCTGCCATCATTATTTTTGTCAATTTTTTGTGATGTCAGCTTGCCGTTAAAATCGTAGCTGTAGATGCCAACTGCATCAATTACACCATCATTGTTGAAGTCATAGCTGGCGGATGCACGTTCAGAAGTAGAGGTTTGGACTTCATCAAGTTTGCCGTCGCCGTTGTAGTCTATCCTCAAGGATGTCCTGTTGCCCTTGGCATCATAAGTAGAGGTGTAGACATAATCCAGTATGCCGTCTGCTTGGTAGTCACGGCTCAAGTATGTCAGGTTGTCCTTGGCATCATAAGTAGAGATTTGGACATAATCAACTTTGCCGTCTGCTTGGTAGTCTGCCCTCAAGGATGTAAACTTGCCATTAGCATCATAAGTATAGGTTTCGACATAATCAACTTTGCCGTCTCCGTTGTCGTCACGGCTCTCGGATGTCTGGTTGCCCTTGGCATCATAAGTAGAGGTTTTGACAGAATCCGGTATGCCGTCGTCGTTATTGTCATAACTTATGGATGTAAACTTGCCCTTGTCATCATAAGTAGAGGTTTCGACATAATTCGGTATGCCGTCGCCGTTGCCGTCACGGCTATGGGATGTTTGGTTGCCCTTGGCATCATAAGTAAAGGTTTCGACATAATCCGGTATGCCGTCGCGGTTGTAGTCACGGCTATCGGATGTCAGGTTGCCCTTGGCATCATAAGTATAGGTTTCGACAGAATCCGGTATGCCGTCGCCGTTGTAGTCACGGCTAAAGTATGTTTTGTTGCCATTGGCATCATAAGTAGAGGTTTCGACATAACCCGGTATGCCGTCACCATTGATGTCAGAGCTATAAGATGTCTGGTTGCCCCTGGCATCATAAGTAAAGGTTTCGACAGAATCCGGTATGCCGTCGGCCTTGTTGTCATAGCTCACTGATGTCTTGTTGCCCCTGGCATCATAAGTATAGCTGTAGACAGAATCAACTTTGCCGTCGCCGTTGTCGTCAGAGTTCTGGGATGTCAGGTTGCCCTTGGCATCATAAGTAGAGGTTTAGACATAATCCAGTATGCCGTCGCCGTTGTCGTCAGAGCTATAAGATGTCTGGTTGCCCTTGGCATCATAAGTATAGGTTTTGACATAACCCAGTATGCCAGCATCGGCGTCTTTGACGTCACGGCTCTCGGATGTCAGGTTGCCCTTGGCATCATAAGTATAGCTGTAGACATAATCAACTTTGCCGTTGCTGTAGTTGGTATGGATTTCAGATGTCAGGTTGCCCTTGGCATCATAAGTATAGGTGGAGACAAAATCAGGTATGCCGTCGCCGTTGTTGTCATAGTTTACGGATGTCCGATCATAGCGGTAGGTAATAACTGAGTCTATTATCCCATCACCGTTGTTGTCTGTCCTCTCAGATATCACTTTGCCATCGATATCGTAAGTGTAAGTTGTGGTTGAGGCCATAACCTTGTGTTCCTTATCTATTTGATTCTAGTTGTGTACTGCTAAGTATTTTCTACTAATCGCTATGTTCTGCAAAATCTTTTTATACTTAATTATAGATTGTTAGATGTCTTTTTGCTGCATCAGTTATGAAAATGACAATAAGTTTTGAGTCAACTTTTTAATCAATATTAACGCCGTGTGCAACTTTCTCTCAAACCTAACCCCCAACCTCTTCCCCACTAGCCTTAGGGAGCAAGAATCAAAGCCTAAAATATTTACAGTCATTGCGATCGCAATGACATTGTGTAATTAATTCTGTCTTACTACTTATTTAGATGCGATCGCCCTATAGCAAGATTCTTCTTATGATACGGCGTTGCTGATTAGATGTATGAATCTTGGTGTAGAGACGTTGCATTGCAACTTCTCTACAAGGGTTTTTAAATCACGCAAAATCATTTTTATACCTGAATTCAGCAACGCTTATGATATAATATTAACTCTAAACTAACATTAAAAAATTCACAATTTTACAAATTCACGCGATGTGCAAGTTATTCTTAGAACCCCTCTCCAAACCTCTCCCCGAAACGGAGAGAGGCTTCGATTCTTGCTCCCCTTCCCTGCGAGGGAAGGGGCTGGGGGGTTAGGTTTGAAAGAAAGTTGCACACGGCGCAAATTCACAATTTTACTCACCATTACTAAGAATTTTTTGCTGTTGATAACGCAGTTTAAATTGCTGTTGTTGTATTTTATGATCCACAATAGGTTCAGGATAGCCAACAGCATGACGTTCCAAAGATGGAATTTTCCCAGTAACTAAATATTCTGTATCTATAGACCGCAATTCTGATACCCATTGCCGAATATATTCCCCCTCTGGATCAAATTTTTGTGTTTGACTGGCTGGGTTAAAAATCCGCACAGGTTTAGGATCCATGCCGCTAGAAGCACTCCATTGCCAACCGCCATTATTGGCAGATAAATCACCATCAATCAGGTGCTGCATAAAGTATTTTTCTCCCAATTGGGGATTAATTAGCAAGTCTTTGGTAAGAAAACTAGCAACAATCATTCGACAACGGTTATGCATCCAGCCGCTTTCATTCATCTGACGCATTGCTGCATCCACAATAGGGTAGCCAGTTCTCCCATCACACCAAGCTTGGAAGTGTTCTTCGTTAGTTTGCCAAGGAAAGTTTTTGAAAGTGTCGCGGAAAGCACCATCAGCTAATTCGGGAAAGTTATACATTGCGTGTTGATAAAACTCCCGCCAAGCTAATTCTTGTTGCCATGTGCGAATATTAACTGCTGTTTCTTGACTGCGGCTATTTTCTAATGCTTCTAGCGTGGCTTGCCAAATGGTGCGAATGCCAATCACGCCAAATTTCAAAGCTGCACTCAGCTGCGATGTTCCTTCCACTGCGGGGAAATTTCGCTGTTCTTGATATTCAGTAATAGCTTTATTAGTAAATTCTTCTAACCGTTCTTGCGCCGCCGCTTCTCCCGGTGAAATAATCAATTCTCCATCCCAAATAAATCCTAAATCTTTCGCTGAAGGTAGCGTTATAGCTCCTGCAAGTTTGGCAATTTCTTGTTCTGCTTCTGTTAACCCCTCAACATTTTGCAGAGTTTCTACTGGTTGAGCCTTCGGTTTGGTAATCCAATTTTTCCAGAAGGGGGTGTAAACCGTGTAAGGTTGATTGCCACCAGTTCGTAATTGCTCTGGAGAGTTGAGAATTTGATCCCAGTTTTGGTTGAGAAACTCAATGCCTTTTTCTGTGAGAGAATTTATAACGGTGCGATCGCGTTCTTGCGAATAAGGTTCTACATCCCAATTCCAAAAAACAGCTTTGGCATTTATTGCTTCTGCTAAAGCTGGTATCGCTTGTACAGGATTGGCATGGAGTATTAGCAACTGGCTACCAACTTGAGCATATCGCTCTTGGAGTTTCTGCAAACAGCCAATCATATAAGTTATTTTCACAGGAGCAACATCATCCCGTTCCAAGATATTCGGATCAAGGCAAAACACACCTACCACTTTCGGACTGCGCCGTTTTGCCGCAGCCAGTCCCGTATTGTCAGAAATGCGTAAATCGCGCCGATGCCAAAACAGAATTAAGTCAGACATTCCATACTACATATAGTTCACCCGTACTAGCTTAAATGCTAGTGGTACCAATGAACATCATTCTGGCGATAAATTTATTCTGAAATGGGGATTGGGGACTGGGTGTAAATCAAATCAACAGGAGTCACTAAAAAATTAAACCCCGGCTTGTCAATCGGGAATAGTGGCTTCTTAACTCAAAGTTGAGTATACTCTTCTTAACAGTTAATTAGTCTTTTTGGTTATGGCTAACCTACTACTTGATGACGGTACGATTGAGAGCGATTTAGGCAAAATAGTTCATGAGCTTGCGCCTCTTGGGATTCAACTCAGACACTACGACCCAGGAACATCGCTTCTCTTTCCTAACCTACTAGACCAGGACGTTTTAACTGAGTCTGAGCAACGTTATTGTGTAGAACTTCATAACAGCGTCTTTGAATTTATTCAGCAAGAAAATGGCGCTCTCTGGTGTGACTTGCTAAATGTGCATCCAGGTTCCTTCAATCTTCACCACCTGATAGCAACCTACGGACGTTACCATACTCATCCTGCGGCTGAACCCCTCTATGTGTTGGCAGGAGAAATGATTTATGGCTTCGTGCGACCTGATGGCAGCCAGGTACAGCTTTTAGTTCAGGCACAAGACTATCTTTATATCCCCGCCGATGTTGAGCATTGGTGCAGCCCGACTGCATTGTTGAATTTCAAAGGTGTACGCTATTTTGCAATAGCCGAAGGTTGGATTCCAAATTATACAGGTACTCAAGTGAGTGATTCGATCCAAAAGCCGCGTTAAAGATCATTGAGCTTGTAGCTATCTGTGATTGTTATTACTTTATATAGCCCTAAACTCAATGTCCATTGATAACGTTTGCTACTATCTTTTAGATCAGTATCCTAATGTGGAATAAAATGCCAAACTGTTTCAATGATATTTTTTGCTAAACCCAAGTTGAGTTAACTTAGAAAATGTCGTTTTGGGATTATTTGGGATTAGAGAAAAATATCCTGTGAAAATTCAGATTGGTGGTGGGTTGCGACGAATTTGGTCTTTTGGCAGAGTAATTACATTGAAAGCCTGCCATTTGGTTGTAACGTACTTAAATTTACCAATACCAAAGTCTTTATTAGTAGTCCAGTTATTCCACCGTGCATTTAAATTGAACCAGTAATCGCCCCCTTCACTAAGAACATAGCGAGCCTTAGAGCGATCGTCAGGCTTGTTAACATCGTCTACCACAAGTCGAGCTTGAACTGTGGTAAACATCCCCATTACATCAATGGGATTAATAGATGCCCGCCCAGGTGGCCAAAAGTGGAAGTTGTAACCATTACCTGCTTTGACAGAGATACTTCCGTCAGGCTCATATCTAATATTGGCTGGTTGATTGATGTCCCCTACGTAATCTTCTCTATAGGCAGCACCTTCAACTCTCGCAGAACTTTGGAGAATATGCCACTTTTTATCTGTCTTACTCAGATAGTAAGCCTTAATATTTTTTATCTGTACACGGGTATTAGTTGCTGGATTACCTTTAGACGCTTCATATAATTGTCCCCATGCTGTCATTGCTGTAAAAGTACCTGGATCAGCACTACCTACCCGTGGCTTGGTAGCCCAATTATAAGATAAAGGAACTCCGTGTGGTATGCCCTCATGAGGTGGTTGCATATCATAAATAATGGTTTCAATAGAGTTGATTGGTTTGGGTGTCTGTGAATCTACTCTGTAGGAAAAGCTGCTAGTAATTATTGCAGTAAATATACATACTATAAATAATAAAAACTTAGCTTTCCTAAGATTAAATCTAAGGATTAACACGGGATTTATCAAGATTTAGTGCCTAAATACTGTCAGTTTGCAGTCATTTTTATAACACACTAATTTTTAAATAGCAATTTAAAATAGTAATTATGCAAATGGCACATTTGATAAAACTACAATACTTTTGTACTATTAAATGGCTTGGTACTCAGTGCTTTTAAGCTACGCGTAGCATCTCACTGAGAATAGACTGAAACTTATCCTGCAAATTTAGCTTCTAAACTTGCTTCTACTTAATTGGCGGTGGGTTACGACGAACTTGGTCTGGTGACAGAGTAATCATATTAAAAGCCTGCCAGTTCCTTGTAACGTACTTAAATTTACCTATACCGAAATCTTCGTTTGTCTTCCAATTGTCCCACTTTACAGTTAAGTTTAACCAGTAATCGCCACCCATACTTAGTAAGTAACGAGCCTTAGAGCGATCATCAAGTTTTTTAGGATTGTCAACTACAAGCCTGGCTTGAACTGTGGTAAACATCCCACGCACATCATAGGGATTAATTGTGGCTCTGCCAGTTGCAGGCCAAAAGTGGAAATTGTAACCATTACCAGCTTTGGCCGAAATACTACCATCTAATTCATAACGAATATCTGCGGTTTTATTGATATCCCCTGAAAAATCTTCTTTATAAGCCTTTCCTTCAACTTTTGTTGAACTTTGGAGAAGATACCATTTACCATCCGACTTGCTGAGGTAGTAAGCCTTGATATTTTTTATTTGAACACGGGTATTAGTTGCAGGATTACCTTGAGCTGCTTCATATAGCTGCCCCCAGGCAGTCATAGCTTTGAATTGTTTCGGGTTTTTGCTACCTACACGAGGTTTAGTTGCCCAATTGTAAGACTTGGGAACACCACGTGGCATCTCCTCATGAGGTGGTTTCATATCTTCAATGATAGTTGCGATTGAATTAATTGATTTTGGAGTCTGTGCGTCTACTGTGTAGGCAAAGCAGCAGGCAAGTACTATAGTAAAAAGACAGAGCAGAAAGGCTATTTTTTTGACACGCATATCACTAATTTTTAATAATTATTTCAAAAAGCGAGAATGTCTGTTGCTGAACTGATGTTATAGTTTCTAAAATAGTGCGTTTAGCACCATAGGCAGTAATTATCAAGGATATATTTATATTTTGCATAAAAATTCGCTGTAATCTAGTAAATAAGTCAGTAATTGTTGCTAAATCAAACTGAACCAAAACTAATCGCCGAGTTATAGGATTCAAAAGTATCACATATAAGATGTTAAGCTAGGATAAGAGTTAAAAACAGGGGAATTAATTAGCTTATCTACTCTAATCACTTAAGGTTTTTGATTTTGCCAAAAGCAAATTTATTTATCCAAGGAACGAAGGCAGCCAAAGCCAAATTGCTAAATAAAACTACGAAAGCAACCCAAAAAATTCCTTTATTAACCAGCAACACAATAGAGATAATAAAGATGAGAGTGAATGTAGAATCTATCATCAAAGAGATTCGGGTTTTATCAACTGCATTTAGTAGTAGATAAGATGCCCAAGAATATATTTTTGGAATGTTAGACAAGCAAACTAAAATCAATACTGGGATTGCTGGAATCCACTTTTCTCCAAAAATAATTGGTACATAAATAGGTGATAGAGAAGCTTGCAATAAAATAATTGGAATTAGAATTGCAGAAGTTCTTCTCAGGCTGCCAAAATATCGTTCTTTGAACTGTGCATAGTTATTTTTAACTTCACAGATATAAGGAAAAAGAGGAAGCATGAATGTGTAAAGAATACTATTTGTGATTCCAGAACCTGCATTAAAAGCGAAGTAATATAATCCAAGCGTCTCGATTCCCAGATATTTGCCAACAATAAGATAATCGATGTTTAATCGTACTCTATTTAGCAGATCGTTAATCAGTAGATTGCCACTAAAGCCAAGAATTTCTCGCCATCGTTCTAAGGTAAAACGAAGCGGAGGTCTCCAAGGATGATATTTCCAAGTGATAATAATCCAGATTGGTGCAGTTAAAAGCATTGGCCAAATAATTGCCCAAATACCCATTCCCAAGAGGGCAAATGTTGCAGTTATAATACTTGAAACAATTGCGATGACAACATTACAGGTTGCTGTAGCTTTAAATCGATTTTCTCGTTCAATTAAGGTTAGATGAGTGACAAACAGTGGATAGGCTAAATAAGTGAAAGCAACAGCGAACAGCGGTAGCGTAAGAGTCTGATCCTGAGAAAAGTAAGGAAGAAGGAATGCAACCAGGCATTGAATGATGAAGAGCGAACCACAGGTAATCCAATTTAACCAGTAGGCTGTATTGCAAATAGTTTTTACATCCTGCTCATCTGCCTGAATAATTTTGGCACCAACACCTCCTTTAAGTGTAAATACTTGGAAAAAATCGCAAATGGTATAGATAATTGCCATCAATCCATAGTCTTGTGGGCTAAACATCCGTGCCAGTATGACGGTGCTGGCTAACCGAATGAGGCGATTGGCTATCTCTGCACTAGCCATCCAGCCAACATTGCGGATATATTTACCTGATAAAGTTTTTTGGAGTCTGGCAATTAACATGAACTGTTCCTTCGTTTTGGCTGTTTAGCATTAGGTAGTTGGTTCAGATCAGCAAAATAACGTCTGGGCAAAAAGCTTTGTAACTGCTTACCTCAGGCAAATTCGTTTAGCTATGAGTGTCAAATGGGTTCTATAAACAACTGTCATTAGTCCGTAGTCTTGGGGGCTGAACATACGAGCTAGAGTAATCGTCGTTCCTAAGCGGAAGATACGATTCGCTAGCTCTGTTCCCCCTAACCAGCCAACATTGCGAATAAACTGACCGGATGATATTTGTTTGAGCTTATTGATTAGCATCACAATAGGGAAATAAGGGAATGAAATCTTTTTCTGTAAGCTCTAGTTAGAGCGTATAACCTCAATTTGTCACCAAGTTCCTAGATACCAAGGGTAGGTGGCGGTACAAGTTGGAGTAGAACCCTTCAGGAGACAATCGTTGTTCCCAAATTCTTCGACACTCACTCTGTAAATCTAAAAATTCCTGTGGTTGAAGTTTTTCATGAAACTCAGCGACTTTCTCTGGAATCAACGATATTTCATTCTCTTCTACCCAAACACAGTATTTTTTCCAGTCGATCTCGAAATCATAGGGAAGGACACAATTTGAGTTTACAAAAACTGGAATTCGACCACAGGAAAGAGCTTCATAAAAGCGAAAAGAGAAGTTTCCATATCCTCGACAGCAGAAAATATAATCACTGTTTATCATATTCTGAAAGTATTCTTCCCGAACCTGCCTCTGCAAATTCGCATTCTTTTCGTTAAAAAAAGGCTGCTCTCTTATAACAAAATTTGTTTTTACTAATGAGCTTTTAGATAAAGTAGGTAAAGCCTTAAGCCGGATAATATGGCCAATATTGTACTTTGGCGCTTGTGGTTTATGGAAAAACTGTTCAGTTTTATACAAGATAGATTTTGCATAAGTTTTGAGGCTTATGTTTGCTGAGAAACCACAGAAACCTACAGTTGGTTTAACTGGCTTCTGCCGTAGTATAATCTGATTATTAAAATAAGTTTTGATAAAATCCTCACCCCAAGCTGGCATGGCGAAGTCATTCTGTTTTCTAATGGAAGCGTACATCGATTGGCGGAATATCAAATCGCAGTGAGTGGGGAGATTTGTATAGGAGTGGTCACCGCCAAAGAAGCTTATGGTTTGCTTTCCAGCCTGCTGTCCTTTTTCTAAAAACTTTACTAACTGAAGTTTTGTTTCTAGAGTTTCTACCTCTGCCCAGTTAAGGGGCACGATTGCTACATCAGCTTTCTCTAGAGAAGAGAGTTGAAAAATAGACTTGCCAATTTTGATATAGTTATCAAAACACTCACTCCAGGGATAACATCCATTTTTCAAAGCGTTAGACTTAACTGAAGGTATGCCCCAGAACGGATAAAGTATTGGTTCAGATGCTTTTTCTTCTGGGGAGGAAATATACTCAGAAAAAATACTTAACTTCATTGAATTAATCTCCGTTTCTCTATTTGATAATTACTAGAAGTTCAAAAAAGTATGGCTTAGGTAATTTTGGGTGAAAGAAAAAATCCTAGAGCTAGGCACAGATATGAATGGAGTAGCTACCTATTCTTATGTATCCTCTGATTCATGAACACATCACGCAGTTGCTTACCGATTACTTCAGGTGAAAAGCAGCTCTCAGCATGGTATTTGGCATGCTGCCCCAACTTTCGACCCCAAACCTCATTGTCTAAAACCCGACCAAGTGCCGATGCCAGCGACGTTGCCTCACCACGAGATACGACTAACCCTCCAGACGCCTCGCCCCCCTCAAAGATATCAATTACACCAGGAGCATCTGCAGCAACTACAGGTAAGCCACAAGACATCGCCTCAATTGGCGCTACGGGAAAGCCTTCTTGTCGAGACGGTAACGTGTAAACATTAGCTGCCGAGAGGTAGCACTGAATTATCTTGCGATCGCTCACAAATTCGTTGAGCCATAGCACGCCCTTTAACTGCATGGTGTCAAGGCGTTGACGCAATTGCTCGGCATCACTTCCCGTTCCTACCATTAGCAGGCGCAAGTCTTGATCGGGACGCTCACCGCAGATTTGCTGCCAAGCCTCTAATAAGATATCTAATCCTTTGCGTTCGATCTCAACTCGTCCATGCCACGCAACCACTTTGGCATTGAGGGGAATACCAAGTGCTGCTCTTGCCTCAGTGCGATCGCTTGCTTGCCAAGTTGTTACATCTACGGGGTTGAAAATCCGGGCTATTTTGTGAGAAGGTATCCCGTAACGAGATTGAATTCGCCTAATCTCAGTTTGTGTTGCCACGATCGCACCTGTACAAGCCCGAAACGCCAGTCGTCGTGGCAGAACTTCGAGAAAGCTTTGAGTGCGATCGCCTCCTTGGAAAGTGGCAAATACTGGTAAACGCATCATTTTTCCCAGAACTACGCAACTGTCGAAGCGAGCATACTCATACTCTTGACACAATATTGCTTGACAATTCTCACGCCGCAGTTCTCTAGCTAACAAACTTAGAGGTGTAGAAAGATACGTTCCCAAGCTCTTAACTAAATCCTTAATGGGTGTAAGCAGAGAACGGCGAATTGTACTGTCATCCTCAATATCCTTAAAAGATTGCACATCGCTTGCTCCATAAAGATTGAGTGAATTACGTCGCACAGCGCGATAGGTATGATAAATGCCAGAAGCAGGCAGCACGCAAATCAAAGCACCAGTAGGTACATGAGTAAAACGCGATGGCTGATCGACACGAGCAGATATGCAAAACAGTACCGTCCTAACACCGACTTGTTTAAGAGCATTGATGTAGCCGAACATCCAGCTACCGACAAACTCTTGACAAAACGTCTCGAAAGAAATGTTGAGACTATCTAAAAAATCATCAATTAAATCGTAACAATGCAGTAAGGCGATCGTTGGCTCAGAGGGTTTACTCAACGAAGATAATTCCCCATCGTGTTCTACAGTCAGATGTAAACCAGAGAATTTGTTCATGCTTCTAACCTCGGATCGCTTAGAGTCAAAGGTTTTTTCATCAACTGTAAGAAATAATTAGCAACTTTAGCTGGGAGAATTAGTTTCAAAAGCAGCTTAATGAATAATTTTTGAGTTGTTTTATCTAGTAAAACTTGAGGTTTGAGGCAAATTGCTGACCATAAGTGTTGCTGGGCTTGGCTAATGCCACTGGTATCACCACGATGTTGCAAATACAGACCAGCGAAATAGATATGGAAACTTACCATAGTAGAATTTTTCAGGTATTGAAGTTCTGGAGGAGCTGCTTGATATGCTTTTTCCATTGCGATCAGAGCAACTTTTTTCATCGCTTCAACTTTAGATGACATCCCCCCAAGTGTTCGACGATAAAGTATCTGGTGTTGAGGTATCACAACAAAATACCAACGAGTTGATAGCCGCAGCCAATAGTCCCAGTCTTCACAACCAGGGCAAGTAGGATCAAAACCTCCAGTAGATTCCAGCGCTTGCCTACGTATCAGAGTGTTTGAACCATTATGAATAAAATCGCTAACTAACAACTTTTCATAAACATGACCGGAAAAAGCATATCTAGGTGATGGCAGAAATGATAAAGGTTTTCCTTGTTCATCTACATCCATAAAACAAGTCCAGCTATAAGCAACTCCTGCTTTTGGATTATGTTCTAAGGCCATTAATTGTAGTTCCAACTTATCGGCTGTCCACAAATCATCGGCATCAAGAAAGGCAATAAATTCACCAGTTGCATGAGATATACCACGATTTCGAGCTACTGGAACCCCACCATTTTCATAGGAAAAAATCTGTAAGCGCTCATCTTGAATACTCTCAAGTATTTCTACAGTCCTGTCTTTTGAACCGTCATTAATTACAATTAACTCAAAATCAGAAAAACTTTGTTTCTGAACAGATTCGATTGTTTCTGCTATAGTTTTTTCGGCATTATAAGCAGGAATAATCACAGAAATTTTGGCCATATTCTCACTATCAATAATTACTGCTGAGATGAGGGATCAACGTGCGATCGCTACTATGCGCTGACGCAGAGTATAAACATAGGATAAAAATCTTTGGTAACCATCAGGTCCAAATTGCCGCAATAGAGTAATCGCAATACTCAACCGCACAAATTCTTGTGAAAAGCAAAGCCAAGGGTAGTAAGCCAAAGCTTTTGCACGAAAACTAGCTGCATTTTCCCAATCTTGAGCACTGCTTTGTAAAGCTTTCCAAGCTAAACAGAGATTAGCAGAACCATAGCTTCGGTTTTTCAAATACTGCAACTCGGATGCTTCAGCAGAGAAAGCTTTTTCGATCACGATCTCAAAACTTCGTGCCATCGCTTCCCAATTTCTGGATGCACTACTTGAGGATTGCCGATAGTAAACCAAAGGTTCCTTCACCACCTTGAAAGGATAGCGAGATGCCATGCGTAGCCACATATCCCAATCTTCAAGATATGAGCCTAAGTTGCGATCAAATAGTCCGACAACCTCAAAGCAGGAGCGACGAACCATTGCTACACTCCCACACTCAACAATGTTGTGTTCAGTCAGCTTTTTCCAAACATCACCCTCAGCCTGATTTTTAAATACCCTGCCCGTAGGTTTACCTGTCTCATCAATGAATGCAACCCAGGTGTATACCAGCGCAACTTCTGGATTTCCTTCGAGAACACGCAGTTGTTTTTCTAGCTTAGTTGGTTCCCACAGGTCATCAGAATCTAAGAATGTTATGTACTCTCCTTTGGCATGAACGATTCCTGTATTGCGTGCTCCTGATAAACCTTGATTTTCCTGATTAATCAGCCTCACCCGTGGGTCTTTTATCTGAGAAATCCATCGCTCAGTTTCATCCGAACTACCGTCATTAACAACTATTACTTCAAAGTCAGTAAAGGTTTGGCTAAGAACATTTTCCATAGTTTCAGGAAGATAATTCATCGCATTGTAGGCTGGTATAAGCACAGAAACTTTTGGCATCTTTAACTATTACAAAAACTTATTAATAAATATTCAAACAATTTGTTGTACAAAATTTGATACCATACTAATTTTCATTCTTGAGGTGTTACAGAATCTGCTTCGTATTTTATACAATCTGATTTATCTTGTTTAACTATAAAATCTTTTTTAAATGCAATTCCCAATATTAACAAACCAGGCCAACAGACATAAGCTAAAGGTTCTATACTTTCGCCAAAAGTGAAGAAGAACATAACTAAAAGGATACTTAATCCAACCTTTGCCTGTTCATTAGTGTAAGCTTTAATCAGCAAATCGATAAAACTCCATAAGAAAGCTACTGCTAAAGCAATAAAGCCAATTAATCCATGAACATACAAAATTCCAAACCATTCATGGTGAGAACCTATCGGTTTGTATCCCACTATTGCTGGTCCTGTTGCCTCAATGCGACCATGTCCCCAGATTGGAGCCTCGTTCCACCAAGCCTCTTGCGCCATACGCGCTAATGTAGCCCGTACTTCTGAAGAACCAGAACGAGCTTTAGTAAACTGATAATTAAAATTTTCTAAAGTACTAATCAATGTTGATGAAAATATGCCTAGCAAAGTACTAACAGCCCCTGCCAATAAATGTACCCAAGGACGGGCAAGATTCATTAATATCCACATCGATACTAAAACCAATGGGAGGCAGAGCATAGCTAACCTAGATACTGACCCAAAAATCATTGTAACAGCACCAACCATCCCCAACCATCGCCACTTTTTGTTAAGTTCCTGTTGGGCAATGCAGAAGTAAATATTACCTACTAAGCCTAAAGCAGGAGGCCAGGGAGCAAACAATTGCAAGCGTGTTTGGTTTTCATCAATAACATAAAATAAATAGATTTTATAACTATCGATTACTCCTCCAAATACTTTTAGAGGAGAAACATAAGAAAAAATGGGAATTTTTAATAACTGAGCTAGGCTACAGATGCTCACTATAATTAAGCTTTGTAAGCATAAGATGCATACGGCTCGATAAATTATTTTGGAACGTATATTGAGGTGACCTATTAGAGGAAATAATGCTAACAGTCCCCAATTTCTATACCACATTAATGATGATTTTAGGATTTGGCTTATTTCTAAATTAAAATTTAAGTGCCCGACAATTAAAGCTACTTCTATAACCAGCATGGCAATAATCCATACCCAAGCTGATGGAGAAATAGCAATTTTTTCTGCTAGAGGTGTCTTTTCAGTTTGATTCCAGCACTTTCTGAGTAGATAAAATGTTAAGAAAGATGCTAATAAAGTTGCACAAACGTACTGTGCGCCTAACAAATAAATTGGATAAGTGCCAATAATGTAATACCAAACTAGAGATTCTGGAAGGTTTTGTGGCTTGATGGAAATTTTGCTCACGGGTGATTTAGGAAATAATGACTAAAATAAAGGGTAAAGATGATTTCAGACATCTGATTTAACTTTCCGACTTTTACTGCTGACAAGACCTAGCGATACTATTCCTGTGGTTAAGAAAAAAGAACCTAGAGATGTACCAAGCAGTACAAACTTTCTCTTAGGTGAACTGGGTTCTTCTGGCAGGCTAGGCTTAGACAATACGGACATTGATGGATAGGAAGCAGAGATATTGGAATTGCTTAGATCAAGCCTAGTTAAAGTTGATGAAAAAACAGCTTCTCCTATGCGAACATTTCGTTGCAGACTGTCCAGTTGTGATTCTTTCTGGGATAGATTTGTGAGCCTTGATTCCAGTTCAGCAGTCTGTTTTCCTAACTCCTGTGCTTGAGCTTGAAACCCTTTCTGTTGTCCTTGAAATGATATTAATTCTTGAAAGAGAACTGCTCGCTCTGAGGATGAGCTAGATGAGCTACCACCACTACTGAGAGTTAATTGTTCTATGGTTGCTTGAGAGACGGGCCGACCCAGCAGCGACTGAGCTTTTTGAATTAGTGCTGTACTAGTTGCATCCTTTTCCATCTGCTTGGTAATTACTGCTGGATGCGTTGGCAAATATTTAGCGCTTAAACTCGCTAGCTCTGCACTAACTTTGCTGTACTGAGCTAAATACTGTTGGCATGAGGGATTTGATTGCAGCACTAAAGCATCTACAGCTTCTTGAGAAGATAAGCCTAAACTGGCTGATAATTGCCTAAACCGAGCAGTTACTTGTTCTAGTTGCGCTAAGGTCTCAGCTCGTTGCCGCCGCAAACCTTCAAGGTTGACTGATACATCGCGCAGTTGCTCAGTTGCACTTAAGCCTGATTGAGCTTTGTAGTTTGAGAGGCGTTTTTGAGCTACTTGCAATTTTTGTTCAGCTCCACTGAGGACAGCTTGCAACCGACGGTTTTGCTGAATAATTTCCTCCTTTCTAAGTTGATCTAATTTTTCTTCCAAAGCTTTATTAAGGGCTAACGCTTTTTTCTGAGATTGTTCCGGTGTATCTCCTTTAATCTCGAACTGCATCAGGTTGGTATTATCGAGGATTTTGATCTGAGGTTTACCGAACTTTTCTACAGACATATTGAGATGATTAGCCGCAGCTTGTAAAACTTCATTAGTTTCAGCTAGATATTTATAGTTTTGTCTGGGGTCTGAAGACTGGCTGCTATAAGGAGAATCGCTGGAAGAAGAGGCTTCCCCGATTCCCGGTAAAGTGATATTTGTAGATGACTTAGCTCCAGGGAGAATAATCTTCCACTCACTAGAGTAAGTAGGAGGTGTTTTTTTGAGATAAAGTAAAGCGCCACTCCATATCATCCCATTAGCTAGTAGCCATATTGGCAAATAAAGTTTCCAGCTTTTTTGTCTCCAGGTTGAATGGGAACGAGAATTATGGATTACTGTAAAATCAGACATTGAGGGATTCCCATTATTTAAAGACAACTACAAAATTATCATTTTTTATAATTTTAGTTAGTTTTTGCTAAATCGTCTGTTCACGAATTCCTCTATAAATTGCTATGAAAAACACTAATACCAATTCTGTATGAAGATGCATAGAAAGAACCCCACCGCCTTCGGCACCTCCCCGATACTTTGGGGAGGTTGGGAGGAGTCAGAATAATGTGCAGCTTCAGATAAAATTGGTATAAACTGCTGTTTACTTACTGCCATAATACTTGCTTTATTCCCTTCGTCTGATCTAGCTATGGCTTGTAGTCATTAGTGAAGTGCTTTCCCTTTTAAATTTCTCTCACTGAAAACTCCTCTTTTGGAGTTTTAGTGAATTCACTAGGTAAGCCAGAAATTGCTCCATACAGTCTCAAGTTGTCAGCAGTAATCCGATCCCAATTGTAATTTATCTGTACATACTTTTGTGCATTTTTAGCCATTGCTGCTAATTGTTGGGGGTGATGAATTGCCCAGTCTAAGGAATTAATACAAGAGTTTAAATTTCCACATTCAAAAAGCATTCCCCGTCCCCCATTAATCAATTGCTGGTGGGGTGGGATGTCGCTTGCTAAAACTGGTATACCTTCCTGCATTGCCTCTAACATCGCTAGAGGTAGTCCTTCTAAATCAGAAGGAAGGACAAATAACCCTGCTCCTCGAACAATCTCCCAAAGACGAGTTCCTCGGAGTTCACCGGCAAATACAATATCTCGATTATTTGCAACCTTTTCTAATAGGTTTGAGGTAAAGGATTTAGTATCACTAACACCTCCAGCCAGAACAAGTTTCCATCCAGCTGGTTTCAGGGCTGAAAAGGCATCAACGAGCAAGTCGGGACGCTTTTCTGGTACCAATCTGCCTAAATACACAATATAACGCCCTTGTTGAAGACCCAACTGCGTACCGTAGGCAAAATTGGGGTCTGACTCACCGTAGCTGGCGGGGGCATTAGGGATGTAGACTGTCTCTTTACCGTAAGTTTGCCAAAAGTACTTTTGTAGTGCTTCTGATACCACAATCATTCCGTGGGCAAAACGTACTGCCGCCTTCTCCCCGGTGAGAATTAAGCGAGTAGAAAAATTGCCCCACTTTGCACGTTGCCAGTCTAGCCCTTGGCAGGTAACTACAATCTTTGCATTGCTAATTCTTGGTAAGCAAGTAAATAGAGATGGGCCCAGAGCATGGAAATGAACTATATCATAGCTTTTGCCAGTGGCAGCGATCGCTGCCAGTGCTGAGGTGACAAAAGCATCTATCCCTCTAAAATCCACGCTGGGCACAGATATAACTCGAACGCCCTGAAAGTCATAACTTTCAAGCCAAGAACTATGAGTGTAGGAAGAGCGAGCGAATAAATCTACAGAGTGTCCCTGTGCAACCATACGGGGATAAACTTCCGCACAATAATGCTCAATTCCACCCTGCTTGGGAGGTAGACCTTTTGCACCAATCACAGCAATTTTCATAGTCAAAAGTTATGCACAAAAAAGTTGTAAAAAGCAATAATGAAGATGTACGGATGCTTGTTTTGTAGAGCTAAATTCAGTATTATTGGTTCTCTTCAACAACAGCATCCTCGTAGGGGATTTAACCGCAAGTTGATTAATTAGCTAGCAATTGATAAAGTTCGCTTCTCCCAACGAGTAAACATGCCACTGTAAACATCCCTCATAACAGTACGAGCGGCATAAGGCTGTGCTGCTCGTACACAGGACGTACTTGGGTAATTTTCTGGATGTAGGATTATTTGCTGCAAAGAATCTGCTAAACACTCTGGCGATCGCACTTCACAAACAACTCCGTTGTCAGTCGCTAGTAACTTTGGAGTTTCACCACACCTAGTGGTAACTACTGGTGTTCCACTGGCGAGTGCCTCTAGAACTACTAAAGGTAGACCTTCGTAGGCACTGCTAAGGACAAAGACATTACTGATACGATGCAACTGCGCCAGATCCTCTATGGGAAGTGCCCCCAGCATTGTTACCCGATTAGACAATCCTAACTGAGCGATTTCTGTACGTATATCTGCTGCCAATTCGCCATCACCCGCTATCAGTAGGTGAGTATGCGGTTCATTTAAAGCCGCGATCGCACGTACTAACAAAATCGGATCTTTTTGGGGATGTAACCGACCAGCGAAGAGGATAAAACGTGTTTCCTCGCTCAAACCCAGCCTTTTCGCTAGTTCATGTCTTTGTGCTTCCCGTTCCGTTCGACTTAAGGGGTAGAAAATCTCGTTATCAAATGAATTTTTGATGTATTTAACACGATCTCCCATGCTGGGATAACGCTGTCTATACAATTGTGCTGAATCTGTATTACATGAGAAAACCTGGCTAAACTGGCGAACTAGCAAGCTTTCTAGAGCAAAATATGCTGCGGGAAATCTGCGCCACAAAATCGCATTTTTATCACCAGCAGCCTTAATCTGCGTTTGAATATCGTTATGAATAAACAAGGTTTTTTCTCCCTGCCAATTCAGGGCTGCTAAACTTGGTTCCAGCCGATGAAAGTGCATAAAGTCCGAGGCAAAGCTATGACCGACAAGTGCAGCCGCATACTTGAGGGTTGTCGGGATTAAACTTCTGAAGTTATCATTTTCCAAGGTAAATAGCGGGAAAAAGCTAATTTCTCTACCGGCTAATTCTGCTTCTTGCCACTTCCCGACTTTTTGAGTGCGATCGCTTCCTGTCCCTACTAGTCGCACCTCAAATTCATTGGGAGCGTATTTAATAAATGTATTAATAAGTGTTTGTATTCCTCCAATAGTAGAGTACCAAGGATTAAACTGGTAAAAAATAGTTAAAACAGGTTTATGCATGACTTACTATAATCTCAGCATATGTCGCCAAGGTTCTTGTAACTTTTTACTATGTAAAAATCTTGCTAATTAAGCTTGTATTTTTACGTTCAAGATACTGAGCGTTTTACTAAGTAGTTTAAGTATCTTTACTCCTATAGCATCCCTTGAAAGCTTAAAGAGCAACACTATCTCTAGATACCGTCCTAGGCAAATATATAGTTATCCACCAAGTTATCCGCTTGGATACTATATTTAGTTGTATCAAAAATGATTAATTTTTAAGGGTAAATACTTTATTGTTAAAGTTTTACCTAATACAAATTGTGGCATTTAAGCCTAAGTGGGGTTTTGCGATCGCCCAAGTAAATACACTTCTAGTTTGATACCAAGTAAATCCGCATGAGAAAACCAAACTATGTAAAGATAAATAAATACGGAGAATGGATCTACTGAGGTAACTGAGATACGGGTATTCGTTTAAGGATATTTCTGACTCGTGAACAAGATAAAACCCTATTAAACCTAAGAACTGCGGATTTCCCACAAAAAGTGGTCAATAATGCATCAATGCAGACAGCATCCTCTAGTGTGAAATAAAATTATCCACTCAGCTATCCACCTAGTTACACCTGATTTCTAAATATTTACTTCTTAGAGAGTATATACTTGCCAATATGCTAAAAATAGCAGATATATTGCGATAGTAAAGATGACAAAAGTAAATCTTAGGATTTATCTTTATTCTATACGCAGTTCATGCCTCAGACTTTTCTAATGAATGAAATTATATTAACTGAAAATGAAACCTTGAGGCTCCAAGCCCTGCACCAATATAAAATTTTAGACACTATTTGTGAAGCTGCCTTCGATGAGCTTACCCGTTTAGCGGCACAAATCTGTGGTACTCCCATAGCTTTAATCAGTTTAATTGATGAGTCCCGTCAGTGGTTTAAATCGAAAGTCGGATTAGACAGTGAATCAACCTCTCGCGATCTTGCATTCTGTGCCCACGCGATTTTGCAACCCCATGAAACTTTGATTATTTCAGATACACTACTCGATCAGCGTTTCGCTACCAACCCATTAGTAACTTCCGACCCTTGTATTCGATTTTATGCTGGTGCGCCGCTGATAACACCGGAAGGAGATGCTTTAGGAACACTCTGTGTGATAGACCATGTACCACGACAGATGAACTCAGAACAACTGGAAGCATTGCAAGCGTTAAGCCGTCAAGTCATGGCTCAAATGGAGTTAAAGCGTAATTTATACAAGCTAGAACGTATAACTAGTAATGAACATAAACAGATTGAATACCTAATTTCTGCTCTTTCCCACGATCTACGTACTCCTTTGCTAGCCACTCGTGGCACTCTGTATGCGATGCTAGGTGGAGCTTTTGGTTCTGTGAGCGACACTTGGAGAGATGTGCTAGAAGATTGCCGCCAAGCTAATGAAGACCTCTTGAAGTTTGTCGAAGCTCTGTTAAATGTATCTCGCTACAAAACTGAAGTTTCTAAAAGCTTGAAGTGCGAAATTATTAACTGGAAAAGCATTTTTATCAAAACCATTCTCCGCAGCAATAGTACTCGCAAACAAAAGTCTGCAATTAGATATAAAATTGCTCCTTCACTGCCGATTGTGTATGGTGATGCTCTTGAGATTCAACGAGTTGTGCAGACAATACTTGATAATGCTGTAAAACTCAATAATCCAGACCAGGAAATTACTCTTGAGGTAGCATTATTTGGAGTTGAGAAAGTAAAAATATCAGTGCGATACAATGGCCGGGGAATTGCTACTTTAGACAAGGAAAGCCTTTTTAATAGCTTTATTCAAGGACGTGGCCGGAATAATATAGATAAGTTAGGTCTCTATTTATGCTTTCAAATTGTGGAGGCTCACAAAGGCACTATCAACATGGAAAGTACTGTCGAGAATACTACATTTTGGTTTACCTTACCTGCCACCTTATTGAAATGCTAGATACCTAAAGCGACAAGAGATGTAAAAAATGATCTTAAATTGGTTTATAGCAGACATTTGTTAAAAATTGTTTTTAATAATTATAGCCATATCTTGCACATTTCCGTATTAATCTGTATTTCTTAAAACTTTAATAGATAAAGCTACATTAGTTTTATTGACTTTGATCACTAAATAAAAGACTTTGGCTCAAATACTGAGTTATTTAAAGATATTATTTTTTTGTAAAATCTTGTGTAAATGTGTAAATGCAATTTATACATTGAACTTAATCAATCGATATAAGCGATCGCCGTTTCTGGAGGCTGATAGGGAAAATAATATGTATCACTATAGTCGTTGGTAAGCCACAGATGGGAAGCAAAATTCCAGCACTATATTTGTATGGGGAAATCGTTGGTATAGGTGAAGGAATTTTTCGCTCTCTGGACAGAGGAAAAACATGGGTAAACATCGCCTTTTAAACCAGCCTATTGGCAATGAGCCTAATGTAATGGAGGCTAGCTGGCAGCAATTCGAACTAGTCTTTATTGGCACTAACGGTAGGGTAATATACTATGGAAATCCGTAAAAAATGTTACACATTAGTTAGATTTAACCTATAAATAACCTCTAATATAAATTTTCAAGTCGGAAAAGTGGGTAAAATATGAAATTTTGTATAAGGTGTATTAATTTATATGTATCATGTTATTGTTAATATTATTTAATACAATAGAGCTGTTAATACTGAGATTATAAAAAATAAAGGATATCTATATGGATATGAACAGTTAAGGCTTTTGAATAACAAGATTGAAAGTTTAATACCAGCAGAGCTGTTGCAGTTCCAGAGTCTAAAATTTTAGTTAATATGCTAAAAAACTGTTATTAAGGTGGTGAAAATATTACATAGTGATAGCTATTAGCTTGATACCTTTCCTAATTCATTCATCTAGGAAAGGTAATTTTTTAACTCCTCTCCATACTAGTATTTTACTACTGGTATTGTTTTTATTTGGACAGCAAGCCTTTAATCTCTTGATAGCACACCTAAATCATGAAGCATGTGACCGGATAACCCATGCTTTATTGGTAGAGCGAGAAGGAGAACGTCTACTCAATGCTGTGATAGATAATAAAGAAAAAGGTTTTCTAGAAAATTCTAGTCAGGGGCGAAGCAATCCTATAGATTATGGTGATAAGAAGCCCAGTTTCCACAACAGCTTCAACCATCTGTACAATCTCGTACAAGACAACCCTGCTCAAATAAAGCAACTCGATAAAATTAGATATATCTATAACCAGTGGCAAAAGGAGTTAAAGCAAAAAGCGCTTTCTGGTTCTGTCAGCAACTCTGCTCTAGCAAAAAGCACTTCATTTGATTCCTTGCACAACGAGATTGAGAAACTGATTCAGCACAAAGAGATGCTTTTGAGGGTTCGGAAAAATCGTGTACAGTACTTGAATGATATTAACACGGCGATAAATATTTTCAGCACATTAGTCATTTTGTTTGGAGCGGTTTTAAATCTCCATTTGTTGCATCGGCGAGTCAAGCTTCCATTAGACAAATTGACACAAGTTAGTAAACTTTGGCAAGCGGGACAAATGGAAGTGCAACTCTGCTATACTTCTAAAGACGAAATCGGGGAACTAGCTGGAGTTCTGAACGCGATCGCTGATGAGACTCGTCACCGTCAAGAAAGCATTGAGGTGCGTAACCAACAGCTTGAAGACATGATATCTGCACTTTCTCACGATCTACGTATTCCTTTACTTGCCACTCGTAACACCCTAGACTGTATGATCAGAGGAGCTTTTGGCCCAGTAAATGACACTTGGAAGGAAGTGTTTGAAGAGTACCATGAAGCTAATGAGGATCTGCTTAAGCTTGTAGAACTCCTCTTAGATATCTCCCGTTATGAAGCACGCAGCGCTTCTTTAATCTGCGATCGCCTGAATTGGAAAAAGATTTTAATTAAAGTAATTGGTCAGGTGAAAGCAACATCTACACATGAGTTAGCTTTCGTTTGTAAAATTTCTCAATTGCTGCCAACTGTCTACGGTGATGAATTAGAAATTCAACGAGTTTTACAAAACTTACTTGATAACGCTGTGCGGGTAAGTAAGCCTAAAGGGGAAATTCTTCTTGAGATAACGCCTTATGAAGAAGGCCAAGTGAAGATTTCGGTAAGTGATTACGGTTCAGGAATTGCACCGCAAGCTCAGGAAAAGCTGTTCCACCGATTTATTCAAGGACGAGGGCATCGTGGAAGAAGCGGGCTTGGTCTGTATTTATGTCGTCAAATTATTGAGGCTCACGGAGGTAACATTGGTGTCGAAAGCTCTCTTGGAGAGGGAAGTACTTTTTGGTTTACTCTCCCAAGTGCCATCAATAACGTTGATTGCCACTATGAACAGAATATAACCAAATGTAGCAAGAATAATGCCTAAGATTGACGAAGAGAAAACTGTGCGGGTTCTATTAGTTGATGATCACGCTTTAATCCGCCGAGGGATGAAAGGACAATTTAGCCTTGAACCTGGTTTTAGTATAGTTGGAGAGGCGTTGGACGGTGGGCAGGCTGTTGAATTAGCTAGCCAACTGCAACCAGATTTAGTCTTAATGGATATTGATCTGCCAGTTATGGATGGGATTACAGCCACCCAGCAGATAAAAAGTAGCTGCTTGAACACTTGTGTTCTAGCCTTAAGTGCCTTCGACGACGATATCCAGGTCATGGGGATGCTTGCAGCGGGTGCTGATGGTTACTGCCTTAAAACCATTGAATGGGAACAACTCATCGCCGTCATTCAATTGATACTTCAAGGTGGTGCTTATTTAGATCCTCTAATAGCTCAAAAAGTTGCTCGGATGCTTAGGTCAACTGTTGTCGCTTCCGATGTTCCTGTATCTCAGGTAATAGCGCAACCTATTCTCAGTAATCGTGAACGCGAGATTCTTAAACTTATTGCACAAGGGTGCTCAAACCAGCAAATTGCAAACCAACTCTACCTCTCACTTGGAACCGTCAAGTCTTATGTACGTATGGTTCTCAACAAACTTAGCGTTGATGATCGTGTTCAAGCAGCAGCTTTAGCCGTACGCCAAGGGTTGATTTAAGCTTAAAGAAATTTATGTAAATAGGCAGATAATTCTGTAAAAGTAGTAGCCAGTGGTGATTTGTCATTTATAAGTTGTTCTGACCACAAAATGCAAGGCTGAAGTAGCTGATGCTGGAATTTCTCAGGTATGGGCAGACATACAACGAATACATGAGGTGCAAACAAAGCTATCTCTTCAAGCGTAGGAATATAGTAATATGGAAAAACTTCTGCATTTTGTTTTAGGCAATGACTGCTGACGCGCTGCACGGTCGTGACATTGCTACCAATAACCATAATTCGGTGTCTTTTCATATAATTTATGAAACTATTCCATTAATTAATATTTATTTATAAAGCTTAAAGACAAGCTCAAGTATTAAAATATAAAAAACATGAGCAATTCAGCCGTAATCTAACAAGTCCAGAGACTACTATTATTGCCTGACTATAGTTGACTATAGAGATAATGAGATAAACAAAATTTCTCACTCGCTACTTGAAATATTTTGACTTGCCATATCATGCGTTCAACACTAATTCTGCAAATAGCTTAGAAATTTGGTCATTCCATAGCTTTTACCTAATTAAACATAGATGGGTTGTATTGTGCTTACTTATTATGAAATTTAAACTATCTGTACGCTACAGCCAAGCGGATAGTTAGATGGATAATTTTATTCCTCATTAGGATACTGTATAAAAAATAATTGAAGTAGCCATAAGATAGTATTTTATATAGCAGTTATAAATCATTTGTGAAAATTATATATCTTTTTTATTTCTTATCTTTGCGTCCTTGGCGTCCTTCTCTGCGAGACGCTGCGCGTTGGCGAAAGCCTTTCGTAGAGAAGGCAGTTCGTTTCCTAATCTATATTTTTCACGACTTATTTAAGATTGCTATAGTGGTATTTACGTATGAAAGTATATGTAGGCTTCACTTCCGAATTTGGAAATTCCGCTCAATGTCAGTCGGAGCTGATCAACTTAAGCATTTCTTGAAAACTTTAAAAGTTGTGTCAAATAAGAGCGGTGCTTGCTAACATACAGTCAATAAAAAATAAGCTTGCATTAGTTGCTCCAAAATTGCGTAGGCGTACCCCTATGAGGAAGCAAGCTACGTGTAGCGTCTCGTAGAAAGGCCCGTCGTAGATATTACAGATTCAAGCATTGCCTCTTATACAATTAAAGGATTTAAGTTAGGCACTATTAGATAGATTTCTCGACAGTAGCAGACTTGACAGAATGTCTAAATCATCTCGTGAAAAGCTGGAAAATTCACTCAACTTCCTCACAGAGAATTAACAGCGTTTCCATCTCCTTTGCTAGAGAAATTAACTCTGTCCAAGAGGAGGCACTAACTAAATTTTGGGCGTGAGCTAATCGATTTCGCAACTGTTCAGCAGACTTGAGGAAGCGTTCGCCAAATCGTTTTGATTTTAGTCCCAGTTGTTGGAGAAGTTCTGGTTGATTTAAAATCAACTCTCGCTTATCACAGAATTGCAGATAATCTAACAAATCGGTGGCTTCGTTTCTTTCTTGGCTTTCTCGCCATAGTCGTTGAGCAACTTCTAAGCGTTCAGGTTTAAGGACTTTTTGCCAAGAATCTTGGGGATAGTAAATCCGCACCAGCCGCAGCAAATTCATTTCTAGCAGCGTTACCAAGCCAAACAGTAGCATTCGCGCGGGTGCTTTCTGCAAGTCGCCACAGGTAACAATACCACTTACCTGATTGCAGTCCAAGACAAACAATCGCGGAGTTTGTTGCAAAATAGGGAGCAACTTCATCAGTGGGGTAGAAATTGCAATTAGTTCTTTGGGATGAAACACCCTTTGATAGTCGCCACACTTGCCTTCTTTGCCTTGAATCAGACTAGAGCGTTCTACATAACCGCTAATAATATCTCCCGTCTCAACGCCGATAACATCAAAATTTTGTGCTTGCATCCAATGCAGCACTTCTTTTACCTCCGCATCAGCTGGCATAGCTTTCAGGGGTTCTGCCACGTATTCAATGGTGATATTGTTCTCAAATAAACTCCGCAGGTCTTGAGAACGCGATTTTAGGTGTTTCATCCCCCGACTGTAAACTCACGTTAAATAATCCTACGGCACTCATGCGATCGCTAGCAGATTTTTCTACCAGATTAACCCTGCGTAAGCATCGCTATTCCAACAAATACCATAAATCAATATTATACCATCTTAGTTGGTAATGTTTTAGTGATGATTTAGACAATCCCAAGTAACGAAATATTTCGCATCTAGAAAAAGATAAATATATATATAGTTAACTATATGAGATTAGTCGATTAATTTGCGATAAGATGCCGAAAATGCTGACAAAAAAATGTTATTAGTACGACATATCGAATTGATACTTGGTAGAATTTTACCAAAATAACCAGATAACCAAAATTGATAATATTACTTATTATGCCAAGAAAAGAACAAGGATGGGTTACATTTCAAACCTCTGAGAACGAGCGGAAGATTCTGGAGGAATTCTGCGAACAGTCTCAACGCACTAAGACTGAGATTCTGCGAGAACTCGTGCGTAGTCTGAATCAGCACTCATCAGCGCCAATATTACCAACAACTCAGCAGGAAAAACAGGAAGATACTTATACTTCAAAATCTGATATAGAAAGTAATACTCAAAAGAAATCATTAAAAGTTAGCTCTCGAAATATTCTTAAAGGTGTTGTTAAACGAGTTATTTATGGGGCAGTTAATAGTGAGGTGACTCTGGAGATTATTCATAAAGTAGAATTAACTTCGATTATCACTAGAGCTTCCGCAGAAGAGTTGGAACTATCAGAGGGAAAAGAAGCTTATGCAGTCATTAAGTCTAACGATATTGTCATTGCTAGAGAATAGGAATAATTTATTTTGGATGTTAGATATTAATAGAATTAATTAGCACCAATTTTTTGATTTTAGAAAGCTACAACATAAATCGAATATATAGTTGATGCAATACTACTCGGGTTTTGCATTTTGAACTCAAAGTTTGGTTTTGGGAAAGGGTTAAGGGTTTTTTCTTTCTCTTTTCCCATTCCCTTTTCCCCCAAAACCCGACAAGTATTGATAATTGATGCGATGTCTTCTCTGCAAGACGCTACGCGAACAACGGTCTACGCCTACGCAGATGCAAAATGAGTAGAGGTGTAAGGCTTTGCGTTCCTTCTATACACTTGCACCACTGATGAAAGTATGATTAGTTCTCTCATTTCAAGTGCTGCTAATCATTTGAGTACGGTAAACCGTATTTACTCATTAGTTCCCAAAGATTAATTTAATTGTTAAGTTTAGTTACATAAATAAAAAAATGCTGCAAGCATTGCTAAACGGGAGAAATTATGAGATGTGGTATTATCGTTGACGAACAAGACAAACTGAACAACTTTGCGTAGGCGTAGCCTGTTGTAGACATCGCTTAGATTGGGCGAGTATACCAGCGTTTTTGACCAATCTTTAATCAAGTTTCTCAAATTGTAAAGAAAGATGAGGGCAATGAGGGAGCAGAGGGGTAGAGAAAGCAGGGGATAATAACCAATGCTCCATTCCTCATCCCCCATTCCCCTGCCCATTTAGTTTTCATTCTAAGGATTGGTAAAATCTATGGCAATTAAAGAACAGCCTAAGTCACCTCGGTTTCGGATCATTGCAAATATATTATTGGGAGTATCAGGGCTATTCCTACTGTTAAATTTATTTTTGCCTGGTTTATTCGCTTCTGGCCCTGCTGGTGTTCCCTATAGCTTATTTATTCATCAAGTACAAGAAGGGGAAGTCAGCCGCGTTTCTGTTGGTCAAAACCAGATTATTTACCAACTAAAAGCAGAAAATGCCGAGCCAGCCCAGGTGTTTGCAACGACACCAATTTTTGATTTAGAGTTACCCAAACTACTAGAAGAAAAGGGAGTTGAGTTCGCGGCTACACCTCCACCCAAAAATACTTGGTTTACAACCCTCTTGAGTTGGGTGATTCCACCACTGATTTTTATTGGCATTTGGCAGTTTTTTCTCGCCCGTGGTGGTGGCGGCGCTGGCCCTCAAGGTGCGCTTTCTATTGGTAAGAGCAAAGCTAAGGTTTATGTTGAAGGTGAATCAGCTAAAATCACCTTTGCAGATGTAGCTGGCGTAGAAGAAGCAAAAACCGAGTTGGTAGAAATTGTAGATTTCCTCAAGACTCCAGCACGGTTTACGCAAATTGGCGCTAGGATTCCCAAAGGTGTGTTGTTGGTAGGCCCTCCTGGTACTGGTAAGACACTTTTAGCGAAAGCCGTAGCAGGAGAAGCAGGAGTTCCATTCTTCAGCATCTCGGGTTCTGAGTTCGTAGAATTGTTTGTCGGTGTCGGTTCTTCCAGAGTGCGGGATTTGTTTGAGCAGGCTAA
Organism: Nostoc flagelliforme FACHB-838; assembly: GCF_014698065.1. Taxonomy (GTDB): domain Bacteria; phylum Cyanobacteriota; class Cyanobacteriia; order Cyanobacteriales; family Nostocaceae; genus Nostoc; species Nostoc flagelliforme_B. The sequence continues at coordinate 69,460 of NZ_JACJSI010000031.1, forward strand.
AAAACAAGCTCCCTGTATTATATTCATTGATGAATTGGATGCGATCGGTAAGTCTCGTAGTAGTAATGGCTTCTACGGTGGTAACGATGAGCGAGAACAGACCCTCAACCAATTACTTACGGAAATGGACGGGTTTGCAGCTGGTGATGCAACGGTGATTGTGCTAGCAGCTACTAACCGCCCCGAAAGCCTTGACTCTGCATTGCTGCGTCCAGGCCGCTTTGACCGCCAAGTATTGGTAGACCGTCCCGATTTATCTGGTCGTGAAGCAATTCTCAAAATTCACGCCCAAAAGGTAAAATTAGGAGATGATGTAGATTTAAGAGCGATCGCTACTCGTACCCCTGGTTTTGCTGGTGCAGATTTGGCAAACTTGGTGAATGAAGCGGCATTATTGGCAGCCCGTAATATGCGTGAAAGTGTTGCTCAAGAAGACTTTGCCGAAGCAATTGAGCGGGTAGTTGCCGGTTTAGAAAAGAAGAGTCGCGTGATGAACGAGACTGAGAAAAAGATTGTTGCATACCATGAAGTTGGTCACGCAATGGTCGGGGCGCTAACCACAGGAAACGGTCGTGTAGAAAAGATTTCGATTATTCCTCGTGGGATGGCAGCTTTGGGCTACACTCTGCAACTACCAACTGAAGACCGCTTTTTGATGAATGAAGATGAACTGCGGGGTCAGATTGCAACTTTGTTGGGTGGACGTTCCGCCGAAGAGATCGTGTTTAACAGTATTACAACAGGTGCTTCCAACGATTTGCAACGAGCAACTGACTTGGCAGAACGGATGGTAACAGCTTATGGCATGAGCAAAGTCTTAGGGCCATTGGCTTACCAACAAGGACAACAAGCGATGTTTTTGGGTAATGGTGGGGCTAATCCCCGGCGGGCAGTGAGTGAAGACACATCCAAAGCCATTGATAGCGAAGTCAAGGAAATCGTGGAAACAGCCCATGAGCAAGCCCTAGAGATTCTTAGACAGAATCGAGACTTGCTAGAAGCGATCGCTACTCAACTCTTAGAAACAGAGGTCATTGAAGGCGAAAAACTGCACAGTTTGTTGAGTCAGGTTAAACCTGTAGCTAATTCGTAATACTCGCCTCCGGTGAGAAGCAAGCTACGTAATTAGGAAAGTCAAACTTCATACATAGAGGGACGCAGAGGATAACTTTGCGTCCCTCTGCGTTAAACCTCTGCGTTCCTACCCTTTGGGAAGGCGATTCCTATGCGTTTCAAAAATGCCACTCATCACATTTTTAATACTCTGGAACTGAAGGATCTATTTCTCGACTCCAAGCGGTAATTCCGCCTTTAACATTTGTCCCCACAATCCCGGCTTCCTTGAGGATGGCGAGGGCTTTTGCCGATCGCCCGCCCATTTTACAATGAGCAATTAAGCGGTGGCCGTTCAATATTTCCTTCACTTTAGCAACACCATTCCCATTTTCAATGTCTGGTAAGGGCACCAACACTGAACCAGGAATCTTAGCAATTTCGTACTCATGGGGGTTGCGGACATCCAGCAGTACAAAATCCTTCGCACCGCTATCTAGCAACTCCTTCAAATCCTTAACAGTCATTTCTTGGCTTTCCAACTGCTGTTTTGCCTCCTCTGCTTTAGCTTGTGGAATCCCGCAGAATTCTTCGTAGTCTACCAGCTTTTCAATCACTGGGCGAATCGGGTTAGGACGCAACTTCAACTCCCGAAATTTCATATCTAAGGCGTTGTATAGCAGCAATCGTCCACTAAGAGTGTTACCTTGTCCAAGAATAATTTTGACAGTTTCGGTTGCTTGGATTAAACCAATAATTCCTGGCAAAATTCCCAATACGCCACCTTCTGCACAAGAAGGAACCATTCCTGGTGGTGGTGGTTCTGGGAAAAGGTCACGATAATTCGGGCCACCTTCGTAGTTAAATACAGTAGCTTGCCCTTCAAAGCGTAAAATTGAACCGTAGACGTTGGGCTTATTCAGCAATACGCAAGCATCGTTAACTAGATATCTGGTGGGGAAGTTATCGGTACCATCCACTACGATATCGTAAGGCTGAAGAATTTCCAGGGCGTTTTCGGAAGTCAGGCGAGTTTCGTATAAATCAACCTGACAATAGGGGTTAATCTCGTGAATGCGGTTTTTTGCGGATTCAATCTTAGGTTTACCCACCCATGATGTACCGTGGATTACTTGGCGTTGTAAATTAGAAGTATCGACAACATCGAAATCGACAATCCCGATGCGTCCAATACCCGCCGCCGCCAGATATAAAAGTAGTGGTGAACCTAGTCCACCTGTACCGATACACTGTACACTGGCAGCTTTCAGGCGCTTCTGTCCTTCTAACCCTACTTCCGGCAAAATCAGGTGTCGGGAGTAGCGTTCGTAATCGTCTTTGGTCAACTGGATTTCATCCAGATTGGGATTGAGCATAGCAGTTATGATCTGGGAGAGCGGAATATTAATCCTATCGAAAAACTGTATCTCATATAGAGATAGGGAGTAGGGAAGACGGATTTTCATCCGTGGTAGCGGTGAAAACCGTTACGAGTGACTATCTTTAAACTAAGTCGTTAAATTATATTTTCAATTGCCTCTACTTGAAACTGATGAGTATCATCAAGGCTCCAACTTTTGAGTTCTCCAGCTTTGCCGTTTTGGACGGTAACTATTATATACGAGTATCCCTGCCAAGCGTATAAGCGATCACATTCTGAGGGTATAGCAGGATGATCTGGGTGGGAGTGAAAAATGCCAATAATATTCAATGAGCGATCGCGTGCTTGCTTTTGTGTTTTTAGCATAACTTCGGGTGCGATCGTATATTGCCGTCTTTTACTTTCTGTTGTGCGTTCTCCTGGAAACTCAGCCGCCGCTTCAGTATTCCAGGCATTTTCTGTTGGCATGACTTCCACCACACTTTTGCCCTCATTAGCAAGATAGCCCAAAATTATACCACAGCACTCATCTGGATAGGTGCTTTCGGCATGGGTGCGGATAGTTTGCAAGTGTTCTTGGCTAAATTTGATCATGTCTGCGTTTGGATTTTTGGCACACATATAAGATATTGCCACACGTAGGCGTAGCCCGCCCTAGGCGATCGCAGCAATCAAAAAAGAAAATATCTATATTTTTGGATCAGTCTTTCAAGCATCTTTGAAATTTGACTGTCAACTCGAAAAATGTAAACTTTTTACAAAGTGAAGTATTTATGTACACATTTATTGGTAAGTAACGTGAAGAATATATAAAGATACTTCTTTAAGTATAGACTTTTAAGTAATTATTCAGGATACAGTTATTATCAAGTTATTAATCAGGTTATTTAAGTGTTATTTATTTTCAAACTAAATACCTACAGATAACAGCTGACAACAATAGTGTAAAAAAGTTTTTCCCTATTTTTTAGACAGCAGAGCTTACGCATTGACAAAAAACTAAATATCAAGTCTGATTTTCAGACATTTTAGCTTGCTCTTAGATATTTTTCAGCTTTTTCTATTGAATTAAGGGTGGTTACAACAAGCCGGAAATTTCTTCTTGTCGTTAATGGATAGGCTGATGAATTCGTACAACACCTAAAACCTAAAGGAGCATCCTAAATGTATAAAAACATAATTTATCATTGCAAGCGGTGTTCTATATAGCTAGATAAGTGCTACTTGCAAGTTGGTTAACAGGGTGAATTTTGAAATAAAAATTGCTTTTTCTCAAAACTGAGATGAAAATATGCCGAAAACGTCAAATCTTCGATGAGTTATTTGTACTCTTTGATGGCGCAAATAACAAATTGATAGTTGAAGTTACTGAAAAATTGATTTAGGTAGGTAGAAAGTTATGGCAAATATCAATGGCACCAACGGTAATGATGTTCTCTATGGGACAACGGATGATGACCTGATTAATGGTTTACAAGGCGACGATAAATTGGATGGTAAGGGAGGCAATGACAATCTTGTTGGTGGTTTTGGCAATGATACTCTCTTAGCCTCTAGTACTAACGGTAATAACACCCTTGATGGTGGGGCTAGTGACGATTCGATTAATTAGATGCTAACTATTCATCAGGCAATAACCTGTTTTCTGGGGGGAGCAACGCGATTTTGTGAGGTTGGGTGAAAAAGCTGCGATGCCTGCGGCGACATCTTCCAATGAGCCGATGGCTGCGGTGGCATCCAAGGCTTCAATGTCTTTTTGCTTTTCGGGTTTGCTGCTGATAACCGTAACTGTATGACCTTTCTGCACTAACTCTTGTGT